>JBMNRC010000005.1:0-123782 GCA_050944455.1 Lachnospiraceae bacterium
CCAGCGTCGGGCAGTGGCTTGGCGGAACGCTCCCACGGCAGAAATGCCTTTATTTCAAGCCTTTTTGTGCTTCTCCCATCAGGGAACTACAGATTGCCGTTGTATCAAAGACGGTACTCCGATAGACCCTGTCTGCGGCTCGGGACATTGCCATATCATTCCCTACTGGGCGGAGAAGCTGGGCAAGAACGAACTCGTGGCTTATCAGGCGTCCCCCAGGGGAGGCACCTTATACTGCAGGATGGAGGGGGACAGGATCTTTATGGCCGGAAAGGCGGTCCTGTTCAGTAAAAGTGAGATCCTGATACCTGAAGTTTCAGTGGGAGGAAATAGCTGTATGTCTGAGGAGATCATTCAGGTCCGCGTCGATAAGGAGGTCAGGGATCAGGCAGAGGAACTGCTCAAAGACCTCGGTCTTGATCTGTCTGCTGCCGTCAGTATCTTTCTGCGTCAGTGCATTCTTCACGATGGGCTTCCTTTTAAGGTTGAAAGACCGAAATATAACGAGGAAACTATTGCGGCAATGGAAGAAGCCAGAAGGATTTCCCGGGATCCTGATACACCGGGATACGATTCTATGGAATCGCTGAAAGCGGCACTGACAGAGGACTGTGATGAGTAATGCAGCTGCAAAAGATAGATTCTGATCTTTCGGTTTGTCAGGTATCGGACGTCAGGGATCTGGACATGAATCTCGGATTCTATTTTATCGGAAGAACAGATGAGGAAATCTCCCTGGTCTGCGAAACCGCGAAGGTTCCGGGGAACGCCAGAATCCGTGACGACGGTTGGAAAGCGTTCCGGATAAAGGGAACGCTGGATTTTTCGCTGATCGGGATACTCTCGGAAATCTCGGGAATCCTCGCCGCGAACAGGATTGGCATTTTTGCGGTCTCTACCTTCAACACGGATTACATCCTGGTGAAGCGGGAAAACTTTGAGAAGGCGCTGAAAGCCCTTTCCGATCATGGATATGATATTCTGTGAGAGGGGATCCGGGTTTTGAAGGGCATCTGTGCTCACCTTGCGTCCGCATTGCTATTTTATGTTTTTGAGTCCAGATCTGATTTACAATATAGGCAGGGTCGGCCATATCGCTAACGCGAGCTACGCCGTCGACCGGAACATCCGCGGACAGCATATCGGCGAAAAGCTGGTCTGGGACAGCCTTCTGCAGGCGAAAAAGGCCGGCTATCGCATTATGCAGTTCAACGCGGTTGTGGCTTCCAACGTCCATGCCTATGACCTGTATCTCAGGGAAGGATTCGTCGACCTTGGAATCATTCCCGGAGGATTCCTCAACAAAGACCGCAGATATGAGGATATCCACGTCATGTACAAAGTGCTGACCTGAGCAGGCCGCTCACTGCTGCAGTTCTTCCAGCCACGCGTCGACGGCCGCTTCCGCCGCGGTACGGTCCTGCTGCGCGGTTGCGCCTAAAACAGCCAGCCCCTGCGTCACCTGTGCCCCGCTGCAGATCTCCTGAATCGTCTGGACCGTTCCCATCAGGCCTTCCGACCCGCTGGTATTGAAGGGGCAGATGGTTTTTCCCGAAAAATCATGATCTTCCAGAAAATGATATACGATCATCGGCAGGTCATTGTACCAAAGCGGGTAGCCCAGGTAAACAGTATCGTAGGAATCCCAGTTTTCCACATTTCCCTGGTAGTCCGGACGGGCGTTTTCCGCCTGTTCAGCTTCAGCCACAGTAAAGAGTTCCTGCAGTGTGGTCGGATACGGCGTCACCGGCACGATCTCAAAGGTGTCGCTGCCGGTTTTTTCAGCGATCATATCCGCTATGATCGCGGTGTTCCCTTCCGTGATTTCCCCGACGCCGTACTGCTCTCCGGCGAGCGAAAACCAGATCACGATGGAATCGGCAGCAGATTCCGCGCTGTCGGTTTCCGACGGGTCTGATGTCCCGACAGTTACGGCGATGGCGGTTTCTGCCGATTCAGATGAACCGGGGGTTTCCGCGCCGTCGGTCTCCGCCGGATCCGAAGCCGCGGAAGTTTTGCTATTGCCGGTTTTGTCCGTGCCTGACGATCCGGAGTCCGCAGCAGACGAAGATGATTCATCCCCGCTTTCTGTTTCAGTCTCAGCAGTATCTGAAGAAAGTTCTTCGCTTACCGCGCTCGGAATCTGCTCCTGAGTCTGTCCCGTTGTCTGTTCCTGTGCCTTCGTCAGGGATTCCGTCCCCGCGGATGTGCCGGGAGCATTCTGGCTGCTCACGGTGCTCCCCTGATCCGACGCGTCTGAGCATCCTGCGAGGATCATCAGGCTCAATAATATAACGGAAATGAATTTTTTCCGCATCATCATCCGGCTCCCTTCCACGTTTTCCCGTTATTTCCCGATAGATAACACTTTCTGTGTTTCCTGTGCGTACTCTTGTCCGCACGGAGCAAACCTGACGGCGGCTGCTGATTGTTCAGGTTTGCAGCGTGTTTATCATACGGTGCGCGTTTCGGGAAGTCAGTCCCGGATATTAAGATATTCAGTGGTTTATTTTAACTTTGAGATCCAGCCGGCCGGCGCCTCAGTTTCTCTTGTATGCCTGTCTTGACCCTTCTGCGGCCTCCTGGACCTCCGATTGGATCCAGTTTCCCTGTGTGCCTGTCTGTACGGAAGCAGATACCCTGACGGGCGGAGTTCCGTGAGGATTTCCCTTCTGTGCCTGCCTGGCAGTGGCCTGTTTCATATGAGAATCCGGCTGGAGCGATTGCCGTTCTGTGCCGTCTTTAGGGCCGAACCATCTGTCGTTTTTTGGCTGTTATCGGGCTGAATGATCATTTATTTGGAGCTGTTTTCGGGGTTCATGCCGTCTGGCCATGCTCTTCTGAATACGTATTTTCCACCATGAAGCACCTGCGGAAGATCATCAGAATTCGCTTCCCGACCGCTGTTCAGGGTCTGTGCCGGGGCGCTGCCGGAGGCAGCAAGCTGTTCTCCGTGTTCTCCGCCGGGGAGAACCAGTCCTGCAGTCATCCCCTCGGGAATCTCTATCCGATAGGTGATCTCTTTTCCGTCAGCGCTGAATTCCCATCCGGAGCGGATCGGGCCGGCCGGCGAGCGATAGAGCGCTTCGGCGTGCCGGAGGAGGGGATACGGATGCGGGCAGATCCTGACGGAATCGAAGCGGTAATAGATGCCGCACATGTCGCGGATCATGAAAAGCGCAACGGATCCTTTGGAATAATGATTGAGTGAACTGTGGATCTTTCCGTCCGAGGCAATGGCGTCCCAGTCCTCCCATACCGTGGTAGCCCCCTGGTCTACCTCGTAAAGCCAGCCGGGGCACTGATGCTGCAGCAGCACCCGATAAGCGGTTTCGGTGTGGCCGTGCGCGGCCAGCACAGGGCAAAGATACGGCGTGGAAAGAAAGCCGGTTCCGACGGTGTAATTGCGCCGGCGGATCAACGCGTCGAGATCGTCAGCGGCGGCCTGTTCCTCCTCAGGCGTGAGCAGCCCGAAGGCGATCGGCCGGACAAAGGAGCAGGCTCGCTCCGAGCGGATATGGCCGCTGACCAGATACACGCTGCGCCAGGCGTCGCGGGCCTTAGCGCTGAGGCCGCCGAAATACGCCGCGTCGTCCGTTTCGCCGAGGAGAGCCGAGATTTGGGAGAGAAGTCCCGCGGAATGCGCGTAATAGGCGGTCGCGATCTCGGGCTGCCCGTTGGTGTAGGCCTGCTGCATGACGGTCCGCATGTCGACGCCGGGTTCGCTCCACTCGCCGTAATCCATGCCGACGTTGATGATATAGTCCTGCAGAGGATTGCCGTCGAAGGGGTCGGGACTGCGGCGCTGTTTTGCCCGCCGCTCAAGAAAGCGGACCCAGCGGGCCATCGTCGGGTAATTGTCGTGCAGCACGGACAGGTCGCCGGTCATCTCATAGACGGCCCAGGGAACCTGCACACAGGCGTCGCCCCACCCGACGGAAGCGCGCAGATACTGCGCAAACTGGCCGCTCTGCCCTTCCGGTGGGCAGATGAAGGGAATCGAGCCGTCATCGCACTGGTCGTCGCGCACGATGCGGAGCCATTTTTCCAGCACGGGAGCGCAGTCCATCAGCATAAGCCCTGTAGGAGCGAAAACGCCCACGTCGCCGGTCCAGCCGGCCCGCTCCCTTGTCGGGCAGTCCGTCGGAATGTCGCAGAAATTCGACTTCATGCTCCACAGGCAGTTTTCAAACAGGCGGTCCAGATCCCGGTCGGAGCTGTGAAACTCCGCGGTTTCGGCCATGTCGGAATACACCGCGCGGGAGCGAAAAGAAAGCCGGTCCTCCGGGATATCGGTTTCCAGCTTCGCGTACCGAAATCCGAAAATCGAGAAGGACGGTTTGTACCGGTTCATCCCTTCCTTGCAGATGTAGAGGATTTCCTGGCGGATGCCCTGCGGATTCCGGCTGCCGGGCTGGAAATTCGCGTTGGTGAAGTTTCCGCCCCGATCCAGCGTCTCGCCGTGGATCAGGCGGATTTCCTGCCCTTCGTGCGCCTCTGCCGTGATCTCGACGTATCCCGCCAGGTTCTGCCCGAAGTCGATAACCGTTTCGCCGTTCGGCGTTCTGATGATTTTGCCTTCAAAGCTTTCTTTCTCCAGAACGGGAAGCGCGTCGGACAGGTAGAGTTTTTCCCGCTCCCCGTCCATTCCCGCGACGGGCACGGCCGGATGCCATCCGGCAATGACTTCCCTTCGCGCGTCGTAACTTTCTCCCTGCTCGAGGTCGGTCATGCGGATCGGACCTTCCTGGGATCCTTCCCAGGTTTCGTCTGAAACGAGCGGCAGGCTGCCGTCCGAACAGCGGATTTCTCCCAGAAAACTGAGATCTTTTCCGTAGAAGTTCCGCACACTGTCGATGCCGATGCAGCCGCGGTACCAGCCGTCGCCGAGAACCGCCGTGATCTCATTGCTTCCGTCTTTCAGGAGATCCGTCACATCGTACTCCTGGACAGCGAGGCGCTTGCGGTAGTCGTCGACGCCGGGGGTGAACAGATGGCTGGTAACGGGAACGCCGTTGAGAAATACTTTATATAGCCCGTGCGCTGTGCAGCGGAGAAGCGCGTGGCAGCCGGGCTTCGGCGCGGCCTCAAAGGTTTTTCTCAGATAGCCCGCTGGTCTGCGCACTTCCGGTTGAATTTCGGTTTCCGGCGTAATCCACTTTGCGGAAGAAACAAAAAGGGAGCCCGCATCCGGACTTCCCTCGTACCTGTCGTGATTTGATCTGTTTTCAGTCATTTTCAGCCTTTCCGGATTTTCCTGTTATCTGTCACCTTCTGATTATCTGCTGGAGAGGAGAATTGCCCGGGCAAAGATTCTGCTCGCGACGACGGACGAAAGCATTTCGTCAATCAGCAGCCGCTTCTGTTTCAGCAGCCGGAGTCACTTTTCCAGCCGTTTCACGGCAATGGTTTCGATGTCTCCCTCCGAGTACCGCAGGAGGTACAGGATCGGCCCGCGGAAGGACAGCGGTAAAGATTGAACGGATGTTTTTGCGGGTCAGAAATTCCGGCGATTCCTCTCCGTGTACGGTTCCTGGTTCAGCATCACGTCATCGCAGAATGTAAGCCCGGTGATTCCTCCTCGTGTACGGATCTGAGTCCCGTGAAAGAAAACAGCATACAGACCGATGCCTGACTTCCGGCAGTCCTTCGCATAGCACGTGGAGTCACGCCAGAAAACTGACAAACTACAGCTGTAAATTTGATTGATTTTCGCCTGTCAGATGGCCTGAAGCTGATCAAGAATATTTTCTATCCGGTTGATCATTTCCTCGACCTGACGTCTGGACTCATTGATTTTTGACTGCACGAGCGCGTCGGCAAAGAAATTGTCGGCAAACAGATCGATAAATGTGAGGAAGTCACCGACATGAATCTTAAGATCAGGGATGTTCTCCAGGTCTTTCAGCTCTCTCTCGAATACAGCGAGATCGTGTTTTGCCTGGGATAATGCCTGCGAAGCTGAATTCAGGCTGGAATGTTTCATTATGCCGGAAATGAGGCCGCCGCCCAGAAGATCAACAGCGCCCCAGCCGCGGGCGTTGTTCAGATACCGCTCTACATTGTGAAGACTTTCGAGTGCGGCTTGTCCGGCTGTGATTGCCTCATTTTTTTCTTTGGTTATATCACTCATTTTTCGATGCTCCATTCATTTGCTTTTATAACTGCTATGCATTATAGCAAATCGCAATGAAGCGTCAATGAATCCTTCAATGCAAACTCAAAAGATGCACGAAAGATGAGCTCCTCGGATATCCGCTGCAGCCGACCGTTTTTGCCTGTGCAGAGCTTACCATTCGTAATCCGGCGCGAGCAGACTCAGCAGCTTTTCGTCATGGTGGTACGCCAGATAAGATTCGTCGTCAATAATCATCACGGCGCCATTTTCCCGCGTATAAGGCTCCCAGGTATCCGCGCCGGGGACCGTTGGAACGCCGGTTCTCGCAAAGGACGCCCAGATCGACTGGATAACCTTTGTCCAGTCCTGATCCGAAGCCCCGGAGCCGTTTCCGAAAACATAGGGCAGCTCGGCGCCGTGGTAAGCGCCGTAGGCGGGTTCCTGTTTTGTATAAATGTAACTGTACACAGGCGCGCCGCCGCTGGTGTATTGATCTGCCTTATGAGCGGTCACGTTGAGGACGGGAAGGCGGAGCAGGGTATCCACGTTTGAGGCTCCATCGGGATCTTCATTCGGGTAGGCCGAGAGATAAGCCTCTCTGACCTCATCCGTGACATTCTGTTTCAGCAGATCCGGGAAATACAGGTTCCATTCATTGAGATTGGAACCGATCATGATCGTGCAGTCTTTCGCGGCCTCTGTGAAACCATTGTCCGTAACCGGGTCCTCCGGAATGATATTCCCGTCGACTACCGGCGCCCATTCGTAGGAAAAGCCGGTTCCGATTGACTGCGGAATCTGATACTCTTCGCCGATGGTCTGTACGGCAAGGCTGGCGGCGTTCTGCAGATCTGAATTGGAAACCTGCTGAAGCTGTTCCGGATGGTTTTCCGGGATGTCCAGGTTTTTCAGGATCTCACGGCCGAGCGCAAGGCTGACCTCTTTTCTGGTGAAGGTGACTCCCTGGCGGTCGGTCGCCCCGGACTCGATGACAGCCCTCTGAAAGAGACCCTTTGCGTAAGGAGAGGACATCAGCGCGATGATCTTTACGCCGCCGCCCGACTGCCCGAATAGGGTGACGTTGTCGGGATCTCCCCCGAATTTTTCAATGTTCTCCTGAATCCATTCCAAGGCGTCAATGATATCCAGGATGCAGAGGTTGTCGGATTCTTTGTACTTTTCATCCGCGAAGGAAAGATCGAGAAAGCCGTAGACGCCAAGTCTGTGGTTCACGCCGACGACAACGACATTCTGGTTTCTGCTCAGATTCGCGCCGTCATAGGCAGTTTCGTTTGCAGAGCCGAAGGCCAGTCCCCCTCCGTGAATCCAGACCATAACGGGACGCTTTTCGCCGTCGGTGCCAGGCGTCCAGATGTTCAGGTTCTGGCAGTTGTTGCTGTAATCCGCGGAATCCGTGCCGGAATTTCCCGCCAGCGGACTCTGATAGGATACCGGGCCGTATTCAGACGCGTCGCGGATTCCGTCCCACGCGGATACTTCTTCCGCCGGCATGAAAAGCTCTCTGGCCTCGGCATAGGGAACGCCGAGAAAGCGATAAACGCCATCGCTGACTTCGCCCTGAATGGTTCCGCCGGTGACGGAAACCACAGTGGGATCCTGTTCATTATTATTGGAGCTGTCTGCCATATCATCACCCTCCGTTTCAGCGGCAGAAACCGGCCTTCCGCCAGGTAATCCTGCGTAGGCGCAAAGACAGGTAAAAGCAAGAATGCCTGAGAGTAATAATTCCCTGATTTTGATCATTTTTTTCATCTGCCTTTTTTCATCTGAAGGCAGCGGCAGGTGTGGCGGGAAAGCCGCGGTTCCCCGGCGGGAACGCCAGGAGCCCCGCCTGCCGCGGATTTACGGCTGCAAGATGACGTTTCCCCGCGGGAGCGTCAGGAAAAAACCGCCTGCTGCGGATCTACGGCTGTAAGGCGACGTTTCCTTGCGAGACGTCAGGAAACCCGCCTGCCGCGGATTCACGGCCGCAAAGCGACGTTCCCGAGGGAATGTCAGAAAACCTGATTATCACTGCTTTTTGCTGCTGCGTCCCATCTCGAAAATCAGGCGGACATGATCGGGATCATTCCGGCGGGTGCTGGTAGCGATGCCGTTGGTATCGAGCGTGCTGATCAGCTGAACCTCATCTTTGGTAAGGCTGAAATCCCAGATATCGATATTCTGGCGGATCCGTTCTTCGTGAACGGATTTCGGGATGATGATGACGCCTCTTTCGATGTTCCACCGCAGGACAATCTGAGCAGGCGACTTGTGGTATTTCTCCGCGATCTGCTTCAGGACGTCCGATTCATCCGCGTGATATCTTGTTCCGCCGAGGGGACCCCACGCTTCGACGGCTGTTCCGTACCGGCGCGCCTCGCCGAGATCCTGATTGCGCACATACCACGGGTGGGTTTCAATCTGGTTGACGGCGGGGATGGTCTTTACGGTCTCGCAGAAGTTGGCGAGAAGATTCGGAAAGAAGTTGGATACGCCGATGCTTAGGATTTTTCCTTCCTTCTTCGCGTCCTCCATGGCGCGCCACGCGGAGAAATAGTCGCCGAACGGCTGGTGAATCAGGTAAAGATCAAAATAATCCAGCCCGCTCTTCTGAAGGGACTCGTCAATGGCTGCTTTGGCGGTGTCGTAGGACATCATATCGGTTGGGAAGATCTTGGATGTGATAAACAGGTCGTCTCTGGCGACCAGGCCATCGCTGATGGCTTTTCTCACCGCATTGCCCAGAGCGTCCTCATTGCCGTAGATCGCCGCGGTATCCAGCAGGCGGTATCCGATTTTGATTGCCTGATAGGTGACGCGCTCACATTCCTCTTTGTCGGTTACGCGGTATACGCCGAAGCCCTCCATCGGCATTCTGTGTCCGTCATTCAGCGTTTTGTACTCCATCTTTTCCTCCTTCGCTCTGCGCATCTGCTCCAGATGCTTTCGATCCGAAAACCATTGTTCTGGTTACAGCCTGATTTTAGGTTCGGGGAGAAAAGAACGGAAGTTCAGAAAAATCATCGCGCGTTAACCCTGGGGTTATAAAAGGGTTATCAATGCGCCAGAATACCCCGCCTGAAAAGCGGCAGCGTTCAGGCGGGGCAAATCACAGTTTTCTGATGATATCAATGCAGTTCTGCACGGTGTCCGAGGGATGAGAGGAATACAGCAGACCGAAGGGGAGGGAATGATCCCAGTCGACCGGAATGATCCTGAGCAGCGGATGAACATTTTTCCAGCATTCGACAGCCATCAGCAGGCTGCCGCCCTGTTCGCACTGATTGAATACTGCGGTACTGTAAAAGGGGAATTCCTCGAGACGGATCTGCGGATACCGTGTTTTAAGCTCTTCACGGAGCAGGTCCACTTCCTGAAACGCGCCGGGCCGGATCAGCATAATGCTCTGCCCGCGGAGATCCCGCATGGTCAGGCGCTTTTTGGCCGACAGAGGGTGATTCAGCGAGACGGCCAGGCAGATGGGTTCTCTTCTCAGGATCAATCCCTGACACTTTCGCTGATTCAGAAGATCCTGGTCAAAAACACCGGCTACCATGTCGATGTGATCGCCCAGGTGTTCAAGAATTTCTTTCGCGTTTTCCGGCGTGTTTTCGAAAGGGACAAGCTGAAACCTCAGGCCTGAAAACTCTTCATGGAGGGAAGGCCAAAGGTCGAAAAGAACCTGAGCCGGCGTCATCGGAGAAGTGCCGATACGGATGACGGCCTCTTCCTCACGCATGGCCTGCCGCGCCCGCTGAACCGAATCATCCATGTATTGAAGAAGATATTTCGCGTCTTTGTAAAACGACTCCCCGGCTCTGGTGAGAGTGACGCCTTTGTTTGTCCGGCAGAAAAGGCGGACCTGCATTCTTTCTTCCAGAAGGTTAATCTGTTTGATCACGGCTGTAGGCGTGATGTAAAGCTTTTCACCGGCTTTCGAAAAGCTGCCCGTCTCCGCGGCGGCGATAAAAGTTTTAAGCTGCTGGTTGTACATTGCCGTTTCCTTTCCGGGGTATGCTGGAAATCAGTCAGAGGTTATCCTGTGTTCAGTATAGCATGATCAGAAACCAGTATGATCTGGAACCGGCCCTGAACATGATCCTGATATCTGTTGAGGCGTTTCCAGCCAGAGAAGTTGTACAATTGGATGATGCGGTTGATTATGGAAAACCTGCCTGTGCTCTGCTAAAATACAGGAAGACGGAGAGCGGCCTGATGGGGAGAGAAAAAGAATTTTTACCTTTTCGGGCCCGCTCTGCGCATGGATAATTGATACAGAAAGGCTGTTTTGAGATATGGAAAACCGAAAAAATAAAACGAAAATCGCGGTCTGCCAGTGGTGCCTGAAAGACCAGAGCCCGGAGGGCTGCGCGCGGGCGGCAGAGCTGGGATACGACGGCGTCGCCATGGACTTCGGGCTGTGGTATCCGCAGAATGACCTCCGCCGGGAAGGCAAACTGGCAAGGTACGTCAACGCGTTTGCCGAGAAAGGGCTGAGAGTCCCGTCGCTCGCCCTGAACGCTCTGCAGGTGCGCACGCCGGAAGAGGCGGAGACTGCCCTGAAGACCGTGAACAGGGCTGTCCGGGCCGCGGTGATTCTCGGCGCGGACATTCTGGTGATTCCCTGTTTCGGCGGTATGGAACTGAATACGCCGGAGAGCTTTCAGCGGATGACCGGTTTCCTGCAGAAAGTCTGCGGGATGGCGGAAAGCGCGGGCCTGACGGTCGGAGCGGAGACCAGCCTGCCGCTGGAAAAGGATAAAGAACTGCTGCAGGCTGTGGACCGCGGGAATTTCCGCATTTACTTCGATACGGCTAACCCGGTGATGATGAATTTCGGAGATCCCATCAGGATGCTTGAGGAGCTGCTCCCGCAGATCTGCGAGATCCATGTGAAGGATTTCCGGGATCTCTTCGGAAAGCCCCGGAGTGTTTTTCTCGGGCATGG
Source organism: Lachnospiraceae bacterium (assembly GCA_050944455.1). Classification (GTDB taxonomy): domain Bacteria; phylum Bacillota; class Clostridia; order Lachnospirales; family Lachnospiraceae; genus Anthropogastromicrobium. The sequence goes on from JBMNRC010000005.1 coordinate 11,070, forward strand.
GAAAGGCAAGGCGCTGGAGCAGCTGACGAAAATCCGCGACAGCGGATATACCGGGTGGATTGTCACGGAGAACACGCTGCCGGCGAAAGCGCTGGCCCAGGATGTGCAGATCATCAGGGAGATTATGGGCTGAGCGCCGTTAAGGCTTTCCTAAAAATTGACGGAATAGCACAGGACAGACGCATGGGATTTCCGGAGAAAACCGGAAATCACGAATCAATGTCATTCAGATAAATTTTTACCGGAGCCAGCCGCCGCATCCGAGGCTGGAGGGGAGAGGAGCGATATGAGCGCGTACCAGCAGATTCAGGCAGGGCAGATCCTGCTGATTGTATGCTGTGTTTTTTACCTGATCTGGTGGGGCGTTTCCTTCCAGCCGGGAACGGAGGTCAACCGCGAGGGCGGTTACCGGGGACTCCTCCTGCTGATCACGGCGGTCTGCGGAATCGCCGGACTGGTGCTGTCTGTCATCGGGCTCAACGAAATCCCGAAGAGCAGCGAAAAGCTGAACGGCGCGGCCGTCGCGGCGGCAGGCATTGCGGCATATATCGTACTGCTGCTGGTGACCGGCCGGCTGCTGCACCGCAGGGTCACGACTGAACTCGTGCTGATCACCGGATGGACTGTCCTCGAACTGTGCGTGATCAATTCCCTGAACGGAGCCGGCCGTCTGTCCGACCCTGAATTTTTTGTCCAGTGTGCCGTGATCGCGGCGGCCTTCGCGGTGGGAATCGTTCTGTATGTTCTGTATTACCGGATGGAGGAGCACAGGGCTTTTTATGCGGCGATGGTTCCGCTGATCGCGGACGGGATCGCCATGGGCGTCCTGGTTTTTCTGATGATCTGAGCCGGCCGATTCCGGGCGCTTGAAAAAAAAACTATACAATAGAGATAACCTATACAGAAAATCTATACAAAAACCTGAATAGTGATTGAAAAATCCCTTCTCTGCCGTATTGCGCCGGCTTGAGAAGGGACATTTCATTTCACAGGATATGTTTCAGATTCTTGGATTTGTTCGCTGGATTTCTGGATTTCTTTCCGCAATCTTCGGGATAGCCTTCAGCTTTTGAGACTATTTTCGGTTTTCAGGATTGTTCTGATTCTGTTTTCGCCGGCGCAGCACCAGAATTCCGATGAGCATCATCACCGGGAAGCCGATGGCGGAAAGGATTCCGATCTTCAGGCTGTTGCCGTTTGCGGCGGCGATCTGGCCTGCGATGGTCGGGCCGGACATGCAGCCGACGTCCCCTGCCAGCGCGTAGAGCGCGAACATCAGGGTGCCGCCGTTTCTAATGCCGGCGGAGGCCAGGCTGAAAGTGCCGGGCCAGAAGATTCCGACGGCGAAGCCGCAGACCGCGCATCCCGCGAGCCCGACTGCCGGCGACTGCCCGAGGGAGATCATCAGGTAGCTGATGACGCACAGGATGGCCGAGAACATCATAAAGCGGGTGAGGTCCAGCCGGTCGCCGAATTTTCCGAAAATAGCCCTCGAGGTTCCCATGGTGATGGAGAACATCATCGTGCCCAGAAGGTCGCCCATCGTTTTGCTGATGTGGAGGCCGGATTCCGCAAAGGCGGAAGCCCACTGGCTCACCGCCTGCTCGCTGGCGCCGGCGCAGAGCATCATGATGAAGAACAGCCAGAAGACGGATTTTCCGGCCAGCTCGCGGAAAGTGAGGCCATGCTCACCCTCGGGAATCAGCGGCAGGATCGGAACCCGGGTGAAGAACAGGAGATCGACGGCAGGGACGAGGATCCACAGCCGGGCCATGATCTTCCAGTTCGTGATACCGAAAAAGTGAAAGAACAGAGTAGATATCAGGACCACCGCCACAACGCCCCAGCAGTACATGGAGTGGAGCATGCTCATTTCCGCTTCCTTGTTGTCCGTCGGACAGGATTCGACGATCGGGCTGATCAGCACTTCCATCAGTCCGCCGCCGAAGGCGTAGATCAGGATGGAGATCACAAAGCCGGCCATCGGGGAGGGCAGCAGATCGGGGAGAACGGTGATGGAGAGCAGCCCCAGGGCAGCCGCCGCGTTGGCGAGGATGACCGCCGCGCGGTAGCCGATGCGGTCGACGAACCCCGCGGAGAGCAGGTCGATCAGCAGCTGCAGGCCGAAGTTGAAGGTCGTCAGCAGGGTAACCTGGCGGAGGCTGAGCCCGTACTGTTTCTCGAAGGTGATGAAAAGAAGCGGCAGAAAGCTGTTGACGATCGCCTGAACGACGTAGCCCAGGTAGCAGGCGTGGATGGTCGACCGGTAGTCCGGCTGCTTCGCGTTTCCTTTCAGGCCGCCTGCGGCGGAAATGTTCTGACTCATGGATATCCCCTTTACAGTGATCCGGAATTTACTGCGGATTTTTGAAGCATTATCAGGCCTTATGAAATTTAAGTTCAGCGAAGTCTGAATAACATGAGAAATTTCATATCTTATAATTTTATAAGTTATAATTTTATAAGGCGTGATTTGTTATTACGTATGATCTTGTAAGACGAAATTCCGGCAATTCCCGGAAAGTTTCTACAAAAACTGGGCGATAACGATCGCGGCGAACATCAGCCCGGCGCCGGCGATCTCCCGCGGCGTCATCGTCTGGTGCAGGAAGATCCAGCCGGATAGCGCGCCGAACACGCTTTCCAGGCACATGGCCAGGCTCGCGATGGTCGGGTCCAGGCCCCGCTGCGCGACAATCTGCAGAGTGTAGCCGACGGCGCTGCTGAAAAGCCCCGCGTACAGGATGGCCGGAAGCGCGGCCGCCAGGGTTTCCGGTGTGATCTTTTCGAAAAACAGGGCCGCGATCGTCGCAAAGACGGCGGTTACCAGAAACTGGCCCTCGGAGAGGCGGATGCCGTCGACCGAGGTTTCGTAGTGATCCACCGTCAGAATCTGCAGGGCGAAGAGAACCGCGCACAGAAGAAGCGCCAGATCGCCGGCGGACGGACGCACCGCTCCCTGAAAACAGAGCAGATACAGGCCGGCAACAGACAGAGCGACGCAAAGCCAGATCCTTTTGTCCGGCCGTTTTCCCAGAAAAATGGAGATGACCGGGACCACGACGCAGTACAGGGCGGTGATGAAACTGGCTTTGGCCGTGGTGGTGTAGGCGATGCCGATCTGCTGGGACGCGCTGGCCGCGAAAAGGAAGAAACCGCATAAAAGAGACGCGGTTCTGAGATTCCCGCGGTCTTTCGCGGTGGACGGCGCGCCGGTCGGGCGCCCTTCTTTTTGCTTTTTCCAATCGGTCAGTCGGATGACGGGGAGAAGAGCGATCACCGCGATCCAGCTTCGCGCCGCCAGAAACGTGAAAGCGCCGACATACTCCGCGCCGATGGACTGGGCGGCGAAAGCCATGCCCCAGATCAGGGCCGTCAGCACCAGGAGGAGCGTATGCTGAACCTGTCCGGCCCGGGAAAGTGTGGTTTCTGAATAATCTGCCATAAAATTCCTGCTGCACCTGCCGCAGAGTTCCGCCGCGGCGGGAAAAACCTGCTGCAGAGTGCTGTTGTTATAGTGTCGCTGTAAAGTGCTATCCGAGCTGCCGCAGAGTACCATCTGCGCTGCCGTGGATTGCCGCTGCGGAACACCGTCCCGGAGTACCGTCCCGGAGTTGCCTCTGCGGCGGGCAATTGCGCGCCTGCGGCGGGACGGTCCATCGGACGGTCTCAATACCAGAAACGGCGATATCTGAGCTGCTCCTGATCACCGAATGCCGCAATTCATGCAGCTGGCAGCGCGGCGTCGAAGTCACATGACGAAAGCGGTCAGTCTGTTTACGAGAGCGCTTTCAGCGCCGCAACGAGCCTATTTTAACACCGCAAACAGCGAATGCAAGCGCGCAGGGCTCACTTTGCGTACCCGGATCTGAGCGGGGATGTTTTTCCGGGATTCTGGCAGGACCGCACCTGAGGTTCTCACTTCGCATATTGGAATCTGAGCAGGGTTGGAAACGTGTCCATTCTGGACATAACAATACCGCGGCGCGGGGAGGGGCAATACGCCATCCTGAATCCCAGCCGATGGATTCCACTGCGTCAGAAATCGCGGCGCGGGGAGGCGCGGTATGCCAGCTGTATTGTTCATGCCGATCCTATGCGTTCCCTTGTTTTTTCTGTCAGAAATGCTAAAATACTCTAAATATGCCGAATTGTCCGGCACTGTTGCCGACTCTTCGGATCTTCCCGGTTTCCGCGGCTTTACAGCTCCGGAATCCTGAGGGGTTGCGGGTCTGCCGGCTGACAGGCAGCGCCGGGCAGGCGGCATATGGATGGCAGGCAATTCTGGCCTGCCATCTGTAATAATGCGGGACTGGCCCGCAGATTAGCCAGGAGGAAACAGTATGGATAACAGTGAGAAAACCAACAGCAGCGCGGAGACGCTGAACAGGAATACAGCGGAGGGAACCGCGGCGGCAAATGCCTCAGCGGTGGATATGGCAGCGGGAGATTTCGGAGCGTTCGACCAGGGGACAATTCTGGAAGACCGCGCCGCGAGAGACAAAAAGATCGTCCGCACCAGTGTGATCGGAATCCTCGCCAATGTGAGCCTCGCCGCCTTCAAGGCGATTGTCGGGCTGCTGGTTCATTCAATCGCGATCACGTTGGACGCGGTGAACAACCTTTCGGACGCCGGCTCCTCCATCGCGACGATCATCGGGACCAGGCTGGCCGCGCGCCCTGCCGACAGGGAGCACCCGTTCGGCCACGGGCGGACAGAGTACCTCAGCGCGATGGTCATCGCCATTCTGGTGCTTTACGCCGGCATCACGTCGTTCACCAAGTCGGTGAAAAAGATCATCAATCCGGAAATCCCTTCCTACACGGCGCCCGCGCTGATCATCGTGGCGGCGGCCGTGCTGGTCAAGATCTTTCTCGGGCGCTATGTCACGAAAGTCGGAAAGGAAGTCTCCTCGGATTCCCTGAAAAACTCCGGCAAGGACGCGCTGATGGACGCCGTGATCTCGTTCTCGACCCTGGCGGCAGCGGTGATTTACCTGACAACCAGTGTTTCGCTTGAAGCGTGGCTCGGCGTCGTCATCGCCCTGGTTATCGTCAAGGCCGGCATCGATATGCTGAGGGATACCCTGTCCCGGATTCTGGGTGAGCGCGCGGACGCCAGCCTGGCCCGGGAGATCCGGGAAACGGTTCTTTCGTTCCCCGAAGTCCACGGGGTGTACGATCTCGTGCTGCACAACTACGGGCCGGATATCTACAACGGCTCCCTGCACATCGAAGTGAAGGAAACCATGGACGCCGGACAGATCGACGAGCTTGAGCGGCAGATCACCGTGGCGGTTTACCTCAAAAACCATGTGCTGCTGACCGCGATCGGCATCTATTCCATGAACACGAAGAACGACCACGCGGCGCAGGTCGAGAAGGAAATCCGCGATTACGTGGAATCAGATCCGTATGTGCTGCAGATGCACGGCTTCTACCTGAATGAGAAGGAGAAGCGCATGCGCTTTGACGTGATCATCAGCTTTGACGCGCCGGACAGGCAGGCGGTCTACCGGCAGACGGTGCAGCACGTGCAGGAGCGGTTCCCGGATTACAAGCTGGAGATCGTGATGGATACAGACTTCTGTGAGTCCTGATCCGCCGAGGGTTCTGATCCGCTGCGGGTCAGCGGGAAAGCCGCGGCTGCCGGGGGTTCTGCGTTTCCGGCAAAGGACAGGCGCGGCGGGGGCCCCGGACGCTGCGGCAGGCGTCATACCTTTACACCCGCCCGGATTTTGCTGGTACGGTCGCGGTGCTGTTCAACATGGTTGATGCGCCTTTACACGCGCCCGGATTTTGCGGTATCATCATTCAGGGAAACATTTATGATTTCAGCCGCCCGCCGCCGGAAGCGGCGGGACTGGCCGCGATCCCTGATGCCTGGCAGCTAATCGCTGGCCGCGAATAACGGATCACGATAACTGACCGCTGATAACGAACAGGCAATAATGATTCACGATCAACGAATAACGGATTACGGATCGCGGATCACGAAAAGCGGATCGCGAATAACGAATTACTGATCACTAACGGAGGGGATATCTATGAAAGCACCTTATTCATCCTGGCTGACCGGGCTGGAACCGGCGCTGCGCAGGCTGTACGCGGCTCTCCGCCCCGACTTTGACTACGTGAGCTTTCTGTCCACGGATTCCGTGGGCTTTACCATCCAGATTTCGCAGCGAGCGAGATCCGTCTCGGACCGCAACCTGACCACAGAGCGCGGCACGGTTGTCCGCGTGCGGAAGGGCGGGCTCTATTCTGAGGCGGCCTTCAACGATCTCACCGATCAGAACGTGGACGAAGTGGCGGCCCGCATCCGGGAAGAGCTTTCCGCGCAGATGGAGATTCTCAGGCAGACCGGCACCGAGGTTTACGAGACAGGGGCGGTTCCGGACGAGCCGGCGGAAGTGTTCGCGGAGATGGAGACGGAGCAGCTTCCCGAGACCGCCGATACCGCGGCGCTGGTTTCGCAGTTTACGGAGATCAGCAGCCGCACCGCGGCTGCCGTGGAGGGAGCGCTGGACTGCTCGATCCGCGCGCAGTCCACGCACATCAGCAAGCTGTTCTTCACGGAAAACCGGTATCTGCGCCAGAGCTACGTTTATTCGGAGGAGCGGGTCACCATCCTTCTGAGGACGGAAGCCGGAACGAGATTCGGGACGGATGGGCACTCCGGCCAGTGCGGCCCTGAACTGTTCGCGCAGACGGAGAAGATCGCGGAGACGGCCGCGCGCAACGCGGAGGCCATGCGCAGGGCGGGAACCGTCGAGCCCGGGGAGTACGAGGTGATCACGACGCCGGGCGTTTCCGGCATCATCGCGCACGAGGCGTTCGGGCACGGTGTGGAGATGGACATGTTCGTCAAAAACCGCGCGCTCGGGAAAAACTATATCGGGAAACGGGTGGCCTCGGACCTCGTGACCATGCACGAAGGCGCGCTGTGCGCGAAAAACGTCACCAGCTACGCCTTCGACGACGAGGGAACGCTGGCCCAGGATACGGTTGAGATCGACCACGGCATCCTCAAAACCGGCATCTGCGACGCCCTGTCGGCGGTGAGGCTCGGAACCGCGCCCACCGGAAACGGGAAGCGCCAGAACTTCGAGCACAAGGTCTACACCCGCATGACCAACACGGTGTTTGAGCCGGGACATGACACGCTGGAGGAGATGATCGCGTCCATCCGGCACGGCTATCTGCTGGATATGCCGCAGAGCGGCATGGAGGACCCGAAGCACTGGGGAATCCAGTGCATCATCGCCCTGGGCTACGAGATCAGGGACGGAAAGCTTACCGGGAAGACGGTCACGCCGATGGTTCTGACCGGGTATGTGCCGGATCTGCTGGGAGATATAAGCATGGCGACGGGCGAAACCGAGGTCGACGGCTGCGGCTATTGCGGCAAGGGTTACAAAGAGTGGGTGAAGGTGGCCGACGGAGGGCCTTATCTGAAAACGAAAGTGAGGCTTGGATGATGGCTGAGCAGTATCTGAAGCACCCGCTTGCGGGAAAGAAATATACCGGCGCGGAGGCGCGGAACGGTGAAGTGAAGGCGCAGCAGGCGCCGGCCGGATCAAAAACCTCTGCCGGGGAGAATGCGTCCGCCGGGGCCGGCACAGGCGCCGGAGCAGGAACAGATGCGGGAACCGGGCTGAATAATGCCGCCGGGACGAAGGCGTCCGCCGGGGCCGGGACAGGCGCAGGGCCGGATAATGTCGTAGAAACGATCAAAAAGGTTCTCTCCGAATCCGGCGTGTACGGTTGGCAAATCACGGACACCTCGGTGCGCGGCTGGGAATTCTACTTTATCCGCCACCGGCTGGACCAGAACCGCGTCCGGAATGTCCGCCACATCGAGGTGAAGGTTTACGTGCGTTCTGAGGAGAACACGGAAAACGGGACCTCCGTCATCGTCGGGGACGCTTCCGCGGAAATCCCGCCGACCGCTTCGGAGGCGGAGATCCGCCGCGAGGCAGAGCGGCTGAAGGCGCAGGCGGGGCTGATCCGGAACCCTGCCTACACGCTCAATCCGGCTGTGACGAAGGAGGAGGCCGCAAAGCTTGCGGAAGACATGGCGGCCGCCGGCGCGGGCAAAGCCGGGACAGGAGCGCGGACCGACGCCGCTTCCGTCTCGGGGGATTTCATCCGGCTGATGAAGGGAATCCGCGAGACGCCGACGGAAGATATCAATTCCTATGAGATTTTCGTCAACAGCGTCACCCGCCGGATCCTCACCTCGGAGGGGACGGACGTAACGGAGAGCTTCCCGCAGTCCAGCCTCGAGGTGGTGACCAACGCCAGAAAAGACGGGCGCGAGATCGAGATGTACCGGATGTTCCATTCCGGAACCTGCGGCACGGAGAACCTGAAGGCGGAGATTGAGGACCAGCTTGTCCGCGGGAAAGACCGGCTGCTGACAAAGCCTACGCCGGACCTGAAAAAATCGGCCGTCGTTTTCTCCTCCCATGAGATGCTGGCGATCTACAACTGGTTCCTGACGAATCTGAGCGCCCAGGCTGTGGTGCAGGGAATTTCGCAGTGGAAGCCCGGCGAAGCCGTGGCGGACCGCTTTGACGGCGACCGGGTGACCGTGGACGCCGTTCCGTATCTGCCGAATTCCCCCAAAAACTTTCTTCTGGATGAGGAAGGCGCGCCGGTCACCGGCCTGCGGCTGATGACGGACGGCGTGTGCGAACATTACTGGGGAAGCAGGCAGTACGCGTGCCGCCTGGGGCTTGAGCGCAGCTTTATCCCCACCAACACGGTGTTCTCCGGCGGAACCAGAAGCGCGGAGGAAATACGGCAGGGGAACTTCCTGGAAGTGGTTGAATTTTCCGATTTCCAGGTGAACGGGATGACCGGGAACATTGCCGGAGAAATCCGCCTCGCCTACTGGCATGAGAACGGGAAGGTGACGCCGGTATCCGGCGGATCCGTCTCCGGCAGCATGAAAGAATTTATCCGGAGCATGACGATGACGCGGGAATCCCGGCAGTACGGCAACACGCTGGTCCCGGCGGCTGTCCGCCTGGAGGGAGTTACCGTATCCGGCATTGCTGAGGTGTGAACCGGGGATGGATCAATCTTTAACCGGAAGCGGGGAATAGCTTCCGGGCATTGCGGCAGAACGCAGAAAGGCAGAAAAGATGGCTGACAAGGATGATTTCAAGTTTGAGGACGCTCTGAAAACCGTATTTCTTGCGGGTGTAGGCGCAGCTGCGGCGACCGGCGAGAAATCGAAGGAAATCCTGGACGAGCTGGTGAAGAAAGGCAAAATCACCGTCGAACAGGGCAAGGTGCTCAACGAGGAGCTGAAGCGCAAGACAGAGGAAGCCGGCAAAAAGGCTGAGGAAAACATCAAAAAGGAAGAGGAGAAAGCCGGGAAACAGGCCGAGGAGGAATCCGGGGGAAAGAAGGATTCCGGCAGCACCCGCGACTTTTCCGATTTTGTGAAGAGCCTGACCCCGGAGGAGAAAGAGGCGCTGAAGAAACAGCTCGGAGAGTGAGAATCGCCGGGGAAAGTCTGTGACAGCTTACGGACCGCGGCAGCGAGAGCAATTTCGCCGCCGCGGATTTCAGTTAAAGGAGTGAGTATGGCAGAACCTGACAGCACCGCCGGCATGTCCGGGGAGGAACAGGAGAACCGTTTCAGGGAGATCGTCAGCATCCTGATGAAAAACCAGGTGATGCGCGGAATGACGCCGGAAAAACTGGTGAACGTGCTCACTGACCTCGGCCCGACTTACATCAAGCTGGGACAGATCCTGTCGCTGCATTCGGACATCCTCCCGCAGGAATACTGCGACGCCCTCCGAAGGCTAAACTCGGACGCGGACCCCATGCCGTATTCCGAAGTGCGGGAGCTGGTCTCAGAGGCGTACGGCGGGGAGAAGCCGGAAGAGATTTTCCGGGAATTCGATGAAAAGCCGCTGGGCTCGGCTTCGATCGCGCAGGCGCACCGGGCCGTCCTCAAGTCCGGCGAGGAAGTGGTGGTCAAAGTCCAGCGCCGGAACATCTACCGGCGCATGGAGGCGGACATCAGCCTGATGCGGCGGGCGCTGCGCAAACTTCCGGCGGTCGGCGGCCTGAAAAACCTGGTGAGCTTTTCGGATGTGCTGGATGAGCTGTGGGCCGTCGCGCGCGAGGAGATGGATTTTCAGCAGGAAGCCGACAACATGGAGGAGCTCGCCAGAAACAACAGCGACGTCGTGTTCATCAAGGTCCCGAAGGTGTACCGGGAATACCTGACGGAGCACGTCCTTGTGATGGAATACATCGACGGGTACAGTATCGGCGACGTGGAGAATCTGCGCAAGGCGGGCTACGACATGGACGAGATCGGGCGCAAGTACGCCGACAACTTTGTCCGCCAGGTGATCCGGGACGGCTTTTTCCACGCCGACCCGCACACCGGCAACGTCCGGATCCAGGGAGGAAAGATCGTCTGGCTGGACATGGGCATGATGGGGCGCCTCTCGGACACGGACCGCCGGACCTGCATGGAGGCGGTTCTCGCGATCGCGGACCGCGATACCGAGCGGCTGATGAACGCGGTGCTGTCGATTGTGGAACTCACGGGCCGCCCGGACCGCGACGTCCTTTACCGGGATCTCGACGATATCATCCACAATTACGGGTACACGGACCTGAAGCGCTTCCGCATCGGCAGCTTTCTGCGCGACGTCCTGGAAGTGATGAAAAAGAATCACCTGCGCTTCCCGCAGGGAGTGTCGATGCTGGTTCGCGGCCTGACGCAGGCCGAGGGCGTTCTGTCGCAGATCAGCCCGGAGATCAGTATCATGGAGATCGCCATGCAGGAGGCGGAGGAGTACTACCGCCAGAACTTCAGCATGAAGGCGGAACTGCAGGAAACCGGGAAAAAGTTTCTTTCCGGCGCGAAGAAGGCGACGGATATCCCTGAACTGACGTCGGAGGCGATCCGGCAGTTCGTCAGGGGCCGGAGCCGCGCCGACGTCAGCCTGAGGGCCGACGCGGGGCTGCGCGTGCTGATGCGCAGCCTGACGGGAAGAATTTCCGCCGCCGTCTGGGGAGCGGGACTCATCATCGGGTCGGCGATCCTGGCGGCTTCCGGGGACGGATGGCGGACCGCGCTGGCTGCGGCGGGGTTTGTGCTTTCCGGGATCCTGGGCGCCGCGGTGCTGTACCGCGGACACCGGGAGAAAGAAATCTGAGCCGCTAACCGCCATGAGGGATGGCGGTTACTGGGAGAAAGAAATCTGAGCTGCCGACCGCTATAATAAAATCTGAACTGCCGGCCGTCATGAGGGATGGCGGTCAGCGGATAAGTCCCTGCCGGGACCGGCACGGGCAGCGGAAACAGCCGGCTGTTCTGGAGAATGGCAGGAACAGGCAGATCCCTGCTTGGACCGGCACAGGCAGTAAAAACTGGCTGCGGCCGCGTATATGACCGAGAGAGAGTGAGTATGGCCGATATCGCGCAGGACTGCGTGCGCAGAAACAGGAGGAAGCGGAACAATTTATGCTTCAGTGCAGAGAACTCTGTAAGGAATATGTCACGGGAGACCTGGTCCAGACGGCCCTGGACCACGTCAGCTTCAATCTCCGCGACAGTGAATTTGTGGCCATCCTCGGCCCCAGCGGTTCAGGAAAAACAACCCTTCTGAATGTCATCGGGGGCCTGGACAGATATGACAGCGGCGACATCCTGATCAACGGGACTTCGACCAAAAACTACAAAGACCGCGACTGGGACACCTACCGCAACCATACCATCGGATTTGTTTTTCAGAGCTACAACCTGATTCCGCATCAGACAGTTCTGGCGAACGTCGAGATGGCGCTCACCCTGGCGGGAGTTTCCCGCCGGACGCGGAAAGAGCGGGCCCTGGAGGCCCTGGACCGCGTCGGTCTCAAGGAGCAGGCGCACAAGCACCCCAACCAGATGTCCGGCGGGCAGATGCAGCGCGTGGCTATCGCCAGGGCGCTGGTCAATGACCCGGATATCGTCCTTGCAGACGAGCCGACCGGAGCGCTGGACTCCGAGACCAGCATTCAGGTGATGAACCTGCTGCGCGACGTCGCGAAGGACCGCCTGGTTGTGATGGTCACGCACAACACGGAACTGGCGGAGCAGTACGCTACCCGCATTATCCGGCTGTATGACGGCAGGATCATCGGCGACACCAACCCATACGAGATCGCGGAGCCGGTCCCGAAGGGCGGGGAGCAGCTGGAGGAGATGCTCCGGCGGCTGGTCCTGATGATCACCAAAAACGACAAGATGGCGGATGAGTATTCCCGGAAGATCGCGGCCGAGTACGACGGAAAGCTGCTGACGGACGGCCAGACGGCGGACAGCGGGAAGCAGGCGGAACAGGCGGCAACCAGTACCCGCCGGAAAAAGACAGCCCGCAAAAAGCAGGCGCACATGGGCTTCGGGACGGCCCTCGGGCTTTCCTTCAGCAACCTGCGCACCAAAAAGAGCCGCACCATCCTGACGGCTTTCGCGGGCTCCATCGGTATCATCGGCATCGCGCTGATCCAGGCGCTGTCCGGCGGAGTCAACAAGTACATCACGGATATCCAGCGCGACACCATGTCCTCGTACCCGATCACGATCGAAGCCGAGACGTTTGACCTGAACTCGCTGCTGACCGAGAACCAGAGCCGGGCGACCTCCGAGGCTGACCATCCGCTGGACGGCGTGTACAGCAATTCCGAGCAGATCGAGATGCAGTCAAGCCTGACTTCGAGCTATACGGAGAACAACCTGACGAAATTCAAAAAGTATCTGGACGACCCGGACAGCGAGATCGCGCAGTACCTCGGCGATAACGGCGTGATCTACTCCTACGACATCTCGTTCGGCGCTTATACCATCGACCCGGATGACGTCCTGGTCGATACGGACGGCGTGACGATCGGCGAAGACAATTCGCTGGTCTCATCGTCTTCCGATATTGTCTCAAGCATGATGGAGATGTCGCCGATGCTCAGCAGCTCGTCCATCTTCACGGAACTCACGCCGGACAGCACAGGCACCGGCATCAGCGAGTCCGTGACCGACAATTACGACCTGGTTTACGGGGACTGGCCGGAGGATTACGACGAGGTGGTGCTGATTCTCGACCAGAACAATGAGATTTCCCTGACGGTTCTTTATGAGCTGGGCGTTCTTCCTTCGTCGGAGTACTCCGACCTGATCGACGAGATCAATTCCGGCGATGAAATTGAGCTGGACCAGCAGAAGTGGAGCTACCGGGAGCTGACTGACCGCGAGATCTACGTGATCCCGGACAGCGACCTGTACCAGAAGAACGAAAACGGCAGATGGGTCTCCATCAGCGATGACGCGGAAGCCCTGCGGCAGATCGTGGACAGCGGCGACGCGCTGACCCTGAAGATCTCCGGGATTATCCGCGCGAACAGCGACTCGGCGAACGAGGGGATGACCACAATGACCGGGCTTTCGGGAACCGTCGGCTACACGAGGGATCTCACCGACTACCTGATCGATTACGCCAACGACAGCGAAATCGTCAAGGAACAGGAGGACAATCCTGACGTCAACGTGCTGAACGGCCTTGCCTTCGAGCCGGCGGACGACGCGGCGAAGGCGGCGGACGCGGTTGCCTATATGCAGGCGCTGAACGTTTCGGAAAAAGCGTCCCTGTACCGCAGCCTTCTGGAGGAGCAGAACCAGGATAACCCGGACCAGCTGGCGGCGATCCAGGCGATGGGAGAGGAGGAACTGGCGGCCCAGCTCGACGCCGCGATCACCGCTGGCATGGACCAGGAGACGCTGGTGCAGATTTACGACACCTACGTCGACGCCGGATCCTACGACGACAACCTGACCAATTTCGGCGTGGTGTCCGAGGACGCTCCGACCTCCATCAGCATCTACACGGATACCTTCGCCGACAAGGACGCGATCGCGCAGTGCATCGAAGACTACAATGAAGACGCGAAGGACGAGGACAAGATTACCTATACGGATTACGTGGAGCTGATGACGACCTCGGTTATGAATATCGTCAACGTGATTTCCTACGTGCTGATTGCTTTCGTTTCCGTATCGCTGATTGTCTCGTCGATCATGATCGGCATTATCACCTACATTTCCGTCCTGGAGCGCACGAAGGAAATCGGCATTCTCCGAGCCCTCGGCGCGTCAAGGCGGAATATCTCCCAGGTATTCAACGCCGAGACTTTCATCATCGGCCTGCTTTCCGGCGTGATGGGCATCGGCCTGTCGCTGCTGCTGCAGATCCCGATCAACGCGGTGATGCACCATGTGCTGAATACCGACGCGATCAACGCGGCCCTGCCGGTGAAGTCCGCAATCTTCCTGATTGTGCTGAGCGTGGTGCTCACGCTTATCGGCGGACTGATCCCGGCGAAGAAAGCCGCAGGCAAAGATCCTGTCGCGGCGTTGAGGTCCGAGTGAGGAGAGTTCTGTCCCCGCGGGAGAACATCCTCCGGCTTCCTGCCCGTCCGGTTTCTGTTCAGGAGAGTCAGGCCCCGCGGGAGAGCCTGCGGGGCAGCCCGGACAGCCCGGAGCCTGGAGGCATCTTCCTCGTCAGGCAGACAAATCGCGCGGACAAGGACTGCCTGCACTCTGCGGGAAACCCGCGGATAATAAAGGCCCTGAAGAAGAATGTTTATCCTTCTTCAGGGCCTTTGGCTGTTATTACGGGTTAATTGTACTTTCGGGTTATTGATCTGGCGAGGCGATTTACAGAACCAGGCCGTTCCGCGTGTGCGGAGAAGGTCCGGCTGTCAGCCACAGCGAAAACTTCGACGTGGACAAACTGCGCGATCAGCTCAAAAAAAGGCGCTTCCAGCGACGTGACAGCCGCCGCGGTGGGCGAGCCCGATTCCGGGTCAGGGATTCTTCAGGACGCCGACGCCGATCAGCCCGGGTCCCGTGTTGATCGCGAGGGAGGCCGTGATCTGCTGCTCCCTGATGAATTCGCACTGCGGAAGGTTCGTGCGCAGCATGGACTCAAACTCGAGGGCTTCCAGGTGATTGCCGCCGCCTTCCTCCACACAGATGATGGCCTTCGCGTCCCCGGTGAATTTCACCACGGATTCCATCAGTTTCTTTTTGCTCTGCCGTTCGCCGCGGATCATTCCGACGGTGTAGTACGCGCCTTCGCTGTCGCAGGAAATGACCGGCTTGATTTTGAGAATGGAGCCCACCATTCCGGAGAGACGCCCGATGCGCCCGCCGCGCTGCAGGTATTTCAGCGTGTCCATATAGAAAAAGATGTTGCCCTCCGGGAGTTTTTTCGGAAGTTCCTCCGCGATTTTCTCCGCGGACCAGCCTTCCTCCAGCTTTCTGGCGGCCCAGATGGCGTACAGGCCGGAGCTCACGGAAATGTTCAGGGTGTCGAACGCGTACACGTGGATATCGTCGCGCTGCGTGCCGATCAGGCGCACCGCGTTGTAGGTGCCGGAGAAGCAGTGGGAGATGCAGACGATGATCGCGTTTTCATATCCTTCTGCCACCGCCTGGTCCAGCGCGTCGCTGATTTCGGCCATGGACGGGGTTGAGGTGGAAGGAAACTCATCCGGGAAACGCTTGTAGATCATCATCGGGTCGATGTCCACGCTGTCCAGATAATCTTTTTCGGGATAGTATACGTGGAAAGGCAGCAGGCGGATGCCGTACTGGTCGCGGTATACTTTGTTGACGTCACAGCCGGAGTCGGCCATGATTATCGTTTTTTGCGGATTCATAGCGAAACCCTTTCGTTTTTGGCAGGCGGCTGCCCATGGACTTCCAATGAAGAAGGACAATCGGCATGGGTGACCTCCCTGGGGCAGCAGCACAAAACAAACGGCAGTGCCGAAAGATTACGGTCTGCCGGATATAGATTCCGCTTCTGAGGAAATACTGAACAGTGGTTTGAATTACTGAACAGTGGTTTAAATTTCCCCCAGAAGTGGTTTTAAAAACTACATACAGTATACTATGTCTTTGTCACGTAATCAATACAGTCTGTCCCGTATCGCCTGACTTTCATGTAAAATATTTCTAAATATTTAATTACCGGAGAAAACAGAAAGCGCGCCGCGGGTCCCTTCAGGGACAGGTTCCGCGGCGCGGAGCAATCGTAAAAACATATCAGACCTTTTTCAGAATCCCGGTGCGGACCGTTACCGGATCAGGGATTTTTCGGAATCCCGGTACAAACCGCAGTGGATCAGGGATTTTTCGGGATTCCGGTGCGGACCGTTACCGGATCAGGGATTTTTCGGTATCCCGATACAAACCGCAGCGGATCAGGGATTTTTCAGGATCCCGACGCCGATCAGGCCGGGGCCGCTGTTGAGCGCCAGGGACGCGGTGATCTGTTTTCTGCCGAGAAATTTCGCGTCCGGCAGGTTCTGCTTCAGCATGCTCTCGAATTCCAGCGCCTCCAGATGGGCGTTGCCTTCCCCGACAAGAACCCAGGATTTTGAGCCTTTCGCAAAATTCTGGATGACCTCCATCAGCTTTTTCTTTCCGAGTCTCTCGCCGCGGATCAGCCCGGCTTTGGTGTAGACGCCGGTTTCATCGCAGGTGATGATCGGCTTGAGTTTGAGCAGGGATCCGACCGAACCGGCGAGCTTCCCGATGCGTCCCCCGCGCTGCAGGTACTGCAGCGTATCCATATAGAAGAAGATGTTTCCGTCCGGAATCATTGACGGAAGCTTTTCGACGACCTGATCGTAAGACCATCCTTCCGCCAGCTTCTCCGCGGCCCAGATGGCGTACAGCCCGGCGCTGAGGGAAACTTTGAACGTATCAAACACGAAGATTTTTATGTCATCCCGCTCGGACGCGGCCAGTCTTGCCGCGTTATACGAGCCGGAAAAGCCATGCGAAATGCAGAAAATGATCGCCCTCTCGTAGCCGTCCTGCAGGGCTTTGTCGATAACGTCGTCGACATCGGCGATGGACGGGGTAGAAGTGGAGGGAAATTCATCCGGGAATCTCCGGTAGATCATCAGCGGGTCGATATCTACGCTGTCCAGGTAATCTTTTTCGGGATATATGATGTGGAAAGGAAGCAGACGGATGTCGTATTTCTCCCTGAAGCTCATCGGAACATCGCATCCGGAATCAGCGATAATGGCTGTTTTGGATCGATTCATAGGCACTCTCCTTTGCTGACAGTAATTCAAAAACTTTAGATAAGTATACAGTTTTCGTAAAATGTGTTCAAGACGCAAATTCAGCGCAAAATGTTTCTGAAGGATATTGACAAGGCACCGACACCTTCGTAAAATGCAGCATGCCGCATAAAGTGTAGATAGCTACAGACAGGAGGATGATGTCATGACGGTAATCAGGCAGGAAACCAGTATCGGCCCGATGATGAAAAAAATCAGCGAGCGGGTGGAGACGGCGGTGAACGAGCATGTGAAGCGGTATCACCTCACGCTTTCACAGGCCAAGATTATCCTGTTTCTCGCGAACAGGGAGGGAAAGAGCGCCACGCAGAAAGATATTGAGAATTTCCTCCAGGTTTCCCATCCGACAACAGTGACGATCGTGAACAGCATGGCCGCCAAGGGCATGATTGCGGTAAAGGGAGATCCGCACGACAGGCGGATGAAAGTGATCGAACTGACCTGGGGCGATGAGAACGTTTACGAGGAGCTGCGTCAGAACGCCGCGTCCATGGAAACAGCGCTGCTCAAAGGGTTTACTCCCGAAGAAAAAGATGCGGTGCTCGGATATCTCAGGCGGATCTACGAGAATTCGGCGGAAATGCCGGGAGAGGGCCCGGACGCGGAAGCGGTGAAAACACCTGAAAACGGCTGAAAACCGAAAAACAGCGTCGCACGTGGAAAATCAGCCGAAAAGCGGTTTTGCGATGCCCAAAAACAGGGGTGCCCGGGGCAGGGTAAGCCGGAACACCTGCAATGCCTGTGAAATTGAGGCGACGGAGGGAGAGAATATACGATGCAAAGCGGTTCGCTTGAAAAATATGACCAGATGCCCGTCTCGAAGGCGGTTGTTCAGAATGCGCTCCCGGCTATTGCCGCCATGCTCATGACCCTGATCTATAACCTGGCGGATACGTTCTTCATCGGCCAGACGCACGACGCCTACCAGGTGGCGGCGGTTTCCCTGGCTACCCCGGTGTTCCTGATTTTTATGTCCCTCGGCACCGTTTTCGGGGCAGGCGGAACCTCGCTGATTTCGCGGGCGTTCGGTCAGAGACGGCCGGAGTACGCGAAAAAAATCTGTTCTTTCTGCATGTGGTGTTCCATCGGAATCGGAACGGCAATGACGGTCCTGCTGCTGGTGTTTATGCCGCAGGTTCTGGAAATCGTCGGAGCCAGCGACCAGACCTGGAGGTTCACGAGGACCTATCTTAGGATCGTCGCTTTCTGCGGACCGTTCTCCCTGATTTCCAGCGGATTTTCCAACATCCTGCGGGCGGAAGGGGAGGCC
This sequence comes from Lachnospiraceae bacterium, assembly GCA_050944455.1. Classification (GTDB taxonomy): domain Bacteria; phylum Bacillota; class Clostridia; order Lachnospirales; family Lachnospiraceae; genus Anthropogastromicrobium. The sequence continues at coordinate 29,512 of JBMNRC010000005.1, forward strand.
AACCGCGCGATGATCGGGCCGCTGTTCGGCATTTTCTATGTGATCACGAACGCTCTGCAGGCGATGGGAGCCGCGGCCGCGGCCCTCATCATCAATGTCAGCCGGCAGGGAATTATCTACATACCGATGCTGTTCCTGCTCAGATATCTGTTCGGCATCTACGGACTGGCATGGGCTCAGCCGGCGGCGGATATCCTTTCCTTCGGGATCAGCATTCTGCTATATGTCCGGACGCTCAGGCAGTGCATGAACAGAATCCCGGAAAAACAGGCTTTTGAGAAGGCGTGAGAAGGACTGGGAAGATCTGACGGGGACTGGGAAGTTCTGAAAAGACCTGAGCAGATGTAAACCTGTGCAACCCTGTAAAATACCAATACCCCGTCTGAAACGCGTCGCAGCGCTCAGACGGGGTATTTTCAGCGTGTGCATGTCATAGGCGCCGCGGCGGTGAATGGCACCGGGAAAGGCAGAATACCTTTCCGGCGCCGTTTCAGCATGAGGAATCGGAAACCACAGGAATCAGGCGCGGATTGAGGCGCAGATTGCCGCCGGATATCTTGACATTCGAGGCAATGAGGGCCATACTTTCGATGAACTTATTTGCCCTATATCAAACTTTTGATTGGCAATAAATTTACTCATTTAAACAATTACCCCGCAAAGGAGTCCGCGAACAATAACTCCCGGGGCGTCAGGATCCGACAGAAAGGAGAAGCATGGCAGCCAGCATGCCTTTCAGCCAGCTGAGCGGAGTCAATCCGAAAAAACAGAAGAAAAGGTATATTGCCGGGCTGGATGGATTCCGGGCAGTCGCGACGCTGATGGTTCTGGGGTATCATCTCCAGCTGCCGTTTGCGGCGGGAGGCCTGGTCGGAGTCACCGTGTTTTTTGTTCTCTCGGGTTTCTTCATCACCAACAGCCTGCTGGCGGAATTGGAGCAGGCCAGTACCATTGACCTGAAAACTTTCTGGCTGAAACGGGTGCGGAGAATACTGCCGGCAATCCTGACAATGACGGTCATCGTAGTCATCCTGAGCGCCATTTTCAACCGCGTTTTGTTCACGAAGGCCTGCAGGGACATCGTGTCTGTCCTGCTTGGATTTAACAACTGGTGGCAGATTTACAATAACGTCTCCTACTTTGAAAACGCCGGATCTCCTTCCCCGTTTACCCATACCTGGTCATTGGCTATCGAGGCGCAGTTTTATCTGCTGTTTCCCCTGCTTCTCCTGCTGCTGAACCGCTCTGCGCATAAAAGGGTATTGATTCCGGCGGTCACAGGCGCGCTTGCCGTGATTTCCTTTGCGCTCATGTGGGTCATGTTCGACCCGTCGGCGGATCCGAGCCGCGTTTACTACGGCACGGATACGAGAGCGTTCTCGCTGCTGTGCGGCGCGCTGTTATCCATGGCGGTTCGTTCAGGCAGCGCGGGCGGAGAAAAGGAAAAGAAAAAGGAAAGCCGGATTCCGGAGATTGTCGGGGTTTTCTCTCTGGCCGGACTGCTGTACCTGGGCGGAGCGGTGAACGGGTACAGCACCTTCTGGTACCACGGCGGGCAGGGGCTGGCGTCCATCCTTTCGGCCGCGGTTATCTTCGCGGTTTTGAACAGCAGGAGCATTCTGGGAAAAGTTTTGAGCATTATACCGCTCCGGTGGATCGGAAAGCGCTCCTACGGCATCTACCTGTGGCATTATCCGCTCATCCTTCTGATCAGAGGCAGTGGAAATAATCCCTGGTACCTCGCTGTCCTCGAGATCGTCCTGTCCATGTTGATTGCCTCATATTCGTATTACTATATCGAATATCCGATTCGACGGGGAATCATCCGGAAGAAAATTGACCTGATCAGCAGCCAGCCGAAAACCCGAAAGGGACGTCAGGCATTAAAGAGGGCAGTCGTACAGGCCAGGAGAACGGCCGGGATCGTCGTCAGTGTCGGAATCGTATTTATCCTGTGCGTTGCCTTTGTCCCGCGGAAAAATGCCGTTGAAAATATAGCGGAACTGGAGGCGCAGGCCGAAAGGGCAAATGCCATCAAACAGCAGAAAATTGAACAGATGCTGGAAACGGCAGAGGATTCCGGGGAAACGGCTGAAGCTGTGGATATTGCGGAAGCCGAAACAACGGCAGCGGAAACCGAAACCACTGCCGGAGCAGCTGTATCAGCGGAAGAGACAGAAACCACCGCGGCCGAAACAGCGGCAGCAGATACAGCGATGGCAGAGAATGCGGCGGCCGGCGTAACAGAGGCGGCAGGAACAGCAGAGACAGCGGCGTCAGAAACTACTGGGGCCGGAGCGGCAGAGACGGCAGCGGCCGGGACAGCGGCGTCAGCGGAAGCAGCAGTAACCACTGCGGCCGGAACGGCAGGGACAACCGCGTCAGCGGAAGCAGCAGGAGCAGAAACCGCCGCGGCGGCATCTGTACCAACAGCGGAGGCAGGCGCGGCAAACGCGGCGAATCCGGAAATACTGAGCAGTTTGCATCTTCTGCTGATCGGCGATTCCGTCGCCCTGGGAGCGACCGATGAATTTTACGCGGCATTCCCGAACAGCATCAGCGACGCGGCTGTCAGCCGGTATACGACGGAAAGTTTCGCGATCTATGATTCCTACGTCAATCAGCTTGGCTGGAACGGCGATGGCGTTATTTTCGCGCTGGGCACCAACGGCCCCTTATATAACTCTCTGACGAATCTCCGGAGCATGCTTGGCCCGGACAGACCGTTCTTCATCTTTACAGTAAGAGCGCCGGGCAAGTCCTGGGAAGCGCCGAATAACGCTGAAGTTTACTCATTTGTGAGCAGCACGCCAAACACCTACCTGATTGACTGGTATGCCGCAAGCGAGGGGCATGACGAGTATTTCATCGCTGATCATACGCATCTGACAGATGCAGGGGAAAAAGCTTATGTTGAATGTATCAGGGCGGCTGTTCTGCAGGTGTATCAGTGATATAGAGTGATATAGAGAGTCCGGTGCGGCTGGCGGCAGGGAAGACAAAGACAGCACTGCCTGTCTGTGGAATAATGTGCGGATGCGACGCAGGCAGCGGCGGGTATTGCGGATATCAATGAAAGCGGGAAACTATTCAACTGACTGAAGAACCTTGAATGAGCGGGACGTTAATCAAGCGAGATAAGGAGAATCCGGATAAACGGATTTTCGAAGTGCCTGAGGAGCTTTGAAGCCGATGCCAGATTAAGAAAATCGGAAGAGAAAAGAGTGAGAAAAGGTCTTTCCAGCGTAATAGAACAGCGAAGGAGCTATATCGCATCGCAGCCTCCAAAGGAGGGTTTAGGGGGACGCGGTATAGCTCTTCGCAATGGAATAGTATACTCATTTATACCCTATAGCCTATAGTGCAAGAGCGGGAGCCAAAGCAATAAAAAGTGAGGAGCGTTAAATCCCCCTTCAACTGCCCGGCCAGATGGATTGCCGCATTTCAGGAGGAAAACATGGAAAAAAACAGCGGAAGAACTGTGGTAGTATATCCGACGATTTTTACTGTAACGAATGATTGTGTGCTCGCGGAAGTCCCTGATCTGGAAATACTGACTGAGGGAAAAGATATCCCGGACGCAATGATGATGGCTCGGGACGCCATCGGGCTGAAAATTGTCAGTATGGAAGATGACGGCGATCCTGTCAAAACGCCTTCGGAGTTGGATGAAATCGAGATGAACACCGGGACATTCGCAGGCGAGGGAAAATCTTTTCTCTCTTATGTTGATGTCGATATCAGTGCGTATCGGAGAAAACTGGAAAATCAGTCGTTCGCGGAAAAGTAACGCTGCCACGCCGGATGGACAGGCGGGCGGAAGAAAAGTAATCAATGTATCTCGGATACTCCAGGATGCTTTGGATGATGTTTATCAGAATAACAAATGCGATAGGCCCGGTTTTTCCGGGCTATTTTCATACAGGAAAGAGAACACTTTTGGATAGATTTTTAACGGCTGGATCATGGACTGCCGGAGGAGCTTTGGACTGTGAAAAATATATTTTTGAAATTTTCGGCACCATTTCGGCACCAATCTGGCTTTTCAGGCCTGTAAATGGCCTCCCTTTCTGAACACAAAAAAACGGAAACCCTTATAAAATAAGGATTTCCGGATGTGTGGAGCATACGGGATTCGAACCCGTGACCTCTACAATGCGAATGTAACGCGCTCCCAACTGTGCTAATGCCCCATGCATCAATTATTATAATCGGAGCGCCGCAAAAGTCAATATCCATCGCTCTAAATTTTCCGCAAAAACTTTCCCTGCCTGTTTCCGTACAAAAGAGGGTGCGGAAACCGTCCCCGCAGTTTATAATGAAATCGGACACAGGGACGCGGAAAAGGAGAGAAATCACGGCAGCCTGCACAGCCGGCCGCCTGTACCCTGGGAGAGGATGGAATGTTATGAGAATTGTTGTCTACTGCGGATCGAACCCCAGCATTAAACCGGATTATTTTCAGGAAGCCAGGCGGGTCGGCGAGTGGATTGCCGCCAACGGATACGAACTCGTTTACGGAGGCGGGAAAGCAGGCCTGATGGGAGCTGTGGCAGACGCCGTAATCGACGGCGGCGGCGTGGTAACCGGCGTTATTCCGCGCTTTATGGTAGATAAGCAGCTGCTGAGGCCGGGCCTTACCAACGTATTTGTCACGCCGGACATGGCCACGCGCAGGCTCAAGATGATCGAGCTGGGCGACTTTTTCCTCGCGCTTCCGGGAGGAGTCGGGACGCTGGAGGAGATTTCCGAGATGATGAGCCGCACCCGCCTCGGGCTTTCCAGGGAGCCGGTCGCGCTGCTGAATACCACCGGATTTTACAATCCCCTGAAGGAGATGATCCGGAAGATGACGGATGAAGGATTTCTCTGGCCGGAAGAAAAAGACCAGATCCACTTTATTGAAAAACCGGAAGAGCTGGAGGCCCTTGTCAGTACGGTCAGCGGAACAGGGCATAGCGTATGAAGAAAAATCATAACGGACAGACGGCCGGAGCCGGACAGCCGGAGAAAGAAACGCCGTCCGTAACCGAATCGCGTTCGGAAAAGATCCGAAAGCTTTTCGTCACGTTTTTCAAAATCGGCCTGTTCACTTTCGGGGGCGGATACGCGATGATTCCGCTGATCCGGGAGGAAATCGTAAACCGCAGGCGCTGGATAAAGGATTCAGACCTCCTGGATATTACCGCGATCGCGGAGAGCACCCCGGGGCCGATTGCCATCAATTCGGCTACCTTTGTCGGCGTCAGGGTAGTGGGATTCGCCGGCGCGGCAGCCGCGACGGTAGGGGTTGTGCTCCCCTCCTTTGTGATTATCTACGCGATTTCCTTCATCCTGAAGCAGTTCGAGAATTTTACCGCGGTAAAGTATGCCTTCGCCGGCATCCGGGCGGGCGTGCTTGCCCTGATCATCAACGCGATGGTTTCCATGTACCGCCAGTGCCCGAAGGGACTCCTTTCCTACATCCTGATGGCAGCGGCGCTGATTGCGGTGGCGTTTTTCGACGTCAGTGTTCTCTGGGTGATCGTGATCTGCGCGGCAGCGGGCCTGACGGCGGCATTTGTGCAGCAAAAGACCGCTGGGAAGAATGGCGCCGCGGCGGCCGGAACAACAGCCGGCATTAAAGCAGACGGGAAACCTGAAGGCGCAGCTACTGCCGGAACGGATGGCAGTTTGGAAGATAGGGCAGCAGGCAGCACGCCTGAAAGCGCGGATGGAAGGAGTGCCGGCAGCGAGGCAGACAGCACTGTTGACGGCGCGGTGCAGACTGAAGAGAAGACGCAGGCTGCGGAACCGAAGAAAGGACGGGATGGCGAATGATCTATCTGGAACTGTTCTGGACTTTCTTTAAAATCGGGGCGTTCACGTTCGGCGGCGGCTACGCCATGCTGCCCATGGTACAGCAGGAAGTATCGCGCCACGGATGGATGACGATGCAGGAGCTGGTCGATTTCATCGCGGTCAGCGAGAGCACCCCGGGGCCCTTCGCGGTGAACGTTTCCACCTATGTCGGGACCCGCACGGCAGGGCTGGGCGGCGCGTTCGCGGCGACCGGCGGCGTCATTCTGCCTTCGTTTGTGATCATTCTTCTGGTGGCGAAGGCGTACGAGCGGTTTAAGGAGAGCAGGGCTGTGGCCGGCGCCATGTCGGGACTCCGGCCGGCTGTCGTTGGACTGATCGGCGCATCGGTCATCAATATCGGGCAGGAAGTGTTTTTCCCGGATGGCCTGAGTCTTCAGGCGGTGTCCGGCACGGTCAGCGGATCGGCCTTCTGGGTATCCGCGGCGATTTTCGCCCTGGCGCTGTTCCTGATGCTGAAGAAAAAGATCAATCCGATCAAAATCATTGTGATTTCCCTGGTCTGCGGGCTTGCGGCAGGCTATGCCGGGCTTCTGAATTAGGCTTCTGAATGAAACAGCAGAAAACGCCGGGTTTCAGGCTGAGAGAAAGCCTGAGACCCGGCGCTTTTTGCTGCCGACAGTGAATATTGGCATATGCGGATGATCCTGATTTTCCGCGCATATAATCAGAGGGCCGGAATAGTCATCATCTCAGAAAACCTGATTTTTCCTGCAACAATCCGAAGACTGATATCGGCTCTGCTTCAAGATTGCTGCTTTTATATTATGTCAATCTCTGAAGTTTGTTATGACACCGCTGCGGAGACTGCTGCTTTCTGCCGCGGAGACTGCTGCTTTCTGACACGGAGACTGCTGCTTTCTGACGCTTCAATCCCAGGGATCGGTATTGGTGTCGCCCCAGGGATCGTCGCTTTCTCCTGCCTGGAAGCGGCGGATGCCCTCCAGACGGCGTTTCAGGGCTTTCTCGTGCCCCTGCTCTCCCGGCTGGTAGTAACGGCGGTCTTTCAGGGAATCCGGAAGGCACTGCATCCGGGCGATCTTTTTCTCCGTATCGTGCGCGTAGATATAGCCTTTGCCGTATCCCGCGTCTTTCATCAGAGAGGTCGGGGCGTTGCGGATCTGCAGCGGCACAGGCTCCGCGGGGGAATCGCTGATGTCCGCTTTGGCGGCGTCGCAGGCGGTTTCCATGGCATTGGATTTCGGCGCGAGAGCGCAGTAGATGACAGCCTCGGCCAGGCACACGTCGCACTCCGGCATCCCGATGAACTGGCAGGCCTGGAACGCGCTCACCGCAACCTGCAGGGCTCTGGGATCGGCAAGCCCGACGTCTTCCGAGGCAAACCGCACCACGCGGCGGGCAATGTAGAGCGGATCCTCGCCGCTCTGCAGCATGCGCTCCATCCAGTAGACGGCCGCGTCCGGATCGCTGTTGCGCATGGATTTGTGCAGGGCCGAGATCGTGTCGTAATGCCCCTCGCCTTTCTTGTCGTACAGCAGAGAACGCCGGTTCATGCATTCGGAAAGCGTTTCATCCGTTACGGTGATGGAACCGTCCGACGAGAGAGTGCTGTTGGTGACGGCCATTTCCAGTGTGTTGAGCGCGGTGCGGCCGTCGCCGTTCGCGAAAACCGCGATCGCGCGCAGCTGATCTTCCGTGATCCGGATGTCGCGCCCTCCGTAGCCTTTCGGGCTTTTCAGGGCGCGGGACAGTAGATCGGTGATGTTGTCTTCCGTCAGGGCTTTGAGGATGAAAACCCGGCAGCGGGAGAGCAGCGCGGAGTTGATTTCAAAGGAAGGATTTTCCGTAGTGGCCCCGATCAGCGTGATGCTTCCCTTCTCTACATAGGGGAGAAAAGCGTCCTGCTGGGCTTTGTTGAAGCGGTGGATCTCATCGAGAAACAGCAGCGTGCGGCGGCCGGTCAGGCGGTTGGCCTCGGCTTTGTTCATGACGTCGCGGATTTCCTTCACCCCGCTGGAGACGGCGGAAAACTCCATGAAATCCGCTTTGGTGTGGTGCGCGATGATCCGGGCGAGCGTCGTTTTGCCGACCCCGGGCGGCCCCCAGAAAATCATGGAAGACACCTGATCGTTCTCGATCAGCGTGCGCAGGATTTTTCCCTTGCCGACCAGGTGCTCCTGGCCGACGTATTCATCCAGTGTCTCAGGCCGGAGCCGGCTGGCTAAGGGCTGGCTGGCCGGAGCCTGATCAAAAAGGCTCATTTGTTCGTACATTCAGGCCTCCTGATATCAGATATCCGCTGCCCGCCGCCGGAAGCGGCGGGCTTCGCCTATTCATTATCGGATGAATAATGACATCGGATAAATAATGAAGAAACAGAGTCTGGAAGAATATTTTACCGCACGCGGCACTGAATGTCATCTACACTAAAGAGAATGGTTTTCCCGGATTTGTCGGAGACGTTATTCTATTGGCAGATAATTGAACAAAAGAATCAGACAGCTGATGATAGCAATTACGGCAATCAGGATCAAAAGGGTTTTAACAAGTTTTCGGGATCGGTTGTTTTTTATGGCAAGCTGTTCATTGATGCGGGCCAGCTCTGATGAGAGGGCATCAGATTTTCCCTCTGCATTGACAGGCTTTCCCAATAATTCGCTGACGTTCACTCCAAATATTTTCGCGATTTGTACCAGCTGTTCCGCATCGGGAACGGACAAACTGTTCTCCCATTTTGAAATAGTCTGCCGGGTGACATGAAGCTGAACAGCCAGGCTTTCCTGGGTAAGTCCTCTGGCCTTGCGAAGCGATTTCAAATTGTCAGATAACATAAAAGCTCCTCCTGTTTCTGGTTCTGATTGTATTTTAGCGAAAAGCGACGGATCATCAAGCAACGCAAATTGACATTCAGGCGGCAGAGATATTTTGAAAACATTTCAGGTTCGCGGCAGGCGCCTGATTTTTCCTTGCAATGATTTTTCCCTGTCTGTATCCGATTTGACATCCTTCTGGTATCAGCGGGGGTTCGGGGAAGCTAAACTGTGGGTGTAACTCAGAAGGCAATCGATATAATGCGGTTGCCGCCTATTCAAGGGGAGGATAAAACCAATGAAGGCATCAGTAAAACGCGGTATGATGACGGTTCTGTGCGCAGGGCTTGTCGCGGCTGCTCTTCCGGCTGCCGGCATCAGCGCTTCCACAGATCACTATTCTGATTCTTCCACTCTCGGTGAAGATGACGCATGGCAGGCATACTGCGACAACTGGGAAACTCTTTCGGCAGACTACACGCAGGTAGCCCTGAACCCGGGCAAGGATGAGACAGAGCTGAACTTCACGTGGATGACGGAGAAGGAAGGCGCGACGCCGGTTGTCAAGATGGGAACCGACAAGGATAACCTGACTGAGTTCCAGGGAACCACCACTGACGTCGACACCAAGTTCACCGACGGCGTTGAGTATGTTTCCAACAAAGTTACCGTTACCGGCCTTGAGCCTGGAAACACCTACTACTATGTCGTTGTGAAGAACGGCGTTGACTCTGAAGCACAGACCTACACGCTCAGCAGCACTGATGACGTGAAGTTCCTGGTTGTCGGCGATCCGCAGATCGGCGCTTCCAAGGGACAGACGCAGGACGGCGCGGAGCTTGTCAATGACGCAGGCGCCGCGAACACTGCCGCAAGAAACGACGGCTTCACCTGGGACCGCACCCTCGATATCGCAGCCGCTGAGAACCCGGATCTCGACTTTATCGTTTCCTGCGGAGACCAGGTCAACAAGACCGGCCAGCCGAAGGAGGAGGAGTTCGCCGCTTACCTGAGCGCAAGCGTTCTGGCCAATATCCCGGCGGCGTCCACCATCGGAAACCACGATTCCCTGAATGAGGATTTCTCGAACCACTTCACCACTCCGAACGCTACCGGTCTCGGCGCTACGGCGGCAGGCGGCGACTACTACTATTCTTACGGGAATGTGCTTTTCATCACCCTGAATACCAACAACTACAACGCGGCTGAGCACAAGCAGGCAATCGACGAAGCGATCGCCGCTTATCCGGATGCGCAGTGGAGAATCGTCACCATCCACCAGGATATCTACGGTTCCGGCCTTGACCACTCCGATACCGACGGAATGATCCTCAGAACCCAGCTCACCCCGATCTTCGACGCGGCGGATATCGATGTCGTCCTTCAGGGACATGACCACACATACAGCCGCAGCAAGATGCTGCAGGGCGACGGGGCAAGCCATGACAGCTACGAGTTCAGCCTGAATGAAGCCGGCGACGATTACGACTGGGATCACGCGTACGATACCACGACGGATACCATGATCGCTCTGTATCCGGAAGACGGAGACACTGAAGCCGCGGCGGCTCTCGATGCCTTCCATCAGGACAATATCTGCTACACCATGGAAGAGACCGACGAAAATACGGTCACCAATCCTGAAGGAATCCTTTACATCACCACGAACTCCGCTTCCGGTTCCAAGTACTATGAGCTTCTTGAGAACCAGCAGGACTATATCGCCAACAGATCCCAGAACTGGCTGCCGAGCTACTCTGTGGCCGACGTCAGCGGAAATACCTTCACGATCACCACGTATCAGGTAAATCCGGATGGTTCTGTGACAGCGATTGACGATCCGTTCTCCATCGTCAAGGAGTAATCTGCATCTGATTCAGGGCAGATTCAGCCGGGGCCTGGAGCATTCCGCATGATGACTTTCAGGCCTCCCGGGGAATAAAAAAGGGAAAGCCAGAAGCCTGCCGGGGATTGCCCGGCAGGCTTTGGCTTTATATAGAGGGACGTCCGGCAAACTGCCGGCGGATAACGCCGGCCGGAAGCGGAAAGCCGGCAGTGAGATGCCGGAATCGGTCCGGCTGGTCGGTGAGCAGCCGGGAGAGGGCCGGATAACACGCCGGCGGATAACGCCGGCAAAAACAGAGGCAGTGAAACTGACGGAAGAGAGGTTCAGCGGATGGAAGACCAATCAGAACAGAATAAACTTCAGGATCGGGAGGGGGAAACCGCGGATAATCCCGCGGAATCCGCTTCGCGGACGCCGGCGCATCCCCGGGTGCGCTTCTTTGTCCGCTGGGTGATTCCCTGCATCGCCATAGCGGTTTTTGCGGTGTTCGTACTCTGGCTGTTCAGCACGACAGACCGCGTGGAGATGACTGAGCGCCGCGGGCAGACTTTCGAAAAAGGCGTGGTCACGCAGATCGTTACCGACAATCTCCAGGCCGACGGAACACGCGTGGGAGAGCAGGATGTGATTGTGCGGATGACCACCGGCGTCCGGAAGGGCGAGGAAATCGAGATGACGAGTTCAGCCGGCTATCTTTTCGGCTGCGGCTGCGAAGTCGGGATGAAAGTCATCGTCATGCAGTCAGTCTCCGGGGACACGACCGTAAGCTCCGTCTACTCGCAGGACCGCGGCAATACGATCATCATTTTCGGGCTACTGTACCTCGCGCTGATTATCGCGGTCGGGGGAAAGAAAGGCGTCAAGAGCGTCATCGGGCTGGTTTTCACCTTCTTTACCGTCATTTTCCTGATTCTTCCCATGATCTACCGGGGCATGCAGCCGTTCACCGCGGCGGTGATTGTCTGCGCCGTAACGACCCTGGTTACGATGTACTTTATCGGAGGGCCGACGCGCAAAACCGTTTCCGCGACCCTGGGAACGGTCGTCGGCTGCGTCTGCGCCGGGCTGATGGCAAGGTTTTTCGGATACTGCACCGGGCTTTCCGGATGGAACGTGTCGTCGATTGAAAGCCTGCTGGACCTCTGGTACACCGACAATATCCAGGTGGGAGGGCTGCTGTTCGCGGGAATCCTGATCTCCGCGCTCGGCGCGACGATGGACGTCGCCATGTCCACCTCCAGCGCAATGGAGGAGGTTGTGCGGCAGAACCCCACGATTTCGCAGCTCGAGCTGTTCCGCGCCGGGATGCGCGTCGGCCGCGATATGATGGGAACCGATTCCAACACCCTGATCCTGGCTTTTGTCGGGACCAGCCTGAATACGCTTCTGCTGGATTACGCGTATTCCCTGCCGTATCTGCAGGTGATCAACTCCCGCAACATCGGGCTTGATATCATGCAGGGACTGGCCGGAAGCTTCGGCGTTATCCTCTGCGTGCCCATTACGGTGGCGATCGCGTCCGTCATGTTTGTGAAGGACGGAGCGAAAAAGAAAGCGGTCAGCGCTGAAGCGGATGCCGGAACCGCGGAACAGTAATGAAATGACTGGCAGTGGCTGGTATCCGGAAGCAGTGACAGGCAGCGGACGGTATTATGGAGTAATAGCTGGCAAAGGCTGGCAAGGAGCGGAAATGATCAGCAATAATCGCAATAATCAGCGATGATTCACAGGATTTTCACAGAATCGCTCTTTTTTGATCACAATTTGGCAGTATTCTTTAGCTGTCAGAAGGAAAAAAGCTTCTGACCTTTCTCATAACCCCCTTTGAAAAGAACGTGAATGGCTCCCCGGAAGATGCGGCTTCCGGGGAGTTCTCTTTTTATCCGGGTAAAGTCAGAGTTCCGGGTCGAAATTTGTACCCCGGATAAGGTCAGGAGCCGATTGTGAAGCCTCTCACGACTGAAGCCGCGAGTTAGCAGCCGATTTTTCAATTGTTTTGCCCGGGCGTTCAGACGAAGCAATCCGCTCTGAGTCAGCCGCCAGTCAGAAGCGGGCGGCGGAATATTCTTTCAGTAGCTGCGGATATCAACCGGTAAAAATCCGCTGAATCCGCTGCAACTTTTTTCCCTGCCGGGCTGTATATCAGGCAGGAGAGGATACAGATGCGCTTTTTGGCGGCACTGAAAGAGCCGAAGGCAGCACAAAGCCGCGTAAAGCGCACAGCAAAGCCTTCACCGAAATGCCGCGGTACCGCATGGCCGGAACGTGAGATTCCGCATCGGATGGACGTTTGGGCCGGAGCGGCAGATTCTGTGGCGGATGGCTGTTTATGGCCGGCTGTTGCGGAACGGCAGATCCGGCACCGGGTGGCTGTTTATGGCCGGAACGGCAGATCCCGCACCGGATGCGTACATGGCCGGCTGTTGCGGAAAGCCCGAATCTGTTCTATGATGAAAACAGTCCTGAAACGCCGCGGACAGCCCGGATCGGGCAGACAGGTTTCGCTCTGCTGCCCCGGTGGCGCGGATGCTTTCCAGTATCGCGCCTCTGCGCCGACGGCATCCGGGCCGCCCTGCAGGCTGGCCTTGATCTGTGAAGAATGGCGCCTCCGCACCGGCGATACCCGGCGGCTGATTCAGGAAAATCTGGGAACCGGAAGGTATGAGACTTGCAGCATTCAGTCAGGGGTATCGACTCCCCGAATATCGTACTGCCCTGGGACCGGCCGGGGATGTACGCAGAGCTTAAGCCGACACCGACAGTACAGCCGTTTTTGTCAGGGTCAGTGAAGCCGCTTTTGTCAGGGTCAGTAAAGCCGTTTTCGGCATCGGCTGCGGAGCGGAAGCCCGCAGCGGTTATAGAGCCGTTCTGGGCTGCCAGGCCGGTCAGGGTACCGGCTGCGGAGCGGAAGCCCGCAGCGGTTATAGAGCCGTTCTGGGCTGCCAGGCCGGTCAGGGTACCGGCTGCCGGGCAGAAGCCGCCGTCGATCGCGAAAACATCTCTGTCGTCGTTCAGGCGATTGGTTTGTTCGCTTTTCGCGCATCCGGGATCTGCCGCTTCGGTGAAGCGGGTTATTATCGCTTCTTTGAAGTCTGCTAAATCAGTTTTCGCGGCATCCGGGACTCCCCACGGCGTGCGGGAAGAGTCCGCGCAGGCAGGGCTGGAGGCTTCTTCAGCCGTCGGGGCGGAAAGCAGCAGCGCGGAATCCGGGCGGGAAGAGCGAAACCGCAGGGCGGAACAGCTCCTCGACCGGTACGGAAACATCATCCTGCGCTACGCTTATACCTTCGTGCACAATACGGCGGATTCGGAGGAAATCCTGCAGGAGACCCTGATCAGGTTTCTCAGGAACATGCCTGTGTTTGAGAGCGCTGACCATGAGAAGGCCTGGCTTCTGCGGACAGCCGGAAATCTCGCCAAAAACCGGATCGCCTACAACAAGATCCGGAGAGCGGATGAGCTGAACGAAGAACTGGTTTCGGAGCAGAAGGAAGATCTTTCGTTTGTGTGGGAAGCCGTCAGCCAGCTGCCGGTGAACCAGCGCACGGCGATTCATCTTTTTTATCAGGAAGGCTGCGATACCGCGGAGATCGCGGAGATTACCGGAAGACGGGAGTCCACGGTCCGCTCGGACCTGCGCCGGGGCCGCATCCGGCTCAAAGATATTCTGAAGGAGAAGTACGATTTTGGCGGATAAATATAAATACAACGACGTGATGAGCCGCCTGACAGTGACTCCGGAGATGAGAGAGAGAATCCTGAAAACAATCGGCGAGACGGATTTTTCCCAGAATGCCTCAGACCGCGCGGATTCTCCAAAGCGCAGAGTTATCCGGCTCAGCACATGGATGAAGGTGATTCCTGCCGCCGTGGCCATACTGATCGCGGCCGTCGCGGTCAATCTCTGGCCGCTGACATCGCACAACAGCCAATGGACGGTAACGGACCAGGAGACGGAAGCCGCTGCCGCGGCGGATAACGGGCTGGCGTCGGACAACCTGAGGTCCGCCGCGCGGACCGCCAATCAGGAGAATGCTTCGGATGAGGCGTCAGGCATTGAGGAAGCGGCGGTTCTGTCCGCGTACAGTGTCGAGACTTTCTCTTCCGCGGAAGAAATCTCCGAACGGCTGGGCTTTTCGGTGGATGACCTCACCGGGCTGCCCTTTACGGCAGACGCTTCCCGGACAGAATATACCGTGATTGCGGGATACCTTGCCGAGATCCGCTATTACGGAACAGACGGGGAGGAAGCCGTCTACCGGGCAGCAGAGGGAGAGGAGAACGTCTCCGGAGATTATACGAACTACGCGGAAACCGCGCAGATCGAAGCGGACAGCCGGGAAACCCTGCAGGACGGGGAAACATCATCGTCCGAGGCATGCACGGTGACGCTGAAGGGATCGGAAAAGGACAGTTATACGCTGGCTGAGTGGACGGACGGCGGATACTCGTATTCGCTGAGCCTGAGCGAGGGAATTTCCGCGGAAAAGTGGAAGACACTGCTGGAAAAATGACTGGCAGAAAGAACACCGATTTCACAGGATGTTCACAGAATCGCTCTTTTTTGGTCACAAATTGGCGGTATCTTTTAGTTGTCAGAAGGAAAAAAGCTTCTGACCTTTCTCATAACCCCCTTTAAAAAGAACGTGAATGGCTCCCCGGAAGATGCGGCTTCCGGGGAGCGCTCTTTTTCAGGGAATTTCCGGGTGATATGCTTGTCTGAGAATCTCCGGGCGGAAATGATCTTTCCCCATGCCGGAATACACTTACACTATTTTCAGGCTGGAGTCCTCTTTTTGGAAAATTTTCTACTTTTCCGAAGCATGCAAAACCCGCGGAAAAGTGTTATAATATCTCTCGTTGTGCGGCACAGAGTGCGTAAGTCCGAACATTGGCCTTGCGTGTTCTGTGCTGTTTTTCAGTCAGAGAACGGCCGGACGGCGCAGACCCAGCGATGGGATGCGCCGTTTTTTTCTGCCTCCGGCCGGGCAGGTACTGCAGCAGAAGTGAGGAAAGTATGGAAGAAAAGGACCAGTCCTATCTGGTAACGGAGAATCTGAGAAAACTGATGGTAAAATACGCGCTTCCGTGTATTATATCCCTGGTTGTCGGAGCTCTCTACAACATCGTTGACCAGATTTTCATTGCAAACGCGTCGTATCTGGGATCTTACGGCAACGCGGCCAATACGGTTGTTTTTCCGCTCACGGTTATCGCCCTCGGCATTGCGGTGATGATCGGAGACGGAACCTGCGCGTTCGTCAGCATCTCCCTCGGTTCGGGAAAAAAGGATGACGCCGGAAAGGCAATCGGGAGCGCCATCCTGCTGTGCCTGATTCTGAGCGTGATTCTGATGACGGTTTACCTGGTTTTCCAGGAACCGCTCCTGACGCTTTTCGGCGGAAAGGTGAACAGCCAGACTTACGAAAACGCGAAGGAATACTTCTTCTGGATTACCATCGGCGTTCCCTTTTATATGTTCGGCCAGGGAATGAACGCGATCATCCGGTCGGACGGCAGCCCGAGATTCGCGATGGGCGCTACACTGGCCGGAGCCGTGGCCAATATCATTCTTGACCCGATCTGCATCTTCCCCCTGCACATGGGAATGGCCGGCGCTGCGATTGCTACCGTGATCGGACAGGTCATCACCGCGGTTCTGTCCCTCTGGTATATCTGCCATCTGAAATCGATCCGGCTTACCGCGAAGTGCTTCGGCCTTTTCGGGAGAATCCTCAAAAAGTCTCTCCCGCTGGGAATGACCAGTTTTCTGGCGCAGATTTCCCTGGTGTTCTCCATGGCCGCGGTTCAGCGCATGTGCCTGAAATATGGCGCGCTGGATCCGATCTTCGGACAGGCGGAGTACTCGCAGATCCCGCTGGCCGTCCTGGGCATTGTCATGAAATTCTTCCAGATCGCCATCTCGATCGCGATCGGATTTGCCGCCGGATGCACGCCGATTGTCGGATATAACATCGGCGCAGGCCGGAAAGACCGCGCAAAGCAGCTGTTCAAGGATCTGCTGGCGGCGGAATTTATCGTCGGTCTCATCGCGCTGTTTATCACGGAAGTCTTCCCGCGCCAGCTGATCGCGATCTTCGGCGCCGCAAATGAAAGCCAGTACTACACGGACTTTGCGGTGAAAAGTTTCAGGATTTATCTGTGCCTGCTTCCGCTGTCCATGGTCAACAAAGGAACCTTTATCTACCTGCAGGCTCTCGGCAAGGCCGTTCTTTCGACGATGCTCTCCCTGATGAGGGAAGTGATTCTCGGCGTTTCGCTGCCGATCATCATGCCCATTTTCATGGGGTTGGACGGAGTTCTTTATTCGTTCCCGGCGGCGGATATCATTACCTTCGTGTTCTCGGTCATCGTGATCCGGTATGTGATGAAGGAACTCAGCGCTGACAGTACGGTCAGCGCCGTCAGCGACAACAGCCGCGGCCGCGAAACAGACGGCGTCCGCCTGGTCAAAAAGAATTCCGCCGGAAGTGAAGAGGCTCAGCAGACGTCGGATATCGACTGAAAGCCTGGGCGGCGTGAGCTCCATCTGAACTGCGGCTCAGGCGAGAGAATCAAACACTTTTTCCATTCCTGAGATGTAGGACGACTGGGTGAAATGTTCCAGAACGGTCCTCCGGCCTGCCATCGCAAATGCGCGGAAGTCCGCGTTCATCATCAGGCGGTAGGCGTTTGCCGCGGTGTCCGCACCGGCTTTCAGGCAGTAGCCGTTCACGCCGTTTTTCACGATGTCCGGAATCCCGGCATGGTCGGTGGTGATCACCAGCATGCCGCTGCCGAGCGCTTCCAGAATGCTGATCGGCTGCCCCTCTTTCGGGTAGCGGGTCAGGAGGACGAAAACGTCGCAGTCGCTCAGCAGTTTGCGCTTTTCATCGCCGCTGACGACTCCATGGTAATTGACGTAGTTCTCCAGATGGTTTTTCTCAATAAAATGAGAAAAATAGCTGTGTTCTTCCTCATCAAAGAACGCCCCGGCAAAATCAAAGCTGAACCTGCGCTCACCGCCGCGGTTCACCCTCTGCTTTTCGAGGAGAGCCATTTCAAGCACCCTGTCGTATCCTTTGGAGCGGATGAAATTCGACAGATACAGAACGTGCCTGACAGGACGTCCGCTGATGCCGTTAACTTTCCGGGAGAAATCGGTATCGTTCATCAGATACTGATCATCGACGCAGTTCGGCACGGTGAAAATCCGGGAGTCAGGGAGCATGCCCTCAAAAATCGGTTTGAGGGATTTTCCGAGGACGATAGCGCCGGCCGCATGGCTCATCGCCTTATAATTGGCTTTTCTCTGCGGCAGCTTCAGATCCTGGTCCACCAGTTTGCGGTAATATCCGCCGTGAAGGTGAACCAGGTTTTTTTATGCTGTCTTTTCAGAAGCCGCATGATGATCAGGTCTCTCAGGTTCCCGCCGGGCGTCTGGCTGATGGTAATGTAGTAGAGGTCCGCACGGCTTTTCCTGATTTTTCTGAGATTGCTGAGAAACTTTTTGTTTTCCGTGAGATTGACCTGTTCAAACTCAAACCTGCCATCCGGGTTTTCCGCACTGTTCAGGCGTGAATGATACAGGGTGTCCACGGCTTTGGACAGCCCATGGATGGGCGGCGGAAACTGCGCGACGAAACAAATCTTTTTTATGTCTGCTGTCTGATTATCTGAATTCATGAAAAACCTCCGTTATCTTCGAACTCAGGAAGATTCGCTGTTTGCAGGTGAACCGGCGGCGGACGCTTTCCTGACCTCTGTTTACAGCCGAAGCGGCTTACAGGGCAGGCTGCCGGCGGGATACAGATTGTCAGGATTCCGCAGCCAGGGTTTTCTTTGGCCTGGTTTTGCGGTATGATCGCGGGGAAACCGGGACCCGCTGCCGGAAGAATCCGCTGTCCGGAATGATTGGTAACATTATAAAAGAGGCGGGCGGCGGTTTCAATGACCAGGCTGAACAGATCAGAGGCGGGTATCGTGCCCCCTGCAGGCGCGAAAGCAGCCCGTGAGCCGGGGAGGATGGACGCGAATTTTCACGTTGCGCCCCTGCAGGCATGGAAGCAGCAGGATTGGATTTCCCGAGCGGCAGAGGACGAAGCGATAACAATGGCAGGCGGCAAAACCGCGAGGCCGGATTTGGTGCGCGGCGGAAAGCGCCGCACCGGTAGAGGAGAAATGATGAGCAGATATCTGGACAGAGCAGCAGAGTTGAGACAGGATCCGAACAGGCATTATAACTGCGCGCAAGCGGTGTTGATTCCTTTCGCGGAGGCAAAAGGTATTTCCAAAGAAACGGCGAACGCGCTGACCGCCAATTTCGGCAGCGGCATGAGAGCGGGCCTCACCTGCGGCGCGATCACCGGAGGACTGATGGCGCTCGGCCTTTGCGGCGCCGGGGACCCGTCGGACGCGCAGGAGCTGATCCGCAGGATAAAGCAGAACCACGCCGGTATGACAGACTGCGCGCACCTTCTGGCAGCCAACACGAAGACGGGGACGCCCAAAAAGGTTCACTGTGACGCAATGGTCTACGAAGCGGTAAAGAATGTTGAGCAGATGCTGGCGGACAGGGGACTTCTGAACGAAGACTGAGGCTTCCGGGAGAAGACCGCTGAGAGAGTATCGTTGAAAGAGTATTGTTGAAAGAGAGACGGCTGCGCCGGCTGCAGAAGATCTCTGAGGGAATTCTTCTGAAAACGGCAGTAAACCTGTTCCGCGGATTCTGTGATGTGGCTGCAGCTGAAAACGGTTGAACTGCGCGGAGGCCGCGGCAAAATTGAACAGACGGAGTTGACGATGGAAGAGAATAAACAAGAAACACGGGCGGCCGCAGATCATGCACCAGCAGAGCAGGTACCGGCAGATCGGGCACCTGCGGATCAGGCGCCAGCCAATCAGACAGCGGCAGATCTGGCGCCTGCGGATCAGGCGCCAGCCAATCAGACAGCGGCAGATCTGGCGCCTGCGGATCAGGCGCCAGCAGATCAGGTACCGGCAGATCATGCCCCGGCAGATCATACCCCGGCAGATCAGGCGCCCGCGGCAGGAACGGCGCCTCACCGGCGGCGGGTCCACTACCGTGGATCGTATCCCCGGCGGTATGAGGAAAAGTACAAGGAACTCCAGCCTGACCGGTACGCCGATACCGTGGCGAAAGTGATCAGCAAGGGCAGCACGCCGGCCGGCATGCACATCCCGATCATGGTGGATGAAATCCTCGGTTTTCTCCGGATTGAGCCGGGCCAGACCGGTCTGGACGCGACGCTGGGCTACGGCGGCCATTCGGGGAAAATGCTCGAAAAGCTTCAGGGGAAAGGCCATCTCTACGCGCTGGATGTGGACCCGATCGAATCCGCGAAGACAGAAGAGAGGCTCAGAAAGGCCGGGTACGGGGAGGACATCTTCACGGTCCGGCACATGAATTTCAGGGATATCGATCAGCTGTCCGCGGAGGTCGGGAAGTTTGACTTTATGATGGCGGACCTCGGGGTTTCCTCCATGCAGATCGACGACCCGTCCCGCGGATTTTCCTATAAAAATGAGGGACCGCTGGACCTGCGCCTGAACCCGGAGAAAGGCGTGCCTGCCTGGGAGATGCTGCAGGGACTCACCCAGCCGGAGGTCGCGGACATGCTTTTTACCAACGCGGATGAGCCTTACGCCGAAAAACTTTCACGGGCGATTGTGAAGCAGAACCGTTCCGGGCACCGGATCCGCACGACGACGGATCTCCGCGCCGTGATTGAAGGCGCGATGGAAAAGGAACTGAAGAATGTCCCTGCCGCGGAGAAAAAGGAAGAAATCAAAAAAACCTGCCAGCGCGTATTTCAGGCTGTCAGGATCGAAGTCAACGGAGAATATGAAGCGCTGGAAGCGCTGATGAGCAAGCTTCCCGGCGTGATGAATCCGGGAGGGCGGATTGCGGTGCTTACTTTTCATTCCGGCGAGGACAGGATCGTCAAACAGGCTTTCCGGGAGTTCTGCCGGGAGGGTGTGTACAGCGAAGCAACCAGGGAAGTCATCCGTCCGACCGCGGAAGAATGCCGGAGAAACAGCCGCGCGCACTCGGCTAAACTGCGCTGGGCGATTGTCAGCAGCGCGGAAGGAGAATCACTTCGCTGAACATGGGGAACGGCTGACTGTGTTCAGATACCGGCGATCTTTTATTTCGGCCGGCAGAGTGACAGTACTGATGACAGCTTTTAAGCGCAGATACCGGTGTCGGTACCGAAGCAGACAGACTGAACTGTCCGCCGCGGTTCCGGCGCCGGTATTTTCTTTCATGAGGCGGCCTTTTTACGCCGGCACACTCCGGTTCAGCGGTATTTGAACGGGCAGCCGTCCAGGTGATCGTTGATGACGCCGATTCCCTCGAGATAGGAGTAGACGATCACCGGGCCGATATAAGAAAATCCGCGCTTTTTCAGGTCTTTGCTGACCTTTTCGGAAAGCTCGTCGCTGGCGGGGATATCCTCCGTCCTTGTCAGGTGGTGATCAATCACCCGGCCGTCCGTAAACGACCAGATGTAGCGGTCGAAGGATCCGAATTCCTTTCGCACTTCCAGAAAAGCCTTCGCGTTTTTCACGGCAGCGCGGACTTTGCTTTTGTTCCGGATAATCCCCGGCGCTTCCAGTATGGCGTCGGTTTCCTCTTCCGAGAGCCTGGCGAGTTTCTCGTAATCAAACTGGTAAAAAGCTTTCCGGATGGCGGCCTCCCGCTTCAGGATCAGGTGCCAGGAGAGCCCGCACTGCTGGCCTTCCAGGCAGAGCATCGCGAACAGTTCCCGGTCGTCGTGCTCCGGCCTGCCCCAGCGGGTATCGTGGTACAGCCGGTCCTCCGGGGTGACGGCCCAGCCGCCGAAACATCCGCCCTGCGCGGTGTTTTCCGCTGTTTTAGAGGTTTCAGCTGTTCCATCCTCAATCATTCTCATTTTCTCCCTTCTGGTTTGAAATTCAGGCTTTCTGGTTCGGAGCCTCTTCTTTGTGGTTCGGAGCTTCTTCCACTTGCTGCGGAGTCTATTCTTTCTGTTGGGAGTTTCTTTCTTTAGGTGTGGAGATTCCCCTTCTGGTATGGAGTTTCTCTATCTGGTTGGGGGCTTCTTCCTTTTGCTGCGGAGTCTCTCCTTTCCTGTGCGGTGTTTCTCTCTTCCGGCATGGAGCATTTTCAGTGCGGGATTTCTCTCCCCTGTGCGTTTTCTCTCTTTTTCGCGTACAGATGCACCATGGGGCCTGTCGGGCGGGCGTCCAGCACGGCATGGCAGTCCGAAAGGTCAAAGCCGGAAAGAATGCCGCCTTCAGCCGTGACAGTCGGGTGCCAGTTCCCCGCGGCTCCGCGGTTGATCACGTGAAGAGTTCCGCTCACGCCGTCGGAATCTTTTCCCTGGATGGTATAGTCCGCGCACATGGAAAGATTGCGTTCTCCCTGGTATGTCTGTTCGTCGGAGGCGCCGGGAAGAATCGTCCCGGTGAAAGCGCCTTCGGCGGTTCCGCCGAACGGGATGGAGACGCGGGTCAGCGCGCCGTCCGGGCGGCTCACAGCTTCCCGGCAGGCGACATCAACACGGGTGAATTCCTCATATCCGGTGACAAACTGTACAGTGGCTCCGAGCGAGGCCTGCTGCCATTCTTCCTTTTTGCGGAAGTTGTGGCCGGCGCCGCTGACCAGGAAAAGCCTGGCGTCCTTCATGATCCTGGCCGCCTCGATCGAATACCTGACGTCGGCGATGGTGTCGGCCGTCCCGTGAACGATGAGAGTCGGCCCCTGGTATTTCAGGTAATCCCTGAAGTCGTCACGCTGGATGGACTGCGCGTACACGGCGCCAAGTTTCATCCGGCCGCAGTAAAAGGTCTCGGGAATATTCTGCGGATCGAAGCGCGCAAGCTGCATCGAGCCCTTTCTGGCGTCGTCCGGCATGCAGAGCGCGGGGTAAAAGAGGATCAGCCGCCGGATTTCCTTCTGGAGTTCCGAAGCCGTGATGGCGGAGACCACGCTGCCCTGGCTGAATCCCATCAGCGTGATGTCGTCAGGATCCGCGCTGTCCAGCGCGCGGGCGTGCCGGATGACGGCTTTCAGGTCGGCGGCTTCCGTATAGATGGACATTTTCGTGGTGTCCTGATCGCTGGTGCCTTTCAGGCATCCGCCGTTGAAATCAAAGCACAGGCTGAGAAACCCCATCTTCGCGAAGGTTTCCGCGTACGGCATGGTGTCGTGATAGTTCCCGGTAAAGCCGTGGGAGAAAATGGCGACCGGAAGTTTCGCGCCGGGCGCCGGAAGCTTTTCCGGGCGGTAGACCAGCCCCCGGATGGTCATTCCGTCCCGGACGCAGCTGAACTCGCTGCAGGTTGTCGGTAAGACAGGCTCCATAATTATTCCTTTCTTTCTTAGAAGAATCAAACTGAGAATGGCGAAACATCCGCTGAACAGTCAAAATCCGCTGAAAGCTAAAATCCACTGAACAGCCGACATCCGCTGAACAGTCCGCCGCAGGCAGCAGACGAAAATCAGGACGATGTCGGACACCGCCTGCGCGGCCTTGCCTGATGCGCGGGCGCTTACTGCCGCAGACCGCCCCGCGCCGGTACTCTGAAAGACATTTTAGCATATTGAAGATATTTTGCGGACATCCGGCGGGAATTCCCGGCAGTTCACCAGAGGGCGGTTCACAAAAGCGCAAATGGCCCTTAAAGACGCGGCAGGTCTTCCCCGGCGGGCAGCCGGACAGGCGGGCGGTTCATAAAAGCGCAAAAACCTGTAAGGACGCGGCAGGTCTTCCCACGGCGGTCAGCCGGATAAGCGGGCGTTTCATACACAGGCAAAAGACTTGTAATGACGCGGCTTTCAAGGTAAACTGACAGCAGATGGAAGTGCGGGAACCCGGCAGTCCGGCGGCGGAACGCCCCGGGGACAAAAGCTGCGGGCAGGGAAGAACCGCCGCCCGGAGGAGACGGATATGAATCAGGAACAGACGATGCGTGAGCATCTGAAAGACAAGAAAAGGATTGTCATCAAGGTCGGATCGGCGAGTATCACGCATCCCGAAACGGGTGATCTGTATCTTCGGAGAATTGAAAGGCTGGTGCGGGTTATCACGGACCTGAAGGGCGAGGACAAGGATGTGATTCTCGTTTCGTCCGGAGCGATTGCCTGCGGCAGGCAGACGATCGGCATCCGCCGGCGCCCGAGAAGCACCGCGGAAAAACAAGCGTTCGCCGCGGTCGGCCAGGCCAAGCTGATGATGACATACCAGAAGCTGTTCGCCGAGTACAGCACAGTCGCCGCGCAGGTTCTGCTCACCAAAAGCGTGATCGTCAACCCGGTTTCCCGCAAAAACACCTGCAACACGTTTGAGGAACTGCTGTATCTGGGCGCCGTCCCCGTCGTCAATGAAAACGACACCATCTCCACCGCTGAGATTGCCCAGGTTGAAACCTTCGGGGACAACGACCAGCTGGCGGCGATCGTCACAGCGCTGGTCCACGCGGATCTGCTGATTCTGCTCTCCGACATCGACGGCGTTTTCTCGGAGGATCCCAAGAGCAACCCAGACGCGGATTTTATCCCGTTTGTTCCCGTGATTGACGATACAATCCTTCAGATGGGAACCTCCGCCTCCGGCTCGAATGTCGGGACGGGAGGGATGAGTTCCAAGCTTGCGGCGGCGCGCATCGCGACGGACGCCGGGGCGGACATGGTGATCGCGAAGTTTTCCGACGCCGACGTCATCAGCAATATCATCGCGGGCCGGGAGACCGGGACGCTGTTCGCGGCGCATGACAACGAAAACTTTGACCTGCTGGAATATATCCGGTCGGAGAATGAACAGGAAAGCAAATCCATTCCGGACGGAATCGACTGATTTTTACTGAAGCGAGGACAATCTATGACTGAAGAAGAACTGCGGGAGGCCGCAAACCGGGCGCGCGAGGCGTCCTACCGGCTGGCCGTAATGCCGGGGGAGGAGAAGAACCGGGTGCTCCGGCTGGCCGCGGACGCGCTGGAAGCGCACGCGGAGGAGATTCTGGCAGCAAACGCCCGGGACCTGGAGAACGCCGTGGCAAACCACATACCCGAAGGGCT
Source organism: Lachnospiraceae bacterium (assembly GCA_050944455.1). Classification (GTDB taxonomy): domain Bacteria; phylum Bacillota; class Clostridia; order Lachnospirales; family Lachnospiraceae; genus Anthropogastromicrobium. The sequence goes on from JBMNRC010000005.1 coordinate 54,071, forward strand.
GCAGGACCGCCTGAGGCTGACAGCGGAGCGCATCCGCGGGATGGCGGACGCCGTCCGGGAAGTGGCGGAGCTGCCGGACCCGGTGGGGAGAGTGCTGGAGTCGACGGAACGCCCGAACGGGCTTAAGATCGACAAGGTGAGCGTCCCGATCGGCGTGGTTGGCATCATCTACGAGGCCCGGCCCAACGTCACCAGCGACGCCTGGTCGCTGTGCTATAAATCGTCAAATGCCGTGATCCTCAAGGGCGGTTCGGACGCGATTCACAGCAACATGGCTGTCGCGGACGTCCTGCGGGGAGCCATTCAGGAGGCCGGCGGCGATCCGAACGCCCTGTTCCTGATCCCGGACACGGATCACCAGACGGCCCAGCGACTGATGAAACTGAACGGGTCTGTCGACGTGCTGATTCCCCGGGGATCCAAGCGGCTGATTCAGGCAGTCGTCCGGAACGCCAGCGTTCCCGTGATCGAAACCGGCGCCGGAAACTGCCATATTTATCTGGATGAGACCGCGGACCCGGCAAAGGCCGTCCCGATCGTTTTCAACGCGAAAACCCAGCGTATCGGCGTGTGCAATGCCTGCGAATCCCTGGTCGTGCACTGGAGCGTGCTGAAATCCGTCCTGGTCCCTGTAGTGCGCAAGCTGGCGGAAAAGAACGTCCAGGTCTACGCCGACGCGGAATCCCTGGCGGCGCTGAGGGCGGCGGAGGGAATTCCCGCGGAGCTTCTGCATGAGGCCTCGGCGGAGGACTTCGGCACGGAATACCTGGATTACAAGATTTCGGTGAAGACCGTCGGCAGCGTTGAGGAGGCCGTGGACCACATCAACCGGTATTCCACGAAGCACAGCGAATCCATCATCACGGAAAAGGCGGAGAACGCAGAGAAATTCCTGAACAGCGTAGACAGCGCGTGCGTGTACTGGAACGCCAGCACGCGGTTTACGGACGGCGGCTGCTTCGGCTTCGGCGCGGAGATCGGCATCTCCACCGCCAAACTGCACGCCCGCGGGCCGATGGGGCTGCGGGAACTGACGACGTACAAGTACAAGATTTACGGAGACGGGCAGATCCGCTGAGGCGCATACATAGACTGATCCGCCGGATAAATAGAAACAGGCGGACTTCCCGGCAGGCGGATTTCCGGGGAAACAGAACGGGCGGATTCCATGAAAGCCGCGGGTTCACTGAAACCGGGCGGATCCGCCGGATAAGAAGCATGAGCGGATCGGCCGGGGAAAGAGGCAGCGCAGATTCCGCTGTTAGACGGAACAGCCGGGGAAACCGGAAAACAGCCGCGCGGCAGGAGAAGAGCATGAATGTTACGGTGGCTATCGATTCCTTCAAAGGGAGCCTGACCTCGCTGGAAGCCGGAAGAGCGGCAAAGGCGGGAATCCTGAGAGCGATGCCGGACGCCAGGGTTGCGGTACGCCCGCTGGCGGACGGCGGCGAAGGCACGGCCTCTGCGCTGACTGCCGGGATGGGCGGCGAGTGGGTGGCCGCCCGCGTGACCGGTCCGCTCGGACAGCCGGTGACGGCCGGGTACGGCATTGTCCGGGAATCGAAAACCGCCATTCTGGAGATGTCATCGGCGGCCGGGATCACGCTGGTTCCCGCGGAAAAGCGGAATCCGCTGAAAACGACGACGTACGGAGTCGGGGAACTGATCCGCCTTGCTGTGGAACAGGGATGCCGGAGATTTCTGGTCGGCATCGGCGGGAGCGCGACCAACGACGGCGGCCTCGGCATGCTGGAAGCCCTTGGGTTCGGCATGCTTGGCGCGGACGGGAAACCTGTCGCGCCTTTCGGGATCGGGCTCCGGGATCTTTCGGCCATCTCGCTGGAGAACGTGATGCCGGAGCTTGCGGAGTGCGAATTCAGGATCGCCTGCGACGTGACAAATCCGCTGTGCGGGCCCGACGGGTGCAGCGCGGTGTTCGGCCCCCAGAAAGGCGCGGATGAGACGATTGTCCGTGAGATGGACGGGTGGCTTGCGGATTACGCTGCCATCGCCGCGAAGGTGTCCGGGCACGCGACCCCTGACACACCCGGCGCCGGGGCGGCCGGCGGCCTGGGTTTTGCCTTTCTGGCTTTCTTCCGCGCCAGGCTGGAATCCGGCGTCGGGCTGGTTCTCCGGGAGACCCGGCTGGAGGATTCGATCCGTGGCGCGGATTATGTGGTTACCGGCGAGGGCAGACTGGACGCGCAGACGGTGATGGGCAAAGCCCCGGAGGGCGTCGCGCGGGCCGCGAAAAAATACGGGAAACCGGTGATCGCATTCGCGGGTTCGGCCGCCGCTGACGCCGTGAAATGCAATGAGCACGGCATCGACGCCTATTTCCCGGTGCTGCGCCGGCCCTGCACGCTGGAGGAAGCCATGAAACCGGAAAATGCCGCGGCAAACCTTTCGGATACGGCCGAGCAGGTTTTCCGGCTGATTGCCGCGGATCAGACACGATATCAGGAGAAAAAAGATGAGCATTTTGAATGAGGTTCTGAGCGGAGCGCATGAGGATTATTCAGCCGGGAGAAGGCTTGAGAGCCTGCCGGCTGAAACCATCGGGGAGAGCGCGGAGATCATCGCGGTTTATCATGCCGGGGACAGCATGCGTCTGTGGCAGAGCTGCTACAGACCTGCGGAAGAGGTTCACGCGGAACATGTCTGGATACTCGCGGGTGAGAAATCGGTTCACCTGCGGGCGGAAGGCGCCGGCGGAATCTGCGTATCCGGAAAAGACCGCAGCGTGGAATGCGGCGGGCCGGTTTCCCTGCGGGAATTCCGGGGCTATCCCGACGAGGATGTTCTGGGGAATCATTTCGGGGCGGAGATCGGAAACTTCAGCCTGACGAAAACCCTGGCCGCTTTTTACTGGCACACCCTGATTCCCTGCGTTATCGAGGGAAAAAACGAAGACTACCCGGACGGATATGTGCTCAGCACCCTGGCGCAGTCGGTTTACGCTGGCACGTATCCTGACGTCGACCACGAGTTCCAGATCAAGGGCCGGATTGCCTGCGGGGATCAGTTTGACCTCCAGCTGATCCGCAGAATGATTGAGCTTCAGCTGAAGCTGATGGAGGAGGACCCGGTGAAACTCTGGAGGGACCCCTGCGCGCTGCAGCCGAACGGGAACCGGGAATACCATGTGCGGAGAAACAGCGGCGACGGGAAAACCAACGCGGACATGTTTTTAATCACCGGAAATGTGGAAGTGCTGGAGAGCGTGTGGCTGCTGACCGCGAGAACCGGAGATCTCGGCTGGCTGGGGCGCCAGATCGAAAAGCTGGAGGGAGCCGCTTCGCTCACGGAATTGTGCATGGATCCGATGGGAAGGCTCTGGTCCGACGTCTTCTATGAAGACCAGATCATCAAGGATGGAATGGAGTGCATGTCGGCATGCCTGGCGGCGCACAGTTTCCATCTGCTCGCGGAGCTTGAAAATGAGTTGGGCCGGATAGAGAAAGCGCAAAAGTATTCCGGTCTGGAAAAGACCCTGGCTGAGATGCTCCGCAGACCGGTTCCCTACGGCTTCTGGGATGAGAAGAACCGGCATTTCATCGACTGGCTGGACCGCGACGGCGCGGTGCATGATCACCTGCACCTGCTGGCCAACTGCCTGCCGGTCGTCTTCCACTACTGCAGCAGTGAGCAGGAAGAGTGCTGCAGAAAGCTGATTCAGCAGGAATTCGATGAGTTCCAGCGTTTCCCGACTTTCCTCTCGCCGAGGGTGGGCGACTATACGCCGTCTGAAATCGGCGTGCCCTACGACCTGTGCGCGGCCGGAAGGTACTGGTGCTGGGACGCGGCGTACTGGGCAGCCCTGGGCCGGCCGGACGTCATCGTCTCACAGCTTGAAAAAGTGGCCGGACAGGCGGAAGCGGATCACTATGAGATGGGCGAGCGCTATGACATGAACTACATCTATTATCAGGATGACAAAAACTGGCACGGCGCCGAGCGGTACTATGAGTACCCCTGCGTATTCTGGTGGGTCACGGTGAGGGAACTGGGCGGAATCCGCCCGTCGCTGCACCATGATCTGCAGTGGGTGCCGCAGAAAACCGGGGGACTGACGATAGAGCTTCAGTCGTGGAACGTCCGCTGCCATACGGAGAAAGATCAGCTGTCGGTCAGAAACCTGTCGGACAGCAGAGAGCTGGATGTGGAGATCGATCCCTCGCATTTCTGCGCGGGAGGGAAGACTGTCACGCTGCGTCTGCGGCCCGGTGAGGAAAAAATCCTCACAGAGAAAGATTTCTGAGAATCAGGACCTGATCTGACCAACCCGGGCGGGAATGACCGGGAGAACCCCGCTGCAATGGCGGCAGAGGCGTACAGCCGGTTCTCCTGAAGAGATTCTGGCGTGAATTCCGGGGAGGACTCTGCCGCAGTGGCGGAGGGATATACCAGTTTTATTTTTATCGAACAATATCCGGCGGGAATCCCCGGACGGCTGAGGCCGGGGATTCCGCTGAAGATATCGGCTGCGCGGAAAACAGGAAAAAACGGCGGCCAGGTCCCGGAACGCGGAGCGTTCCCGGAAGGAGGCGGAATCAGATGATTATTTATGTGAACGGCGGAGCGCCGAGAGACGGAGACGGAAGCAGGGAGAGGCCTTTCAAGCACATCAGCGACGCGGCGGCAATCGCGACGCCGGGAGACGAGGTGCTGGTGGCTCCGGGAACCTACCGGGAGAACGTGGCACCGAGGCATGCGGGAACCGGGACGGCGAGGATCGTCTACAAAAGTGAAGTCCCGCTCGGCGCGGAAATCACCGGCGCGGAGGAAATCCACGACTGGAAACCGGTCGACGGCGAGGACGGAACCCTGTGGGTGACCGAAATTCCCAACAGCGATTTCGGCAGCTACAACCCGTACACCACATACGTTTTCGGCGACTGGTTTTTCGCGAAGCGCGACAAGCATACCGGCTGCGTCTGGCTCAACGATCAGGCGCTCTACGAGGCCTCCAGCCTGGAAGAGTGCCGGGAGGGAAAGCCGACGGACGTCTCGTGGGATCCGGAGGCATCGAAGTACAAATGGTACACGGAGCAGGTTCCTGAAAAAGACGCCACCCGCATCTACGCGAACTTCCGCGGGGCGGACCCGAGAAAGGAAAATGTGGAGATCACGGTGCGCAGGGAGTGCTTCCTGCCGCAGGAAAACGGGATTTCCTATATCACCGTGAGCGGCTTTATGATCGACAAGGCCGCGACGACCTGGGCTCCGCCGGCGGCGTACCAGGACGGCATGATCGGCCCGCACTGGTCCAAAGGTTGGATTATCGAGGACTGCGAGATCTGGGGATCCAAGTGCGCCGGCATTTCGCTGGGCAAGTATTATGATCCGGATAACGACCACTTCTTCACCCGCCATCACGTCAAGAGCCCGACCCAGATGGAGCGCGACGCGGTGTGCCGCGGGCAGTACCACGGGTGGCTGAAGGAGAGAGTCGGCAGCCATACCGTCCGCCGCTGCAACATCCACCACTGCGAGCAGGGCGGCATCATCGGCCGCATGGGCGGCGTTTTCAGCGTGATCGAGGACAACCATATCCACCACATCAACAACATGATGGAGCTCGGCGGGGCCGAGATCGCGGGAATCAAGATGCACGCGGCCATCGACGTCACCATCCGCCGCAACGTGATCCACAACTGCACGATGGGCATCTGGTGCGACTGGGAGGCTCAGGGAACCCGCATTTCCCAGAACCTGCTGTTCAATAACCAGAGGCCGGCTTTCGCGAAGCAGCTGCAGGGCGGCATGATGAGCCAGGATATTTTCGTCGAGGTTGGCCACGGGCCGACGCTGATCGACAACAATGTCCTGCTCTCCGACGTTTCCCTGCGCTTCGCGACGGAAGGCGTCGCCCTTGTCCACAACCTGATCTGCGGCGCGTTCACCTGCGTGGGCGGCGGAACGGGAACCAGATACACGCCGTACCACATCCCGCACCGCACCGAGGTGATGGGATTTATGACGATCCTGCACGGCGACGACCGGTTCTATAACAACATTTTTGTCCAGAAATGGCCTTCTGAGGATGTTGTCATCAAGAGCGACAGCCGGGACGAGTACTATCACGAAAACCGCGCGGTGGGGACCCACGTGTTTGACGGTTATCCGACCTATGACGAGTGGATCGCCCAGTTCGACATGGACAACGACATTCCGGATATGGCCGCTCTGGAAAAGGCGCACGAGGGACACCTTCCGGTGTGGGCGGAGGGCAATGCCTACTTCAACGGCGCCCGCTCCTGGGAGAAGGAAACCGCCTGCCAGAAGGACACCGGACATCAGGTGTACGTGAACCTGAAGGAAGAGAACGGCAGCTATACGCTGGAAACCAATCTCTACGACTTCCTGAAGGCGGACTGCCGCCTGATCTCCACAGAGGTTCTGGGCAAAGCCTTCGAGCCGGACGAGGCGTACGAGAATCCGGACGGGACGCCGATCACATTCAACCGGGATTACGCCGGGAACAGCCGCGGAATGAAGATCCTTCCCGGCCCGTTCGCGGACGCGTCGAAGGCGGGGAAGCCGCTGTTCTGAGAGAAACGCTGAGTGCTGAGGGTGGAGTGCTGAGTGCTGGGCAGAGAAGCAGCCTGCTTCCGCAGGCAGAAAAAAGCGCTGACCTGAGGTGCACTGATCTGAGGAGCGCTGAGTACAGAGAGGTATTGCGAGTGGAGAGCGGCGCTCTATGAACAAAGGTGCTCTCTGCTGAAAGCGCGCCGAACCGGGCAGAACGGTGAACGGGGAGGCGCGCTGTTTTTTTGAGGGGGAAGCGGCGTCCTGCGGAAGCCGCGGCGGAGAAGGAGCCAGTAATTATGAAACCAGTATCGTTTAACGAGGGATGGACCTGCCGGCACCTGGAGGACGCCGGCCCGGGGGAACCGGTCACGATTCCCCACGACGCGATGATTTCCGAGCCGAGGACGGAACAGTCCGCCGGAGGCGTCAACACCGGGTGGTTCGAGGGACATGACTATCTCTATACCAAAATGTTCACGCCGGACGAAAAGTATGCCGGAAAGAAGGCCATCCTGGAGTTTGAGGGCGTTTATCACAACGCGGAGGTTTATCTCAACGGGGACGGCCTGACCTTCCGCCCCTACGGCTACACGGATTTCGCCGTGGACCTGTCCGACCATTGGATCATCGGCGAAGAGAACAAGCTGGAAGTCATCGCGCGCAACGCGGACCAGCCGAATTCCCGCTGGTATTCCGGAGCCGGGATTTACCGCCCGGTGGTGCTGTGGGTTTCAGACCCGGTGCACATCCTCCGCAATGGGGTAAAAATCCGCACGCTTTCGCTGGAGCCGTGCGAGATTGAGGTGCGGGTCCGGACGGAGGGAACCGGCGGGGTGAACGTATCCATCCTGGACGGGGATCGGCAGATCGCGGCCGGCTCCGGCAGTTCCGACGGCGAAGCGTGCCTGCGGATACGTCTTGACGGGGCGGAGCCCTGGAGCCCGGAGCATCCGCGGCTGTACACCTGCCGGGTGACGTTCGGCACCGACGAGGCCGAGGAAACGTTCGGCGTCCGCACGCTGGAATGGGGAAGCAGCGGGCTTAAGCTGAACGGGCAGCGGATCATCCTGCGGGGAGCCTGCATTCACCACGACAACGGCGTTCTCGGAGCCCGCTGCCTGGAGGACGCCGAACGGCGCAGGATCCGCCTGCTGAAGGAGAACGGCTACAACGCCGTCCGCTCGGCGCACAATCCGTGCTCAAAAGCCCTTCTGAAGGCCTGCGACAGCCTTGGCGTGCTGGTGATGGACGAGTACGTCGACCACTGGTACATCCATAAAACTGAGCATGACTACGCGTCGTACTTCGCGGACTGGTGGAAACAGGACCTGAAGGACATGGTTGAGAAAGATTACAACCACCCGAGCGTGATCCTGTACTCCACGGGCAACGAGGTTTCCGAGACCGCGCAGGAAAAGGGAATCCGGCTGACCGGCGAACTCACGGAGTATCTGCATTCGCTGGACGGCACCCGCCCGGTGACCTGCGGCGTGAACATCGTTTTCAATTTTCTCTCCTCCATCGGCCTCGGGGTTTACAGCGACGGGAAGGCAGAAAAGGACGCCCGGAAGGCCGCGAAAACCCGCAAAGCCGCGAGAGCGGAGGAAGCCCGGGAGAGCGGGGAAACTGGGGACAACGGAAAAGCCGGGGACGGCGAAAGGCCGGGAAACACCGGAAAGCCGGCCGCGGAGAGAGCCGTGGGGAGCCGGTACTTCAACAGCCTGGCCGAAGTTTTCGGCGCGAAGCTCATGAAGGCAGGAGCGGCGCTGCCGGCCTGCGACAGGCTGACGAAAGGCGCGTTCGCCAACATGGATATCGCGGGATACAATTACGGCATCAGCCGGTACAGGCATGATCTTAAGGAGTATCCGGACCGCCTGATTCTGGGCAGCGAAACCTTCTGCTCGGACGCTTACCGGTTCTGGGAAATCGCGAAAGACAATCCGCGCATCATCGGGGATTTTGTGTGGGCCGGCATGGATTACCTGGGAGAAGTCGGCGTGGGAGCCTGGGAGTATAAAGACTACGCCCCGGATTTCTCGCACGGCGTCGGCTGGCTGACCGCCGGGTCCGGCCGCATTGATCTCACCGGGAAACCCCTAGGGGAGGCGCTCTACACGAAGGTTGCCTTTGACCTGGAGAAAGGCCCGCTGATCGCGGTGCGCCCGGTCAGCCACACCGGGGAGCGCCATTCCCCGTCCGCCTGGAAGATGACGGACGCGATGCCGTCCTGGAGCTGGGAAGGCTGCGAAGGCCAGGCGGCGGACGTTGAGGTTTACGCCCGGGCTTACAGCGCGGAGCTGCGGGTCAACGGGAAATCTGTCGGAAAGAAGTATTTCGGCAAAGACTGCAGGGTGAAATTCCGCTGCCTGTATGAAAACGGCACTGTCGAGGCGGTCAGCTACGACAGAAGCGGAGCGGAAATCGGCAGGAGCAGCCTTCACACAGCTTCCGGCGAGACGGAACTCCGGGCGGTTCCAGAAAGCGGCACCGTCAAACCCGGGCATCTCTGCTTTATCCGCCTGCAGTACACTGACGGGGCGGGGATCGTCAAGCCGCTGGAGAGGGGAATACTGGATGTGACCGTGACCGGCGGAAAACTGCTGGGACTCGGAAGCGCCTGCCCGTACAACCCGATCGGCTTCTGCACAAACAGGACGGATACCTACTACGGGGAAGCGCTGGCCGTGGTTCAGCCTGACGAGGATTCCGACTGCGTGATGCTGTCGGCCACGGACGGGAAAGCCATCGGCTCGGCCGCGGTACCGGTGGTTGCGGAGGGTAATAACTGAGGCGTGGCGCGGACCGGTACAGCCGGGCTGCTGCCCGGATTATCACAAATCTCCAATGCCTCCGGATCAGCAGCGTCCCTGTAAGGCAATACAAAGCTCTGTGCCGGGGACTGACGGCCTTTGTTCACCGGAAAAATACTGATCCGCTGCAATCCCGCACCGAGATTGGTTCTTCTTGTGCCAGACAGGAAAATTGGCTGAAAAGTTTTGATTTCATTACGGAGATCAATATAGCCAGCGCAAAATACAGGAGCTATCATTAAACAGGGCATTTGGCGCAAAAAAAAAGAGCCCGTCTCGACCGCGGACTCTTCTTTCCAGACTAACTGATTGTAGGAATAGATAATTAACCCAGAATTAACCCAAAACTGGATATCGAGAAAAGGCTCAACTGAGCCATTTTAATGGGCGCAACGGGGCTCGAACCCGTGACCTCCCGCGTGTGAGGCGGACGCTCTCCCGGCTGAGCTATACTCCCATGCTGCTTTCTCAAGCGGCGAATATGATTATATCACACTGCAGCATAAAATGGTAGCGGAATTTTCGAAGATTTTCAATTTTCGTTCAATAAGCTTCAGTCAGCCGCTCCTGACGCATCTTCCGGACCGATCCGCGGGATTTTATTATTCCGGATAGGGGCCGAAACTTTGAAAACGACATTCAATCGATTCGAATTGTATTGCTTCCGGTACTGCGCTCAGGCTGCCTGAAGTTTTCCGGATGGTCAAAAAAACCTGTCCTGCCTTCGGCAGAACCGGGCGGATTCCCTCCGGGTATGATATACTGATTCAATCAGAAACGTTTTTTGCAGCCGGAACAGCGGACGCCGGCTGTCGGGTGATCGATACCCTGACTTTATTGCAGGAGGAGGATAGTACCATGGCATTTCGGTGTACGGACGACATCGCGGATACGGAGAAATATCCTTACCACATCCGGGATGTGAACATCAGCGATCCGTTCATTTTCGCGGATCCGAAGACGGGACATTACTACACGTACGTTCAGTTCGTGGACCATGTCCGGTTCCCGGAAATCCGGAGGGAGCGGGGCGTGTTTTACGTGCTGGAGAGCGAGGACCTGATTCACTGGACAAAGCCGGCCGTATGTTTCCGCCGGGAAGATTCCGGCTTCTGGGCGGACCTCGATTACTGGGCGCCGGAACTCCATCTGTGGCGGGGCCGGTATTACCTGTTCAGCACTTTCCGGGCGGAAGGAACCTACCGCAGATGCCAGTGCCTGGCGGCGGACAGCCCGCGGGGCCCCTTTGCGCCGGTCGGGCCCGTCCCCGTCACGCCGGAAGGCTGGCAGTGCCTTGACGGGACGCTGTACACGGACGTCAGCGGAAAACCCTGGATGGTATTTGTTCATGAGTGGCTGCAGACCGGCGACGGGCAGATCTGCGCGGAGCCGCTGGCGGACGACCTTTCCCGCGCGGCGGGGGATCCGATCATCCTTTTCCGGGCTTCGGACGGCCTGTGGAACGGGACGGAGAAAACCGGCGGGTACGTGACGGACGGCCCATTCCTTTACCGCCTGAAGAGCGGAAAACTGATTATGCTCTGGTCCAGCTTTACGGAGAAGGGAGCGTACGGCGTCGGGCTTGCCCGGAGCGCCTGCGGGGACGTCCGCGGCCCGTGGATCCAGAGCGAAAATCCGCTGTACGCGATGGACGGCGGCCACGCGATGCTGTTCCACACCTTTTCCGGACAGCTGATGATGGCGTGCCACTGCCCAAACGATCACCCGAGAAAGAGGATCCTTCTGTTTGAGATGGAGGAAACGGAAACCGACGTGCGGATCGTCAACGAAGTGACCGGAAACTGGTATTCCGGCGTCGGCGGCAAGGGAAAAATCTACGCGATCAAAAGCAGGCTGAAGGAAGTCCCGGTGTTCTCGGCTGATCCGCGGTTCGCGGCGGGAGCCGGAGCGGAGGAGCCGTAAGAGCCATGAGCCTGAAGAAAAAGAAGGATCCCTCGGGCAGGCGCCGCCGTGAAAAGAAGAGCATTGAGGAAATCCGCGCGCGTGACCGGGTACTCCGGCAGCGGATAGCGTTCACGGCCAATCTGGCGGTCGCGGCGCTCAGCGTTTTGGCGCTCGTGCTGGACCTCAGGGCGGAAGGCGCCGGGACTTTCCTGCTTTTCACGGCGGACAGCGGGCTGTATACCCTGGCCGGCAGCGCGGCCTATGCGGTCAGTGCGCTGGCTGAGCGGATCCGCAAAAAAGAAGGAAGCCGGCGGCAGCGGCGCGCCGTGCGGGTGCTGCGCTACGGATCGGTCTGCTGCGCCTGTACCTCGCTGGTCCTGCTGTGTTTTGTTCTGATTCCGTCCGTCGGCGCGGAAAATACGAGAGCCATCCTGTTTTCGGGAGGCACGCTGGTTTGCGGGATTATTGTGCCCTGCGTCTCCCTGCTTTCGTTTATGCTCTGCGAGCGCGGTCCCGCGCTCCGAAACCGGGACATGATCTGGCCGCTGATTCCGGCCGGACTGTATATCATGGTTCTCGATTTCCTCAATCTTGCCGGCGCCGCGGACGGGCCGTACACGATTTTCCAGGTCTACCGGCAGCCGCCCCTGATGTCCGTCTACTGGTTTGTGATTCTCCTGGGACTGACCGCCGTGCTCTCCTGGCTGATTCAGTGGATCAGCCGGATCCTGTCGCTGGAAAAGGGACAGTGGTGAGATTTCGGGAGCAGAACCGGCATGATTTCTTAAAAATATGTAAAATTAGCACTCTCACCTTGACAGTGCTAACCATTCGTGTAAAATAAACTCAACAGAGTTGAAAGATCTGTAAAGCCAAAAATCTCAGAATCCTTTCGGACTCTGTTCGACGGGCGATGAATCGCCGTATGCCTCTCTTCCGTCAGCGTACAGGGAGGGAAACCGCAGAAGGAGGCGGTAAATATGGATTTTGACGACGGCAATAACAAAAAGAAGAAAAAATCAGCCTTGTTTTACTGGCTGATCGCGCTGATTATTTTCATTATCCTGAACTGGGCCGTGTTCCCGGCTCTGCTGAAAACCCCGGAGAAGGAAGTGACGTACAGCACCTTCCTCGAGCTTGTGGATAACAAGCAGGTCGAGATGGTCACGGTAGAATCGACCGAGATCATCTTTACGTCGAGCGCGTCCGAATATGAGGGCGTGATCCTCAAGACCGGACGCATGGATGACCCGGATCTGCTGGAGCGGCTGGAGGAAAGCGGGGCCGAGTTTACGGCCGAGATCCCGCAGCAGACGTCCATGGTGACGTATTTCCTGATCAGCTACCTGATCCCGATCCTGATCATTGTCGTGCTGTGGATCGTCATTTACAAGCGGGTCCTGCCGAAGATGCAGGATAACGTCAACCAGATGTCGTTCGGCATGGGCGGAGCCAAGAGCAACGCGCGTGTCTATGTCAAATCCTCGGACACGATCCGGTTTTCCGACGTCGCGGGCGAGGAGGAGGCCAAGGATCTGCTGAAGGAGATCGTCGATTTCCTGCACAACCCCCAGAAATATAAGGAAATCGGAGCGAAGATGCCGAAAGGCGCGCTGCTGGTAGGCCCTCCGGGCACCGGTAAAACGCTTCTGGCCAGAGCTGTGGCAGGCGAGGCGGACGTCCCGTTCTTCTCCATCTCCGGGTCCGAGTTTGTTGAAATGTTCGTCGGCATGGGCGCCGCGAAAGTCCGCGACCTGTTCAAGCAGGCCGAGGAGAAGGCACCCTGTATCGTCTTTATCGATGAGATCGACGCCATCGGCAAGAAGCGTGACGGCAGCGGCCTCGCGGGCAATGACGAGCGCGAACAGACGCTGAACCAGCTGCTGGCAGAGATGGACGGTTTCGACGGATCCAAGGGCGTCGTCATCCTGGCGGCTACCAACCGTCCGGAGTCGCTGGATCCGGCTCTGCTCCGTCCGGGCCGTTTTGACCGCAGAATTCCGGTTGAACTCCCGGATATCAAGGGCCGTGAGGATATCCTCAAGGTCCACGCGAAAGACATCAAAATCGCCGACAACGTCGATTTCGGCGAGATCGCCCGCATGACGGCCGGATGCTCCGGCGCTGAGCTGGCCAATATCGTCAATGAGGCGGCGCTGCGCGCTGTGCGTGACGGCCGCAAGTTCGCGAGCCAGAACGACCTGGTCGAGAGCGTTGAGGTTGTCATCGCCGGTTACCAGAAGAAGACCCGCGTACTTTCCAACAAGGAAAAACTCATCGTTTCGTACCACGAGTGCGGCCACGCGATGGTTGCCGCCATGCAGACCCAGAGTGCTCCGGTACAGAAGATCACGATTATCCCGAGAACTTCCGGAGCTCTCGGCTACACGATGCAGGTCGATGAGGGCGAGCATTACCTGATGTCCCGCACCGAGATGGAGAACCGGATCGCGACCCTCTGCGGCGGCCGCGCGGCCGAGGATCTGATTTTCGGCGAAATCACGACCGGCGCGTCCAACGATATCGAACAGGCTACCAAACTCGCCCGTGCGATGATTGCCCAGTACGGCATGAGCAGCGAGTTCGGAATGGTCGCCCTGCAGACCCAGACCAACGTGTATCTGGGCGGCGACGCCAGCCTGACCTGCTCGCCTGAGACGCAGACCAAGATCGACCAGCTGGTTGTGGATCTGGTTGAGCATGAGTACAAGAAGGCAAAGCAGATCCTGAAGGACAACAAGGACAAGCTTCACGAAGAGGCGCAGTACCTGTATGAGCACGAAACCATCACCGGCGAGGAATTCATGATGATTCTGAACCGAAAGAAGAGGCTCACCGTGAATGAGAACGGGAATACAGAGTCCGGCAGCGGAAACGCGGAGACCGGCAGCGGAAACGCGGCGCAGGGCAGTGATTCCCGGAATAACTCCGGCACCTCCGGCAATGCGGGCAGCAGCGCCGCATCCGGTAGTGAATCCGGCGCGGCGCAGAGCGCGCAGGCCGAGGCTCCGAAGGATAGCGGAGCGGCAGGTACCGGCGCGGGAACAGATACCGGTGCGCAGAGCGGCAGCCAGAATCCGAACCCGAATGCGAACTGATCTGCGGACCGATCCGAGCGGTCTGCCGGCGGGCAAGGAAAATTTCACAGGATCAAAGGGAGCGCTCTGACTTTGCAGGAGCGCACTGAATAAGTAAAAGTATACGGGAACGGGCCCCGGAACTGCCGTCAGGCAGTTCCGGGGCCCGCTTTATCCTGTGCGGATGGATCAGCACTAAAGAGTGAAGCCTGTTCCGCTTATCAGTTGCTGCTCTCCGTATCGGTTTCGGTCTCCGTCTCAGCTTCCGCTGCCGTATCGCTTTGCGCTTCTGTATCGGTTTCAGTTTCCGCGGAGGTTTCCAGCTCAGTGTTCAGGGTGTCGGTGACGTCGTGGTTTTTATCGAACAGGTAATAGTACTGCAGGGTTTCGTATTCGCTCAGCTTTTCAGCAGCGTCTCCGGTGAGCTCATCCGTGGTGAAGTAATTGCCTTCGCTGTCGATCACGCCTACCGAGTTGATTACCGGGAGCGTATCGTACAGATCAAGCAGGAACGTCTGGTATTCCGACATCGGAAGCCCCGCTGTCTCGAAAAGCAGGCTGCTGATGTAGTTCATGCTGGTCTGGATGCCGGTCTCCTGACCGATGTCATAATTGGCCCAGATGATGAAGGGAACCATCTCGCGCGTCTGGCGCTGTTCCAGGGTTTCGTTGTCGGCGTCGATGCCGTACTCGTCGAAGATCGGCTGCACGACGTAGTCGTTGGGCTGATGGTCCCCGAAAAAGACAAGAATCGTCGGCTCGTCGGAGGCGGAGAGATCGTCCATCAGGTCGGCAAGCGCCTGATCCGAAATTTTGATCAGGGACAGGTAATTGTTGAGGTACCGGTTGGAGGTTGTGTTCTCGAACGTAGCGACGACATCCGGCGTGAAATTGTCGTACGAGGTTCCGTACCCGCCGTGATTCTGCATCGTGACGTTGAAGACGAAGGTCGGTTCATCGTTTTCGCTCAGCACCCGCTCGATATTCAGGTAGTCGGAAGCGTCGTCGATGTACTTGCGCAGGATCGTGGTGTCCGTGAAATCGTACTTGAACAGCATCTCGTCAAACCCCATCAGCGGATAGACTTTGTTGCGGTTCCATCCGGAGGCATTGTACGGGTGCATGGCCACTGTGTGGTAGCCGAGCTGGCTGAACTCGTTGACAATGGAATGGACCTCGGAGAACAGGTACTGCTGGTAGGGTATGGAACCTGTCGGCAGAAAGGCCATGGTGTTGCCGGTCAGGCACTCGAATTCCGAATTTGCCGTGTTGCCGCCCAGAACGGAGGAATAAGCGTATCCGCTGATGGTGTTGTCCACCTCGCCGTTCAGGATCGCGCGGACGTTCGGCATGTAGTCGACGTTGGTCTCAAACTCCCCGTTTACGGCGGGATCCGAGAAGCACTCGTTCATGACGATAACGACGTTCGGCAGCGTTTCAGCGGTGCGGGCGGTTGTCTCCTGCCCGGAGAGAAGTTCCTCCGCGGAGGCGGTGGAGTAGCCCTCCGGCGCAGAGACGCGGATAAAGCGCAGGTTCATGAGGTAGGCGACCGCAAAGCCGTCCGTCCGGTACATGTAGCGGGGGGTGAACAGCGTGTCGTCCAGGCCCTCGTATTTGTCCGCGACGTCCGGGTCCCACAGCGTGTTGAGGTACATATAAGAGGGAATCAGCGTGATGCCGAAAAGCGCGAGGCGCGAAATGATGTTGACGGCTTTTCCGTGCTTCAGGCGGCGCGACCATTCGGTGAGCCGCACCTTGTACGTTTTTCCGCAGACATAGAACAGCGTCAGCAGCATCATCGTGATGACCGCGTAGCGCATGGTAAAGACCTTGGACCACGACTGCTCCCCGGCTACCGACAGCGCGGTCCCGATGGAGAGGAAGTCCCAGGGCTGCAGCGTCGTCGAGCGGAACTCGATGACGAAATAGTTGGCCATGCCGAATCCCCAGGCGATGATCTCCTCGATGCGCAGCGCCAGGGAAGCCCGGGCGGTCAGGAAGAACAGCAGCAGGAACAGCAGGTAATAGAAAATCAGGTTGAGAATGATGGCGTCCTGCTTCATGGCCTTGATCGTCGTCCCCTCGCCCCAGATCAGATGGGTGTAGCTTTCCATGAGGATGAAGAACAGGACAGGCAGCACCGCGGTCAGAGGAATCGCGAACGGCAGCGGCAGCCTGTCCGGCGTCATGATCAGGAGAAAGCTGGCGGCGGTGAGCCCGACGATGATCAGAAGCAATAAGTTCGGGTTCATCCCGGTGGGATCGTTTTTGAGAGCCAGAGCGGAGAAGATCACCGCTGCCGCGACGGTGACCGCGGTGGGAATGAACTTCGCCGGTTTTTTTAGCTGAGTGAAAAATGTTTTCAAAC
The DNA here is from genome assembly GCA_050944455.1 of Lachnospiraceae bacterium. GTDB lineage: Bacteria > Bacillota > Clostridia > Lachnospirales > Lachnospiraceae > Anthropogastromicrobium. The sequence goes on from JBMNRC010000005.1 coordinate 70,768, forward strand.
TTCTGACGGCAGTGATCCCGCGCTGAACGGCCTGTTGAATCGGCAGGCGCGGGAGGAGTGCCGATCCTCCTTTCCTGAACTGGCGGCGGAAATTCCCGCCGCGAGTACGATAGTGTTCAGTATATCACAATTCGATAAGGTGTTCACGGCGGCGCGGCGGCAAATTGTGTCTGAACTGTGAAAAATTCTTTCAGATTTCTGCAGGTAAAAGGACGGGATATAGGAAAAGAAAAGCGAAATATGGGATAGGAAATGCAAAGGGTAGGAAAAGAAGAGAAGAGAGAAAAGAAGAGAGAAAAGAAGAGAGAAAAGAAGAGAGAAGAGCAAGGCTTTAGCAATGAAGGATGCAGATCCAGCTGGCTGTTGGGTTCTCTATACCCTGACTTTATTGTAGGAGGAGGAAGGAAAAAGAAAAGACGCCCGCCGGGAGGCGGGCGCCATGAATACAGATAATATAGAAAATACAGAATAAGACATTCTTTCAGAATTCAAAACCAAAATCCGGGTGAATCAGACCCGGAACAGGAGGCCTTCCGGCCAGCGGTTCTTCGGAGGTGGCGGAACGCTTCTGCCAGAGATAAAACCAGCGGTTCTCCGGGGAACGCTTCTCCCTGAGAGAGGACCAGCGATTCTTCGGCGAATACTTCTGCCTGAGAGAGGATCAGCGGTTCTCCGGGGAGCGCTTCTCCCGGAGAGAGGAAATTCCTTCCCGGATTTTCCCCCACACGTCGTTCTTCGGACAGTTTCCGGAAGGAATGGTGCGGATCGCCGGCCAGTGTTCGTAAAAGCAGAGCGCGGCCAGTATAATGGCCAGAACGCCGCCCTCCGGGCCATAGATCACAAACGCCGGGGGAATGAAAAACATCGGGATGGCGGCGCCGCCCAGGCACAGATACTGTGTAAAGAAGACGACCAGCATGCCGAGGACGTCGGCAAGCAGGCCCCACAGCGGAGAAATCAGAAACAGCGCCATGCAGCAGCAGGAAACGCCTTTCCCGCCGCGAAAACGGTGCCATGCGGGAAAGCAGTGCCCGACTGTTGCGCCAAGCCCCGCGTAAAACAGGGAGATCGGGCCGATGGCTTTGCTGAACAGAAGATAGGAAATCAGGCAGGCGGCGATGGTTTTGCCCAGATCGCCGGCCAGCACGATGATTCCGGGGACAAAACCCAGCTGGGCCATGATGTTGGCCATGCCGGGATTGCCCGTCCCGATCTCAAAGGAAGATTTGCCGGCAGTTTTCCGGGCGACGGCCTCCGCGGTCAGAAAAGAGCCGCAGGCCGCGCCGATCAGAAAACACGTCAGCCGACCAAGAATTTCATTCACGAATTCACACTTTCCCCCGATGTTCCGGGCGGTCCTGATCCGTTCGTCCACGCCGGCGTCCGCACAGACAATTTCCCACGCAGTCCCGGGTGGTCCGCCTGATTCTTCGGCAGCCGGACAGCTTTTCGGGAAGCCGCCTGATATCCGATGCTGCCGTTAACGCTGAGGAGTATCCGCAGCCGGCAGTCAGTCCTGCAGGCACCCGGCCTGTCGGGCTGCTGCTCACCGGATATCGTAAACGGAACGCACTTTCAGCGTTTTCGGGCTGCCTTCCGTGATCCGCACGGTCTTCTTTCCGGCCTCCATGTCGAAGAAGTTGTCGCTGAGCACGAAATCGGAATCGGGGCTGTAGATCTCCACTCCGCGGGCCCAGGCGCGGGAGGCAACCGTGACGGAGTCCCCGTCCCGGACTACGGTCAGCCCCGGGTCCGCGAAATGATAGTGCTTCGGCGCCGTGAACAGCACCGAGCCCTCGCTGACGGTTTTCCCTCCGGAGACGAACCGGTAAGTCAGGTGGTTGGACAGAAAATCCGTGTCCGAGAAATCCCTGCGGTCAAGCCACCGGCTGGAGAACGGCTCCACGGTGATTTCTTCCGAACCGCTTTCGAGAATTTCGGATTCAGCGGAGCGCAGCTCCCATTCCACGGTGCCGCTTACTTCATCCCAAGTCTCGTTCGTCACGCACAGGCGCGCGTCCGAGACGTTCGGGCCGGGAAGTTCGACTACGGAGGAACGGTTGGTGATTTCGCAGTTCTCCTCGCACGAGATCATCACCGGCGCGAAAAAGCGCTTTGCGCTGTACTGCAGCGCTTTCCAGCGGCCGTAGTAATCCACCGAGGCCCACGAAGCCACCGGCCAGATGTCGTTGAGCTGCCAGTAGATGGCGCCCATGCACCGGTTGTCCGTGCGGTTCCTGCGAAAATGCTCCACGCCGTAGCGGATGGCGTCGGCCTGCATGAGCTGTGAGGCGTAGATCAGCAGATCGAGGCTGGACGGATACAGATAGGTGCGCGAGAGATACGTCAGGATCTTCCCGTTCGCGTTGGCATTGCGCTGGTGGCGCTCCATCACGCGGGAAAAGATGTTTCGGTCTTCCGGCGCGGTGAACGACTCAACGGTTCGCAGGGACGGGAAGGACTGGAAGCCGAATTCCGAGAGATAGCGGAACATGTGCTTCCGGTAATCCGTGAACGGCGCGCTTCCGTGCCAGACGTCCCAGTTGTGGACGTCGCCCGCGTCGGGGCTGTTCGGGTCCCTGAAGGATCCGCCCGAGGACGGGGAGGACGGCCAGTAGAAGGTGTTGGGATCTTCCTCCTGCAGAATCTGTGGGATGACATATTCGTACAGCCTGATATAGCTGGCCTGGATTTTTTCATGCCCCTCGCGCGGATAGCCGGCGGTGAACATCTCCATCTCATTGTTTCCGCACCAGAGCCCCAGGGAAGCGTGATGGCGCAGCCGGCGCACGTTTTCGCGGATTTCCTGCGTGACGTTCGCCAGGAAAGGCGCCGTGAACGGGTAATCGGCGCAGGCGAACATGAAATCCTGCCACACGACGATGCCGTACTCATCGCACAGGTCGTAGAACCAGTCCTGCGGGTAGGCGCCGCCGCCCCATACCCGGATCACGTTGAAGTGGCAGTCCCGGCAGATTTTCAGAAGCCTGCGGGTGCGCGCCGGCGTGACGCGGGAGAACAGATTGTCCTCGGGGATATAGTCCGCGCCCATCGCGAAGAAAGTCTGCCCGTTGCATTCGTGCGCGAAGGATTCGCCCCACTGGTCTTTTTCCCGGCGGACTGTCAGCGTGCGCAGGCCGATTTTGCGGAGAGCGGTGTCCAGAACGGGCGAAGGGCCGGAAGCCTGTCCGGCACCGCCTGCTCCGTCCGTTTTCCTCAGCTCGATATTTACCGTGTAAAGAGGCTGCTCCCCGAGGCCGTTCGGCCACCAGAGCCGCGGATGCGGAACTTCGGTGTACACCCCCGCGGCGAGCGGGCACAGAGGCTTTCCCTCCGGCGAGACCAGGGTGATTTCGGCGCGGAGACCGGGAGCCGGGCTGTCGCTGTAGTCCCAGCGGCTGTCCGGCGTGACATACCAGCTTTTTCCCATCCGCGCACCCGCGGCGCCGCCGTCGAGAGGACTGTCAGCCTTCAGCTCGCCGGCGCTGCCGTCGGGAAGGCTATTGGTCTTCAGCCCGCCGGCATCGTCAGCGGCGGATCCGGATGTCCGCTCTGTTCCGTTTTCCACGGCGAACTTCCGACCGGAGCAGTCTTCCGCCTGCACCTGCACTTTGAGCCAGACCCTTCCGTTTTCATGATGCTGGAGTATCCGGACGTCCGAAATCCGGGCGGTGTCCCAGCCCGTCAGGTGCACAGGTTTCCAGATTCCCTCGTCCGGAAGACGGGGACCCCAGTCCCATCCGAACATGCAGGCGGGCTTGCGCAGATACATGAAGCCGGGCATGGCGTCCGTGGATCCCGTGAGCGCGTCATCTTTGCCGGCTTCCGCCGCTGCCGCCGCAAACCTGGTCGGGGACTGGATGTGAACCTCGAGATGGTTGACTCCGGGGCGGAGCAGGTCCCTGACCGGATATTCCCAAGCGCGGAAAAAGTTGTCGGTCTGCCCCAGCAGGACGCCGTTCAGCCGGATCTCCGAGAGCGTGTCGATTCCGTCGAAACGGAGGCTGATCTTTTCGTGGGCGGCCAGGTCCGCGCTGACGGTGAAATCGGTGATGAACAGGTAATCGCTGTCCGCCAGTTTCAGGGCGGGCAGCTCGTTTTCCCGGTAGAAGGGATCTTCCATCTTCCCCTCGTCCAGAAGCAGGGAGCAGACGGAACACGGCACGGAGCCGGAAGCCAGCCTGCGGCCGGACCCGTCGGACAGGGTCCAGCCGTCTCTGAGGAGCACATCTGTTTTCATGACTGTTATTCTCCGATTATTCTACTGTTACGCTCTTGGCGAGGTTCCTCGGCTTATCGACGTCCAGACCTTTGGCCACGGACAGGTAGTAGGCGAAAAGCTGCAGAGGAACGATCGCCACGCTGGTTGCGAAGTACGGGTCGGTTTTCGGGATATACACCGTGAAATCGGCCGTATCTTCAATGTTATAGTTGCCGTAGGTCGTCAGCCCCATCAGGTATCCGCCTCTGGATTTCACCTCGACCATGTTGCTTAAGGTTTTCTCATACAGCGCGGGCTGCGTCAGCACGCCGACGACCAGCGTCCCGTTTTCGATCAGGCTGATGGTGCCGTGCTTGAGCTCGCCGGCAGCGTAGGCTTCGGAATGGATGTAGCTGATTTCCTTGAGCTTCAGGCTGCCTTCCATCGAGATGGCGTAGTCGATGCCGCGCCCGATAAAGAAAACATCCTTTGCGCTCGCGTACTTGGAGGCGAACCACTGGATTCTCTCCTTGTCCTCCAGCGCTTTCTGGATCTTTTCGGGGAGCTGGGCGATGCTGTCCACCAGTTCGGCAAAGCGGCTGTCGTCGATCTTTCCGCGCACATGCGCGAACTGCACGGCGAGCAGGTAACCGGCGGCGAGCTGGGTGCTGTAGGCCTTGGTCGTCGCGACGGCGATTTCAGGACCTGCGAGCGTGTAGAAAACGCTGTCCGCCTCACGGGCGATGGTCGAACCGACGACGTTGATAATGCCGAGCGTCCGGGTGCCTTCTTCCTTTGCCTTGCGGAGAGCCGCCAGGGTGTCGGCGGTTTCGCCGGACTGGCTGATGATGATCGCCAAAGCGCCGGGCGCCTGAAGATTTTTGCGGTACCGGAATTCCGAGGCCAGCTCCACGCGGACCGGGATTTCGACCAGGTCCTCGAAAATGTACTGCAGGGCGACGCCGACATGGTAGGCGCTGCCGCAGCCGATCAGCACGATCTGGGTGAAGGAGCGGATGTCTTCGTCGGTGAGCCCGACGGCGGAGAAGTCCAGCGTACCGTCGTCCCTGAGAACGGAGTGGATGGTGTCGCGGACTGCCTTGGGCTGCTCGTGGATTTCCTTCATCATGAAGTGCTCGAAGCCGCATTTCTCGGCGGCTTTTTCGTCCATCTTCACTTCCACGGGCTCTTTATCGATGACTTCCTGATCAATATTGTAAAACGTTACCTTGCCGCGTTCAAGCTTTCCGATCTCGTTGTTGCCGATATAATACACGGTGCGCGTGTACCTGAGGATCGCCGGGACGTCGGACGCCGCGTAGGTATTGTCTCCGCTGACGCCGACGATCAGCGGGGAATCTTTTCTGGCCACGTAAAGCTCATCCGGGCAGGATTTGAACATGACCGCAAGGGCATAGGAACCGCGGATGCGCATCATGGAGCGGGAGAGGGCGTCCACCGGCCCTTCGCCGTATTTTTTCAGGTAATAATCGATTAGGTTGATGGCGATTTCCGTGTCCGTCTCGGAATAAAAGGTGTAGCCGTGGCGGGTCAGTTTATCCTTCAGCTCCTGATAGTTTTCGATAATGCCGTTGTGAACGCCGACAACCTCGCTGTCCTGCGAGATGTGGGGATGGGCGTTATTCTCGGACGGCTCCCCGTGGGTCGCCCAGCGGGTGTGGCCGATTCCGCAGGTCCCGTGCAGCGAAAGGCCGTCGTTGGTTTTCTCTTTCAGGACTTTGAGCCGTCCCTTGGCTTTCACGATCTCGATCTCATTGGTCTCGTCGTTCCTGACGGCGAGTCCCGCCGAGTCATACCCTCTGTACTCCAGTTTGGTGAGGCCGTCCAGAAGAATCGGGGCAGCCTGTTCATTGCCGATATATCCGGAAATTCCACACATAATATTCTCTCCTTGGATAAAATTTGATGATTTGAATCTTCCCCAGGCGGCATACTGCGTATTGAAGGGATCATTGCTGCCTGCGCTGAGGCTGACTTTAAGAAGGCCTCCTTCAGAAGCCTGATTCATCGACTGATCCGATGCCTGATCTGATTGCTGGTTCGAAGTCCGATCTGACACTGACAGGGCCTGATCCGGGAATGATCCGGAGCTGATAGGTTACTGACGCGAATTCCGCTTCGTGGATTGACGGGATCTGATCCGATACTGATTTGAAATCTGAACGGATGATACTGACAGGGATCAGATCCGATATTGACGGGGTCCTGCTTCATCGAATGATTCGAAGCCTGATTTGAAGCCGGAAATTTCAGGTTAAACCTGTTTGTGGTGTTTGGGAAAAGATCTGTTGCAGTTTTCATTCTGTTTTTTGCTTTTCCCTGACGGAGCACCGGTCCGCCGCGGCATCCGCCGAATCTTTCGATAGCCGCGGTCCTCGTCAACCATAAATGGTCCGGGCGCTAGCCTTTTCCGCTTCCTCGCGCAGAAAAGGTTTGAGCGTAAGATAGCATAAAATCGGGAGTTTGTATAGCTTTGTGAACAAAAATTCATGGTTTGGAGGAGTCCCGCCTTCCCGTCAGAGGGGAAGGTGCTTCCCATTTCAAATGCCTCCGCAAACAAAGCAATACTGCGCTGTTTTCCCGCTCGGCGGGACAGGTACCAGCTGGAGCCGTTGGAGAAGCTGTTCATCACGCTGTTTTCCAGATGAGCGGGAACAGGTACCAATTGGCTCCGTTGGAGGAACTGTTCAGCACGCTGTTTCCCCGCTGGGCGGGGACAGGTACTCCACCGCACGTTGTTTCCCCATCCGCGGACAGATACGTCGTCGCAAAATCGATGAAAAATGCAGATGAAATCTGTCTTCACGCCTGCGGATTTATAGATTTTCAGCGCTTTCTGTTTTATAATAAAGCGCAGAAACTGTTTTTTCGGACAGCCCGCTGAACTGCCGCGCAACGCGCCTGCGCGCGAATCGGCTTTCGGTACACCTGAAATTTACGCGGAATGCAGTCCGCGCCAACGAATTCCGCCGGAACCCCCTGCAGCGGGTTCAGCGCTTCCGGAAAAAGCAAACAGGACGTATCGACGCAGAGGAGGAGATTATGAGTACTGTCGATCTTCAGAGTTTACTGGATACTCTGGGAGCCGCCGGCACATTTGCCGTGCTGGTGATCAGCGTGATTCTGGTGATCCTGACTATTGTGATGCTGATTCTGGCTATCCGCTATCTGGCAAGGGGCGGCACATATTTCAAAAAGATGACCGAGCATGTCGAGGATGAGGAAGCCGAGCGCAGAAGAGCAGCCAGGATCCGCGCAGAGAGGGCACGCCGCGAGCGCGAGGAGTACTACGATGATGCGCCCGACACAGAGGAAGATGCTGGCGCCGCGGACGATTATGATGACGGAGAGCCGCAGGACGGCCAGTAACAGGCAGACCTGCGGAAGTGCGTTTTTACTGCCCTACGGACATCCGATATCCGTGGGGCTTTTTATATGCGAAAATGGAACCGGCGGCAGATGATCACTGGGCGATATTTCTTCTGCCGCGCCAGGTAATGACATAAAAAGTACTTGCATAATGAAACATTGAACATTATCGTTCAATTTGAAATCCTATTGTCGTTTTACAGTAAATGGGGAGGTTAAGGATGAGCGATCCAAAAGATGATTTCTCAAAAAAGGCTATAGAGTATCAGGGATATATTGAGAATAAACTGGCTGAAATATATCCGAAAATCAAAGTAGGCAAAGTAGAATACTTCTACCAAAAAAAGATAACTCCTATTTTATTATAACTGCATTCAGTAAGGAGATTAATGCATTAGTCATCGAGTATGCATCCGGTCTCGATGAAGCAAAAAATAATGTTACTATGGACGGACATTTATTTTATGTGGATGAAATGACGAAAGAGGAGATGCTCGAGAAGATGCTCCATGAAATCAGGATGGGCTGATCATTTGCTGTAAATGGAGTTATGGAAAGGACGACATTTAAGACTGCTCTCCAGAAAAGCCCGTGGGTTATCCCGCAGCAGTCAGGTAACCAATAGTCGGTAATGATGTTATAGCTTTGGCTCTTGGCCAATCATAAATGCCGGCGACCGGGATCGAACCGGTACGAGTATCGCTACTCACGGGATTTTAAGTCCCGGGCGTCTGCCTGTTCCGCCACGCCGGCTGAAAAATTCCGGGCACAGATCACTGTGCCCGGAAATGGATGGAGGTGGATTCGAACCACCGAAGCAATCTGCAGCAGATTTACAGTCTGTCCCCTTTGGCCACTCGGGAATCCATCCCTATATCATAACGCTGTCAATGTATCATAAAGACAGAAGAAAATCAAGATTTCCGAAAAAATTTCCCGGGGAATCTCCGGAACGGGCCGGAGACTCCCCGGGAGTTTTTCAGCTGTTTTCAGACCTTCGTCCGGTATACCGGATCAGAGGAATTTTTTCGCGAATTCGGCAGCGGCCTTCAGCTGCTCTTCGCCCGGATTTCCCTTGGCGTAGAACGTCTGGGTCTCCACCTGGATGCCTTTTGCGGTCAGCGCGTTTTTGATCAGATCCAGCGCGTGCTTTGAAATCCATGAAGTGGAGAAGACGACAGCCTTCCCTACCTTGTCGGGCTGAAGATCCGTGAGCCAGGTCTTCAGGTGCTGGTCCAGCCCGTAAGCATAGAGCGCGCCGCCCACAAACAGAACATCGGCCTTTTCGGTGAGCGCCGCTTCGGGATCGCTCACGGAAACCGCCTCAACACCGGCTTCCTTGGCGATGGCTTCCGCGACTGCTTTGGTATGCCCGGATCTCGAATAATATCTGACTGCTGTTTTCATCAGTATTGCCTTCTTTCTGAAATATTAGAGAATAAAGTTTTGCCTGCTGTTCTTTTCCGGCCCGGAATCATCCGGGCGGAGACTGCCCTGCGGCCGAAAGGAAGCGCTGCGCGCTTTCTGCCGGGGAGATCCAACGGGTTTCTGGCGGTATTCCTGCAGCCGGCCGGGCTTCCGCCGGATTATCTGCCGGTGATGGTTCCGCCGCCAACAACAATATCGCCGTCGTAGAGAACGACGGCCTGCCCTGCGGTGATCGCGCGCTGAGGCTTGTCGAACATCAGTTCCAGTGTGTCGGCCCCGGTCTGCACCGCGGTTGCCCACTGGGCCTCCTGGCGGTAGCGCACCTTGGCTTTGACGCGGAGCGGAGTGTTCAGGTTATCCACGGCGATCAGGTTGATATCCCCGGCGGTCAGGTGACGGGAGAAAAGCTCTTCGCCGCTGCATACCGTGACCTGGTTTTTCACCGGGTCGATGCCGCACACGAATACCGGATGCCCCATCGCCAGGCCCAGCCCCTTGCGCTGGCCGATCGTGTAGTGAATGATGCCTTTGTGACGCCCGACGACATTGCCCTTCAGGTCGACGAAATCGCCTTCCGGGTATTCGCGGCCTGAGGTGCGGGCGATGAATCCCGCGTAGTCGCCGTCCGGAACAAAGCAGATATCCTGGCTGTCGTGCTTGTGCGCGTTGACAAAGCCCTGCTGCTCCGCGATTTCCCGGACGTACGTCTTGGTCAGGCCGCCCAGCGGGAAAGCTGCCATGGACAGCTGCTTCTGTGTGAGCGTGTAGAGCACATAGCTCTGATCCTTTGAGGGATCCAGACCTCTGGCCAGAAGCCACCGCCCAGACTGAGGATCCTGCATCACCCTCGCGTAATGACCGGTTGCCACCTTGCTGCAGCCCATCTCTTCCGCCCGGCGGAAAAGCGTGTCGAATTTCAGAAACCGGTTGCAGTCAATGCAGGGGTTCGGCGTCATCCCGTTCTCGTAGGCATGGATAAACCGGTCGATGACTTTCTCCCTGAAATGGTCGGAGAAGTTCAGGACATAGTAGGGGATGCCCAGCCGGAAACATACGTTTCTCGCGTCGGCGACGTCGTCCAGCGAACAGCAGGTGTGTCCTTTCGGAACGCCGATCTCTTCGTTGGTGTAGAGACGCATGGTAGCCCCCGTGCAGCTGTATCCCTGCTGCATCATCAGATAGGCGGCTACGCTGGAATCCACCCCGCCGCTCATCGCAATCAGTGCCTTTTCTCCTGCCAATTCTTTCTGATCCTCCGGTTTCCTTCATGCCCAAAACGGGTACACTACAGTATAGCTTTTTTTGGCGGTACGCGCAAATTGAGCTGGCAGGGCAGACGGGCCGGTGCTATACTTTTATACCAGTACATCATAATGGAAGGAACTTCGGAAGGGGGAGGATTTCCGCCATGAAAAGGAGACTTTTCGGGCTTGACTGCGTCAGGATCATGGCTTTATGCCTGCTGTTCTGGCTGCATTTTTTTCTGAGAAACGGTTTTTACAGCCGGCAGGTCGCCGGTCCCGCGATGATTGCCGCGGCGGCTGTCCGCTGCATCTGCCTGACCTGCGTGCCGCTGTTTCTCATGCTTACCGGCTGTCTCAAATGCGGGAAAGAATATAAGAAAGGCTATTACCATTCCCTTCCGGTCATCATTATCAGCTGGGTGATCATCTCCTTTATCTGCCTTTTCTATGACGTCCGGATCGCCGGGCAGCATAAATCCGCGTACGCGTGGGCGGTCGATTTCTTCAGCTTCGACCTCGCCAACTACAGCTGGTACGTCAACATGTACATCGGCCTGGACCTGATGAGCCCGTTCATCAACAAACTCTGGAACGCCCTGGAGAATAAAAAAAGCCGCGCGGCGCTCCTGATCGTGATGATTTCCATCACTTTTCTGCCGACCACGCTGAATTCCTTCAAATTCGACGGGGAGACGGCGATGCATCTGCTGCCGGGCTTCTGGGTGAATCTGTGGTTTATCACCTACTACCTGATCGGCTGCTGGATCAGGACTTACCAGCCGACAGTCAGGAGAATCCCGGCCATTGCCGTCTCCATTGCGCTGGGCTTTTTCGCTGCAGTCGTTGACAGCAGGACCGGGGGAGCGGAGACAAAGTTCTACGACGGATACACGATGACCTACAGCCATCTTGTGACTGCTGCGAGCGCGGTGCTTCTGTTTCTGGCGGTATACCGGATCAGGACAAAAAGCAGTGTTTTGAAGTTCATGGCGAAGCACATTTCCGCTGTGAGCCTTGAGATGTATCTGATTTCCTGCGTGTTCGACCAGAAGATCTACCGCTGGCAGTACGGGAAATACCCGCCTTCCGAATACTGGTGGAGAGGCCTTCTGTGTACCGCGGCGGTTTTCGGCCTGTCATTCGGGTCGGGCTTTCTGGTGCATCAGGCGTCCGGATGGATCTGGAAGGGAATCCGCGCCTGCGGACATTTTGCCGGGAGCCTGTTTCACAGAGACGGACTGCCGTCAGCGGAGAGAGTAGAAAAGGCTGCTGCAGACGGGAAAGCAGCGGCAGACAGGAGATACACAGCCGACGGGAAAGCCGCGGCCGACGGGGAAAACATGGAAGATTCCGCGCACGATGAGAATAAGAATACCGGGGAGAGCGGTTCTGTCCGATGAGAATTTCCCGTAAATTTTTGGGAAAACTCACCGATTTTTTTGTTGACAGGGTGCGGGAACTGTGTTAGCATAATGTCCAGTAAATTACTAGGTAAATAGTATTTACTGCTTCAAAGACAGCAGCGCGGTGCCCGGCACCGCATACACAGCATCAGATCAGCCGGTCTGGATTATTCCGCGGGACGCCCGGGAAAGACGGATGCCGCGGCGGCGCTGAAACTGAGTGCGCGGCGCGGCAGACGGCGGGCGGAAACGGAAGGATGAGGCTGCCGAAAGGAGATAAAAAATGCAGATTTACGAGAAGGTTACGGACTTAATCGGACACACCCCGCTTCTGGAGCTTAAGCACATTGAGGAAGAGTATAAGACGGAAGCCAGAATTGTCGCCAAGCTGGAGTACTTCAATCCGGCCGGCAGTGTCAAGGACCGCGTTGCCTACGCGATGATCGTCGACGCGGAGCAGAAGGGCAGGCTTGTCCCGGGCTCGGTGATCATTGAGCCGACCAGCGGCAACACGGGAATCGGCCTGGCGATGGTCGCCGCGAGCCGCGGATACCGCACCATCATCGTTATGCCGGATTCGATGAGCGTTGAGCGCCGCACTCTGGTCAAGGCATACGGGGCCGAGATCGTGCTGACGGAAGGCGCAAAGGGCATGAAAGGCGCGATCGCGAAGGCGGACGAGCTGGCGAAGCAGATTCCGAACAGCTTTATCCCGGGCCAGTTTGTGAACCCGGCAAACCCGGCGGCGCATGAGGCGACGACAGGGCCGGAAATCTGGGATGACACCGACGGGACCGTCGATATTTTTGTCGCTGGCGTGGGCACAGGCGGAACGCTGACCGGCGTCGGGAAATATCTGAAAGGGAAGAAGCCTGAAGTGAAGGTTGTGGCTGTAGAGCCGGCGGGCTCCCCGGTACTTTCCAAGGGACACGCGGGGCCGCACAAGATTCAGGGCATTGGCGCCGGGTTCGTCCCGGATACACTGGACACAAAGATTTATGATGAGGTCATTGCGGTAGAGAACGAGGATGCCTTCGCGGTCGGCAAAGATATCGGCAGAAAGGAAGGCGTGCTCGTGGGCATCTCTTCCGGCGCGGCCGTGTGGGCGGCAATCCAGCTCGCAAAGCGCCCGGAGAACAAGGGCAGGACCATTGTCGCCCTGCTTCCGGACACCGGGGACCGCTACCTTTCCACACCGCTTTTCACCTGAAAAGAACGGCCGGGAACACCAGAATGTGTTCCCGGCCGTTCTGCAGTGCGCCGTTATCCAGTATACCCGGCGGCGCAAATTTTTCCGTTGGAAGTCCGGAATCCGCGGAAATCCCGAAACTTCAGGAGCTTCAAGAGCTTTAAGAGCTGCAAGCGCTTCAGGAAGCTCACCGCGTCAGATGACATAATCGTTCACGAACTCCGCGTGCTTGTTGTCCAGCAGATCCTGCAGGGTCATCCCGTCCAGATAATCGGTGATGACCTTATTCAGGCCTTCCCACATGGGCAGGGTTGCGCACTCGTCTTTCATCGGGCACTGGTTGGGGTTCTGCTCGAGGCAGCTCACGGGAGCGAGGCTCCCCTCGGTAATGCGCAGAATATCCCCTACCTTGTACTGATCCGGGCTTTTGGCCAGCTTATACCCTCCCCGGTAGCCGCGGTTGGTGATCAGGATATCGAAACGGTTCAGCAGCGGAACGATCTGTTCCAGATACTTTTTGGAGATATTCTGCCGCGCGGCGATTTCCTTGAGCGCGATAAAACCGTCCTCCTGATGCTCGGCGAGATCCAGGAGCATCCGCAGGGCGTATCTTCCTTTCGTAGATATTTTCATCGGTTATTGCCTTTCCGCTGTATTCCTTTTCGGATGGAGAACCCTCCGGCATCTGCCTGGCGCAGGATGCGGAATACGGATCACTCGAATAATCCTATAATACCATCGTTTTACTCGGATTTCAAGCCGGCCCCCTTCCTGACGCCCGGCGGCACGAAAATGCCCGTTTTTTGCGGATATTTTGTGAATTCTGGCGTTCGCCGGCTTGACAAACCAATGTCCAGCCTTTATAACATTCATAGCGATTTTATCGGAAACCCGTCGGTCGCTGCCGCTTTTTAGCGGGAAATAAGGTTAGAAAACAAACCAGGAGGACATACCAATGAATAAGAAGGAACTCGTAGCAGCAGTTGCTGAGGAGAGCAGTTTAAAGAAGGCTGATGCCGAGAAGGCAGTTGAGGCTTTCGTAAAGGTTGTTTCTGACAGCCTTGCAAAGGGTGACAAGGTTTCCCTTGTCGGTTTCGGAACTTTTGAGGTTTCCACCCGCGCGAAGAGAGAGGGCAGAAATCCGCGTACCGGCGAGACCATGACCATCGCTGCCAGCAAGAACCCGAAGTTCAAGGCAGGCAAGGCTCTGAAGGAAGCTGTCAACAAGTAATCTTCCGTAACATCAGAAATGAGACTGGATAAGTATCTGAAGGTATCACGCCTGATCAAGAGAAGAACGGTGGCCAACGAAGCCTGTGATGCGGGGCGGGTTCTGCTCAACGGCAAACCGGCGAGGGCATCGGCCGAGGTAAAGCCTTCCGATATCATTGAGATCAGTTTCGGTACCAGAACCGTAAAAGCTGAAGTCCTTTCAGTGGAAGACTCCGTCCGGAAGGATGACGCGAAAGAACTTTTCCGCTATCTGTAAGCACAGAGGCCGCCGCAGTGCGGCAGGGTTTCCGGCAGAGCGGAATTACAGCTTTCAGGGGAATGAAGCACATGGATAACAGACAGCGGCAGTACCGGCAGTCAGAGCCGGTTTCGATTGAGAAATACAGAAAGCGCAGCAAAAAGCCGCTGCAGGCTCTGAATAAAAAGGTTACGCGGCTGTTCATGGTTTTGATCCCCGCGACAGCAGTCCTTCTTTCAGCGATGGCATTATATTTCGCGCATGATCTTTCAGTCCGCACTGAAAAGTACAGGCAGCAGGCAGAAGAGCTGCAGGAGCAGATTGCGGAAGAAAACCAGCGCACGGAAGACCTGGAAGAATACCAGGACTATGTTGAAAGCGATGAATTCGTAGAGCTTTACGCAAGATCTCATCTGGGACTTCTCAAAGACAACGAGATTTCCATACGCGGCGAATAACGCCGATACGCTGAATCTCACGGGCGGAGAAAGCGATTGCTTTCTCCGCTTTTTTTCATTATCCGGAAAGCGGGATTTCTGCTGACGGGAACTCTTTCGGGGACTTTCCGCGGGCCGGCGGAGAAGCATGCAGGATCCGCCGTAAAGAACTTTCCGCAGGCCTGCAGAAGGGCGCCCGCATTTCGTCAGCGGGAACAAACAAGCAGGCGCAGAACTTTGCGCGGGCCCGCAGAAGGGCGGATGCATTTCGTCAGCGGGAACAGGCAGGCGCAGAACTTTGCGCGGGTCCGCAGAAGGGCGGATGCAGCTTAGCGGCGGTTTTGGCCGTCCGGCCCCGGTGAAACGAAAGAAGATTTCACCGCGCAGAAATGGAGGCTGAGCAATGATCGATGCCGGAGGAGACGGCGGTTTCGTCGCAAAAGTAGAGCGGTTTTCGCAGGCGGAAAACCTGTTCGCACCCGGAGATTCCCTGATTGCCGGGGTTTCCGGCGGGGCGGATTCGACAGCTCTTCTTCTGTTTTTCTGCGCCTTGCGGCAGAAATACCGGCTGAGGATCACCGCTGTTCACGTCCATCACGGAATCCGCGGGGCAGAGGCTGACGCGGATGAAAGCGCGGTGAAGGAACTCTGCGCGGAGAACTCCGTGAAACTTTTCTGCTTCTCCCGGGATATTCCGCGGGAGGCGAAAGAGAAGGGACTGAGTGAGGAGGAAGCCGGACGCCGCGCGAGATATGAGATTTTTGAGGAGGTCCGCGCGCGGGAAAACGCCGCTCTCATCGCGACGGCCCATCACATGGACGACCAGGCGGAGTCGGTTCTCATGAACCTGATCCGCGGAACAGGCATCCGGGGGATGGCCGGAATGCTCCCGAAAAACGGAAGAGTGATTCATCCTTTCCTGTGCGTGCGGAGAGCGGAGATCGAGGAGTGGCTGACCGGGCAGGGAATTTCCTGGAGGACGGATGCCACCAACGGCGACGACAGTTATACGCGCAACGCGGTCCGGCACAGAATCCTTCCGGAACTCGAGAAAATCCGTCCGCGCGCGGTGGAACACATCGCGTCCGCGGCGCAGGACTTCCGGCAGGCGGACGCCCTGCTGCGGGCGGAGGCGGACCGGAAAATCGGCCTGCCTCCGGAAACAGAGCAAGGTGGCGGCCTGCGCCAGGAGATCGCCCAGAAAATCGGCCTGCCGCAGGAAACGGAGCGGGGCGGCGGCTCCCACCCGGAGGCTGTCCAGAGCGGCGGCTTTCCGCTGAGAGCGGGGCAGGAGACTGATCTGCCGCGGCGAGACGGCCTGGAAGACAGGCCGCGCCGCATCTCCGATCCGGAGCGGGTTCTCCGGGAACAGATCCGAAGCCTCCTGGAACCCTGTTCCGTGTTCGTTCCCCCGTCGGCGCTTTCGGGGACGGAACTGGAATCCGCCTACGCTGTGACGGAGGGGCTCCGCGGCCTCGGCGCACCGCTCCGCGATCTTTCCCGGGAGAGAATCCGCGAAATTCTCCGGCTTGCCGCAAACGGCCCGGCAGCCGGGACGCGGCTTCCCGGGGGAATCTCCGTGTACCGGGAATACGGCGGCCTGCGCCTTGTGGCAGACTGCCGGCCGAAGGTCCCTGACCGGGAGCTCTTCTCCCTGAAACTGTCGCTTCCGGCTGTCCCGGAACCGCCGGATTTTTCCGGAAACCAGAGCGCGCCTGCGGCGGATGCCGTTTTCCCTGACAGTTGTATTGCGATGCTGAATTATGGTAAAATAGCTAATACGGTTTGTCTCAGATTCCGGCGCCAGTCCGACCGTTTCTGCGTGAACAGGGACGGCTCGGCCAAAAAACTGAAAGACGTCATGATAGATCTCCGGATTCCCGCGAGACTCAGGGACCGCTGGCCTCTTCTCGCGTCGGGGGACAATATCCTGTGGATCCCCGGCTGCCGCCTGAGCCCATATTTTTTCATCACCAGGGAAACCCGTACAGTTCTCACGGCTGAGCTGCGGCTCCTGCCGCAGGGAAAGGATAAAGATGAGTGACCAGATTTCCGTACTGATTTCGGAAGAACAGATTCGTCAGAGAGTGGCTGAGCTGGGAAAACAGATCAGCGCAGACTACGCGGGGAAGGAAATCCAGCTGATCTGCGTGCTCAAAGGCGGCGTATATTTTCTCACGGCTCTTTCCCAGCAGATCACCTGCCCCTGCACCATCGATTTCATGTGCGTTTCCAGCTACGGATCGGGCACGGTGAGCAGCGGCAACGTGAAGATCAAGAAGGACCTTGATTCGTCGATCGAAGGCAAGGACGTCCTGATTGTGGAGGATATCATCGATTCCGGCAACACGCTGGCCTGCCTGCGCGAACTTCTGCTCTCCCGGAAGCCGGCCAGCCTGAAGATCTGTACGCTGCTGGACAAACCGGACCGGCGCGTGGTCAAGGGGTTCAAACCGGAGTACACCGGCTTTGTGATTCCCGACGCTTTCGTCATCGGCTACGGCCTGGATTACGACCAGCACTACCGAAACCTGCCTTACATCGGCGTTGTAAAAACAGATTAAACCTGGCTTCAGGAGCGGAATACATTGAAAAAAACAACATCAAACCTGCTGATCTACGCGATACTGATTGCTGCGCTCGCCGCCATCATTGTGATTTTCCATCACGGTTACACCGAGCACAGCACGCTGACCTACAACAGCTACCGGGAAATGATCGAGTCCGGTGAGATCAGCTCAGCGCAGATCGAACCCGGAACCAAAGTCCCTACCGGAAGAATCACGCTGCAGAACAAGGACGGGGAATATTATTATGTGTATGTGCCGGACATTGACGCGGAGATGAAGGACCTGCTGGAGCAGGACATCGACGTGGCCATGACCGGGCTTCCGCATGACAACTGGTTTTCTTCGGTTGTTCTCCCGCTGATTCTGACGGCGGCTATCTGCGTCTTTTTCATGTTCCTGCTCTATCGGCGGAGCGCCGCCATCCAGCAGAACGGGAACGCCATGAGCAGTTTCGGCAAAAGCCACGCGCAGCTCGCGTCCCCGGACAGCCGCAGAGTGACGTTCGACGACGTGGCCGGGCTGAAGGAAGAGAAGGAAGACCTCGGCGAGATCGTCGATTTTCTGAAGGAACCGGAACGCTACAGCAGCCTCGGCGCGCGCATTCCCAAGGGCGTTCTCCTGGTGGGGGCGCCCGGGACAGGCAAGACGCTCCTGGCCCGGGCGGTCGCCGGCGAGGCGGGAGTCCCGTTTTATTCGATTTCCGGCTCCGACTTCGTCGAGATGTTTGTCGGCGTCGGCGCGTCCCGTGTGAGAGATCTTTTCGCGCAGGCCAAGAAGAACGCCCCCTGCATCATTTTCATCGATGAGATTGATGCCGTGGCGCGGCGCCGTTCCCTCGGAAGCGTCAGCGGAGCCCACGACGAGCGCGAGCAGACGCTGAACCAGCTGCTGGTCGAGATGGACGGCTTCGGGACAAACGAGGGCATCATCGTGATGGCCGCGACCAACCGGGTGGACATCCTGGACCCGGCTATTCTGCGGCCGGGCCGTTTTGACCGCAAGGTTGTCGTGAGCCGTCCGGACGTCCAGGAGCGCGAGGAGATACTGAAAGTCCATTCGGTCAACAAACCGCTGGGCTCCGATGTGGATCTGAAAAAAGTCGCCCGCACGACGGCCGGCTTCACCGGCGCCGACCTTGAAAACCTGATGAACGAGGCGGCGATTCTCACCGCGCGGGAGCACAGGCTTTTCATCACACAGGACGATATCGACCGCTCTTTCGTGAAAGTGGGCATCGGGCAGGAAAAGAAATCCCACCTGATCAGCGAGCGGGAAAAGAGAATCACGGCCTTTCACGAGACCGGCCACGCGATCCTGATTCACGAACTGCCCGACGCGGGCGAAGTCCATACCATCTCCATCATTCCCACCGGAGCGGGGGCTGCCGGCTACACCATGCCGCTTCCGCGCGAGGACGAAATGTTCCGCACGAAGGGCGAGATGGCACAGCAGATCATTGTCGCGCTCGGCGGCAGGGCTGCCGAGAAACTGGTTTTTGACGATATCACCACCGGCGCTTCGCAGGATATCCGCCAGGCGACGGAAATCGCGCGCTCAATGGTGATGAAATACGGCATGTCCGACAGCGTGGGCCCGATCGACTACGTGGACAGCGACAACACTGACGAACTCGGATTCATGGCCGGCCGTTCTTACAGCGAGGCTACGGCCACGCAGATCGACCGGGAAATCCAGGACATTGTAAAGAACGCCTACAGCCAGGCGCAGAAGATCATTAACGAACATAAAGACGTTCTTTACCGCTGCGCCGATGTCCTGATGGAGAAGGAGAAAATCGGGACCGAGGAATTCAACGGTTTTTTCAGTGAAGAGGCTTCCGCCGCAGGCGGCACAGAAGACGACAACGCCTGACGGACAAGGAGAAAGCGGGGCCGGAAATCCGGCGGATTTCCGGCGAACGGCTTCCGCTTCAGGCAGGCCGAAAGACGGCCGCGCCTGACGGAGAAGGAGAAAACCGGGACTGGGAATTCAGAAAATTTTGAGAGAGGCGGCTCAGCTTTCCGCAGAGCCGGAGGATGATAATGTCTGAACAGGGGAAAATAGACAGGACGGCGCTTTTCTGCGACGAGTCGGAAGAGTACCGGACGCCTGCCGAAGCGGATCCGGGGGATGATGTGACCATACGCTTCCGAACCGCAAAAAACAACGCGGACGCGGTCTGGCTGCGCGCGGGGCGCGCGGCCGTCCCGATGAAGAAGACGGGATCCGACGCTGTCTTTGACCGATACGAAGCGGTGCTTCCGGTCAGGGAGCGGCAGATCCGCTATTATTTCCAGGTCTTTTCCGGGCAGGATTCCTGCTGTTACAATAAACTCGGCGCCGATCAGCCGCTGCGCCAGGAAAACTGCTTCCGGCTGACGCCGGGGTTCCACACGCCGGAATGGGCGAAAGGCGCCGTGATCTATCAGATATTTACGGACCGTTTCAGGAACGGAAATCCGGACAATGACGTGCTGAGCGGCGAGTATATTTACCTGGGAAGAAAGGCGGAAAGAGTCGGGGACTGGAACAGCAAGCCGGCTCCGTTCGACGTAGCGCGCTTCTACGGCGGTGATCTTCAGGGCGTGTGGGACAAGCTCGATTACCTGCAGAATCTCGGAGTGGAAGTCATCTACTTCAATCCGCTGTTCGTTTCACCCTCAAACCACAAGTACGATATCCAGGACTACGATCATATCGACCCCCATTTCACGGTGATCCCGAAGGACGAGGGGCGCTGCCTGGAGCTGAAGGACCATACGAACCGCCACGCGGAGCGGTATATCAGCAGAGTCACCTCCCCCGAAAACCTGGAGGCGTCCAACCGCTTTTTCGCGGATTTCATGAAAGAGGTACACGCCCGGGGCATGCGGGTGATCCTCGACGGAGTGTTCAACCACTGCGGGTCTTTCAACAAGTGGCTGGACCGCGAGAGAATCTATGAGAACCGGGAAGGGTACGATCCGGGCGCGTATGTGTCGGCGGACAGCCCCTACCGGGACTATTTCTACTTTAAAAACGAGAACGGTTGGCCGTACAACAACAGTTACTCGGGATGGTGGAACCATGATACTCTTCCCAAGCTGAACTACGACAGCTCGGAGAGCCTGTGGAAGGAAATCCTCAGGATCGGGAGAAAATGGGTTTCGGAGCCCTACCGGGTGGACGGCTGGCGGCTGGACGTCGCCGCCGACCTCGCGCAGAAGCCTTCCGTGAACCACCAGTTCTGGAAGGAATTCCGGAAGAACGTCAAGGAGGCCAACCCCGACAGCGTGATCATCGCCGAGCACTACGGCGATCCGTCGCTCTGGATGATGGGAGACCAGTGGGACTCCGTGATGAATTACGACGCGTTCATGGAACCCGTGACCTGGTTTCTCACCGGGATGGAAAAACATTCGGACGAATACCGCGAAAACCTGTACGGCAACAGCGGCGTGTTTTTCGATTCCATCAACCGGTGCATGGCCAAGTTCGAGCGCTGCTCCCTGGACACCGCCATGAACGAGCTCTCAAACCATGACCATTCCCGCTTCCTGACCAGGACCAACCGCACGGTCGGCAGGCTCGCGTCAAGAGGCGCCGAGGCCGCGCGGACCAATGTGGAAAAGAGCGTGTTCCGCGAGGCGGTGATCATGCAGATGACGCTGCCGGGATGCCCGGCTGTCTACTACGCGGACGAAGCCGGACAGGTCGGCTGGACGGACCCCGACAACCGCAGGACCTACCCGTGGGGAAGCGAGGACTGGGAACTGATCGAGTTTCACCGGTATGCCATCGCTATCCACAAGCGCCATCCGTCCCTGAGAAAAGGTTCTTATATCCGGCTGGCCGGCGGCTACCAGTGGCTGGCCTACGGCAGATTTACCGAGAGGGAAAAGTCCGTCGTCGTAGTCAACAACAACCGCACCAAACAGACGCTCCGCGTCCCGGTGTGGCCGGCGGAAGTGCCGCTCAACTGCGAGATGCTCCGCGAAATCCAGTCCATCCAGACGGGATATAATGTCGGGCGGGTTTACCAGAAAGTGGAAGACGGCGTGATGGAAGTTACCGTAGGCCCGCAGACCGCGGGGATTTATGTCTACTCCGCGGACGGACCGATGTGACCGGAATGCAGATGCCCCGCGCCGGTTGGGGAAAAGCCGCGGGATTCCGGCTGGCGGACTTCCCGGAATGGAGATGCCCCGCGCCGGTTGGGGAAAAACCGCGGGATTCCGGTTAACGGACTTCCTGGAATGTAAGATGCCCCCGCGCCGGTGGGGAAAAACCGCGGGATTCAGGCTGGCGGACTTCCCGGAATGTAAGATGCCCCCGCGCCTGTGGGGGAAACCGTCCGGGATCGTGAACCCGGGAACCGCGATGTGAAAATATCGCGATTTGAAAAATATAGAAAGACAGAAAACTTCCGGCTGAAAAGTCTGTCGGCGCAGGACCTGCCTGAGCCGCAGCTCAGGCGGAGAGACCCACAGGAAAACGAATAGTACAGGGGATAACGAAAAATATAGAAAAATACAGAAATAGCAGGAAATTCATGAATTCCGGCCGGATGCGGCAGCAGCTGTCTCCGGCCGGGATTTGTTTTTGCCGCGGACCGGGAATTCGCTGAATCCGGGCCGGCCGGTTGGAAAAGAACCGGAACTCAGGCCGAAACTCGGGCGACCAGGGAAAATATTGATGATTCGGGCGCCTGTCGGCGGAAATATTTCTACAAAAATCGTATTGACTTTCAGCCGCCTGCGGATATAATTAAATAAATTTGAATGACAGGAAGGGATGCGGATATGAAAAACAGTGCTGACAAAAGACAGGCGGCCGGCCTGGGCACACTGTATGCCATCGGCAGGAAAAGGGCTTCGCTGCGCGCATCCCGCCCCGAATATATCCAGACGCAGGCCGTGGCGGAGGAAGTTCCGCGCCAGCCCAACGCCGAAGAGCGGATGGCCGAGCGCGTCAGAGCCGAGCGGATGCGCCGGTGGCACGACGCCATCCGAACGAAAAATATCAAAGAAAACACGAAAGCGATGCTGCGCGAGGCCAACACGGTTTCCGCGCCGCTCACGGCAGTCAGCGTGCTTTCCGCGGCTCTGATTCTCATATCCGGACTGCTTTTCCTGAACCAGCGCGCCGCTCTGTCGGCTGAAATGAAAAACACGGCAGCCCTGGCGCAGGAAGTGCAGCAGCTGGAGGAGGACAACAGGGCCCTCAGACAGGAGATCGACAGCAGCATCAATCCCGCGGAGATCTACGAGCAGGCAGTGAACGAACATAACATGTCCGTCCCGGACAGCACGAGAATCCTGGTATATCCTGTTACGACAGAAGACGAAAACACCGCAGTGCAGGGAGAAGAGGTTCCCTGATGCCGCGGTGTTTTTTTAATTTGCTTTAGGTATGTCTGAAGGATGCCTGAAGTGTGCCTGAAGGATGCGTGAAGTGTGCCTGAAATATACCTGAAGCATCCGCCCGGTCCTGAGCCTGCAAACCGGCTTTTTCAGGTTCTTGTCGTGTGGGTGGAAACGTACAGGTCAATTTTCCTCCGGCTGTAGTCCGGAAGCAGGATGGCGAAGAAGGGGATGCACAGCGGAGGGATGAAAAGCGCCACGCCGTACGGCCATCCGCCGGAGAAGGAGCACAGCATCAGGATAAGGCCGATAATCCAGCACATCCGCATGCTGTTGAACATGTCGAAGAAGTCCCTGCTTTTCTTCACCTTCTTTTTGGTGTAGATTCCCAGCGCGATGCCCAGGATAGCGCCGATGGCCATGATGACCGCGATCGCTATCGGATGAAGCGCGTCCGGGGTGAAGATCAGGCGGATGATCAGGCAGGCGGCCGTCGCCGCGATGCCCAGCCAGAAGAAGATGCGGGGTTTCACGGTATAGCGGAAATGATCCTCTTTTGAGATTTCCGGGCTTACTTTCACTTTGCCGTCCGGGCTGGTTTTGTCAGACGCCGCGGCGCCCGTTTCCGCGGATGCGGCTGTATTTCTGTCTTCGCTGTCTTTTTCAGTTTCCATGCAGTATTCCTCCTGTTTCTTTTCAAGCGGCAGTGCTGATCACTTTGCGGTTTTCCTGCTGGGGACGAATTCAATCCGGAGCGCTGCGTCAGCCGCCCGGGCAATACGATTCAGCAGAGGTCCCCCTGCGGCGGCGCGTTCCGCCTACGCATTTCATCAGCTGGAGCAGTATGATTCAGCAAAATGTCCCGCTGCGGCGGCCGCCGCGATATCGGCAATTCCCAAACAGTATAGCACAATTGAGCGATAATCGGGTTGAAATTGAAGGTTTCGGATGTTATACTGCCAATGGGGAAGCAGGCATCAGCTGCAGACCCGAAGGAGGAAATCAGATGTTAGTCAATGCTGCTGAGATGACGAAAAAGGCACGCGAAGGCCACTACGCAGTCGGCCAGTTCAACATTAATAACCTCGAGTGGACGAAGGCAATTCTTCTTACGGCGGAAGAAATGAAGAGCCCGGTGATCCTCGGAGTATCCGAAGGCGCCGGCAAGTATATGACCGGATTTTCCACTGTCGCCGCAATGGTCAGGGCAATGGACGAGAGCCTGGGCATCACGGTTCCGGTAGCTCTCCATCTGGATCACGGCACCTACGAAGGCTGCTACAAGTGCATCAAGGCCGGGTTCACTTCCATCATGTTCGACGGCTCCCATTTCCCGATTGAGGAGAACGTGGAAAAGACCAAGGAGCTGGTCAACGTTACCAGGCAGCTTGGCATGTCCCTTGAAGCGGAAGTCGGCGCGATCGGCGGCGAGGAAGACGGCGTGATCGGCATGGGCGAGTGCGCGGATCCGCAGGAGTGCAAGCGCATTGCGGACCTTGGCGTGGATATGCTCGCGGCCGGCATCGGCAACATCCACGGCGTATATCCGCCGAACTGGAAGGGACTCAGTTTCGAGACCCTGCAGGCTGTCGCTGACACGGTAGGCCATGATATGCCGCTCGTTCTCCACGGAGGCACGGGTATCCCGGCAGACCAGGTAAAGAAGGCCATTTCCATGGGTGTTTCCAAGGTTAACGTCAACACCGAGTGCCAGCTGTCCTTCGCCGCGGCGACCAGATCCTACATCGAAGCGGGCAAGGATAAGGTCGGCAAGGGATTTGATCCGAGAAAACTTCTTCTCCCGGGCACTGAGGCCATCAAGGCTACCGTCCGCGAGAAGATGGAGATGTTCGGCTCTGTAGGCAAGGCCTGAACAGAAGCCTGAACACAGCGGACCTGCCGGAGAAACGGGCTGAATCAGAATCCTCCCCCGCCGCGGAAGCGGGGGAGTTTTTTCGGTAAAAATAAAAGAAAATGATTCGCCTTTTTCCTGCCGTGTCCCGGCGGGATAAACCGGGAACTGTTTCCCGGCGGACAGTGCAGCGGCACGCCGGGGCTGGCGCTTCGCGGGCAATTTCCGCAGGCAGAGCCGCGGCGAAGCGCCGGAATCCGGAAGAACGCCGGAGAATAATGTTGCATAAATAGAAGAATAGTGTTAATATTGCATGAGGTAGACGCATGGCATGGAGTATTTCCGCGGCCGGCCTGATACTGCTGGCTGCCGGGTATGCCGCGGCGGAACGCGGATCGGCCTGTCTCGCGGCGAGAGCCGGGGAAAAGGGGATATTCCGCGCTTTTCTGCTGTTGGCGGCGCCAGCGGCGCTTCTCGTGATGGCTGTTGTCCTGTCTGGAGCCGCGGCTGACTCAGCCGGCTCCGTGGCTTTCGCGTCAGTGTGCTGTGTGATTCTGTTCTGCCTCTGCGGAGGCGCGGGCAGGGTCGTCACGGCATCGCCGGTGCCGGTCAGGGAGAGAGCGCGTGACGCGGTACCCGCGGGAGCGGTTCTTCTGTACCTGTGCATCCGCGGATCCGGGACCCTGACGGACAGCAGCCGGACAGCTGTTCTCACAACAGCGGACGGCGTTGTTCTTCTGGCGGCTGCCGCGGCGTCTCTCATTCTGCTTGCAGCGACAGGCGCGTCCGGGTATCCGGATCCCCGCGGCGGGAAACAGCTGCTGCCGGTGCTGCCGGCAATGCTGGTTCTGTGCGCGGGTTTTGCGGCCCTTTCAGCGGGATGGGTTCTCCTTCACGAGGGCTCCTTCCTGGGGAGCGCGTTCAGCCCGGCGGCCTTCGGCGTTCTGTTTGCCGCGGCAGCGGCGGCAGTTCTGCTTCCGGGAATCATCGCCGGCGCGCGGAAAGGAAACGGAACCGTCGGCGCGGCGCAGAAAACCGCGGCGGCTCTGGCTGCTGAGGCGGGGATCGGAATCCACGCGATTCTTTCCGGGGTGCAGCTCACGCGGAGCACCGTGTGGGTTCTTGCCGCCGGCGCGGCCTGCGTCTGGCTGGATTTTCTGCTTCCCGCGGAGAAAAAAAGAGCGGTCAGGGTCTGCGGCGCAGTCGAAGTGCTGGCCGGTACGGCGGCTGTCCTTTTTGTCATCCTGAAGGCGGCCTGACCGGGAGAACAGAAGAATTTTCACCGGCAGATAACCCCGGCGTTTCACCGGAGGAAAGGAGGAGAGGGAAAAGGCATGCTTTTCAGCGATATCACGGACTGTGAGATGCTGGCATTCCGGATTATCATGCAGTCACCCGAGCCGGTTTCTCTCTCTGAAGTGATGAGCAGGCTGGAAGAACTGTACGGAAGAGGATGGAAGCAGACGACCGTCTGCACCTTCCTGTCGCACCTTGTCGACAAGGGCTACATTAAAGCCGAGAGGCGCGGGCGGAGCTACTATTACAGTTCTGCAATCAACAATGCCAGTTTTATCAAAGAACAGGCGAGGCAGTTTGTGTCTTTCTGGTTCGACGGGTCGGCGCCGGACGCGGTTCACGAAATCGCGGTCGCGTCGGGTATGTCCGCCGGCCAGGCCGACAGCCTCGAGAAAATGACGCGGCAATGCCTGGAGAAATCCGGCAAATAGAGGCCGCGGAAGCAGCTGTTGACATCCGGCGGTCAGGCCGGGCTACCATCTCCGTGACGATGCGGGGAGAGAAAGGAAGAGATTATGGAAGAAGTAAAAGAGAATGTAGAGACTGCTGCCGAACAGGCAGCTCCTGCCGCGGAGACTGCGCCGGCCGCTGAAGAACCGCAGGCTCCGGCGGAGTCCATGGATGATTATAAAGAGGAAGTGGAAGCTTCCGTGAAGAAAGTCCGTCCGGGCGATATCGTTACCGGAACCATCATCGCCGTCAGCGACAAAGAAGTCACCGTTGATCTCAACTCCTCCAACACCGGCAGGATTGAGGCAAGACAGATGAGCGCTGACCCGAAGTTCAACATGGCTGACGTCAAGGTCGGGGACGAGATCACCGCGAAAGTGATCCGCGAGGACAAGAGAGACGGATCCCTGGTTCTCTCCGCGCGCGATGCTGCCAGCGAACTGGCCTGGGACAAGCTGCAGAAGGACCTGGATGAGAAGACTGTTCTCACCGGAACCGTTTCTGAGGCAGTCAAGGGCGGCCTTGTGATTTTTGTCGAAGGCATCAGGGGCTTCATGCCGGCTTCCCGCGTTTCCACCGGATATGTGGAGCATCTCGAGGACTACGTCGGCAAGGAGATTCAGTTCCAGGTTATCGAAGTCAAGAAGGAAGACCGCCGGGTCATCCTTTCCGCGAAGGAAATCCTGCGCGAGCAGGAAGCTGAGAAGAGAGCTGAGAAGCTCGCAAGCTTCACGGTCGGCTCGGTTGTCGAGGGAACTGTCGAGAGCCTGAAGGATTACGGTGCGTTCGTCAACATCGGCGACGGCGTGACCGGCCTTCTCCACGTCTCCCAGATTTCCGACCACAGAATCGGGAAGCCGTCCGATGTTCTTTCGGTCGGCCAGAAAGTGAATGTCAAGATCATCAGGATCGAGAACAACCGCGTCAGCCTCAGCATGAGAAAGAACGCGTCCGCGTCCTCCGGTTCCGGATCCTCCAGAAGAAACAGCGATGATGAGGGACCGAGAGAATTCCGTGATAAGGGCGGTTCTATGACGACCAATCTCGGAGACATTCTGAAAGGACTTAAAATTTGAATCTGAATGAACAGATCGGGCTGCTGCACTCCTGGATAGAGGAGTGCAGCAGTATTGTATTTTTCGGGGGAGCCGGAGTATCCACCGAAAGCCACATTCCGGATTTCCGGAGTGTCGACGGACTTTATAACCAGAAGTACAAGTATCCTCCGGAAACCATCATCAGCCATTCGTTTTTCCTGAGGAAACCGGAGGAGTTTTACAAGTTTTACCGCGAGAAGATGCTTTACCCGGACGCCGAGCCCAACCCGGCGCATATCGCGCTGGCAGGCCTGGAGAAAGTCGGGAAGCTCAAGGCGGTGGTCACCCAGAACATCGACGGGCTTCACCAGAAAGCCGGAAGCAGGACGGTATATGAACTGCACGGGTCGGTGCTGCGCAATCACTGCCTGAAGTGCGGCAAAGCGTACGGCGTCGATGCGATCATCAATTCGACGGGCGTCCCGAAGTGTTCCTGCGGCGGAACGATCAAGCCGGATGTCGTGCTGTACGAGGAATCCCTGGATATGAACGTCCTGGAGAGGTCGGTCGCGGCGATTGAGAATGCCGACATGCTCATCATCGGCGGCACCTCGCTGACGGTATATCCGGCGGCGGGCCTGATCGATTATTTCCGCGGGAAGCATCTTGTGCTCATCAACAAGAGCGCGACGCCGAGGGACAGCCAGGCGGATCTCGTGATTTCCGCCCCAATCGGCGAAGTGATGGAACAGGCCTGCAGAGGCATTGTCCCGGAACAGCGCTGACCGGGGAAAACACTGAATGATGATTGGATTCCTGCCCGATGCTTTTCTTCGGAAAAGCGCCGGGCGGGAATTTTTATCCGGCGCTTGCGCGGGCAGACGGATTGTGATATTATAACAATCTGTGTGACTGCACAGAAAATCTGCCCAGAGGGCAGTATCCTTGTCTCCCGGGAAACGGGAGGCCGGAGTCCAGAAGGAGGAAAACATGAATAAGTACGAACTTGCAGTTTTATTGAACGGCAAGCTGGAAGAAGATGACAGAAATGCTGCCATCGAGAAGATCAAGGGGTACATTGAGCGTTTCAATGGCACCGTGACCAACGTGGACGACTGGGGAAAGAAGAGACTTTCCTACGAGATCCAGAAGCAGAAGGAAGCATACTACTACTTCATCCAGTTTGAGGGTGACGCCGACTGCCCGAACGAAGTCGAAGCGCATGTCCGCATCATGGAGCCGGTAGTCAGATATCTCTGCGTGAGACGGGATGAAGAAGCTGCCGAGGCGCCGGCACAGGCTCAGGCACCGAAGGAAGAAGAGCAGCAGCAGGAAGCCTGACAGGCTGAAAGGCAAGAGGTTAAAACATGAATAAAGTTATTCTGATGGGCCGCCTTACCCGCGACCCGGACATCCGTTATTCTCAGGGCGAGAGACAGATGGCGATCGCCAGGTACACTCTTGCGGTTGACCGCCGCAGAAGCAGTGCGAGCGGTGACAGAAACACCGCTGACTTTATTCAGTGCGTAGCGTTTGACCGCGCGGCGGAATTTGCCGAGAAGTATTTCCATCAGGGAATCAAAATCGTGGTGACCGGCCATATTCAGACCGGCAGCTACACGAACCGTGACGGCCAGAAGGTATATACAACAGAAGTCATCGTAGAAGACCAGGAATTTGCCGAGAGCAAGTCGGTGAGCGACGGCAGCAGCGCGAACTGGAACAGAAACTCCGGCTCTGCGTCCCGCGACGCGGGCCAGCAGAACAGCAGCAGCGCGGCGGCTTCACAGGCAGGCCCGCAGGCAGACCAGTCTTCCCGTCCGGATCCCGCGAGCGCTTCCCCGGTTGAGGGCTTTATCAACGTTCCGGATTCCGTTGATGACGAGGGGCTTCCATTCAACTGAGACAGAGATCAGGACACTGCGGCAGGAGCAGTGAACAAAGGAGAATAAGAAATGGCTTACAATAAGACTGAGAGACCGGATTCCATGAGGAGAAGAAATCCGCACAGAAGGAGAAAGGTCTGCGTATTCTGCGGGGAAAAGAGCGAGAAGATCGATTACAAGAACGCGGCGCTTCTGAGAAAGTACATCTCCGAGAGAGGCAAGATCCTCCCGAGACGCGTCACCGGAACCTGCGCAAAGCATCAGAGAGAGCTGACGGTCGCGATCAAGCGCGCACGCCAGATCGCGCTTCTTCCGTACACCGTAGAATAATCGCACGGTTCACGGCCGGATTCGCTGCCGCGGGGGCACTGCTCCCGCGGCTTTTTGTTAGAATTGCGGAGAGGCGGCTCATGTGATATTATTAATTAGTTAAGTCAGCGTCGGATGAAAGCCGATACTGACCTGTTATTCTGGGAGCCATCCGGACAGTCCGCCGGATCCGCACTTTGAACGGGCGGACTGTTCCGTGAGAATGGGAGACCATATGGGAAAGAACGCTTCAGATAAGAAAAAGAATTCCGGCGGCGAGAGCCCTTCCGGCAATGTTCCGCGGCGATCTCCGCGCAGGCGGGACATCAGTCTGCCCACCCGGAAAATGACGCGCTCGAGCCTCAGCGCGTACATGAACTGGCCGGTTTTTCTCAGTGTAGGGCTGCTCGGGCTCTGCGTCGCGGTTACGGCGGTCGACTGGTACGCGGGAATCGCGGCCAGCCTGGTAAGCGCGGTGACCGTGGTCTGTCTTTTTGTTCTGACCTGGTATTACACCAGAAGAATCGCCAGTGATCTGGTGGATTTCGGCGCGGGCTACTCGCAGATCCAGAAACAGCTGCTGCAGGAGATGAGCATCCCGTATGCCATCGCGGATGAAAACGGGCTCATCATCTGGACGAACGATGAGTTTTCGAAACTCACGGGCCTCTCAAGAAATCCGCAGGTTTCACTGTTTACGCTGTTTCCCGAGACAGAGGGAAGGCTTCCGGGGGTCCGCCACGACAGTGTGATCATCCACGCGTCCTACAAAGAACAGAAAATCGCCGTTTCGGTGAAGGCGACTTCGCTGTACGAGATCACTGATTCGGTGCTGAGCGACGAGGAAAACCGCCGCACAGCCGCGGTGATGTACGGCATCTGGCTGAGCGACGAGACAGAGATGCTGGAGACGCGGCAGAAACTGGAAGACGACCGCATGGTGATTGCGCTGATCTACATGGACAATTACCAGGAGGCCATGGAGAGCATCGAGGAGGTGCGGCGTTCCCTGCTGCTGGCGGTGGTTGACCGTCAGATCAGCAAATATATCACCAACTACCAGGGCGTCATCCGCCGGCTGGAGAACGACAAGTATCTGGCTATCTTCACAAAGTCGCATCTGCGCGAAATGCAGGCGAACAACTTCAGCTTCATCGAGGACGTCAAGCATATCGACATCGGCAATACAACCGCGATGACCATCAGCATGGGCATCGGTCTCAACGGCGGCAGCTATGAAAAGAATTACGAGTACTGCCGCGGCGCGATCGATATGGCGCTTGGCCGCGGAGGCGACCAGGTCGTTCTGCGCGACGGCGACAACATCAGCTACTACGGCGGGAAGAGCCAGGGACAGGGCGGCCCCAACTCGATGGTCAGGGCGCGCGTCAAGGCGCAGTCGCTCCGCGAACTCATCGAGGCGGGGGAGGACGTTCTGATCATGGGACACCAGATCAGCGACGCGGACTGCATCGGATCGGCGGTCGGCATCTGCCGGGCAGCCGCGTACTCCGGGCACGAGGCGCATATTGTTCTGGATTTCGTCTCCAACAACATCAAGCCGCTGGTGAATCTGTTTGAAAACCGCCAGAAATACCCGGAAGAGCTGTTTGTCAATAACCGCCAGGCAAAGGAAATGATCAGCGACAGGACGGTTCTGGTTCTGGTCGACAACAGCCGCCCGGGACGCTGCGAATGCCCGGAGCTTCTCGATGTGGCGAAGAATGTCGTCGTGATCGACCACCACCGCCAGGCGCGGGATTCCGTGGAGAACAGCGACCTGTCGTACATCGAGCCTTACGCCTCTTCCGCGAGCGAGATGGTGGCGGAGCTCCTACAGTATTACGCGGAAGATATCGATATTCTCCCGGAGGAGGCGGAAGCCATGTACTCCGGAATTATCGTGGATACCAACAACTTTATCACCAAGACCGGCGTGCGGACTTTCGAGGCCGCGGCTTTCCTGCGCCGCAACGGCGCGGACGTCACCCGGGTGCGCAAGATGTTCCGGGACGATATCAGCGACTACCGGGCCAAGGCCGAGATCATCCGCAACGCCGAAATTTACAGAGACCGCTACGCGATCGGCATCTGCCCGGCCGGCATTACGGAAAGCCCGACGGTCATCGCGTCCCAGGCGGCGAACGAACTGCTCGGCATCCGGAATATCCGGGCGTCGTTTGTGCTGACGGATTATGAACATCAGATTTATATCTCCGCGCGCTCGATTGACGAACTGAATGTTCAGATCGTCATGGAAAAAATGGGCGGCGGCGGCCATCTGAGCATCGCCGGGGCCCAGCTCAAAAATACGACGGTTGAGGAAGCCGTGGTTCAGCTCAAGACAGTGCTCAACGAGATCGAGCAGACGCCTGCGCCGGCTCAGCCGTGACTCGGGAAAAACCGGAGACGGCGTGAATAGCAGGATCGGAAACAAAGGGTTAAAAACAGAAGTGAACAGATTCAGAACAGAAAAAACTGATTCAGAGCTGAAAAAACTGATTCAGAACAGAAGAAAACAGATTCAGAACAGAAGAAAACAGGAGAAAGCCATGGAAGTTATTTTGCTGCAGGATGTGAAGTCACTCGGAAAAGCCGGACAGACGGTTAAGGTCAACGACGGATACGCGAGGAATTTTCTGCTGAAAAAAGGCCTCGGCGTTGAGGCAACCGCGAAGAACGTCAATGAGATGAAGCTGAAGAAGGCAAACGAGGAGAGAGTTGAGGCCGCTCACCTGCAGGATGCGCAGGACCTCGCGGGAAAGCTGGAAGGCAAAACCGTTGTCGTCAAGGTGAAGGCCGGCGAGGGCGGAAAAATTTTCGGCTCCGTCGCCGCGAAGGAAATCGCGGAGAGCGCCGAAGCCCAGCTCGGCATTGCGCTGGACAAGAAGAAGATTGTGCTCCCTGAGCCGATCAAAAACTGCGGCGCCTTTGAGGTGCCGGTCAAACTGTACCGCGATGTGACCGCAAAGCTCTCGGTTAAGGTTGAGGCGGAGTAACGGGACGGCAGTGATTGTGCCTGTCCCGGCGTTCGGCCGGAATCTCAGAAAATCGGAGTAAAAAAGGAAAACGAAAGGAGGACAGGCGGCAGCATGGAGAATGAGGAAGACATCCGCCCGGACGGAAGGGAAAACGCCGGGGCGGAGAGCCAGCCCGGTACGATGGAGAGCCAGCCCGGTACGATGGAGAGCCAGCCCGGTACGGCGGACAGCCGGTCCGGCGGCGCGGACAGCTTCATTCCCGGAAATCCCGGGATGGCGGCCAGGGAACTGCCGTACAGCGTCGAGGCAGAGCAGTCGGTCATCGGATCGATGCTGCTGAATCCGGCGGCCATCGAGACGGCTTCCGAGATTCTGTCCCCCGAGGATTTTTACCAGCGCCAGTACGGAATCATCTACCAGGCGATCTGCGAACTTTATAACGGAGGGATCGCGGTGGACATGGTCTCCCTCCAGGAACACCTCAAGGGAAAGGATCTTCCGCCGGAAGCCTGTTCGCTGGAGTTTTTCCGGGAACTTGTCAACATGGTCCCGACTTCCGCCAACATCAAATATTACGCGCAGATTGTCTATGACAAGTCCCTTCTGCGCCGCCTGATCCAGGCCTGTAAGGAGATTGAGCAGGACTGCTACGCACAGGAGCAGGAAATTCCGGAGATCTGCGGGACTGCGGAGAAAAAGATCTTCACGATCCTCGATCAGCGCAAGACGCAGGAATTTGAGCCGATCAGCATCACGGTCTCGAAGGTGATCGACAAGATCGCGAAGGCCTCGCTGCAGAAGAGCTCCGTGACGGGCGTCCCCACCGGCTTCACGGACCTGGACCGCCAGACTTCCGGCATGCAGCCTTCCGACCTGATCCTCGTCGCGGCCCGCCCGTCCATGGGCAAGACCGCGTTTATCCTGAACATGGCCCGGAACATGATTCTGCACGGATACAGGATCGCGATTTTCTCCCTGGAGATGTCGAAGGAGCAGCTGGTCAACCGGCTGCTCTCGATGGAATCCAACGTGGACAGCCAGGTTTTAAGAAACGGAAACCTGACCGACAGCGACTGGGACAACGTGGTTGAGGCTTCCAGCGAGATCTCCGAGTGGCCGCTTGTGATCGACGACACCCCCGGCATCACGGTATCCGAGCTCCGCACCAGGTGCCGCAGGTACAAGCTGGAACACGGGCTTGACTGCATCATGATCGACTACCTCCAGCTGATGAGCGGCAGCGGCGCGCGCAACGAGGAGAGCCGCCAGCAGGAGATTTCCTCGATCTCCCGTTCCCTGAAGGCGCTCGCCCGCGAGCTCAATGTTCCGGTGATCGCCTGCTCCCAGCTTTCCCGCGCGCCTGAGCTGCGCACGGAACACCGCCCGATGCTCTCGGATCTTCGTGAATCCGGCGCGATCGAGCAGGACGCCGACGTCGTCATGTTCCTGTACCGCGACGAATACTACAATAAGGAATCTCCCAGCAAAGGTATCACCGAGGTGATCGTCGCCAAGCAGAGAAACGGCCCCATCGGGACGGTTGAGCTGGTATGGCTGGCGAATCTCACGCGCTACGCGAACAAGAGCTATGATACGGATCTTCCGGACGTGGTGAGATGACCGCTGCGCTGCCAGCGTAATCAGCAGAGATTTGCTCCCGGGATTTGTCCAGGGGAACCGCTCTTGGAGATTTGTCCAGGGGAACTGCTCTTGGAGATTTGTCCAAGGGAACTGCTCCCGGATCTGCGATGGATAAAAATCAACAGAAAACCCGCCCCCGAAAAGCGGCTTCTGAAGGCATTGCGGCCTGTCAGTTCCGTCTTTCGGGGGCGGGCTGTTTTTGTTCAGCCGCGGCCGGCCGAACCGTCAGCTGAAGTCCAGAACCATAAAGAGAATATTCTGGTCGGAATAGTCGAAGGTCGTCACCTGGCACGACGCCGCGTTCCAGTTGAGGCACTCCGACAGCCAGGAGGAGGATGCCTCCTTGGCGGCGGCGTAATCCTCCGCGCTTTCGAAGCGGATGTTGATGATTCCCGTTCCCGCCTGAAGGGCCGCGTCCGCCTGAGCCTTGAACAGGGCGGAAGCGTCGCTGCCGGCGGAAATCCAGCAGCCGGAGCGGACATGATAGTTCTGCGCCCAGCTCACCGTCTCGGGGATGCCCAGCTGCGTGTACAGTTTGTCCGCCGGGTAGGGATCGTCCGCGATGGCAGATTCCGGAACGTTGAAGAAGGCGTAGCTGGATGTATGCTGGACCCCGTTGGTTTCATTGTCGTCGTAGGTGGGATCCGTGTTGCAGTAGGTTCCGTCCAGGTTCAGGACAACCCAGGCGTGGTCGGAACCCGTAACCACAGAGCTCTCGATGCCGAAGCTGCGGAGAACCCAAACCAGCGCCTTGGCGCGGCCGTCGCACTTGGCCGCCCCGGCGATCAGGGCTCCGAAAGCAGTGGATGCGTATTCGGCGTCGACACTGTACGCGCAGTTTTCAATGATATAGTTGGTGACCGCAAGTTCCGCCTGATATCCGTCGTACCCGTCCAGCTGGCTGTGGAAACTGCTGATCAGCGCCTGGATGGTTGTGTACTGGGAAATCATCTCGTCCCGGGTGAGATTGTAACTGGGGATTACGCTGTGGACATTGCTGAGCAGGTCGGTGTTCTGCTGCCAGCTGCTTCCCATCTGGAGAAGCTCAGGGCATTCTTCGATCATCAGCTGCATCAGCGTCTCGACCTCTGAGCTGGTCAGCGGAACCGGAAGCTCGATCTGCTCTTCAAAAGCCATGAGACCGCTGTAGATCGCGTAAAAATCAGTAAGTTCGTCAGCTGTGAGCTTCGGGATGAAAATGCTGTATTCCTCGTACAGGGGAGACTGCGGCAGAACGTCCGAGGCGTCTCCTTCCGGGTTGGCGTCCGCTGCGGACTGGGAAGCGGAGGCAATCCCGTCGCCCTCCGGGTTGGCGTCCGCTGCGGACTGGGAGGCAGAGGCAAGGCCATCGCCTTCCGGATTCTGAACCGCGGTCTGGGTTGTGACAGCTCCCGCCGAAGCAGCCGCCGCAGACGCAGCGGCGGCCTGCGCGGATGCACTGTCGGTGGCGGCCGCGGAAGCAGCGGCGGCCTGTGCGGATGCACTGTCGGTGACGGCCGCGGAAGCAGCGGAGGTCTGCGCGGATGCTGTGTCGGAAGCGGCTGTGGAGGCAGCAGCGGCCTGCGCGGCTGCGCTGTCGGTGGCGGCCGCGGAAGCAGCGGCGGTCTGCGCGGCTGCAGTGTCGGAAGCCGCCGCGGAAGCAGCGGCGGTCTGTGCGGCTGCAGTGTCAGAAGCGGCTGTGGAGGCAGCGGCGGCGGTCTGCGCGGCTGCACTGTCGGAAGCTGCGGAAGCGGCTGCCGTTGTATCAGAAAGATTTGCGGCAGTCGGGGAAAGTACCGGAACGTCAGCATCTCCGGCCGCAGGCGGAAGCGTGGCGCCAGCCGCCAGGTACTCGTCAGTCATCGTCACCAGGTTTCCGCATCCGGAAAGCGGAAGAACGGAAGCCACAGTGAGAGCCAGCAGCAGTTTTTTCAGGTTTTGTCTTCTCTTCATCTATCTGTCATCCCTCAGTAGGAGTACTTCTCCGCGAACGGCCACAATGCCGGGTTCGCTGTCGGTATGGACATAAGTTTTCTTATCATATTGTACAACATCCCTTCCGGGCGGGCAATAGCGGTAAACACAGCGGCCAACCCGCCCGGGCCTGAGCATCAGCGCACGGAAGCCGACCATGCCGAGGCCGAGATGGCTTTCCGCCCCGGCCTGAGCATCAGCGGAAAGGCACGACTGAGACGCGGCCAACCCGCCCCTGCTGAACTCGTCGTCTGGCGGGCATGGCTGAGCCTCAGCCGTCTTGCGCCGATTTTACGTGCTATTTACTTTTGACGGTTTTTGTGTATACTTTAAGTGCATTTGGGGGTAAGT
The DNA here is from genome assembly GCA_050944455.1 of Lachnospiraceae bacterium. Taxonomy (GTDB): domain Bacteria; phylum Bacillota; class Clostridia; order Lachnospirales; family Lachnospiraceae; genus Anthropogastromicrobium. The sequence goes on from JBMNRC010000005.1 coordinate 107,199, forward strand.
CTGCCCTTTTGCGCATAATCGGCGCCTGTCGCGGCGCTTTCATGGATATTTCAGATGTACTGCCCTGTTTTCAGGATTACAGGAGGCATAAGTTTATGTACCAGATCAGTATGGACAAGCCATGCCATGTCCATTTTATCGGCATCGGCGGAATCAGTATGAGCGGAATCGCCCAGATTCTCCTGAGCCGCGGTTTTACTGTCAGCGGATCCGATTCCCGCGAATCCCCCCTCACGCAAAAACTTGAACAGCTCGGTGCACGGGTGTTTTACGGCCAGAAAGCGGAGAATATCCCGGCGGATACCGATGTTGTCGTTTACAGCGCGGCCATCCACCCAGATAACCCGGAGTACGCCGGCGCTGTCAGCCGCGGGCTTCCGATGCTGAGAAGAGCCCAGCTTCTGGGCCAGATGATGGATTACTACAAGGAGGCCGTGAACGTCGCCGGAACACACGGAAAGACGACGACCACCTCGCTGATCTCCGAAGTAATGCTGGAAGCGGGCAAAGATCCGACCATCAGCGTCGGCGGGATTCTTCCGTCGATCGGCGGAAATGTCCGCATCGGCGGAAACCAGTACTTCATCGCCGAAGCCTGCGAGTACACCAACAGTTTTCTGTTCTTCCGCCCGACCGCGAACGTTGTGCTCAACGTCGAGGCCGATCATCTTGATTTCTTCAAAAATCTGGACGATATCCGCCATTCTTTCCGAAAATTCTGCGAGCTTGTTCCCGAGAGAGGGTTCCTGGTCATCAACAGCGGGATCAGGGATCTTTCCTATTTTACGGACGGCCTGAAGTGCCGGGTGATCACTTTCGGATGGGATCCGGATTCCGATTACACGGCAAAGGATGTTACCTATGACGAATTTGCCCACCCGTCTTTTACTGTGGTGAAAAAGGGGACGGGCGAGGTCGGCCGGGTCGTCATGCGCATCCCGGGCGAGCACAACGTGCTGAACGCGCTGGCGGCGCTTGCCGTCTGCGACCAGTACGGCATTCCGATGGCGGCTATAGAAAAGGGAATTTCCAATTTCACCGGCACGGAGCGCAGATTTGAGCGCAAGGGCGTCTGGAACGGCGTGACCGTTGTCGACGATTACGCGCACCATCCGCAGGAGATCGAGGCGACGCTGAAGACGGCTCTCAGATGTCCGCACAAGACGCTGTGGTGCGTGTTCCAGCCGCACACTTATACCAGGACGAAGGCGCTGATGGACGACTTCGCGAAAGCGCTGTCGCTCGCGGACAAGGTTGTCCTGGCAAAGATTTTCCCGGCCAGGGAGACGGATACGCTGGGCATCAGCGCGGACGACGTGCGCAGAAAAGTGGAGGCGCTCGGGAAGCCCTCCTGGTATTTCGAGACGTTTGAGGACATCGAAAAATTCTTAAGGGAAAACTGCGTGCCCGGAGATCTTCTCATCACAATGGGCGCCGGTGACGTCTGGAAGGTCGGGGAAGACCTGGTCAGACAATGACTTTCCGGGAGTTCCGCAGTCTCACCGGGTGAGAAGCCAGAAAATCTAATCAGGAAAATTCGTTCAGCAATTCCGAGCCAGGAAGAAAACGGAGGGAACATGGCAGACGATCACAACCTTGAAACGATCCCCTATGGAACTCTTGGACTGATTCCCCTTTCCAGCGCAAAGGAAATCGGGCAGAAAGTAGACCGGTATCTGGTTGAGTGGCGCAACCGGCGCGACCATGATTACATGTCCAGCCTGTATTACTGCGACTACCGCAAGGACAGCTATATCGTCAGGGCCTCGACGCCGCGTTTCGGCTCAGGCGAAGGCAAGGGCGTGCTGGAGGAATCCGTCAGAGGCTACGACCTGTACATTCTGGTCGACGTCTGCAACTACAGCCTTACCTATTCGCTCCGCGGGCATGTCAACCACATGTCTCCCGACGACCATTACGCGGATCTCAAGCGGATTATCGCCGCAGTTGAAGGCAAGGCAAAGCGGGTAAACGTGATCATGCCGTTCCTGTACGAGAGCCGCCAGCACAGGCGCCAGGCGCGCGAGTCGCTGGACTGCGCGATGGCTCTCCAGGAACTCACCAAGATGGGCGTCGCGAATATCATCACCTTTGACGCGCACGACGCCCGGGTGCAGAACGCGATCCCGAGAAACATGTTCGAGAGCGTTCCCTGCACCTACCAGTTCATCAAAGCTCTTCTCCGCGAGGAGCCGGACATTGTGATCGACAAGGATCATCTGATGGTGATCAGCCCGGACGAGGGCGGCATGGGCCGCGCGGTCAAGATGGCCAACTATCTGGGCGTCGATATGGGTATGTTCTACAAGAGAAGGGACTATACCACGGTCGTGGACGGCAAGAACCCGATCGTCGCCCATGAGTTCCTGGGCAGCGACGTCGCCGGAAAAGACGTCTTCATCCTCGATGATATGATCTCCTCCGGCGAGAGCATGCTGGACGTCGCCAGACAGCTCAAGCGGCGCAAGGCCCGCCATGTGTACGGGGCGGCGACTTTCGGGCTGTTCACGGGCGGCCTGGCAAGTTTCGATCAGGCGTACGAGGACGGGATTATTGACAAGATTTTCACCACCAACCTGATTTACCAGCGCCCGGAACTCCTGACAAGGCCGTATTACGCGAATGTCGATCTCAGCAAATACATTGCCCTCCTGATCGATCATCTCAATCATAACGTTTCCCTGCACGACCTGCTGATTCCCACAGACCGCATCAACCGCATTCTGGAGAAGCACCGCGCAAGCCTCGCGGCCGGAAGCCAGCCGGAGACGCCGGCTCAGCAGTGACAGGCATGCCTGACGGCGCCTGTCAGCCCCAACAATAAGAGGTACAGCGATGGCACAGATAACCAAAAGATATTCGGGTGTTCTGGCTCACCCGACCAGTTTCCCTTCTCCGTACGGGATCGGGGATTTCGGGAAGGGAGCGTATGATTTTATCAGTTTTCTGACGGCGGCGGGCCAGTCTGTCTGGCAGATCCTTCCGCTTGGGCCGACGGGCTTCGGGGATTCTCCGTATCAGGCCTTCTCCGCGTTTGCGGGACAGCCGCTCCTGATCAGCCCGGATTTTCTGGTGAGGGACGGATATCTCTCGGGGGAAGATCTGAAAGATTATCCGCAGTTTGATCCGAACCATATCTACTACGGAGATGTGATTCCGGCGAAGACGCGGGTCCTGCGCCTTTCCTACCGGCATTTCCTGACCCGCGGTACGGAAGAGCAGAAGAAGGCGTTTTCGCGCTTCTGCGATGAGGAAGCGTACTGGCTGGACGATTACGCGCTGTTCATGGCGGCGAAGGACGAACACGGCGGCGCTTCCTGGCTTGAGTGGGACGATGAAATCCGGGATCCGGACGAGGAAATCAAAGAGCGCTGGAAGCAGAAGCTCTTTGAGAACTTTAATTATTACCGCTATATCCAGTACCTGTTTTTCGGCCAGTGGAAAGCCCTCAAACAATTCGCCAATATCAATGGCATTACCGTGGTAGGAGACATCCCGATCTTCGTCTCCCCTGACAGCGCCGACGTGTGGGCGCACAGGGAACTGTTCCAGCTGGAGAAGGACGGCTATCCGACCGTCGTCGCCGGGGTACCGCCGGATTATTTCTCCGCCACCGGGCAGCTGTGGGGCAACCCGCTGTATGACTGGGATTACCACAAAAAGACGGGATATGCCTGGTGGATCAGCCGCATCAGAAGCCAGCTCCGGCTGGTCGACAAACTGCGCATCGACCATTTCCGCGGATTTGAGAAATATTACGCGATTCCGTACGGAGAAAAAACCGCAATGCACGGCCACTGGAGAAAGGGGCCGGGTGCGGATCTTTTCAGGGCTCTGCAGGCGGCGCTCGGGAAGGAAATTCCCATCTGGGCGGAGGATCTGGGCATCATCACCCCGAAGGTGGAAGCCCTGCGGGATGAATTCGGCTTCCCGGGAATGAAAGTGCTTCAGTTCGCCTTCAGCAATCCGAAGGACAACGGGCTGATGCCGTACCGTTTCAGCACGGAGCACTGCATCTGCTACACCGGGACGCATGACAACGATACGACGCTCGGCTGGTATATGAACCTTTCGCCGAAAGCCCAGGACCGCGTGCGCAGATATCTCAACACGGACGGGCGCATCATCAGCTGGGATATGATCCGCCTTGCCATGTCGACGACGGCAGAGTACAGCATCTATCCGATCCAGGATCTTCTGGGATTCGGAAGCGACTGCCGCATGAACACGCCGGGAGTTCCGGCGGGGAACTGGGCTTTCCGCTTCCGCGCGGATCACCTGAACCGCGGAATGGCCGAGAACCTGCGCCGGATGACGGAACTGTTCGGCAGGCTCCCGGGAAAGGAAGCCGGGGACGAAACAGAAACCGAAAAGGAGCAGACGGGGAAATCCCCGGAAACGGCGGACGCGAAAAAGGACGGCCCGTCATACGATCCTTACGATCCGGAACTGATTGAAGAGCCCTGGTACCGCGAGGAAGACATCGTGTTCGGAGATGAGGACGACGGCGAAACCAGCGGTCCGGCCGGGAAAGAAGACGGCCAATGATACGAATGATCATCGGCGTTATTTACGCCGCCCTGTTTTTTATCATCGGGATGCCGGTCCAGCTTGTTCTGTACCTGATCGGCCGCAAAAATGAAAACCTCCGCGACCGCGGCGCGCGCCGGGTCGTTCAGTTCGGATGCAGAGGGCTTCTTGCCATCTGCGGCGTCAAGGTGAAGGTGGAAGGCGCGGAAAACCTGCCGAAAGACGGGGAGGCCGTGCTTTACGTCGGCAACCATCGCAGCTTTTTCGACGTGTTCGTCGGCTATCCGTATTTTCCGTCGGTCACGGGCTATGTGGCCAAAAAGGAATTTGCCGTATTCTGGCCCCTGAGATACTGGGTCATTCTGGTCCGCGGCGTCTTTATCGACCGCAATGACATGAAACAGTCCATGAAGGCGATCGTCGAGGCGATCCAGAATGTCAAAAAGGGCATTTCCATGGTGATCTATCCGGAAGGCACCCGCTCCCGCGGGGAAAGCGAACTGGATATGCTCCCGTTCAAGGAAGGCAGTATGAAAATCGCCGAAAAGGCGCGCTGCCCGGTGATCCCGATGGCCATGACCCACACGCAGGATATTTTTGAAAAGCAGTTTCCGCTGGTGAAGCCGCAGCATGTGACTCTGCGGTTCGGAGAACCGGTGGATCTGTCCGCTCTTCCCAAAGAGGAGAGAAAATTCTCCGGAAATCTGATGCGGGATAAAATCCGCGGCATGCTGGAAGAGATGCTTGCGGAGGAAAACACCGAAAACCAGAAGAATACCGATCAGGGCAAAGGCAGTCATCAGGCAGACAGCCGCCAGGAATAGCTGTCAGCGATAAAGTTATCAGAAAAGTCAGGGCCCGGCTGAAAGAAAACTTTCAGCCGGGCCCTGATTCTGCAGTACAGGAGTTCCGGCCGTCACGAGGCAGTCAGCCCGCGGAAGCCGTTTTTCGGCGCTCACCCTGTGCTTTTGACGAACAGGAGATATCCGCCGGCCCGCCCGGCAGGGGAGAAGCCCAGCCGGAGCGCTGCAGCGGCGGAAGCTGTATTGGATCTGCCGCAGAGGATGAAAAACCGGTCAATGTCCCATTCGGCGGCAGCCCAGGTAAGCAGTGACTCTGCGGCCGCGGAAGCCAGACCTCTGCCGCGGAACCCGGGCAGGAGAGCGTAGCCGAGAAAATAGCCTTCTTCGGTCCACAGGGATGTCCCGTCCCCCCGGCTGCCGCCTGACAGCGCCGCGGCGGAAGTGTATTCAAGGCCGATCCGGCCGGCGAACTGCCCGTCCGAGGTCACGAGGCTCAGATAGGAAGGGCCGTCGGAAAGTTTCAGCCGGGCCTGATAGCTGGCCAGCCACTCAAGCCACAGGGATTCGGGAAAGGATCCGTTTTCGTGATCCTGCGCCACTGTGCCGTCGTCAGCTTCCGGGCATGGCCGGACCGCGCTGACAGAGGCGGGATGAGCGGAACGCGTGCCGGCAGCGGCGGCTTCCCGTGCTCTGAGCGGCGCCAGGGGATGCGGCAGAAAGCGGCGGCAATCCGGATCGCGGTACAGACGGTCCATCGCCGGAAGATCGGCGGCGCAGGTTTCCCGCAGGAAAAAATTCTCCGTCCTCAGAACGCAGAGAGGCAGCCGGTGGAAACGGCAGTATGCGCGCAGAATCCAGCCGGGATCAGGATCCTCGACACCTTCGGCCAGCCAGGATACGCCGTCCCAGGCTGATTCCTGCCCGGAAGAAAGATTATCCGCGAGCCCGATGACAGGATTGTCCCGGCAGAGCCGCCTCGCCTCATCCGGTTCATCCGTGATAAAAACAGGGCGGGAGGCTGCGCCTTCCGCCCTGATGCAGCCGGCGCAGGGCCAGCAGCCTGCTTTCGCGCAGGGATACGGCCCGAATCCGGCTTCAGCCTGTTTCAGCATTTCTCCGGCTCCGGATAATCCACGCCGAAGGTTTCCACGGTGACGGTCTTCATGCGCTGATCCTGCAGCGGCCTGTCATACCAGTCGGTGGGAACGTTCGCGAGCGCGTCCACGACGTCCATGCCCTCGATGACTTTGCCGAAGGCCGCGTACTGGCCGTCCAGATGCGGAGCTTCGCCGTGCATGATAAAGAACTGGCTTCCCGCGGTATCAGGGTCCATGGTGCGCGCCATTGAGAGAACGCCCGGCGTATGCTTCAGATCATTCCTGAAACCGTTGTCCGTGAATTCTCCGCGGATGCTGTACCCGGGACCGCCCATGCCGGTTCCCTCCGGGTCTCCGCCCTGAATCATAAAGCCACGGATGATGCGGTGGAAAACGGTTCCGTCATAAAAGCCTTTCTGTACAAGGCTGATGAAGTTGTTGACGGTGTTTGGGGCGGTGTCCGGATAAAGCTCCGCCCGAATGACGCTCCCGTCCTCCATGGTGATGGTAACTATAGGATTTTTCTCTGTCATATCTATCTGCCTCCTGAGTATTCAGAATCCTCTGCAAAGCAGAATATAGCGGCTGTCGGGGCCTCTGTCAATCTTTGCGCGCGGCCCGGAGGCTGTTTCCCGCTGCGGCCGCGGGCCTGCTTTGTGATTTTCCTGCCAGCTGTCGGGACCCTGCCGCCTTATTATCTTCTGTGCGTCAGGCCTGTGATTTCCCGCTGCGGCCGCGGAATCTGCCGCGATGCGTGCCGCGCCGGGCTCCGCCTTTTGCGCCGCCGGCGGAACTTGCGAAAGTATCTGCCGGATGGTATGATTACACACGCATCAGCGGCGGCGGAGTTTTCCGGATGGCCGGCTTTCCGGAATCAGCGCTGCTTCGGATCTGCCTTTCGGGAGGAGATTATGGCACAAAAACCACACGGATATGACGGCGGCAGGAGCAGGAGACGCAGCGCCAGGCGAAAGCGCGCCCTGGTTATCAGCGGAATTGTGCTGATCGCCGCGGCCGCGTATTTCTTCTGGACGCTTGCCGGCCTGATGAAAAACCGGAGCAGCATTCCGAATCTGGAAGAGCCGGTAACGGATTCGGCGGAGGAGGAAGCCCGGACACAGGGATGCTCAGCCGTGAAAGCCGACGGAAGCGCACAGGTTCTGGTGCGGATCGGGCCGGCCGCGGAAACGGACAGCGGCGCACGGGTTCTGATTCGGATCGGGCCGGCCGCGGAAACGGACAGCGGCGCACGGGTTCTGGTGCGGATCGGGCCGGCCGCGAACACGGACGCCAGCGCACAGGATCTGAGGTCTTTGAATAACGGAATGATGGCTGGGAATTCTGCCGGAGATACGGAACCCGGGATCGTTTTCTGAGACGCGGGCAGATACCGCACCGGACCGGATGCCGGCTGACAGCGATGCAGCGCCGGCCGGACGAGAATCGGTTTTGCTCAGAAAGGACATTATGTATATTATCGCGGGCCTGGGGAATCCGGGCCGGGAATATGAAGGGACGAGGCACAACACCGGCTTTGCCGTGATCGACTGCCTCGCAGAGAAACACGGTATCCGGGTGAATATCGGAAAATTCAGCGGCCTGCTCGGGAGCGGGATGATCGGTGCGGAAAAAGCTGTGCTGGTCAAGCCGCTGACCTACATGAATCTGAGCGGTATGTGCCTGCAGCAGGTGCTTCATTTTTACAAAGTTCCGGCTGACCATCTGATTGTGGCCGTCGATGACATCAATCTGCCTGTCGGGCAGATCCGGGTGCGCGGAGGAGGCAGCGCCGGGGGCCACAATGGCTTAAAGAGCATCATCGAGCAGTGCGGAACGCAGGATTTTCCGCGCGTCCGCGTCGGCGTAGGGGACAAAAAGCCCGGCCAGGATCTCGCGTCCCATGTGCTGAGCCGGTTTCCGGCCGATCAGGCGGAGGAGATGAAAAACGCTGAAAAATCCGCGGCTGAAGCCATTGAGATGCTGATTTCGGACGGGCTTGACCTGACGATGAACCGGTATAACCGCAAAGTCCGCGAAGAGTGAGCCCCGGGGCGCTTCCGCGTCCGGGAAGACCGGAATAACAGGTATCCGGACACGCCCGCCATCCGGTCGGCGCCGCGGACATTGCACATGAAAAACGGCTGATACAGCCCCGTACCTGACGGTACGGGGCTAAAACCCTGTGGATAAAAACTGACTATGAACAGAGAGACGCGGGGGAAAGGAGAAAGCGGAGCGAGCTTATGGCAGAGATTTTCAAAAATCCGCTGAATGAACTGGCGGAATATGAGTCATTTTCGGAGGCGCTTCTGTCCGGAAGCGGCATGATCGGAATGAGCGGCCTGCTGGATTCTGAGAAAGTTCATTTTATGAGTACCTTTCTCGGAAAGAAAAAATATCAGCTGGTCGTCACTTACAGCGAACAGAGGGCGCGGGAAATCGCGGAGGATTACCGGCTGTTCTCGCCGGATGTGAAAGTTCTGGTTCCGAAAGACCTGATTTTCTTTTCAGCGGACCTGTCGAACAACGCCATCACCCGGCAGAGGATGCAGGCACTGGCTCCGCTGATCGAGGATACCCCGGCGGTGATCGTGACGACGTCCGACAGCCTGATGAACGCGATGCCCCCGCTGTCCGCCTTCCGGAATGCCGTGACGGAGATCCGCGAGGGGGATACGCTCGATCTCTCAGGGCTCGCCGCCAGCCTGACCTTTTCGGGCTATGACCGCTCCGCGCGGGTTGAGGAACCCGGCACCTTTTCGATCCGCGGCGACATCATTGATATCTGGCCGCTCACGGATGAGAACCCATCCAGAATCGAGCTTTTCGGCGACGATGTGGATTCTATCCGGGTTTTCGACCCTGAGACCCAGCGGTCCATCGACCGCACGGAACAGGTGCTGGTTACGCCTGCGACGGAACTTCCGCTCACCGAAAATGAGCGGCTTCTGGCGTACCGCCGGATCACGGATGATCTCAACCGGCAGGTGAAAGTCTTCCGGGAAAGAAAGGAAGGGGAGAAGGCACAGCGCCTGAGGGACGCGTCGTCGGAGACGCTGGACGAGCTGAAGAACGGAAGAATGCTGACTTCGCCGGAAGGTTATATCCGTTACTTCTATAATAATACAGGTTCTGTGCTGGACTATTTTCCGCCGGAAGATACCCTGATTTTCCTGGACGAGCCAGTCCGGCTCAAAGAGCGCGGCGACGGCGTGCGCGCGGAGTTTGAGGAAAGCATGAAAAACCGCCTGGAGGGAGGATATATCCTGCCGGGGCAGGCGGATCTCATGACGACGTCCGACGAAATTCTGGGAAGGATGAACCGGCCGTACACGGCAGCGCTCAGCGGCCTGGAAAGCCGCATCGGAAATCTGAGGCCGGCGCAGAGCTTTTCCATCCAGGTGCAGAACCTCAACTCCTACAGCCAGAATTTTGAAGGCCTGCTGCATGATCTGGCTCTGTGGAAAAAGGAAAAATACAGGGTCGTTTTTCTCTGCTCTTCCGGCACCCGTGCCCGCCGCCTGGCGGACCAGCTCCGGCAGGAAGGCCTCAACGCCTATTTCAGCGAGGAAAAGGGCAGGGAGGTACTGCCCGGGGAGATTTTCGTCACCACCGGCAGCCTCGGGAAGGGTTTTGTCTACCCGATGATCCGGTTCGCCGTGATCACGGACAGCGATCTGACCGGCGGGCAGAAGAAGAAAAAGCGGACGGTCCGCCGCCCTGAAGGCGCCAGGATCCTGGACTACAATGAGCTCCATCCTGGGGACTACGTGGTGCATGAGAGCTGCGGCATCGGCATCTACCGGGGAATCTTCCGCCAGGAAGTGGACCATATTTCGAAGGATTTCCTGAAGATTGAGTACGGGGACGGCGGCTCGCTGTACATTCCGGTCACACAGCTGGACCATATCTCCAAATACGCGGACGCGGACGCGAAGCCACCCAAACTCAACAACCTCGAAGGGCCGGAATGGAAGGCAACCCACGCCCGGGTCAAAAAGGCGGTCGCCGGCGTCGCGCATGACCTGGTACAGCTGTACGCCGAGCGCAGCCGCCTGAAGGGTTTCAGGTTTTCCCCTGACACCCTGTGGCAGCGGGAATTTGAGGAGGATTTCCCTTACGAGGAGACGGAGGACCAGCTCAAGGCGATCGAGGACGTCAAGGAGGACATGGAGAGCACGAAAATCATGGACCGCCTGATCTGCGGGGACGTCGGCTACGGCAAGACGGAGGTGGCGCTGAGAGCCGCCTTCAAGGCGGTTCAGGACAGCCGCCAGGTAGCTTACCTCGCGCCTACGACCGTGCTGGTCCAGCAGATTTACACGACGTTCTGCCAGCGTATGAGAAACTACCCGGTGCGCATCGCGATGATGTCGAGGTTCCGCACGTCCGCCCAGAATAAACAGACCGTGGAAGCCCTGAAGGCGGGTCAGGTCGACATCGTGATCGGGACTCACCGGCTGCTGTCCAAAGACGTGCAGTTCAAAAACCTGGGGCTCCTGATCGTGGATGAGGAGCAGCGCTTCGGCGTCACGCACAAAGAGAAAATCAAGCAGCTCAAGAAAAACGTGGACGTCATCACCATGACGGCGACCCCGATCCCCCGCACGCTGAATATGAGCCTGATCGGAATCCGGGACATGAGCGTGCTGGAGGAGGCGCCGTCCGACCGCCGTCCGATCCAGACCTACGTGATGGAGATGAACTGGGAGATGGTGCGCGAGGCCATCAACCGCGAGCTGGCCCGCCAGGGGCAGGTGTACTATGTCTACAACCGGGTGAAGGATATCGAGCAGACGGCGGCGAAAATCCAGAGCCTTGTCCCTGACGCCCGTGTTGTCTACGCGCACGGCAAGATGCCGGAGCGGCAGATGGAGCAGGTGATGATGGATTTCGTCAACGGCGATATCGACGTCCTGGTTTCCACGACGATCATCGAGACAGGGCTGGACATCCCGAACGTCAATACGATCATCATCCAGGACGCCGACCGTTTCGGCCTGGCGCAGCTGTACCAGCTCAGGGGCCGCGTCGGGCGCTCGTCACGGAACGCTTACGCTTTCATCCTCTATCAGCCGGGAAAAACGCTCACCGATATCGCTGAAAAGAGGCTGCAGGCGATCCGGGAGTATACGGAACTGGGGTCGGGCATCCGCGTGGCGATGAGAGACCTGGAAATCCGCGGGGCAGGAAACCTTCTCGGGGAAGCCCAGAGCGGGCAGATCGCCGACGTCGGGTACGACCTTTATGTGAAGATGCTCAACGAGGCGATTCTGGAGGAATCCGGAAAGAAAAAGCCGGAGGAGGAGTTCGAGACAACGCTGGATCTTCCGATGGACGCCTTTATCCCGGGACAGTATATTGTCAATGAAACCGTGCGCATGGAGATCTACCGGCGCATGGCGGATGTGAAAAACGAGGAGGAGGCCGCCGACCTCACGGACGAGCTGATCGACCGCTTCGGCGATGTACCGAAACCGGTGGAGAACCTTCTGGAAGAGGCAGTGCTCCGGCAGGAAGCGCACAGCGTGTTTGTCACCGAGATCCGGGCGACGCAGACGCAGGCGAAGATCAGCCTTTACCGGAACGCTCCGTTTGACCCGGGTAAAATTCCCGATCTCCTTTCAAAGTACGGCGGAGCCCTGAAGTTTGTCGGCCAGGCGGAGCCGTATCTTCTGCTGAGGACAGGAACCGGCCGCGTGAAGGACCGGAATATTTCGCTGCGGCTTCTGAAAAAAGTGTGCAGCGATATAAAAATGTTGAACGAATCATAAAAAAGTCTTATAATGGGCACTCAGTGAACGAATCTAGGAGGTACCATCTGATGATGAAATACGCAAAATTCGCGGCGGCGGTTCTTGCGGCGGGGGTGGCCGCGGCATCCATGGGCGGATGCAGCCAGCTGAGCGGCAGCAGCGAGAGCAGCGACGAGGCCGTTTACGCTACTTTCGACGGAAAAGATATCTCTCTCGCGTATGTCAGGTTCCAGCTCAATGAGGCGCAGTACGAGTACGAGGCCATGTTCAGCCAGTACTTCGGCTCGACGGATTTCTGGGATCAGGATCTTTCCGGAAACGGGACAACCATGGAGGAATCCGTGATCGAGAACGTTCTGACCTCCGTCCAGCAGACGGCGATCCTCAACTGGTATGCCGAGCAGAACGATATCACGCTGACCGACGAACAGCAGGCGAAAGTTGACGAGGCGGTCGCGTCTGCCGCAGAGAAGGCGGAGAGCGATCCGGATTTCGCCGAGACGGTCGGCTACAGCGAAGACCTGCTGAAACAGCTTTACCAGGAGAACGCGATCGCCAACGCCGTTTACCTGAAGCTGGTGGAAAACGTGGATACTACCGTCGGTGACGATGAGTTTATCCAGAAGGATATGACGGTCGTCCGTCTCGGAAAGACTGACCTGGAGACAGAAACCAGCACCGAAGAGCTCTCTCTGGAGGATGTTTCCCTGGCGGAGGGCGAAGACCTCACTGAAACTGCCGGGGCGGAAACCACGGCTGAGCAGACCGCCGAGGCGGCTGAGAGCACGGAAGCGGCGGATACTGCGGCGGACGGCAGCGAAGAAGAAACCACGGAAGCCGCGACTACGCTTTCGGCTGAGGAGCAGCAGCAGGCTGACGAGATGAACGCGGCCGCGAAAGCCATTGAGAAGCGCCTGCAGGATGGGGAAGCCGCGGAGGACATTGTAGCGGACTACAGCGAGGATACGACCTACTTCACGACCACCAACACCACGGCGACGGTCGGCGAGGACAGTTCCTACGTATACACGGAAGCCGCTTTTGCGCTGAGCGAGGGCGAAACCACGATCTATACCGACAGCGATTCCGGAGCCCTCTACATCCTGCTCTGCACCAACGACAACGATACGGAAGCAAGGCAGGAGAAGATCGACGAGGAGATCCAGAGCCGCAAGGACACCCTGTTCCAGGAGCAGTATTCGACAATCCGCGACGAAGCTCCCAAATTCGTCATCAACGAGGATGTGCTCTCGACGCTCAACTTCGATACCCCGCTGTACGAGATGCCGGAGAGCGAGACAGAGACCGAATTTGAGACCGACCTTTCCGCGGAGATGGAGAGCAGCGAAGAGTCCGCCGCGGCGGAAGCGGATACCGCTGAAGAAGGCAGCTGGTACGATACGGCAAATGCCACGGAGGCATTCGCGACGACCGCTGAGACAACGGCTGAGGAGACAACAGCCGCCGGGACGACGGAGAGCGGACAGTAATTATCAAAGAATTGCAGAACCGGCAGCGGACCGGCTCCGGGGATTTTTCCGGAGCCGGTCCGCTTTTTGCGGAAAAACGGCAGATCTCCTTCGCGGAACGGATTTCGGCGGCCTGGCGCCGGGAGGAAAAAACCGAAAATTCGTCTATTAAGGACAAAGAACGAGTCCCGCGCCCGGCGGACACTGTGCTAACTGCAGAGAAAACAGGAAAATATGAAGGGCGGTGCCCGCTATTTATAACAATTCTTACACTTTTCTTAAGAAAATGACCCCGAAATGCTTGACAGGGCCTGTCCGGGCCGCTATAATACGGAACAGGTTGTAACAAATCCGTAATATTTTGCATATATTTGCAAATAATCTTGAATCAATACAACCTGGAGGATATATGATCAGATCTGGAAAGAAATGGATTGCAGTCAGCCTTGCGGCAGTTATCACAGCAGCCACCGCGATTCCGGCTTTTGCTTCCGAAATCGATGATGACTCTGCTGTTGCCGGAGTGTCGGTTGTTATCAATAACTATTCCGCTTCGAGCAATACTCCGCAGGACGAGATTTATGAGTATCTGTCAAACCAGGAAACGACCGCGGCCAGCACCGCTGCTGTGATCAATCTTGACCCCGACAGCACTACAGCCGCTACTACCGTCCAGGTAGTGGAAGACGGGGCAACCGCCCAGGACAGCGGCCTTGTCAGCGTCCTCGGCGAGGTGAATGTCCGCAGGGAGCCGTCTCTGGATGCTGAGATACTCGGAACGCTGACCAGCAATACCAAGGTCACCGTGTACGATACCGTCAGCAACGAGGAAGGCAACTGGTACCTGATCAGCGCGGATACCGTTCAGGGCTATGTAGCTGCAAGCTACGTCGTGACCGGCGTCGGCGATGAAGTTACGGTTTCCAACGTAACGAATCAGCAGGCTGAAGTTCTGACAGACAGCCTGGCGCTTTACGACTCCGCTTCCGGCGAAAACCAGATCGGAAGCCTGACGGCCGGCGATACCTACGATGTTGTGGAGATTCAGGGCAATTATGTCAAGCTTTCCAACGGAAGCTATGTTGTCGGATACGCTCCGGTAGACGGCGTAAAGATCACCACCGAGGTTCTCGGAACCGAGATCGATGACCAGCAGGTAGCGCAGAACTTCACCGACTACATGACCGACATCAATTTCGGCCTCAACGAATATTACAGACGCGAAGCCAAAGGGGAGTACGCAAACGCGTACTACGCGATCTCCTATGTCGTCGAACTCTGGGGCTATTACATCGATTACGCGAATGACCTCGGCTATACCGATGTAGCCGCGAACGCGCAGACACAGCTTGAGTCCGCGGTCGCTCAGATGAACGAAGTGAAGACGAAGGTTCCGGAGGATCAGCTGACCCCGACCACCGCTTATGCTGAAAACACGACAGCTGCCCAGACCGCGGCGGCAACCGCGGCGCAGACTGCGGCGGCGGCCACGACAGCGGCAGCGGCGGAAATCGCCGCGCCTGCGGCAACCGAAACCGCGGCAGCTTCCACCGAGGCAACCGCAGCGCAGACCGAAACCGCTGCAACCACGACCGCAGCCGCTCCTTCTGAGACAGTGACCGAGACCGCTGCCGCGCCGTCGGAGACCGTTACCGAGACAGCTGCAACGGAGACAGCCGTTGAAACGACAGCTGAACAGACAACGGCTACCATCGCTCCGCCGGCCACCGTGGTTTCCATTGAAGCCAGATACAACGGCGGCACAAAGTATGCCGGCGACGTGATCTACAGCAGCGAACTGTATGTACATGTCGTTTACAGCGACGGCACCGAAGCGGATGTCACCGAAGGCTGGGGCTGCGCGGATGTAGGCATGGTCCTTTCCGAGGGCACCAAGGTTGTTACCATGACCTACGGGGGGCTTTCCTCTTCCTTTGAACTTTATGTGAACCCGGCGCCGACAGAAGCGACCACAACCGCAGCTCCGGAAACGACAACCACGGCAGCTGCAACAGAGGCTACTACTGCCGCAACTACCGCGGCGGAGACTACCACGACAGCGGCAGCTACCTCCTCCATCAGGGAACAGCTTGTTGCGTACGCACTTTCCTGGGTTGGACAGTGCAACTATGTATGGGGCGGAACAAACCTTGTACAGGGCGGCGGTGTTGACTGCTCCGGCTTCACCATGGTGGTGTACCAGAGAGTCGCCGGCATCAGCCTTCCGCATTACTCTGGCGCGCAGGGAAGCTGCGGCACCGCGATCAGCTATGAACAGCTGAGACCGGGCGACCTGGTTATCTACTCCGGACATGTGGCAATCTACATCGGCAACGGCCAGATCGTTCACGCGAAGAACTCCAGCGTCGGCATTGTTACCGACAGCATCTTCTTCAAGTCCGGATTCAACCCGATCGGTTACAGAAGCCTTCTTCCGTAATCAGAACCTGAAAAGAACAGAAGAATGACAGCAGCCTGCAGAGAAATCTGCAGGCTGTTTTTTTCAGGGAACTTCCGGGCGGCCGCCGCAAAGACGATGGCGGCCGCCGCAGAAAACTGAGGGCCAATTTTTATGAAAGCGGCTCGGCAGATACGGTGGATGGCGACGGTCAGTGAAGAAACCAGAGCCGGCAGGCTGCGTTCAACAGAGAAGGGCAGTAAAAAAAGAGAGGAAGACAGTTCAGGCTGCTATGGATGAATTGTTATACAATTAAAACAACTCATGACAATTCCTGCCGTAAACGCCAGAATCGGCGCATCTGTGAAAATAATTCAAAAAAACCGGAAAAAACGCTTGACACGGATTTGGCAGGATGATATCATACAAAAGCTGTCCGCGAGAGACAGTTCCGATTTTCCCTGAAAATCGGACATCGCACCTTGATAACTGAACAGTATAACCAATCCCTGAAAATTCTTTTGAAAAGCA
>JBMNRC010000006.1:0-116721 GCA_050944455.1 Lachnospiraceae bacterium
AGGGAAAATCGGAACTGTCTCTCGCGGACAGCTTTTGTATGATATCATCCTGCCAAATCTGTGTCAAGCGTTTTTTCCGGTTTTTTTGAATTATTTTCACAGATGCGCCGATTCTGGCGTTTACGGCAGGAATTGTATGGAATTGTTTCCTTATGCTTCCACCGCCAGCTCAGCTACTTTTCTGGCCTCTTCCCTTGTATCGGTCACGCAGAAAAATCCTGAGGTATGGCAGAACCGGAACCCTCTGATCCCCGTCAGCTCCGCCAGTTCCCCAGCGCTCCTTCCTCTCCATTTTTTGGGAAACGGCTTGCGGTTTTCCGGTCCGTACGCTTTTTTCGGCACCGCCTGAATTCCGTATCCGCCCCGGAAGGACGGAAAGATCACATAAAGAATTCTCGGCGCTTCGAGGCAGGCTTCTTTCCAGGGCATACTCTGATCCAGCTCAAGGATCTGTCCCGGCGTTTCCTCAATCTTCTTTTTGACTTCCTGGTAGCCCAGATCCCCGGCATTGAGCTTCGCGAAACGATTGGTCAGCACTGTCGCAGCGAAATCCACCGCCTCGTTGAACCGCCTGTTGAAAATGTCCGGGTCGCCCTGCTCATACCACAGCGGAATAAAGTCAGAAATGCAGTCTGAAATCGCATTCTGCGTCCCGGTATTGTCCGACTGGTCCATCGGTTCGATGAACTCGCGCTCGAACCTCTGCGCGTTTTTCTCACTCAGGAAGCAGCGTCCGTATACCTGCCACAGGAGGCCGAAAGCCGCGTAGGGAACTCCGTCGGGGCGGACTCGCTTGTCTGCCATGTGGTGGTCGAACCTGCCGCCGCCGATATCGTAAACAATGCCGTCAAAATCTGCCGGAACACTGGTTCCCCTCGTCACGGTAAAATTCGGGTTGAGCATCCTGAGCATAGCGGTCGAGAATACGTCGTCCGCGTGAAAAGTTCCGCTGTGGGTGAACCCGTGATCCGGAACCGTCGGCTTCTTTCCCTCTCCAGAGGTTTTATTTTCCTGTTCCATAATGTTCTCCTTCTGTAAACTGCCCGGCTGCGGCCAGAAGAAAATTCTGACCGCGCTTTAAAAAAACGGCTTCCGCGGCTGCGCCGCGAAAACCGCTGGTCTTTCCAATCCATTCAGGACAAACGGCAGCTCTTGTCTGCCTGCGCAGGCTGCCCATCAGCTATTACGTCTGGTTTCTGCCGCAGATACTGAGTACAGCTGTAAGCCGGGTTATGTGCGGTGCGAGCACCGCGGTGGTCATCTGTCTAGACCTGCCGTTGCCGGCAGGCTCAAGCGATCTACCCGAAGGCGGACGGGCCGCCCTGTGCCTTCTGCTCGATCTTGCTTCGGATGGGGTTTGCATGGCTCCGCCTGTTACCAGACGGACGGTAGTCTCTTACACTGCCTTTCCACCCTTACCAGCGAACTGGCGGTATATTTCTGCTGCACTGTCCTCGAAGTCACCTCCACCGGACGTTATCCGGCATCCTGCCCTGCGAAGCCCGGACTTTCCTCACCCGGAATTTCTTCCGGCCGCGATCACCCGCCGTACTCAGCGGCAGAATTTTAACATAACCCGCCTGAAATGTAAAGTCCACATTCTTTTTTTGCAAAATCCGGGACACTGCTCTATTCCCGCAGGGCAAAGTTCCCTGCTCAGCCAGACTGCTCCGGGAGAGTTCTTCCGTCAGAACCTCCCCCGCTGCGGCATAAACGCTTCGGTTTTCTGCTCCCTTTCACACCCGGAAGCAGCTTCCTCCGATAAACTCCCTGAGGATCGAATTCTGCGGGATATGCTCGCTCCCTACCGGCACAAAATAATCCAGGAATTTGAGGATCCTGCGCGCCTCATTGTAAACCGGATCGTCCCGCCCGATGCCAAACAGAAGCGGCTCGGCGTAGGGTTTCAGGACGGACAGCTCATAGCTCAGCGCGGAGTTGAAGACAATATCCGCCGACTCCTGGAACGGGAAGATATTCTTCTCCTCCCCCTTCCGGACAGACGGCCACATCGCTATGGTTTCAGCCGCGCTGGTGCCGCGGACTCTCGCGTCGCGCACAATCCGGCGGATCAGGCGCCCGTCCGTCGTCGGAATGCGGTTGTGGGAATCTACGTTGAGCTGGGTAAGTGCGCTGATATAAATCCGGTAGGTTTCGGACGGATCCAGCGACGGGCACATGCGGGGATCCAGGCAATGGATGCCCTCCATGATCAATATTGTATTCTCCCGCAGGCGCAGCTTATTCCCGTGATACTCACGTTTTCCGGTGCGGAAATTGAACGTGGGCATCTCAATTTCCCCGCCGCTGAGCAGCGTCCTGACATCCCGGTCAAGCAGCGCTGTGTCCAGCGCGTCGATGGATTCAAGATCCGGCTGTCCGTTTTCATCTTTCGGCGCTTCATCACGGTTTTTGAAGTAGTTGTCCACCTCGATCGGCTGTGTCGCCAGCCCGGCTGCCAGCAGCTGAACGGTAAGCCTGTGAGAGAAAGTTGTCTTGCCCGACGAGGACGGACCGGCGATCATCACTACGCGTTTTCTGCTGTTTCTGCGGATGCTGTCCGCGGCCTGCGCCATCTTTTTCTCCATCAGGGCTTCCTCTATCAGGATGAGATCCAGCATTCTGCCCTCTGTGATCAGGTCGTTCAGGCGGCCGACCGAAGAAACCTTCAGGCGGTCCGCCCAGTCGCTCGATTCGCGCAGCGCGCGGTACACGTGGTTCTGCGGCTGGAACGGCGGGACATGTTCCGGATCCGAAGTCTTCGGCATCTGCAGAACAAAGCCGTCGTCGTAGGGATACAGGTGAAACTGGTCCACGTAGCCGGTGGAAGGCAGCATATAGCCGTAAAAATAATCCGTCATTCCGTTCAGTTCATATACATTGACTCTGGAAACCCGGCGGTACCGGAACAGGCGCACCTTGTCCTCCAGCCCTTCCTCACGGAAACGGCGTATCGCCTCGTCCGTGCTGACAGTCCGCTTGATGACCGGCTGATCTCTCGCGATGATCTCTCTCATCTTGTGATCAAGCTGCGAAATCCACGACTGCGTGACTTCCACGCCGGACACCGTGCAGAACACACCGCTGCTGACGGAAAAACAGACCTCGGTTTTCGCGTCCTTCTGCAGTTCCCGCACAGCCTCCACCATGATAAACTCCGCCGTGCGCCGGTAGCTCTCGTTCCCGGGGACCTCCGCCGTGGTCACGGGGCGCACGTCAGCCCCATCGGTCACATGCATGAAAAGTTCCCGCAGTTTTCCGTTTTCCAGCACCAGCACGATGCGGTGCGGAACATTCTTCTGGATTCTTGCCGCAAAATCGCAGTAAGTCGCTCCATCCTCAAAGGTAAGTTTCTGGCTGTTCCATCTGACTGTCTTCATCTTATCTGTCTCCATCCGGAAGTATCAGGGTGCTGAAGGGCGGATCATACGGAGCCTCGATCAGCTCAACATCCGCGCTGACGCGTCCATCCAGGTAATGGCTGATATACTCCTCAAAAGGAAACTCCAGCGAGTAATGTCCTGCATCCAGAATCATCAGCCCGTCGCTCACCGCGTCGCGGCCGGTGTGATGCGAGACGTCGCCGGTGATCAGCACATCCGCCCCCGCATCCAGGGCCGCTCCGGTCATGTCTCCGCCCGAACCGGGGACAATGGCAGCCTGGTGAATCACTTTGTCCATTCCTCCCGCAGGGGCGAACACGCGGATTCCCTCGTTCCGGAATTCACGGCCGGTCAGTTCCGCGAGTTCCCGCAGAGTCATGGGCTTTTTCAGCTGGCCGATCCTCCCCAGGCCCCCGTGATATACCTTTCCCTTCGAATCCGTGAATTCATACGTCTGGTCAAGAAACCGCTGCTCTGTCAGCCCGAGCCTGTCCGCGTCCAGCACTCCCATCCCCTGCGGCGCCATGTCGAAGTTGGTGTGCATCGCGTAGCATGAGATGTCATGGCGCAGCAGCCGGAGAATTCTTCTCCCCGTAAAGCTTCCGCTGTTGATATCCCTGATCGGGTGAAAAATCATCGGATGATGCGTAACGATCAGATCCGCCTTCAGCGAAACGGCCATTTCGACCACATCGTCCGTGATCTCCAGCGCAATCAGGATTTTCGATACATTATGGTCGGAGCGGCCGATCAGCAGGCCGGGGTTGTCCCAGCTGCACGCGGTCTCCTCCGGAGCCAGGTCATCCAGAATCCGGATAATGTCACTGCACTTCATATAATACCTCCGATGGCGGCGCCGCCGGCGCCGTCCGATAATAATCCATCGATCTGCCGGATCTCCTCCCGCAGATCCTTCGCTCTTGCTTCCTGTCCCGGCCGGTTTTGGGAAAGTTCTCCCAGGATTTTCTCCCGAAGCGCTTTTTCCCGCTGAAGGTAGCCCCGCCACGCTTCCCGGTCCCCCGGATCAACTCTCCCGCCGAAGCCAAGCTGTCCGTCGGTCCAGCCGCTGCGGTCCGTTCCGGGCAGAACGCGGAAGATAAAGTAATCCTTGCCGTCCTCTCTCAGATAGCGTTCCCTCTGAAGCGTGTAGCCGGAATCGCGAAGAAAAGTTCTCACCGCTCTCAGGTCCGACTGCGGGGACAGAATCAGTTCCTCCGCCGATTTCGCCGTCCGGTCCGATTCTTTCAGCATGCGGATCAGCAGCCTGCCGCCGATCCCCGCCGCGATCAGCGTATCAGCGTCGCCCGGCTCAAGCACCCGCAGCCCGTCGCCGAGCCTCAGCTCGATCTGCTGCCGCAGCCCCGCCGCCTCCACATGTTCCCGTGCGCGGGAGAGCGGACCCGGCCTGAGGTCGGAAGCGATCACCGACGGGCAGACGCCTCTCCGGACCAGTTCAATAGCGGTGAAGCCGTGGTCGCAGCCGATATCAGCCGCCCGGTTTCCCGGGGTGACGAGGCCGATGACGGCGTTCAGCCGTTCTGAGAGTTCCATTTGCGCTCAAATTCCTTTTCTTCATTGATGATTTTCTGGAGGTCTGCAAAGTCCTTCGCTTCCTTCTGGCGTTTTTCGTACCCGTCTTTCTTCAGGCGCAGGATGCATTCCCGCAGCGCGTCCCGCAGATTTTTTTCGTCGGACTCGTCCTTCGGCATGTACTCGAAAACGGACGCGGCAAGGTTGTAATCCCCGCCCTCCGCGGCAAAGCTGTTGACGATCGCCGCCGAATCGGCTCTGCCCTCCTGCAGCTGGGCAAAAAGCTGTTCCGCAGCCTGCCGGCAGACGCCTTCCTGAAATTCATCAGGAGAAAGAACAGAGCTGACTTCTTTCCATATCGATGGCTTCTGCGCCAGGACCGAGAGGATGGTTTTCTGGTAATCCGGGATTCCGTCTTTCTTTTTCTTTTTGGGCGGAAGAATGATCCGGTTTCTGCTGTCCTCTTCCCAGCGGCCTTCCTGACTGTATGTCCCCGGCCTGCGTCTGTCCTGCCAGTCTCCCGGCCTGCCGTTTTCCCCATACCTGCCGGAATTGTAGCCGCCGGAACGATATCTCCCGGATCGGTATCCGCCGCCCCCGGAAGCGCTGTCCCGATAGCCGGGTTCCTGCGCGCGGCTATATCCGCTGTCCGTGCTCCGACCGCCGCCATACTGCCCTCCGGGATAGCCCTGCTCCGATTCCGCGCTCTTTTGTTCCTCCGCAATAGCCTGAACCTTGTCCGAGAGCATCCGGTAGTCGATCGCGTATTCCTGCGCGACGGCCTTCACGTAGCTGTCCCGCTCGAGCGGGTCCCGGAATGTGCTGAGCTTCTGCGCGCTCCCGTTGATGAAATCAGTGCGCTGCGCCGGATCCGACACATCTTTATCCTTCCGGAGCTGGGCGATTTCGAACATGAAACTGTTCTGGGCGCTGTCGATGCGCTCCTGATAGGCGTCCGCTCCCATATTTTTGATGAATTCGTCCGGATCCTTGTACGGCGTCATCATCAGCACCCTCGCTTTCAGGCCTGCCGCCCGCACCATCGGCGCCGCCCTGAGAGCAGCCCGGATGCCTGCTCCGTCCGAATCGAAGGTCAGCACAAGCTCATCCGTGTATTTTTTCAGGATCTGCGCGTGCTTGTCCGTGAACGCCGTGCCCAGGGACGCGACCGCGTTGGTGAAACCCGCCTGGTGCAGCGAAATGACGTCCATATAGCCCTCGCACACCAGAAAATACGGTTTTCCCGCGTGCCTGGCCACGTTCAGGCCGTACATGTTCCGGCCCTTGTCAAAGATCTCCGTCTCAGGAGAGTTGAGATATTTCGGCTCGCCATCCCCCATCACGCGGCCGCCGAAACCGATGACACGGCTGCGGATATCCATGATCGGGAACATGACGCGGCTGCGGAAGTTGTCGTAAGCCCCGTGCTCCCCGATGCGCACCAGGCCGGAGTCCAGCAGCTGGCGGTCGCTGAAGCCTTTTTTTCTCAGATACCGGTAAAGGGAATCCGAACGGGCAGACGCGAAGCCGAGCCCGAAGCTTTTGATGGTTTTGTCGGTCAGCTTTCTTCCACGGAGATAATCCAGGCCCGGTTTCCCGATCGGGCTCATCAGCTGATGATAATAATAGATCGCGGCTTCTTTCTGGATCTGCAGCAGAACTGCGCGCTTTTGCTGCCGTTTCTTCTCCTCCGCGCTCAGTTCCTTTTCGGGGAGCTGGACGCCCGCCCGGTCCGCCAGGACTCTGACAGCCTCCGGGAAGGAGATATTGTCATATTCCATGAGAAAAGTGAAAACGTTGCCGCTCTTCTGGCAGCCGAAACAGTGATACGTCTGTCTTGCCTGCGATACGCAGAACGACGGGGAATCGTCGTTGTGGAACGGGCATTTCGCGAAATAATTGGATCCGCGCTTTTCCAGCCGGATGCGGCTTCCGATCACGTCGACGATATCATTGCGCTCGCGCACTTCATTGATCACTTCTTCCGGATAATACGGCATGTTCTCTCCTTTCTTCAGATTTTTTTACAGCTGTTACGGAGCTTTTGCATTCGTTTTCGCGGATTGTTCCGCGGCTGTATATATCACAAATTCTGCCCGCAGATACTCCGCGCTGATGTCCGCAGGCGGCCGCCGGCCGCGCCGTCTCAGTGCGGCCAGGATTTCGGGACGAAAAGTTTCTCATAAACGGTGACCGCGTACTGGTCCGTCATTCCCGCGATATAATCGCACACCGCCTGTTCCTTCGACGCCTTGCCGCTCATGATCATCTCCACGTTTTCGTTGGGAAGATGATCGTAGTGGGCGCAGTAGTAATCGTACAGCTGGCAGATCATGCCGCAGATCTTGTCGTCCTCGCCCTTGACAACCGGATTGGTGTACAGGTTGTCGATCAGATACTGGCGCAGCCCCTGCATGGCCCAGGCCATATCCGGGGACTGATTGACCCAGTCCAGCCCGGCGCTTGTCCGGATGATATCGTGAACCAGATTGTTCAGGCGGTCGTGGACGGAATACCCGAGCACATCCGTGTACTCCCGGGGAAGGGAATCTTCCGTGAGCACTTTTGCCCGGATCGCGTCGTCGATATCATGGTTGATATACGCAATCTTGTCCGAGAGCTGGATCACCCTCCCCTCCAGAGTGTGGGGATGGGCGGCCGTGCCGTGATTCAGGATGCCGTCCCGCACTTCCCAGGTCAGATTCAGGCCCTGGCCGCTGTTTTCCAGCGTTTCAACCAGACGGACGCTCTGTTCATAATGATGAAACGTGTATCCGGTGCCCTCCAGAGCCATGTTGAGCGCTTTTTCGCCGCTGTGGCCGAAAGGGGTATGGCCGATATCGTGCCCGAGGGCAATCGCCTCCGTCAGGTCTTCATTGAGTCTCAGCGCCCTGGCGATCGTCCGGCCGATCTGCGCAACCTCCAGCGTATGGGTAAGGCGGGTGCGGTAATGGTCGCCGAACGGCGCAAGAAAAACCTGGGTTTTGTGTTTCATGCGCCGGAAAGCCTTGCAGTGCAGAATCCGGTCGCGGTCCCGCTGATAGCACGTACGGATATCATCCTGTTCCTCGTACTGGTCGCGGCCTCTGGACTGACTGCTCAGGCAGGCGCAGGGCCGCAGGATCCTGTTCTCGATTTCTTCCGTCTGTTCACGCACCGTAACTTCCATCCGCTGCCTCCGGGAAAACAATGTTCAGGCGGCACTTTCAGCGGTATTCCCGCAGGTTCCGCCGGATCTGGGTTTTTGCATTGATGCCTTTTATCATACCACAACCATGGCTGTTTGCGAACCCGCAGCCTATTGCGATAAAAAAAAAGACCACAGGATTTCCTGTGGTCACTGATGCAGATGAGGGGACTTGAACCCCTACCCAAGTAATATGGACATGAACCTGAATCATGCGCGTATGCCAATTCCGCCACATCTGCTTACCTTGCAGCCAGGCTGCAGTGCAGTTGAGGGGACTTGAACCCCTACGTCATTGCTGACACAAGATCCTTAGTCTTGCGCGTATGCCAATTCCGCCACAACTGCATTCCCTGCCCGGTTTCTGAACCGAACAAGTGGTACTATACCACTCTGATATAGCGCTGTCAAGCGTTTTTTTGAAAAAGGTCAGCCGCTGCCGGCTCTTAGAATCTCTCCGGGCCTCTCAGGCCGTCACGATCCCGAAGGCCGCGAGCACCAGGACGACAATGCCGAGCGCAATGCGGTACAGGGCGAACGCGTTGAAATTATGCTTGCGGATATAGGACATCAGGAACCGGATGATGAAGATCGATACGATGTAGGCGACCGCCATGCCCACCAGCAGGACAAAGAACTGCGGGGACGTGAATCCGCCGCCGTCCTTCACGAATTTGACGATCTTGACGAGGCTCGCCCCGAACATGACCGGAATGGCGAGATAGAACGTGTATTCCGCCGCAATGTGCCTGGAGCACCCGATCAGCAGCCCTCCGATGATCGTGATGCCGGAGCGGGATGTTCCCGGGATCAGCGAAAGGACCTGGAAAACGCCGATCAGGAACGCCGTCTGCAGGCTCATCTGTGAAAAACGGACGATGGACGGGGAGCGCCTGCGCTGATAATACTCGACCACAATAAAGAGAATGCCGACCGCAATCAGCATAACCGCGACCACGATGGCGTTCATCAGGTACTGGTCGATCAGGTCATTGAACAGGAGGCCGACAACGCCGGCCGGGATGCACCCGACGATGATTTTTCCCCACAGGCTCCAGATATTCTTCTTCTGCTCTTTATCCTTCCGGGAAGAGAAGGGATTGATTCTGTCGAAGAAGAACGTCACGACCGCCAGGATAGCTCCCAGCTGGATGACGACGTCGAACATCGACGTGAAGGCGTCCGTAAATACGGACGGCGCGCTGGTTTTCCAGAGCGAATTCACCAGAATCAGATGCCCGGTGCTGCTGATCGGGAGCCATTCTGTCACTCCCTCGACAATGCCCAGCACAATTACCCGCAGCCACTCCAATACGTTCATATCGATTCCTCCCTGTTCGCCTCTCCCGGTTCAGCGGTTTAATTCCCTGTTATTCAGTCCGGCTGCTATTTCTTCCTGCCCCGGCCGGCCCGGCCGGCAGAATTCCTCATCTGTCAGATATTCTCAATCTGCCAGTCGATCGGCTCAATCCCGTGAGCTTTCAGAAAATCATTTGTTTTTGAGAACGGGCGGCTTCCGAAAAAGCCGCGGCTTGCGGACAGCGGGCTCGGATGCGGGGATTTGAGAATCAGATGATTCGGATTGCTGACCATCGCTCCTTTTTCCTGAGCCGGACGTCCCCAGAGAATATATACGATCGGACGGTCCTGCGTTTCCACCGCCCGGATCGCGGCGTCCGTAAACTGTTCCCATCCGATGCCCCGGTGGGAAAACGCCTGGTGCGCTCTCACCGTCAGCACGGTATTGAGCAGGAGAACTCCCTGCTTCGCCCATTTGACGAGGCTTCCGTTGTTTGGGATGTAACAGCCGAGATCGTCATGAAGTTCCTTGTAGATATTCACCAGGGACGGCGGGATTTCAACCCCGGGCTTCACGGAGAAGCACAGCCCTTCGGCCTGCCCTTCCTCGTGGTAGGGATCCTGGCCGAGAATCACCACCTTCACCTCAGACAGCGGAGTAAGGTTGAACGCGGCGAAAATATCCCCCGGCGCGGGATAAATTTTATATTTCCGGTATTCCTCGTTCAGTTTCAGGTAGAGATCTTTATAATAAGGCTTTTTGAATTCCGCTGACATCGGAGCCAGCCAGTCATTTGCGATTACTCCCATTCGGATACCTCCGCTCTCCGGGATTTAAGAATGTGCGGGCAGTCCGGGGGCCTGCCCCTGAGACGTTCCGTTCATCTGGTCAGGCCGGTTATATACGTCAGAACCCGGACTTCTCCTCTGTTCCGTCCGCCCCCGGGTGCGCTCACCCGCGCACGCCGGGTTCGCGGCGCACCGGGACGCCCTGTTCCGCCAGCCAGTCTTTCAGCGCCGGGATTTCCAGTTCATGGTAATGGAAAAGGCTCGCGGCCAGCGCCGCGTCCGCTTTCCCCTCCGTAAAGGCGGACAGAAAATGCTCTTTCGCGCCGGCTCCCCCGGACGCAATCACCGGGACAGAAACATTCTCCGCCACTGTCCGGGTGAGTTCCAGGTCATATCCGGCTTTCGTGCCGTCACAGTCGATACTGGTCAGGAGAATTTCACCCGCGCCAAGCTCATCCGCCCTGCGCACCCATTCGACCGCGTCCATGCCGGTATCGATCCGGCCTCCGTTTTTGTAGACATTCCATCCGGATCCGTCTTCCCTGCGCTTCGCGTCGACAGCAAGGACAACGCACTGCCGCCCGAAATGCTCCGCGGCCTCTGAAATCAGTTGCGGATTGCTGATCGCCGCCGAGTTCACCGATACCTTGTCGGCCCCGGCCCGCAGGATTTCGCGGAAATCGTCGACAGTGCGGATTCCGCCTCCGACGGTGAACGGGATGAAAGCCCGCTCTGCCACGCGCCGCACCATGTCCGTGACGATCGCCCGCTGGTCGACGGAGGCGGTGATATCCAGAAAAACCAGCTCGTCCGCTCCGTTTCTGCTGTATTCCTCCCCGACTTCCACCGGATCGCCGGCATCCCTCAGGTTGACGAAGTTGGTTCCCTTCACAACCCTGCCGCGGTTGACATCCAGGCAGGGGATAATTCTTTTCGTGAACATAGCGCGCCTCCTTTTCATCTGGCACAGTCCGGCACGGATGCTGTTCCGCTGATATGCGCCGCACGCTGTTTTGCCGGGCTCTTTCCTGCTTCTTCCTGTAAGGCCGGCTGTCCCCGCTGACGCCGATGGAGTGTGTGCGGCTCCCGCAGGCCTATCCGTCCCCTGCCGTTCAGGACCCGCGGCGGAGCCCAAGGAAATTTTTCAGGATCCGGAGGCCCGTGACCGAGCTCTTTTCGGGATGGAACTGGCAGCCGAACAGGTTTCCCTTCTCCACAGACGCGTCGAACGTGACGCCGTAGTCCGCCGTCGCCGCGACTGCCGACGGATCGTCTGACTTCAGGTAATAGGAGTGAACAAAATACACATACGGATTTTCCTGAAGTCCGGCGAAGAGCTTCGCCCCCGGCCTGACGCTCAGGGAATTCCACCCCATGTGCGGAACTTTCAATCCGGGCGTGTCCGGAAAGCGCACGATCTTTCCCCGCAGCAGCCCGAGCCCGGGGACACCGGGCGACTCTTCGCTTTCATCGAACATCAGCTGCAGCCCGACACAGATTCCGAGAAAAGGGGTTCCCCCCGAGCAGGCCTCCCTGATCGGCCCGACGAGTTCTCTCTCCCTCAGGCTTTTCATGGCGTCTCCGAACGCGCCGACGCCCGGAAGAATGATGCGGTCCGCCCGCTCAATCTCTGCCGGGTCGGAGGTGAGGACGGCTTCATCGCCGAGATAATGCAGTGCTTTTTGCACGCTGGCAATGTTGCCGGCGTCATAATCAATGATCGCAGTCATCTGCCTTCTCCTCCTGTCTGTGTCAGGACAATTCTGTTCTGCTCCGCTGTGAGCCCCAGCCCTGCCGGAGCTTCTTCTCAGGCCGGCTGTCCATCCGCTGTGTCCGGCTTCGCGGAAAGTTCAGAATCACCGCCGCCGGCAGAGTCCTCCGCCCGCTGCGGCTGTTCAGCGGCAGGCTCAGAATCCGGCTTCTGAGGTTCCCGTGTTTTCTGCCCGATCCGCGGCGTATCCGTTTCACCGGTATCGTCCAGGGGAACCGGCACACGCTCCAGGCAGAACCAGAAAGCCACGCCGTCCGGCGTATTGTAAACGCCGTAAGGCTGGTGATGCGCGTCCATGATCGCCTTGACGATCGACAGACCGATGCCGCTGCCGCCATACTGGCGGGTGCGGGCCTTGTCAACCTTATAGAATTTGATCCACACCTTGTCGAGAGAATCGTCCGGGATGTGGCTGCCGGTGTTTTCCACCGTCACCTTCACCTGCTTTGCCGTCAGGTCCATCCTGACGGTAATCTTCTTTTCGCCGGCCGCGTAATGGACGGCGTTGCTCAGGTAATTGGTGCAGACTTCCTCCATTTTGAACTCATCCGCGCTGACATAAATATCCTGCGGATACTGCTTCACGATGGTTATTCCGGCCTTGGACGCCGGCAGCTCGTTCTGGGAAATCGTCGAATCGAGCATTTCCGAAAGGCTGAATACCTCGAATTTGATCTTGTCCTGACCGAATTCCAGATGATTGAGGGTGAGCAGTTTTTTCACCATCTCATTCATTTTCTGGGCCTCGTCGATGATGACCTCGCAGTAATAATCCCTGCTGTCGGCATCCTCGATCGAATCCTGGAGTCCCTCCGCGTATCCCTGAATCAGGGCAATCGGCGTTTTGAGCTCATGGGAAACGTTGGACAGGAATTCCTTCCGGACTTCATCGATCTGGATTTTTTCGTCAATATCCTTCTGCAGCTGGGCGTTGGCCTGCTGAAGCTTGCTGATATTCTGCCTGAGCTGTTCAGCCATCCGGTTCATGCTGCGGCCCAGGACGCCGATTTCGTTCATCTGGTTCCCGGTATACCTCTCCGTGAAATCCATGTTGGCAAGTTTTTCGGACAGGACCGCCAGCTGGCCGATCGGCTTTGTAATCTGACGGGTGACAATCAGCATCAGGATGCAGCCGATGCCGATCGCGGTCAGCATGGACACCAGCAGAAGCCGGTTGGAAATCGCCGCCGCTTCGGTTACGGACGCGAGCGGCGTGGACATGAACAGGTAATTGCTGTCCCCGATCGTCCCGTAGCATTCCATATATTTGGTGCTGGCAGCCATGTACGAAGTGGTCTGAATCCGATAGCTGTCGCAGCTGTAAAGAACTTCCGTATGCTTGGGAATGGTCCTGTCCTGAGAGTCGCTGCTCTCGCTGAAATTGCTGCGGAGCCGGATCAGCATCTCATCCCTCTCGGAATTGGATACCGCGTTGGCGATGTAAGGTGAAAAAGTCCAGTCCGTGGAGGTGACCAGGATACAGCTGATATTGTCCGTGTAGCGCATCCGCGCCATCTCGCTTTCCAGCTGGGTCGTATCGGCATTCTCGACGAGTTCCGCGGTCTCCTCGTAATATTGCTGCATCGCTTCCTGCGTATTTTTGCTGTACAGCCGTGGAAGCAGAAAACTGTTGGCCGCCATGCACAGGGCCATCGCAATGACAATCACGCCGATAAAAACCAGCAGGATCTGGACGGTGATGGAATACCCCCTTCTGCCGTTATTACCAGAACCTCCGAATATATTCAATAATACTCCTCCTCAGGGCAGTACAGCCCCCGGACAGGCAGGCCGCGGGTGACGCGGCGGGCTTGAAATTCAGCTCTGCCCGTTCGGATCCGTGGGATCGAACTTGTATCCCATCCCCCAGATCGTCCTGATATAATTGCCTTTGTCGCCCATCTTGCTGCGCAGTTTTTTGACATGCGTATCGATGGTGCGGGCGTCTCCGAAGTAATCATAGTTCCACACATTGTTCAGGATTTTTTCTCTGGAAAGGGCAATGCCGCGATTCTCCATGAAATACGTGAGAAGCTCGAATTCCTTGTAGCTCAGGTCGATCGGCTTTCCGTCGACCGTCACAAGATGAGCGTCCTTGTCCAGCCTGATGCCTTCGCACTCCAGCACGTTCTCCTGCTGGCTTCCGCTGCGGCGCAGCACAGCATCCACCCTGGCAACCAGAATGCGCGGGCTGAACGGCTTCGCGATGTACTCGTCCACGCCGAGATCGAATCCGTGCAGTTCGTCCTGCTCCTCGCCCTTGGCTGTGAGCATGATGATCGGCACCTTGGAGTGCTGGCGGATGGTTCTGGTCACCTCGTATCCGTCCATCTTCGGCATCATCACGTCCAGTAAAATCAAAGCAATTTCCTTATGGCTGAAAAAGACATTGACGGCTTCTTCCCCGTCACCCGCTTCCAGCACCATATAATTCTGCCTGACAAGAAAATCGCGCACGAGTTTTCGTATACGCGGTTCGTCATCAACTACCAGTATCACGGGATTATCCATATCCGTACAACCTCCGGCCGGTCCGGCTTATCTATTTATGCCGCGGGAAAACCGCGGATCATTCGAATATTATATCTGATTAATCCGCGGTCCGCAATATTCGTGAGACGCTTCCGGATTCCGCGGTTTGTTGCGGGCCGGGCACCGCCGGCCTGCAGATCACCGGAGAAAAGCCGCTGTTCAGCAGGATGCTGCACGGGACGTATGGATGTTCCGCAGGGCGGCAGAAATTTTCACGAAGCGGCGGGTTGTTTCAACAGGTAAAATGATGTTCCGCGAATCCGCGGACCGTTTCAACAGGCAAAAAATGCCGGGCATCCGTCCCCGTCAGGGCCAATCGGTCCCTGATGAGGGCGGCTGCCCGGCTTTCCTGTATTTTCTGCCGGCCTGATTACATCAGATCCTTATTGTCCACTCCGTCCATATCGTCGAAGTCCTGGTTCTCGCCGACCATGCCCCAGATAAAGGTGTAGGCCTGGGAACCGGAGCCCGCGTGGATCGACCAACTCGGGGAAATCACGGCCTGCTCGTTGCGGACGACGATGTGGCGGGTTTCCTGCGGCTCGCCCATGTAGTGCATGACAAAGGCGTCTTCCGGGATATCAAAATACAGATAAACCTCCATGCGGCGGTCATGCGTGTGGCACGGCATCGTGTTCCAGACGCTGCCCGGCTCCAGCTTCGTCATGCCCATCTCCAGCTGGCAGCTCTCCACCTGGCCCGGAAGGATATATTTGTTGATCGTTCTGTGGTTGGACTGCTCGAGGGACCCGAGCTCGACCTTGTTTTCCGGTTTGATGATGACGACGCCGTCCTCCGGCTGGCCGTCCGGCTTGATCAGGACGGTCGGGCAGGTGCGGTGTGCCGGCGCGGAATTCAGGTAGAACTTTGCCGGATTCTGCGGGTCATCGGAAGCAAAACGGATGTCACGGCTGCCTCTGCCGATGTACATTCCGTCTCTGCCGCGCACCGGGTAGGTCTTCCCGTCAACCGTGATGGTTCCGTTTCCGCCGATATTGATTACGCCGAGTTCTCTTCTCTCGCAGAAATACTGCGCGCGGAGCTCATCCCCGGCGGTCAGGACAATCGGCTTGTCGGTCGGAACCGACGAACCGGTGATGATGCGGTCGATGTGGCTGTAGACCAGCTTGATTTCTCCCCTGCGGAACAGATCGTCAATCAGGAATTCCTGCCTGAGTCTCTCTGTGGTGTAATACCTGACGTCCTTAGGACTTGCCGCTGTACGAAGTTCCATACTGTCTCCTTTTCCTCCTTTTCTTTTCCGCCCGGCTTCGCCGGCGGAACCCGGCCTTCCCGCGCCAGCTCACCCGGCTGACGTTCGCCTGATCTGCTTACGTCAGTCCCCGGCCGCCGCGCGTCAGCCTGCTGTTATGGCAATCTGCCGGCTTTGCAGCCGTCAGCTGTTGGCTTTCTGGATTTCCGCTCTCTTGCGCATTCTGGAATCCAGAATCTTCTTTCTGATGCGCAGGTGATGCGGGGTGACCTCAAGAAGCTCGTCGGTCTCGATAAAATCCATGCACTGCTCAAGGCTCATCTGCTTGGGCGTGATCAGGCGCAGCGCGTCGTCCGAACCGGACGAGCGGGTGTTGCTCAGGTGCTTGGTCTTGCACACGTTGACTTCCACATCCTCGGGCTTTCCGGTTTCGCCGATGACCATGCCGGCGTAAACCTGTTCGCCAGGCCCGATAAACAGGGTCCCGCGCTCCTGGGCGTTGTACAGGCCGTACGTGACGGCCTCGCCGGTCTCGAAACTGATGATGGAGCCCTGCTTGCGGTAGGCGATATCGCCCTTCCATAGATCGTAGCCGTCGAAAATCGTATTGATGATGCCGTTGCCGCGGGTATCCGTCATGAAATCGCCGCGGTATCCGATCAGGCCTCTGGACGGGATGCGGAACTCGAGCCTGGTGTAGCCGCCGTGGCCTGCGCCCATGTTTTGGAGCTCGCCCTTTCTCCCGGACAGTTTCTGGATTACAACGCCGGTAAACTCGTCCGGAACATCAATGTAAGCGAGTTCCATCGGCTCGAGCAGCCGCCCTTTTTCGTCGGTCTTTGTCAGGACCTGGGCTTTGCTGACCGCGAATTCGTAGCCCTCGCGGCGCATGGTCTCGATCAGGACGGAGAGATGAAGCTCGCCGCGGCCGGAAACCTTGAAGCGATCCATGCTGTCAGTGTCTTCCACGCGGAGCGACACATCGGTGTTGAGCTCGCGGTACAGCCTGTCGCGGATATGCCGTGAAGTGACGTATTTGCCGTCCTGGCCGGCGAACGGGCTGTCGTTGACGATGAAATCCATGGCGATGGTCGGGTCGCTGATCTTCTGGAACGGGATCGGCGCCGGGCTGTCGGCAGCGCAGATAGTATCGCCGATGCGGATGTCCGAAATACCGGACACCGCGACGATCGCGCCCATGGACGCGGACGGGACATCCACTTTTTTCAAGCCGTCGAACTCGAACAGCTTGCTGATGCGCACGCGCTCCTGCTTGTCAGGATCGTGATGGTTGACCAGGACGACCTCCTGGTTGACGCTGATCGAACCGTTGCTGATCCGGCCGATGCCGATGCGGCCGACGTAATCATTATAATCGATCGTGCTGACGAGAAGCTGCAGCGGCGCCTCCGGGTCGCCCTCCGGCGCCGGGATATGATTGACGATCGCCTCGAACAGAGGCTTCATGTTGACTTTGGGATCGTCAAGGTTATTGACCGCGTAGCCGCTCTTTGCCGACGCGAAGACAAACGGGCAGTCAATCTGCTCGTCGCTGGCGCCAAGGTCCATCATCAGCTCGAGAGTCTCGTCGACAACCTCCTCCGGGCGGGCCTCCGGGCGGTCGATCTTGTTGACGCAGACGACAACCGGCAGGTTCAGGGCCAGCGCTTTGCTCAGGACAAACCTCGTCTGGGGCATCGGTCCCTCAAAAGCGTCGACAACCAGGACGACGCCGTTGACCATCTTCAGGACCCGCTCGACTTCGCCGCCGAAATCAGCGTGTCCGGGGGTATCGACAATGTTGATCTTGATGCCGTTGTAGCTGACGGCAGTATTTTTCGACAGGATAGTGATGCCCCGCTCGCGCTCGATCGCGTTGCTGTCCATAACACGGTCCACAACTTCCTGGTTAGCCCTGAACACACCGCTCTGGCGGAGCAGCTGGTCGACAAGGGTAGTTTTGCCATGGTCAACATGAGCGATGATCGCGACGTTTCTGACATCTTCTCTCTTCGTTATCATTAAAAACCTCTTTCCCGCTGCCGGAACCGCAGAAGAAACCGGCAGGTTGAAATAAATCTACTGACGAACGCACCCGGGCATCAAAAACACGCCCGTTTTCGGGACGGGCGGTCAGATGGCTGAAAAATGAAGGGAATCTGCAGGAAAACGGTTCATCTTCACCGCCGGACCGGCGCGGTCAGGAAAAGTCACTGAGAGCGGGGCGGACCCGGCTGGCAGTGAAACAGCAGACACAGCAATGCGGCCGCATACCGGAATGATCTCCGGCATGTCAGCCGCATTATTTTATCATATACCACTGGCAGTTACAAGTTTTTTTGCCCCCGGAGGCGCACCCCGCGCCCGTCCGGCGCCTGGTCTGCGCTGTCCCGGGGCCGGGTCTCCGCCCGGTCCGCGCGGCGGTTCCTCCCTGGCAGGTCCGCGGCATCAGAGATCGTCGCGGCGCTCCGGGTTGGAAACATCGGCGTTGATCATCGCGCTGGTGTGGGCCGCGTCAACGCCGCCGGCGCTTGTCTCCTCGTCCACGCAGGGATCCGGCTTTGGCTGCGGCTTCGGCTTGGCGGTTTTATCAATGGCAGTCGCGTCCCCGATGCCCAGCGCTTCCCCCGCAACGCCGAGGTTCGCGACGATATTGGTGAGGTCGCTCGGCATGAAAATCTTGGTGGCGCGTCCGTCCGCGACGTCCTTCAGGGCTTCAATGCTCTTCAGGCGCAGAACCGAGTCGGAAGCGTTGGCTTCGTTCAGTTTGCGGAGGCCCTCTGCCTCTGCCTCATAGACCAGCTCGATGGATTTTGCGCGGCCCTCCGCAAGCGCGATCTGGGCGTCCCTCTCCGCTTCCGCAGAGAGGATCTTGGCCTGCTTGTCACCTTCAGCCCGGGAGACAACGGCCTCCTGATGAGCCTTTGCCTCCAGCACGGTCTGGCGGCGCTCACGCTCGGCTCTCATCTGCTTGGACATGACCTCCTCGATCTCCTTCGGAGGCTGGATGTTCTTGATTTCGACACGGGTTACCTTGATTCCCCAAGCGTCCGTCGCCTCGTCCAGGACCGCTTCCATGCGGCTGTTGATCTGGTCACGGCTCGTCAGGGTCTGGTCGAGCTCCATCTCGCCGATGATGTTTCTCAGCGTCGTCGCCGACAGGTTCTGGAGGCCTACCATCGGGTTCTCCACGCCGTAGGTGTACAGGCGCGGATCGAAACACTTGCAGTAAGTGACGGAATCGACCTGCATCGTGACGTTATCCTTGGTGATCACCGGCTGCGGCGGGAAGTCCAGGACCTGCTCCTTCATGGAAACCTTTCTCGCGATGCGATCGATGAACGGAACCTTCAGGTGAAGGCCTGCCTTCCACACCGCATGGAAGCGCCCGAGACGCTCGATGACGTAGCACTGGCTTTCCGGCACAATCCTGATGTTGGCTGCCAGGAGCCAGATCACAAGGATCACCAGAATGATAATCAATACTGCCTCTACCATATCTTCCTCCTCTTTTCAGAAGCCGGGACGCACTGTGTTATTTGTAAATTTTCGCTCCGGCTTTCGTGAAAAAGTATATCATCCGGCCGGAACCGGATCAACTGCGCATCAGCCTCAACAGGTGTTCTTTTCGGAGAGATAGGCGCGTCTATTGCCCCCGATTCAGGAAAATTACCGCACTGGCAGTTTCATCTCCAGCCTGGACGCTTCCTCAAAGTCCGCTTTTCCCGCAAGTTTTTCCGTGATCTCCTTTTCAAAGGCGTCCAGTTCATCTTCCGGAACCAGGTACGCAAGCTTTGCGTCCCCGCCGTATTCCGAGCCCGCTTCCTTCAGATTTCTCGCCGCGGCCGCCCGCATCACCGTTCCGACCTGGCTGTAGGACACGCCGATCAGAAGCCGGACAGCGGGAACGACGCGGACGATGGAGGCGGCTTCCAGCGCCCGCTGCGCTGCGGTGGTATAGGAACGCACCAGCCCGCCCGTGCCGAGAAGGGTTCCGCCGAAATAGCGGGTGACCACGATCATCGCGTCCGTCAGCTGCCTTCCCTCAATCACGGACAGAATCGGCCTCCCGGCCGTCTGGGAAGGTTCGCCGTCGTCCGACGCTTTCACAATTCCCCCTGCGCGGATCACAAAAGCGCTGCAGTGATGCCGCGCGTCGTAATATTTTTTTCGGATTTCCGCCAGAAAGTCCTCCGCGTCCTCCCGGCATTCCACATGCCGCGCTTCCGCAAGAAAGCGGGACTTTTTCTCTTCATACTCGCCGAACCCGGCTTCCCCGATTGTAAGTATCATGGTTTCTCTCCCCTGCTGTTTCTGCTGACCCCAGATACCGGTGGCGATGCTGATCCGCCCCGGAGCCGCGCCTGTCTCCCGGCTGCCCGCATTTCCGTCCCACGGCCGTACGCACCTGTCTTAGCGGCTGCCGCATCTTCGTCTCACGGACGTCCGTGCCCGGTTCTGCCGGCGCGCGCCCGCGCTTTGATTCCCCTGTCGAATTTGTTATAATAAGGGAAAGTTTTCCGGCAGCCCTGAACCGCCTGAAGCCTGCCGGCATCATTCGCGCCATCCATCAGTTTACCATAACACAGGCTGTTTTAGCAGCAAAACAGGGACTGACCCGAATCTCACCCCACCGTGTCTCCGGGCAGCCGTTCTTCAGACGCAGGAGATTTTTGCATGGATTATTCTCGCAGGGAAGTAGAGAAAGAGATCGCGGAACTGAAAGACCGGCGCCGCTACCGGCGGGGTCAGATCATGGCCATCGTGCTCCGCGCCGTCCTGTTCATCGGGATTCTCTTTGTGCTGCTTTTCGGCATCCCGGCAGTCATTTCGCTGAGGGATTCCCTTCAGTCGGGCTCCGATTATGCCGCCGTCTCCGGTAACACGGCAGTGTCGCAGGTCTACGACAGGAACGGAAACCTGATCTGCGATGTGCCGCAGGATATCGAAAAAGCGGAAATTGCCTACGAATCCATCCCGGCAAATCTGATCAACGCGGTCATCACCGCAGAGGACCCGGAATTCTGGACGTCGAACGGGCTGGATCTCAGCGAAACGGCCGCGCAGCTGGTCGATCTCTTCAACGGAAAAAGCGACGCGTCGCATTTCACTATCGCCGAACAGCTGATTGTCAGCGGCGCTGTTCCGGAATCCGGCACTTCTTTCCAGTCAAAGCTCGGCTCTCTTCTGCGGGTGAAGCGGCTGGCGGCCGGCCTGTGCGATGATATCGGCAAGGAAGCCGTTCTGGAACGGTACCTGAACGGCCTGTATTTCGGAAACGGCGTTACCGGCGTCCAGACAGCCGCCCGCCGGTATTTTGGGAAAAGCGCCTCGGAACTCTCCCTGGGAGAATGCGTACTGCTGGCCGCCGCCGCCGAAGATCCGTACCAGTACAACCCGATCTCGGACCAGGACGCGCTGCGCGGGGAAATCAGCACTATTCTGGCGTCGATGCAGGAAAGCGGCTACATCACGGCGGAGGAAGCTGCTGAAGCGGAGGCGGAGGATCCTGTCTCGGATGTTCTGACCGTTCCGTCAGAAGGAGACTCCTACGAGGCTTCCTCATATTCCGATTTTGTTCTCGCGGCGCTGGAACAGGCGGAGCAGGATTACGCCGAGGCTTACGCCGTCACCCCGACAAAGGCGCACCAGATGGTCACCAGCGGCGGCTGCCGCATTGTTCTGACCATTGACGCAGAATTCCAGACGATCGTTGAGCGTGAGATCCACCGGGCTGCCGCGTATACCGATGACGACGGCAACCTGATCCGCGCTCTCTCCCTCACCTACCGCCTGACCGTCCAGCACGACGACGGAACGCGGGACAGCTACAATGAATCAGATGTGGTGAAATATTTCCGCACCGTGCGCGACCAGCCCTCCTTTCAGAATTATTTCACCAGCAGCACCGACCTGCGCGCGGCCGTTCAGGTTTTCCGGGAAAGCGTCACGGATTCGGACGACGTCATCGCGGACGAAGTCATCACGGCCGTTCCCGAGCCTCAGGCTTCCTGTGTGCTGATCGACCCTGCTACCGGCCAGGTCCTGGCGCTCTCCGGCGGGCGGAAAAGCCTGAACGGCCAGAGCACTGTCAACCGCGCCGCGGATCAATACTGCCAGCCCGGCAGCACGTTCCAGGTTCTGGCGGATTACCTGCCCGCCATCGATGTGGGCGGAAAAACGCTCGCGTCCGTCTTTTACGACAGTCCGTACACGGACAGCGGCACGCAGATCGTCAACTGGTGGGGCAGCAGCTATCTCGGCTACAGCACCATCCGGCAGGCGATCAAATATTCGATGAACGTGATCGCGGTCAAATGCATGTCCTCCACCGTCACTCCGTCCCAGAGCTTTGACTACCTGACCGAACTCGGGTTCAGCAGCCTCACAAGCAGCGACAGGACCAGCCTGCTGGCGCTCGGGAAACTCAGCCAAGGCGTTACCAACCTGGAGCTCACGTCCGCCTACGCGTCGTTCGCGAACGACGGCGTCCACATCGAGCCCAGGTTTTACCGCAGGATAACCGGCAGCGACGGGACCGTTCTGCTCAAAGCGTCAGCGGAGAGCACCCGCGTGATGAAGAGCTCCACTGCCGCCCTTCTGACCAGCGCCATGGAGGACGTCATCAGCGGGGATAACGAATACGAAAAATACGGGCTGGAACCGACAGGAACCGCGTGCCGGATCACCGGGTGGGAAACCGCCGGCAAATCCGGAACTTCTCTTTCCTCCACAGATCTCTGGTTCGTAGGTTATACCTCCCGATACGCCTGCGGGGTCTGGGCCGGATATGACAACGGCCAGACCGTCTCCGTTTCTTCCGAGTTTCACAAGCGCATCTGGCAGAGAATCATGACCGCCGTTCACGACGGTCTGGAACCGCAGAGCTTTGAATTCAGCGACTCCCTGGAAAGCGCCGCGGTCTGCAGCAAATCCGGCCAGCTTGCGGTCGGGGACGTGTGCGATTCCGAAACCAGCGGCGGAACCGTTTACGAGGAAGTGTTCGCCCCGGGCACGGCCCCGGCAGATTACTGCACGCGCCACTACGCGATGAAAATCTGCGCGGAGTCCGGCATGCTGGCAACCGTCTGGTGCCCGCCGGAGCAGGTGTATTCCAAAGTGTTCATGCGGATCAGCGAATCCGACCTCTCCTCAGGCGCCGAAACCGCCGACCTGGACTATCTTGCGCCTTCTTCTCTCACCGCCTGCACGCTTCACACGGAAGAACCGGCAGCTGAGGAAACGGAGACCGATGAGGAGTCAGAGGCGGAAACCGGGGCCGCAGCGGAAACGGGATCCGTTGAAAACGGGACTGAGGCAGGAACGGCAGGCGAAACCGGCGGCGAACCCGGATCGTCAGGGGCATCGGTAACGCGGGCTTCCGGCGGACAGGCAGGTTCCCCTGAACTTTATCCGACGGAGGAAGTCCTGCCGACAATGCCGTCCGGAGGCTCCGGATCCGCCGTGGACGGATTTCCGTTCACGGTTTACCCTGTGACGGAATAAAAAACACAGAATCGCTGAATTGCTGAATCTGCAGGAATTCTTGTCAAAGCAGGGCTCTTGTCAGAGCGGGAGCCGCGGAGGTGTTTTCCCCCGCGGCTCCCGCTTCTTTTTATTCTTCGGATTGTGTATTTCTTATCTTTCTATTCCGGCTGCGGCGGGCAGCACCTGCAGCACCGGCGCCTGAATCACCCGCGCCTGAATCACCCGCGCCAGCATCATCAGTGCCTGTCACCTGCGCCTGCATCACCTGAAGTAAGCCACGCCTGATTCAAAAATCTTCAGGTCCTGGTCCCCGGCGATGTTGACCGCAACGTCCCGGCCGATTCTCTCCGAATGAGTCATCTTGCCGAGAACGCGGCCGTCCGGGCTGGTGATGCCTTCCACGGCATTGTAGGACCCGTTGATATTCCAGGTCTCGTCCTGCGCGGGATTGCCGTCCGCGTCGACGTACTGCAGCGCGATCTGCCCGTTTTCCGCCAGTTTTTTCATCCACTCATCCGTCGCGACAAAGCGGCCCTCACCGTGGGAAGCCGGGTTGACGTAAGTGGATCCGGGTTCCGCGCCGGCCAGCCACGGGGACAGGTTGGATACCACCCTGATATAAGCCATTTTGGAGATATGGCGGCCGATCGTGTTGGTGGTCAGCGTCGGGGAGTCCGGAAGCTGGGCCGGGATGATTTTTCCGTACGGAACCAGGCCGAGCTTGATCAGCGTCTGGAATCCGTTGCAGATGCCAAGCACCAGTCCGTCGCGGTTCTCCAGCAGGTCCATCACGGCTTCCTTCAGTTTTTCATTGCGGAAAGCCGAGGCGAAGAACTTCGCGGAGCCGTCCGGCTCGTCGCCGGCGGAAAAACCGCCGGGGAACATGATCATCTGGGCATCGCGGATTGCGCTGGCAAATTCATCGGCTGAATCCAGGATCTCCTGCGCCGTCTGGTTTCTGAAAACGCGCACATCCGTGAGAGCCCCCGCTCTCTCGAATGCCCTCGCGCTGTCATACTCGCAGTTCGTGCCCGGGAAAACCGGGATGAAAACCGTGGGTTTCGCGGTCCTGAACCGGCTTGTGTAAATGTGCGGCGCGCGGTACACATGGTTTTCGGAAGGCCCGAGTTTCCTGCCGGAAACTTCGGGATAAATCTTTTCAAGCGGTTTTTCCCACGCTTCCTGGGCTTCAGCCAGTCCAACGGAGGTCTCCCTCCAGGTGAACTCCGGCTTCGCCGAGACGGTTCCGATGACCGTGCACGGAACGGACAGGTTCTTCACCTGATCTGCGGGGACTTCCGCGATAAGGCTGCCGTAAGCCGGGGCGAACAGCGCCTTTGCCGAAACCGCGTCAGATAGGTCCGCTCCGAGCCGGTTTCCGAAAGCCATCTTGCTCACCGCCTCGGCGATGCCGCGGCGCCCGAGGGCGTAGGCCGCCGCGATTCTGCCGGCGTCGACATCCCGGTAGAAATCCGCGTAAAGCGCTTTGATACGGCCGTAATCCGGCAGGTCGTACCCATCGTGCGGCGCTTCCGCCAGGATAAGCACATCCCCCGTTTTTTTCATTTCGGGGGAGACAACATGGCGGGCGCTGTCGACGTCCACGGCAAAGGAGACGAGCGTCGGCGGGACGTTGATGTCGTCAAAGCTTCCGGACATGGAATCCTTGCCGCCGATGGACGCGATCCCGAAACCGAGCTGCGCGTCATAGGCTCCAAGCAGGGCGGACAGCGGAAGCCCCCATCCCTTCGGATCTTCCGTCATGCGCTGGAAATATTCCTGGAAAGTCAGATGAACCTTTGAAGTGTCCCCGCCCGCCGCGGCAATCTTGGAGACGGATTCCGCAACCGCCCAGGCAGCCCCGTGATACGGGCTCCACGACGACAGGTCCGGGTCGAAGCCGTAGCTCATCATCGTGACGGTGTCGCTGTATCCGTGCAGCAGCGGAAGTTTCGCGACCATTGTCTGGATTTCGGTTTTCTGGTACTTTCCTCCGAACGGCATCAGCACGGTCCCCGCGCCGATGGAACTGTCGAACATCTCCGACAGCCCCTGCTCCGAGCACACATTGAGCTCGCCGAGCATGGACAGCCACTTGTCCCTCACGCCGGCGGAGGATTCCTCACCGGATCCGCCCGGCGCGGAATCCGCTCCGGAGACAGCAAAGTAGTTTTTCTCCGGGTCCGGCATCTGCACCTCGACCGCGGTCTCCTGGTGCGCGCCGTTGGTGTTGAGGAACGAACGGCTGATATTCACGATATCTCTGCCGCGCCACCGCAGAACCAGTCTCGGGTTTTCGGTGACGACTGCCACCGGTGTGGCCTCGAGGTTCTCGGAATCCGCGTATGCCAGGAATCTGTCGACATTCTCCGGCGAGACGACGACAGCCATCCTCTCCTGGGACTCGGAAATCGCGATTTCCGTCCCGTCCAGGCCGGCGTACTTCTTCGGCACCTTGTCCAGGTTTACGACAAGCCCGTCGGCCAGCTCTCCGATGGCGACCAAAACGCCGCCTGCTCCGAAATCATTGCACTTTTTGATCAGGCGGCTGACTTCCGGACGGTAGAACAGCCTCTGCAGCTTGCGCTCCGTCGGCGCGTTTCCTTTCTGGACCTCAGCGCCGCAGGTCTCAATCGAGGAAACCGTGTGCGCCTTGGAGGAACCGGTTGCGCCGCCGCAGCCGTCGCGGCCGGTGCGCCCGCCGAGCAGGATGATGATATCCCCCGGGTCCGAGGGCCGGCGGACAATCTGTTTTCTCGGCGCGGCCGCGATGACGGCGCCGATCTCCATGCGCTTGGCCACATAATCCGGATGGTAGATTTCTTTGACAAGGCCGGTCGCGAGGCCGATCTGATTCCCGTACGAACTGTAACCGCGGGCAGCGGTGCGGACGATGCGGGACTGCGGGAGCTTGCCTTTCAGAGTCCGGTCTGTCGGCGTGCGCGGATCCGCAGCTCCGGTGACGCGCATTGCCTGGTACACGTAGGTTCTGCCGGACAGCGGATCGCGGATCGCCCCGCCGAGGCAGGTCGCGGCGCCGCCGAAGGGCTCGATTTCGGTCGGATGATTGTGGGTTTCGTTCTTGAAGTTGACCAGCCACTCTTCCGTCTTTCCATCCACTTCGACCGGGACGACGATGGAGCAGGCGTTGATCTCGTCAGACTCTTCCTGATCGGTCAGCTTGCCTTCGCGCTTCAGTTCGCGCATTCCGGCCAAAGCCACGTCCATCAGGCTCACATAGCGGTTCCTGTGTTTTTCGGCATTGATCTCATTGTGCGTCTGGAGATAGCGCTTCCAGCTTTTCTCCACCGCCGGCCTGTAAAAGCCGTCGTCCAGCTTCACGTCCTTCAGCTCAGTCAGGAAAGTCGTATGGCGGCAGTGGTCGGACCAGTAGGTATCCAGCACGCG
This sequence comes from Lachnospiraceae bacterium, assembly GCA_050944455.1. Classification (GTDB taxonomy): domain Bacteria; phylum Bacillota; class Clostridia; order Lachnospirales; family Lachnospiraceae; genus Anthropogastromicrobium. Next base: position 26,601 of record JBMNRC010000006.1, read on the forward strand.
GATTTCGGTGATGGTCGGATCCCGGTGCTCCTCATCCCGGAAATAATCCCGGATGAAGAGAAAATCCTTCCAGGTCATCGCAAGGCTGAGCGACTGATAGAGAGCTTTGAGCGCGTCCTCCGGCTCTGAGATGAAGTTTTCCATCACCCTGACGTCCGCGGGCTCGCTGAATTTCTGGATCAGCGTCTCGGGAATCTGCTCTCCCGTCTCGCGGGAATCCACCGGATTGATGCAGTGATCCCTGATCTGCCTGAATTCACGGTCGCTGACTTCCCCGGAAATAACGTAAGTAGTCGCGGAACGGATGACGGGGTTCTGGGTCTCGTCCAGAAGCTGAACGGCCTGCATGGCGGAATCCGCCCTCTGGTCGAACTGCCCCGGCAGATATTCTACTGAAAATACGCGGTCCGTCTGTTCGCGCGGGAAAGTTTCGCCGTAGAGCGTATCCACCGGCGGCTCGGAAAAGATTGTGCCTTTCGCCCGCTCCCAGCATTCGCTGCTCAGGTTTTCGATGTCGTAGCGCATCAGCACGCGGACGCCGGTGACACTCCGGATGTTCAGGTAATTCCTGATTTCGTCCTCGAGTTCCCGGGCCTTTACGGCATACGGCTCTTTCTTCTCTACATAGATTCTGCGGACACTCATCCTTCTCCTCCTGACTTTAGGGTGATCTGTGCCGCGTACGCGGCACAATGACTGAAGCTGACTGAAGCAGACAGAGTTGAATCCGGCGGCAGGTATGAGCCGCCGGGAAATTTTCTTACCGGATCAGTTCCTGCAAAGCCCTCCTGCGGTCGATCTCGTCAATTTCCTTCTCCGCGTCCCGGCGGTAGCGGCGGTTTTTCGCGGTGTTGTCGATATTGAAAACGATCCCGATCTCGATCAGCAGGAAGATGACGGACGCGCCGCCGTAGCTGATGAACGGAAGGCTGACGCCGGTTGTCGGGAACCAGTGGATAACGACGAAAATGTTGAGCAGCGTCTGTACCGCGATCTGCGCGAAAACGCCGATGCAGAAAACCCGTCCCGCCGTGTCGGCGGCTCTCTGCGCGACCAGAAGGATCTGGGTGAGCAGATAAACGAACAGAACCATCAGCACCAGGATGCCGAAGGCGCCGAGTTCCTCGCCGATGACAGCCAGGATGTAATCGTTGTAGGGCTCCGAAAGCGTCAGCTTGACGAGCCCGCGCCCGAGGCCGCGGCCCCAGAAACCGCCGGAACCGATCGCCGTCAGGGCTTTCAGGCCCTGCAGGGCTTCGCCCTGGGCGTATTCTTCATCATACGGATGAAGGAACGCGCGTATGCGGACCAGGCGAAAGTTTTCGCTTCCGGAAGCCGAGGATGCCGGCTGGCTCTCCACATACAGGACGAGAAGAAAGACGGCCGCGATGCCCAGAAGAATAACGGCGATATATCTTCTGTAGCCCGGGCGGTTGACAAAATTGACGACCGCGCCGATCAAAAACAGAATCATCGCGGTGCTCATGTTGTCTGAGATCACGAGAAACAGGGCTGCGCAGACCAGCGTCGCGCCCCAGTACAGCGCGATCGAAAACTTGTTGGAAAGCCTGGATCTGCTGATGACCCACGCGTAGAACAGCATGAAGAGCGTCTTGACCGGCTCCGCGACCTGAAAACTGATCGGACCGATTTTCAGCCACCGGGTAGCGCCGAGACTGTGGACGCCCAGTCCGGTTTTGAGGAGGAGAATCAGGATTACGGACAGGATCGCGCCGAACGGCCCGATCCAGCGTACCCAGAAGTGATAGTCAACGCGCGCCGTGATCAGCATTGCCGCAACGCCGATCACGACATAAGTAACCTGCTGGCGGAGCAGGCGGAAGGGATCTTTAAACAGGTAGAAACTGGTGCTGTAGATCATGATGATTCCCAGGACATTCAGGAACATCACGGTGAACAGAATGCGGTAGTTGAGGGGTCCTCTGACGATATGAGAACGAAGCCATCCGGTTATTCTTGAGAAAATACCGCCCCGGCCGTCAGTGCGTGCACTGGCCGAAGCCGCAGTATCTGTCATACACAATACCTCCTGACCATACCGGTTTCAGATATCCGGGCGCGGAAGGAACCTCTTTCTGGAATTCTGGCTTTTTGCCTTCCGGCCTCACCTGCCCGAAACCGGGCGGACAGTCCAGAAACATCATAGAAATCAGCATACCGGCCGCGGTATGCCGCGGCTGTTGCCCTGAATGATACACGATTTGCTCTCAGGCCGCAAGTCAGTTTAACTTTCTGGCCAGATTTTCCTCCCAGGAAGTTCCGGCTTTCGACGGCTTCCCCGCGCTGCCTGAGGTTCCGGCATCGCCGCCGGCTTCGCCTTTTCCCTGTTTCTGCTGCCTGAACAGGTAGTCCGTCACATCATCCGGCTGCATGAGATTGGCCAGCCTCTGGTCGGCGCTCTCAGTCGTCGTGGCGTTGACGGCCTCGCGCATCAGCCGCTCCACCTCGTCGTCAGTCAGGCCGGTGCGCTCCGCAATCTGGCGGACAGTCGGCGTTTTTCCCGTGCGGGAGGCAATCTCCGTGGAGGCGTCCATGATCTGGTTGATCATATCCGTGTAATGGTCATTGGATTCTGATGTTTCTTTTACGCTGTCCAGATACGCGCGGATCGCCGTCCTGACAGCCTCGTCCCGCTGTTTTTCAAAATCCCCTCCGCGGAAATTCCGGACGAAGATTGTGAGAGCCACATTCCCTTCCTGGAGCAGATCCTCAAGCTCAGTATCCTTCCCACCTGCGGTCGCCGCGATGCGGACCACCTGAATCAGGCTTCCCTGGATCAGCCGGTCTCTCGCGGCGCTGTCAGGAAGCCTGGAAATCAGCTGCCGCTCCTCCTCCGGTGTAAGTTCCGGAATCTGGCTGATTTCCTGCAGAATATCGGCAAAGTGGCTTCCGCTCAGCCCGTCCTCCGCTTCGCCGCCGGCGCTTTCCGTTCCTTTTTCGCCATTGTCTTTTTCGTTCTCCCCTGCCGCTTCCGACGGATCCATTCTGTTATCGTTATTCTCTGACATAAATTTTTCCTTTCCGGTCTTTATCTCCATGATCGGGTTCCATAACCTGGAGGCAGTCACTCAGCAGGATCTTCCTGACAAAGCCCGTCAACGACCGCCTCCCATAACCTGGAAACAATGAGCTCCTCCTGCTCAGGACCTGGGGCTTTCGCAGGCGTTCCCTGTCTCCAATTCCCCCGGATTCTCAGGATTTTCTGAACTCTCTGTGTCTGCGTCGCTTACTGTTCCTCCGCTGTCTGTTGAAACTGTCCGGCCTTCCGGGGGTTCGCATCCGCTTCCGGTATTTGCGGATGTTCCCGGGGAAGCGGCGCGGCCTTCCGGATCCTCAGCGCTGTCCGGGAACCGTTCCCAGAATTCTGACAGTGTATTTTTAACAGTGGACAGCGTCACCCGCCCGCAGTCGCTCCATTCCGGGGGAAACAGCGCGCGGTAGTCGGACCGCAGAAAGCGCTCGTCCATCAGAAGAATCACTCCCAGATCGCTGTCGGTGCGGATCAGCCTGCCTGCCGCCTGCATCACCCGGTTCATCCCGGGGTACAGATAAGCGTAGGAAAATCCGTTCAGTCCCCTGTCCTCATAGCAGCTTCTGAGTATCTCATTCTCCGTGCAGATCTGGGCCAGTCCCGTTCCGACGACACAGACGCCGATCAGGCTCTCGCCGCGGAGGTCGATTCCCTCGGCGAAAATCCCGCCCGTGACGCAGAAACCCACCGTCGGCTGATCCCTGTCAGAAAAGCACCGGAGGAATTCTTCCCGCGAAGCTCCGTCCATTTCCTGCGACTGCCGGAGCACACGGAATCCTTCCGGGACAGCCGTGACACTGACAACGTTCTGCAGCATGCGGTAGGAAGGGAAGAAGACCAGATAATTGCCCTTTCTGGCCTGGAGCATGGCAGTGATGTACTGCCCGCAGCGCGCATACTCCGCGGCGCTCCTCCTCGTATATCTGGTTGTGACGTCCGACGCCGCGGCAATCAGCCTGCGTCTTCGGTCAAACGGCGAGGGAATGTAGATCGCAGGCGTCTCCTGGCTGCCTGTCAGCAGGTCCCGGTAGTAGGCGATCGGCAGAAGCGTTGCGGAGAAGAAGACGGCGGCGATTCCCTGTCTGACGCATTTCGTAATCTGCTCCGAGGGATTGACGCAGAACAGGCGGGCCTGAAAGGTTCCGTCCCCGCGATTTTCCGTGTAGATCCGGTAGTTTTCGGAAAGTCTGTCCCATGCCGCCAGATAATCCCTCAGGGAAAAGAAAAAATCTGAAGCCTCATCTGTCGGTTTCCACGAGGGATCCCGGTCCGGCAGCCCGGACAATGCCTCAAACAGCCTTCGGACCGCCTCCGTGAGCGGTTCAAGGGCGGAGGAGTCCGGATAAACCTTATATGCGTCTCCGCAGTCTTTTTTGAGCGCCAGCATGCGGCGGTTCACGGCATTCGCCAGTTTCACGATATCCGGGTACCCGGAATAGATTTTCTTTGCCTTGAGGAATGACTCTTTGACCACCGCCGCGCTGTACATCTCCCGCCCGCGCTCCGCGAGGTTGTGGGCTTCGTCGATCAGGAAAATGTGCTCCCCTTTCGAGCCGTCCCCGAAAAACCGCTGCAGACGGACATTCGGATCGAACACATAATTGTAATCGCAGATGATACAGTCGGTCCACTCGGTCAGATCCAGACAGAACTCGAACGGGCATACCTTTTCCCGCTCCGCGCGCTCCAGAATAACCTGCTCCGTGATCTGGCCCTCCTCGCAGACCAGGTCGTAGGCGGCTTTTCCGACCCTGTCGAAATGTCCTTTCGCGTAAGGGCAGGCGTCAGGATTGCAGTCCCTTTTTTCGAGAAAGCAAAGGCGGTCTTTCGCGGTGATCGTCACGGAAGTGAGACAGGCTCCGCGGTCCCTGAGAATCCGCACGCTCTCCTCCGCTGTTTCACGGGTCGTTGTCCTGGCGGTCAGGTAAAAGATCCGTTCCGCGTCCGAGTGCAGAAGCATCAGAGCTGCCGGAAACATCACGGACATAGTCTTTCCGACGCCGGTCGGCGCCTGGATCAGCAGAGTTTCCCCCTTTTTCATGGCCTTCCAGGCTGAGACAACCAGTTTTCTCTGGCCGGGACGATAGGGAAAAGGAAACTGCAGCCCGTCGAGTGACGCGTCACGCCGCTTCCGGTGCCGGACCGCAAATTCCGCCCAGGGACGGTATTTTTCCAGCAGGCCGCACAGCTCCTCCTGAAGCTGTCCCGCCGTGTATAACCTCCGGAACCGCCGGATTTTCCCGTCATCCTGGGAGCAGTAGGTCATCTGGATCGTAAGCCGCTCCACGTGATTCTGCGCGCTGTAGATCGCTCCGTAGCACACCGCCTGCGCAAGGTGAACCGGAACCGGTCCTTCCAGCCGGTCCGGATCAGCAAGAACCGTCTTGATTTCATCGATCACAACGCCGTCCGGCCCCTGCTCAATACCGTCGGCCCGGCCTTCCAGGATAAGCGTAAAATCCGGGTACTCATAGGTTTCGCGGAGCGGCACCTCAGCCTGGTAGCCGCTTCCCATCGATTTCTGGATTCTGCGGTGGATGCGGGCCCCTTCCAGCATGGCCTCCCTGCCAGCCGCCGAGGAAACGCGGGTATCGATATCCCCGCTGCGGAGGACAAATTCGACCAGGTTTCTGACCGAGATGCGGACGGTGTTCTCCGCTTCGACATGTGGCTGCGGCATCCGCTGTCCTCCTTTCCATGTTTTCCTGCAGAGTTCTCTGATTTTCGAAAAGCTCCGGGACAAAGAACCTTCTGTCCCGGAGCCCTGTCTGGCTGTTTTCAGTTCAACTGCGTGAGCGGCGAAATTTCACCGAAGGCAAGGCTGACCAGTTCTTCCTCGCTGGTCCCGCTGAGGTCCCGCACGGCGACAACATAGTGTTCCAGCGCTCCGACAAGTCTGGTCCACGGTTCCTCTTCCGTCCCTTCGGAGACGATCTCCCGGCCGCTCCCGTTCGGGCGCACCCGGACAAGATCCCCGTCGAGAATGCCGTATACCCAGCTGCTGTTCAGGGCCACCCCGTCCGTCATGTCGGACAGGCCTTCCAGCGGAAGCGCTGTTGTCTCGCCGGTATCTGTGTTCACACTGTAGAGCGCTTCGGTATTGCCGTCCCAGACCAGCAGATACGGATCCGCTGCTTCCGCCCACACAACGTCCGGCGCAAACGGCAGGGAAATCTGCACTCTGTTATTCCCGGCATAATCAGAATGCCAGAGATTTCCATCCTGGTCCGTGAAATATACCCGGGAATCGGAGAACGTGAGGAACCTGCTGACTCCCTCCCAGAGAGTTCCCTCCGGATTGGCGTCAATCTGATATTCACGGTTTCCGCTGAAAATACTGTAGTTCATGATATAGACCGGATTGCTGCCGTCGATGTGGTAAGCCTGCACTTTCGGCGTCCCTCCGGACTCAGGCACGGAATAAACAATCCCTTCAGCGGCGTTGTCCGGGTTTTTCACCAGGTAATACACGGTATTGCCGATGACATTCATTCCGTCGGCCGCTTCCGCCACATGGGCGACGCTGTCGGAATCCGTCAGCTTCCCGGCATAGACGATTCCGTTCTTCTCGTCATAGGTGCCGAGTTTCGCGTAACACAGCCCTGACGAAGGAACCGCCGCTTCGGTGTACGCCTGGTCAGACCAGACCAGAAGCCCGTAATAATCTTCTTCCTCAGAAGTTTCCTCCTCAGTTGTTTCTTCCTCTGTCAAGGTCTCTTCGGTTGTTTCCTCTTCAGAAGTCCCCTCCTCAGCAGTTTCTTCCTCTGTCGGGGTCTCTTCGATGGTTTCCTCCGCGGCCGATGTCTCTCCCGTCGTTTCTTCCCCGGTGGTTTCCTCTTTGGTGGTTTCTTCTTCGGAAGCTGCCTCTTCAGTGGTCTCCTCCTCAGCAGTCCCCTCCTCAGCAGTTTCCTCTTCCGTGGTCTCTTCCTCGGTCAGGGTCTCTTCGGTTGTTTCCTCTTCAGAAGTCCCCTCCTCAGTCGTTTCTTCCTCTGTCGGGGTCTCTTCGGTGGTTTCCTCCGCGGCCGATGTCTCTCCCGTCGTTTCTTCTCCGGTGGTTTCCTCTTCGGTGGTTTCTTCTTCGGAAGCTGCCTCTTCGGTGGTTTCCTCCTCAGAAGTCCCCTCCGCTGCGGAGGTTTGCCCAGAAATTCCTGTCAGGGCGGATGTCCCCGCTTCGGAACTCACCGCGGAAGAATCTCCCGCACTGGTGTCTGCTCCGGATGCGGCAGAAAGTGAAGCATCCGATCCGGAAACAGTTGTGTCCCCGGTACCGGATGCTGTGCCGTCAGCTGTTGAGCTGCTCTCATCTGAGCCTGCGGCAGAATCGGATGTCTCTTCCGCAGTCAGATCGTCCGCACTTTCCAAAGATGCGGCCGCATCAGTTTCCGCCTGATCGGCTGTCTCCGCAGAAATATCGGCTTCGGTTTCTCCGGAACCGGTCTCCGCAGCGGAAATCGCTCCGCTGCCGGACGTCCCGGCCGAAAGCTCTGCCGCTGTATATTTTGAGGAGCTCTCAGGAGCACTCCCCAGAGGAAGTCTCCCCGAAATAAACAGATACGCCAGAACAATTGCAGCCGCGGCAATCACAATTGCGAGAACCGTCAGGAACCGGTGTGACTTCTTTTCAGGCTTCTCAATGATATCCTCATCATCAGGATTTTCGCGGCCAGAACCGCCGCTGCCGTTCCCGTCACCGCCGTTTCCGCCGCCGTTATTCCCGTCGCCGCCGTTTCCGGTGCCGTCTTTTCCAGTACCTCCATTTCCGGTACCGCCATTTCCAGTGCCGCCACTCCCGTCGCCGCCGTTTCCGATATCGCTGTCCGGGGCACCGCTGTTATCGGTATCATCGCTCCCGGTGTTCCCGATATCTTTGAAAACGTCGGTAAGATTGATTGAAATCTCATCCACAGATTTTTCCGCGGATTCCGTATCTGGTTGTTTTTCAGGTTCAACCCCGGACGCCGTGCCAGACGCTGATGCTGTCTCTGTTTCGGCAGTTTTTTCAGCAGCGGTTCCCGCCAGAGGCTCTGCTTCGGATTCCGGAGCGGTCTCCGCGTCAGGTTCAGCTTCCGGCTGGCCGGCCGGGCCTTCTTCTGATACTGCTTCAGGTTCTTCCGCGGACTCCCCGGCAGTGCCTTCCTCAGGTGCTGTCTCAGTCTCCGCGGCCGTTTCTTTCTCAGCCTCTTCCGCCGGCTCTTCCACTAGCTCTTCCCCGGGCTCAGCCTCGGATTCATCCGCAGTTTCTGCTTCGGGCTCCCCGGCAGTTCCTTCCTCAGGTGCTGCCTCAGTCTCCGCGGCCGTTTCTTCCTCAGATTCTTCCGCTGGCTCTTCCCCGGGCTCAGCCTCGGATTCATCCGCAGTTTCTGCTTCGGGCTCCCCGGCAGTTCCTTCCTCAGGTGCTGCCTCAGTCTCCGCGGCCGTTTCTTCCTCAGATTCTTCCACCGGCTCTTCCCCGGGCTCCGCCTCGGGTTCATCCGCGGCTTCTGTTTCGGATTCCCCGGCAGTGTCTTTCTCAGTTGCTGCCTCAGTCTCCGCTGCCTTTTCTTCCTCAGATTCTTTCGCTGGTTTTTCCGCCGGCTCTTCCACTAGCTCTTCCCCGGGCTCAGCCTCGGGTTCATCGGCAGTTTCTGCTTCGGATTCCCCGGCAGTTCCTTCCCCAGGTGCTGCCTCAGTCTCCGCGGCTGTTTCTTCCTCAGCCTCTTCCGCCGGCTCTTTCTTTATCTCAGTTCCTGTCTCCTGAGACGCGGCGTCTGCGCGCACCAGCCGGCCGTCATCCTTTCTGATGACTCTGTATACCTGACCGACTCCCTCCTCCGGATTCTCGCCGGGGATCGGCTCAAACACCATATCGCCGCCGAGACTGGTTTTTTCCGTTCCGGCGGTCCCGGCTGTCTCAGGCTGCCTCCCCGTTTCCCGGGATTCTGTGCTGCCCTCTTTTTCTGCCCCGGATACAGACGGTTCAGCCTGTTCAGACGCAGAAAGCTCAGAACCGGGTGCGGATTTCCCTGTCTGCTCCGCAGCTGCCGTCTCAGTCTCTGCCGGAACAGCCTGCTTCTTCTGCGGACGTCCGGTTTTTGTAACCTGGGCGCCGATATCAATCAGGGAGCGAAGGTAGGCATCCTCCAGAAGATCATCGTCCTTTTCGCCATAGCTCTCATCATCGTCGTCCGGCTCATAATCGTTTTCGTTATATCTGACAGGCTCGGTGTATGCGGGCATGGAAGACTCCAGATCGTCCACCTGCTGGAACGATTCGGCCTGTCTTCTCTTTTTCTCCGCCAGTTCCTGTTCACGGCGGGCCTGCTCTCTGCGTTCTCTTTCTTCTCTGCGCGCTGCCTCTTCCGCTTCGCGTTTTTCACGTTCGCGGCGTGCTTTTTCCCCGGCCTCGCGTTCTTCCTGTTCACGGCGCGCTTCCTGCTCGCGGCGCACTTTCTCCGCTTCTTCGCGCGCTTTCTGTTCCTCTGCTTCCCGCGCCTCCCGCTCGGTTTTTTCCTTCTCGGCAGCATCGCGGGCTTCCTGTTCGCGCGCTTCCTCTACCGCCTCGCGTTCTTTTTCCAGAACTTCCTCAGACGGTTCCGCCCCGAAAGGCCTGAGCTGTTCGCTAAATGTACTCGGAAAATCCCAGTTTCCGTCGTCTTCGGAAATATTCTCTGCGCTGTCTGGAGATTCTCCGGATTGCGGTTCCGCCGGCGCGGAAGATTCTGTCCCGGTCTCTGCCGCCGGCCCGGCCGCTGATACTTCCGAGGCATTTTCTTCCGCCTCCGGTTTCTCTTCTTCAGGTTCTCCGGCAGCCAGATTCCCGGCTTCGCCTTCTCCTGCAGCCAGACTCTCCTCCTCGCCTTCTCCGGCAGCCAGACTCTCCTCCTCGGGTTCTTCGGCAGATGGATTCTCGGCTTCAGGTTCTTCTGCAGCCGGATTCTCAGCTTTTGATTTCGTGTCAGCTGTTTCGGCAGGATTTACCGCTGCCGCAGCTTCACCCCCGGCGGTTTCCGCCTCTTCTGACTCCGCTCCCGTGTCATCTTCCGCAGGTTTCTCACTTTCGGATTCCGCGGACGCGGCTTCCCCGTCTGCAGCGGTTTCCGCCGCATCTTTTCCCTGTGCTTCGGCAGGCTGCTCCGCTGATGATTCTCCCGCAGGGCCCTCAGCTTCAGAAACTTTCACAGTTTCTTCTTCCGAAATTTCCGCAGTCTCTTTTTCCAGCGCTTCCGCAGGCTCTTCTGCTGCCTCTTCCGCGGAACCGCAGACAGACTCAGCCCCATTTTCGATCGGGGATTTTTCCGCCTGTTCTTCCGCTGCAGGACCGGTCTCTTCGGACCCGTTCGTTTCCGCTGCACCCGTCCCCGCCGGCCCGTTTTCTCTGCCGGCAGATAATTCCTGCGCGTTTTCAGCGGTATCTTCGCTGGTCTCAGAAACAATTTCTGCCGCGGAAGCCGCCTTCCGGGCTATGGCTTTCTCCTGCTCCTCTTTCTGTCTCTCGCGGCGCACTGCCTCCTCGGCAGTTTTGCGGGTATGCATCTCCAGGTCGCGGATCTCATCGTCAACGAAATCCTCCTGGCTGACATACCGGTTCTCGCTGTTGTCTCTGATATTTTTCAGGAAACGGCTGTGAAGCACATTGAACGCCGCTTCCGCGCGCGCTGCTTCGTCCTCAGGCTCCGGATTGTCTGCCTGGGATTCTGCGGAATTTTCCCGCGAAACTTCTCCCGCGTTCCCGTTCAGGCGCTCTTCGGACTGCTGTGCCGAAGATTCGTCCGTATTTTTATCCGAATCTGTCTCTGTTTTTCCTGTCGGGTTCTCCGCCGGGCTTTCCTGCGGATTAACCGCCTGGTTTCCGCTCAGGCTTTCTGCCTGAGCCTCAGATTTCTCCGCGCTTTCGCTTCCGGTATCCGGGCCTGCGGCCTTCTCTTCCGTCGCGGCCCCGGCGGCATTCCCGACTTCTTCCGCCTGGCCGGCCGCGTTCTGTTCCCCGCCGGCTTCTCCGCCGGAGAGCACTTCCGCCATGGAGCCGGTATCTGTGCGCAGAGTTTCTCCGCCGGCCTGTGAGGCCTGAACAGCCTGCTTCTGCTCCTCTTCCTGTTTCCGGCTCAGTTCCTCAAGTTCCGCGCGAAGGGACGTCAGCCCCTGAACAGCTTCGGTGCTGCCCTTGTCCCTGGCAAGGCCGTAAAAATAGGACGCTTTCTCGTAACTCTTCTCCGTCACCCTGCCTTCCTGGTAAAACCTGCCCAGGAAATAGCAGGCGTCCTTATCCAGAACGTCGCTGTCCTCGATCCTGTGAAGCCAGGCGTAGGCGGTATCCTCCTCCTTCGGGAAGAGGTTCCCGCGGGCGCAGCAGATCCCGATGATCATGCTGGCTGTCGGATCGTCCGTCTTTTTGGCGGTCGCCGAAGCCCACTGATAAGCCTTGCGGATATTCTGCTTTGACGGGTTTCCGTCATAGTAATAATGCATCAGGAAGGTCCCGGCTTCCGTGACGCCGTCCTCGGCCGCCTCTGTCATCAGGCGCTCCGCCGCCGCCACATCTTTCTCGGAAGAAGGATTGCGGAAATAGATCAGGGCCAGTTCCATCTTGGACTGGGAATACCCCTGACGGGCCGCCTTGAAAAACCATTCGGCTGCTTTGCCGTAGTTGCGCGGAACATTCCCGTAGCCGTTCTTGTATATCAGGCCGAGGTTGTGCTGCATCTGCGGGTCACCGTGGCTGGCTGCCTCACGGTACCATTTGAGCGCGACGATCTCATTGGCTTCTGTGCCAAGGCCGGTCAGAAAGCAGTATCCGAGATTGTACTGCGCGTCCGCGTAGTCCTGCTGCGCCGCCATCTGGAACCAGTAGACCGCGGATTCATAATTCTGCTCTGTCCCGCGCCCTTCCATGTAGCAGTTTCCCAGCCTGTACTGGGCCTCAGGGTTGCCGAGGCGGGCCGCCTCGTAAAAGCCTTCCGCGGCCTTCCCATACCAGTAATCCGCCATGCGCTGGTCCCTGGCCACGCCGAATCCCTGTTCGGCGCAGACGGCAAATTCCCACGCTCCGTTCGCGTTGCCGCCTTCCGCGGCAGAATAAAAACACTGAGCCGCCGCCGAGGGATCCCTGCGGACTTCCCTTCCGTCCTGATAGCACTTCCCAAGTCTGACCAGGGCGTCCGTATTTCCTTCCCGGGCAAGGCGGAATAACTCATCCAGTGTATATGAATTCATTCAGATAATCCTCTTGGTTCAGAAAAAATCCTGACTCTCAATAGACAGCGGACTTTCCCCATCCGGCTGTCTGCAGTTCCGTATTATTTTAGCATAACCGTCAACCAGCGGCAACAAGAGCAGGCGCTCCCGCCGGGACCTGCCGCGGCTCAGAACTGCCGTCCGGCGGCGGAGCGCCTCGAAAAACGTCGGGCCGGAAGCATGGAAAGCGGGAAACGGCAGAATCCAAAAAAGCGCTTGACGTCCTCCTGGTCAGGTGATATTATTTAGTGGTCGATTTGAGACAGAGGGGTATAGTTCAATGGTAGAGCAACGGTCTCCAAAACCGTAAATACGGGTTCGAATCCTGTTACCCCTGTATTGAAGAAGGCTTTCAGCGGACGCTGAAAGCCTTCTGTCGTTCCTGAACCTTTCTGCAGCTGAGTTGGAGCGCTGACCATGAAAAAGATTCTCATCATCGGAAACACCTGCGTTGATGTTATTCTGCGCGTACCGCATCTGCCCGTCACCGCCGAGGATGTGGAACCGGAATCCCAGACCTTTTCGCTCGGCGGCAGTCCCTTCAACGCCGCAAATATCGTCCGGCAGTCCGGAGTCCCGCTCACTTTCATGACGCCGACCGGCACCGGGCTCTACGGCAGTTTTGTCCGGGAAGGACTTGTCAGGCGCGGCTTTCCGCTCACCATCCCGTGCAGCGAAGAAAACGGCTGCTGTTACTGCTTCGTTGAACCCGGCGGCGAGCGCACTTTCCTCTCCTTTCACGGAGTGGAATACCGGTTCCGCAGGGAATGGATGAAAAGTCTCGACCTTTCCGGATATTCCATGGTTTATGTCTCGGGCTTCGAGGTGGAAGAACCGACAGGGGACGAACTCGTGGGCTGGCTGGCGGACCTGAAAAGGGACTTTCCGGAATGCCGCCTGTTTTTCGCGCCGGGCCCGCGCATCCTCTCGATCAGACCTTCGAGGCTTGACAGGCTTCTGTCTCTCCATCCGGTTCTGCACATCAACGAAGACGAAGCCCGGCGGTTCACCGGTCAGGACAGCCTCAGCGCGGCGGCGGAAAAAATCCGTGAACTGACGGGAAATACCGTCGTGATCACCCTTGGCGCGGACGGGTCTTGCGCGCTGGCCGCGGGCGCTTCAGATCTTCTATACGCTCCGGCCGTCCCGACGGAGGTTGCGGATACGATCGGCGCCGGCGACAGCCACATCGGGCAGCTGATGGCCAGCCTGTACAAAAACCGCTCCCTGAGCGACGCCCTGATGGACGCCAACAGGGTTTCGTCCGCGGTGGTTTCCGTGCAGGGAGCTACCCTCACGGACGAAGCGTACAGATCCGTCATGCCGGACTGATCCTTACAAAATCACGGGAATCACTTTCCCGCCACACTCGCCGCACTCATCAGCACAGAATACATCTCGCGGACATTCTCGACCGGATAAGCCATCAGGCCGTCCGGAACCATGACGTTTTTGAGACTTGCCCGCGGGAGAATCACACTGGAAAAGCCCAGTTTCGCCGCTTCCGAAAGGCGTTTCTGCACCTGTCCCACCCGGCGCGCCTCCCCTGCCAGGCCGACCTCTCCAAAGACAATCGTCCCCGTGCTTACACAGATATCCTTCTGGCTGCTGATCACGGCGGCCACGACTGCCAGATCCGCCGACGGTTCGGTAATCCTCATGCCGCCGGTGACGTTGATATAAACATCGCTGTTTCCGAGTCCGAGGCCCATGCGCTTCTCCAGAACCGCCATCAGGAGGCTCACCCGGTTGAAATCCATTCCGGCCGCCGTGCGGCGGGGAATGGAAAACGACGTCGGGCAGACCAGCGCCTGAACCTCCAGCAGCATGGGCGTATTGCCTTCCATCACACAGGTAGTGACAGCGCCGCTGACATTCTCAGGCCTGCCTTCGAGCAGTACGGACGACGGATTTTTCACTTCCCGCAGTCCTTCCTGAACCATCTCAAAAACACCGATCTCATTCGCGGGGCCGAAACGGTTCTTCGCCGCGCGGAGCATCCGGTAGCTCAGGCTCCTGTCGCCCTCAAAATACAGCACGGTATCCACCATATGCTCAAGCATCTTCGGCCCGGCAACCATGCCTTCCTTTGTCACATGGCCGACGATGAAAACAGTGATGCCCAGCGACTTTGCGATCATCAGCAGGCGGCCGGTGCAGTCCCTGACCTGGCTGACGCTGCCGGGGGCGGACGCTGTCTCCGGGCTGTACATCGTCTGGATAGAGTCAATCACCAGAACGGCCGGCATCTCCTGCCTGACCGTCTCCTCGATGCTGGTGATATCCGTCTCGCACAAAAGAAACAGCTGGTCGCTGAAGTCCCCCAGGCGGTCTGCGCGCATGCGCATCTGCCGCAGGGATTCCTCCCCTGAAACGTACAATACTTTGCGTCCGGCAGCGCTGACCGACCGGCATACCTGCATCAGCAGGGTGGATTTACCGATGCCGGGGTCGCCGCCCAATAGAATCAGCGAGCCCTGCACAATTCCTCCACCGAGCGCCCTGTCCATCTCGGCAAAGCCGGAAGAAAACCGGGGCTCCTCGTCCGCGGAGATTTCCCGGATTCTGGACGGTCGTTTTCCCCGGGTTCCGCTTCCCGCGGACCTGGACGCAAAGGAGCCGGCGGAAACCGCCGGCTGCTCCACAAATGTATTCCAGTTTCCGCAGGACGGGCACTGGCCCATCCACTTGGCGGATTCATAGCCGCACTCCGAACAGAAATACGTGATTTTCTGTTTAGCCATCAGTATATTATCTCAATCCTGTGTTTCTCGCCTTCCGGGAGGGAAACGCGGAAGGAAATTTTTCCGGTCAGGCCTCTGCCGACAGCCACCTCAATTCCGTCCATCCGGACGGCGGCCTTCTGGACGTCCGGAACCGCGACGATAATATCCGTGCTTCCGATGCCGCTCACCGTGAAAGACAGGCCTTCCTCCGTCTCAGCGTAGTTCTCCACCGCTGTGCCCGGCTCGGATTCATAGGCAAACGCCTCGTTTTTCTCGAGCTTGGTTGTTTCGTAGAACGTGCGGAGACGATACTGGTCTCCCTCCGCTTCAAAAGCGTTGACCTTCCCTTTTTCATTGAGCGTATAGTCGCCGAACGCAAGAGAACCGTCCGCCTGCGCGTAAATCAGCTTCTTTTTTTCTGCCATCTCCGGGGCCTCCCTGTTTTTTCCCGTACCGCGGCGCGGCATGGGAACCTGATTTTGAATGATATGATCCGCCCGGCCTTCTGACCGGGCGGTTGTTGATGTCATGCAGCAGATTTCTGTCCTTACACGGACACCTGTCCCTGATCCGCCTTTTTTTGCGGCTTTTCAGTCTTTGCCGATTTCTTCGTATGCCTGACCGCGAACGTAAGCTTTTTGTCTTTCACATGAACGGTGACGGAATCGCCCGGGCTGATGCGGCCTTCCAGGATCTGCTCGGAAAGCGGGTCCTCCAGCTTCGTCTGTAGCACGCGGCGGAGCGGTCTGGCGCCGAATTTCGGGTCGTAGCCCTCTTCCATCAGGAAATCCGCGGCGTCCGGGGCAATCCGGATCTTCACGCCGAGCTGCGACTGGCAGCGGGCGCTGATTCCTTCCGTCATGATGCCCAGGATATCCTTCATGTTGTCCCTGGTGAGCGGATGGAACACGAGAATCTCGTCAATCCGGTTGATGAATTCCGGTTTGAAGGTCTGCCGGACCTCCTCCATCACGCGGTCTTTCATCAGGGCATAGTCCGCCTTTTCATCCTCCTGCGCGCCGAACCCCAGCCGCTTCGGGGAAATGATGCTGGTCGCCCCGATGTTGGACGTCATGATGATCACCGTGTTCTTGAAGCTCACGCGGCGTCCCTGCGAATCCGTGATCCGCCCGTCGTCCAGCACCTGAAGCAGGATGTTGAAAACGTCCGGATGAGCTTTCTCGATCTCGTCGAACAGCAGCACGGAGTACGGATTTCGGCGCACCTTCTCGGAGAGCTGTCCGCCTTCGTCGTATCCGACGTATCCGGGCGGCGAACCGATGATTTTGCTCACGCTCGCCTTCTCCATGTATTCGGACATATCGACGCGGATCATCGCGTTTTCACTGCCGAAGAGCGCCTCGGCGAGAGCCTTGGACAGCTCGGTTTTGCCGACGCCGGTGGGGCCGAGGAACAGGAACGAGCCGATCGGCCGGTTCGGGTCCTTGAGGCCGACGCGGCCGCGCCGGATCGCGCGGGCGACAGCGGTCACAGCCTCATCCTGCCCGATCACGCGCCGGTGAAGCGTCTGTTCCAGGTTCATCAGGCGCTCCGCCTCGCCCTGGCGGATGGAAGCCACCGGGATCTTGGTCCAGTCGGAAACGACCAGCGCCACATCTTCCGCTGTCACGCTGGGAGTGAAGGTTTTTTTGCGGTGCTCCCACTCATCCATCGCTTTCTGGATGCGCGCGGCCAGCTCTTCCTGCTCCTTTTTCACGGCTCCGGCCTGTTCAAAGGCCTCGGAGCGGATCGCGTCCTCCTTTTTCCGCGCGAGGACTTTCTGCTGGTCTTCCATGTCCCGGATTTCGCCGGGGACGGAATATGCGGCCAGCCTGACCTTGGAACAGGCCTCGTCGATGACGTCGATCGCCTTGTCCGGCAGATACCGGTCGTTGATATATCTCGATGACAGCCTGACCGCGGTCTTCAGGGCGTCGTCGGTAATCTTTACATGGTGATGCTCCTCATAAACGTGCCGGAGCCCGCACAGGATCTCGAACGCCTGATCTTCGGAAGGCTCCTCGATCATGACCGGCTGGAAACGCCTCTCCAGGGCGGCGTCCTTCTCGATATGCTTGCGGTACTCGTCGATCGTCGTGGCGCCGATGATCTGCAGTTCGCCGCGCGCAAGGCTCGGTTTGAGAATATTGGACGCGTTGAGCGCGCCTTCCGCCCCTCCGGCGTCCACCAGCGTGTGAACCTCATCGATAAACAGGATGACGTTCCTGGCGTTCTTCACTTCATTGATGATATTCTTCAGGCGTTCCTCGAAATCGCCGCGGTATCTCGTCCCAGCCACAAGGCTGCCGAGATCCAGCGTCACAACCCGGTGCTTTTTCACGGTATCGGGAACCGTTCCGTTCACGATTTCCTGCGCCAGCCCTTCCGCCACGGCCGTCTTGCCGACGCCGGGCTCGCCGATCAGGCACGGATTGTTTTTGGTGCGGCGGCTGAGAATCTGGATGACCCGCTCAATCTCGCGGCTCCGCCCGATCACCGGGTCCAGCTTCCCCTCCGAAGCCAGCAGCGTGAGGTCCGTTCCGTACTGGTCCAGCTGCGGGGTGGCGGAACTCTCCTTTCCCCCCGTGTTCCAGAGCTTTCCGGCTTCCTCCCTCGCCTGTGCGACGTCGCCGTTGCGGACGGAAACCAGCTCCAGGTACAGCTGGCGGATATCCACGTGCATCGAAACCAGCAGTTTCGATCCAGCGCAGTCCATCACCTTGAGCATGGCGATCAGGATGTGCTCGGTTCCGACCAGCGAGCTCTTCAGCCTGCCGGCTTCGGCTTCACTGTTCCGCAGCACCCGCGCGGCGCTCGGGGAAAAACCCGAGGGCTCGTCCACCGCCACCTGGCTGTTCGGGGCGATCAGGTGGACGATCAGGTCGTGAAGGTCATCCTCCGTCACCCCATGCTGACGCAGCAGTTCTCCGGCGACACAGGACGGAGTGCGCAGCATGCCCATCAGAAGGTGTTCCGTACCCACATAATTCTGGTGGAGCTCCGTTGCGGCGGCTCTCGCTTCCCCGATCGCCTGCACTGCTTTTCTGGTAAACTGTTCAAACATAAACTGTGTGTTATTCCTCCGTAAGCTTCGGAAGGCGCTCTCTCAGATAGGCCGCGCGCTCCCTGTCCAGATCGGTACCCGCAAGCGGATGCCCTGCTCTCTGTTCCAGCGTGTACGGCTGGATTTCCATCATGATGCCGTAAAAATCGGGTTTGCCCGCAAAGGTGACGATGTTCTCGTCCGACCCCCACCAGAGCTGCGAGAGCAGCTGCATGGCCGTTCTCTGGGACATCAGCCTCGCGTAGCGCAGCGTCCCGTACGCCTTGCAGCAGACATCCTGCACCTCCAGGCGGTGCTTATCGGCCGATTCCTTCCGCATCGCGCGCTCCTGGTCCATCAGCTGGCTGATTGCGTCGCCCATGATATGGAGGATGTCCAGCTCGCTGATCCCCAGCGTTTTCTGGTTGAAGATGACATAGAGATCTCCGCACTCCTCCTTCGTCCTGCCGAACGCGTGACGGATGCTGAGGCCGTATCTTCCGATATTTCCGGGCAGTTCGCTGAACGCCGGGGAAGCCGCCAGCACCGGCAGATGGAGAACCGCGTAGGCTTTCATCCCGGTCCCGACGGTGGTCAGGAACGTTGTCCGGTACCCGAGCACGTCATCGAACGCGTAAGGATATACCTCGTTGATATGATCATCCAGCAGGCTGATCTGGCTCCAGATCTTTTTGAATTCCAGTCCGGTGTGGCTGATCTGCATGCGGATGTGATCCTCGCTGTTGACCGTGACGCTCACCGATCTGTCCGGCGAGATCAGAACGCCCGCGCGTTCCGGGTTCTTCATCGTCCCTTTGTGAAGGATCGCCTGCTCGTAAAGAGCCTGCATCTGCGGCTTTGTGACGGCGGACATTCTCAGCGGCTCAGCGCCGGAAAGTTCCGGCACTCTCTCCCGCAGGGACTCCAGCATCTCATCCGTCGCCTTTCCGGCGTCCTCCTGGGAAAGCTTCCAGGGGAAAGCGATATCCGCCCGGTTTCTGAAAAGACGGATCCGGCTGGCCGCCGCGACATCCTGGCTGCTCCCCGGTTCCTCGTACCAGTTTTTACCCATTCTCCTTCACCTTCAGAGCGCGGATCTGATCACGGATTTTTGCCGCCTCCTCATAATCTTCCTTTTCGACGGCCTGCTGCTGCTTTTCCCGCAGCAGCCGGATCTGTTCGGGCGCCGGCAGGGTCCCCTCCCGGAATTCCTTCTCCTTTTTTTCCGCCTCGGCGATAGCCTCGTTGAGCGAATCCTGGGTGATTTTCTCCCTGGCTTCGCGGTAGAGTCCTCCGATATTTTTCGGATGTTTGCCGACATGGGCGTCGCTGCCCTGGACTCTCTTGATCTTGTCGCGGATCAGCGGGCCGAAGGTTTCGTAGCAGTCAGAGCATCCGAATCTCCCGTCGCGGATGAAATCTCCGTAGGTCGTGCCGCAGGTCGGGCACGCGAGATTCTCCGCCGGATCGCCGCTGTCCCCGCCGCTGCTGTCTCCCAGCCCCAGAAGGCCTGAAAGAATGCCTCCCAGCGGGGAATCGGAGTCGAAGAGGCTCCCGAATTCCAGTTTCGACGCGCACTGCGCGCAGTAATGATGCTCAGTTTTCTCGCCGTTGATGATCTCCCGGACTACCACCGTAGCTTCCCGGATATGGCACTGTTCACAAAGCATTTGATTTCCTCTCCTGTGCCGGCCTGTATTCCGGCACCTGTCCCGCTGGCGCGCGGAACAATGTCCGTTTCCACCGCCCGCGTTTTCCGAAGCCCCGTCCCGGGATTCAGTTTTCCCCGGGATGCCCCGCATCCGCCGGCAGCCGCTGAGCGTCTTCCGCCGCCCCAGCTCTCTCCGGTGCGTCCCCGGAACCTCCGGGCCCCGGGATCCCCGCTGAACGGCCCGATGAAACCTCTGCCTCACCCGTGGAATCCGCGGAAGAATCCTGTTCCGAGGCGTCCTCGATCGGGATTTCACTGCATCCGCCGTTGAAATCCTCGTCGAGGATTTCATCGACAAGGCCGTGGATCTGCTGCCTGGTCATCCCGCGGCAGCTTGCCCTGGCGATAGCCGCCGCCATGGGTTCGCGGATTTCCAGCTCCCAGTCCGCCGGATTGGGGTCCACGCTGATGCACGCGCCCCTGCGGCGGTCAACTTTTACGTAGCCTTCCTGCCTGAGGATGGCGTAAGCCTTGTTGACGGTGTGCATGTTGACGCCGATGTCTTCAGCCAGGCTCCGCACGGAGGGAAGCGGGTCGCCGTTGCGGAATTCATTCGCGGCAATTCCCCTGATGATCTGATTTTTCACCTGAAGATAAATCGCTTCATCACTGTTGAAATCAATCTTTATGACCATCTTCTCCTCCGTCCGGCCCGCTGCCGTCCGGTTCATCTTCACCTTCCTCGTCGTCCGGGGATTCATCCCTGGCCTGCTTCAGCCAGGAGTCCAGCTCCTCGTCGGAAATATCTTCCCCGTCGTCATAATCGTCATCCAGATAATCGTAGTCATCGCTGTCGGAAGCCTCAGCGGAACCGGATTCACCCGGAGTGTCCCCGCTGCAGGAAACTTCTTTATCCGCGGCGTTCTTCCTGCTGTCAAGCTCAGCAATCTCGTCATCGACATCCGGCCAGCCTTCCTGCTCCCCGCCGGTGTCCTCCTGCTGTCTGGAGCGCATTTCCTCGTCGACGTTCCGGCTGATCTCATCCTTCTCATCCTGGTCCAGCTCGATGATGCGAAGACCGTCGGACGGCGTGTCCGCCATCCTGCGGCTTTTTTCCGTCAGCATCTCGATCTCCCTGAGCAGCTTTTCTTCCTGGCGGCGGGCGAGTTCCTGCCTTTTGCGCCTGCGCTCGCGCTCCTTCGCGCGCCGTTCCTGCTCGAGCCTGCGCTGCTTCCGCAGGTAAGCCATGTACCCGGCGATCACCGCGGCGACGGCGGCCGCCGCCGCGAGGAAAATCAGCGCGCCGCGGACGCCGGGAGAAATTCCGCCCGAAGCCTGCTGCGCGGCTGCCGTCTGTTCCGTCACCTCCGCGTAGGCGGTCTCTGTTTCGGTTTCTTCCTCACCGACCAGCACGTGGATCACATAATAATTCAGAGATCCGTCGGTCCCCGTGACGGTTACCGTGATCTCGTTCTCTCCTTCTTCAAGGCCGTCATATCCGCTGACGGTATAGCTGGCCGCATTGTCGCCGACCGCGGCCTGGACCGCGATTCTCGTCACGCCGCTGTCCACCTGTACCTCATATTCCGTAACATCAGGGTCAAAGGAAATTTCTCCCGGACTGAGTGTCAGTTCTGAAAGTTTCGGCACTCCGGCTTCTGTTGCTGCCTCTCCCATGTTCTCTTCCCTTCCGGCTGCTGCCTTCTCTGCGGTTGGCGCCTGAGCCTGCCGCGCCAGTCACCTTGCGCGGACCGCGCCTCATTTGTGATATATTTTATAGCACATGGCCGCAATTTACAAGAGCGGACATCGGGGAACACACCTGGGAACAGATCATCGCGGAAAAAGCGCGGTCATATCCCGCGGCGAATCCGACGCGGAAAGCGGGAGCCGCGCAGCGGAGCAGAGCAGAGGCGCAAAAAGGACCGGATCCGCTGATCCGGCCCTTCTGCTGGTATTCTGCTGCTGAGGACGGCCTTCACCGGCCGTTCTCTTCCCCGCCGGCTCTCTGCCGGCCGGGAAAATCAGACATCTTTGAAATCTGTGACCTCAAAGTCTCCGTCATCGTCGTCCGCGCTGTCCTGATCCTCATCAAAGAGGTCCTCGAGCATGGGCTTCGTGACCTTCTTGTTCTTCACAATCTTGAAGGACCCGTTCGCGTTTGCCGCGGTGTCTGCCGAAGCGTCAGCCGTGTTTTGTTCCGCGCTCTGCGTCATTTCCGCGGTCTCATCCGCGGTCTCAGCCGCTGTCTTTACCGTATCGGCTTCAGCTTCCGCCGCGTCCTGCGCCGCGCTGCCGACCCGCTTTTCGGTTTCCTGAGCCGCTTCTCCGGAAGCCGCCGGCTTTCTCCTGGTCACAACCGTTTTTTCCGTCTCACCGGAAACGGAAGAGCGTTTTGCCGCCGCGTCGGGTCTTGCTGCCCGGCGGACCTCGCCGGTCCCTGAAGCAGCGTCCGCGCTTCTTCTGCGCACGCTGTCAGAAGCCTGCCGCTGAAGTCCTGCCCCATCTCCCGCCGGCTTTCTGTTCTGGGAAGCCTGTCCTTTTCTCACCGGGCGGCTGCCTGCGGCCTGCTGCGGCCTGCGCTCCGCGCGCTCTCCCGCCGGCTGACCGCTCCTGCGGACATGGCGCACGGAGGAAGTTCCCTCGTCGCCTTCAATTTCTTCGTTTGCCGGCCGCGCAGCTGCCCTTTCCGGCCTGGAGAATTCTCCCGACGCCTGGTATCTTCTGCGCGATACCGCCCTGTTTCTCAGTTCGTCAGCTTTCTTCTCGCTCTCGCGGAGATTCTTTTTTGCCTTTCTGAGTTTCGACGCGACGATCGCGATGACCAGCAGAAGGATCAGGACAGCCGCCGCCGCCCCGATCAGCACCAGAATCGAAATCATCTGCGTGCGGCTGTTTTCGTCCGTGAGGGAGGCGTTCTCGGAAGAAGCCGCCGCGGACTGCGCCATGTACTGCGCGATCTCGGAGGAAGCCGCCGCGGATTCGGATTCAAGTTCGGAAATCTGCGATACCATCTCGGGATCGTCGGTCGGAGCCACGGTAGCGTCCTCAACGTAGCGGATAACCTGGCCGTTCTGCCCGTCGAGGCGGAAAAGGCCTACGTTTCCGGAACCGTCCTGGCCATAGAAGAAATAAAGCTGTTCCTCGCCCGCCGTATCGCTGGTCCATGCATCGTAGACAATGCCCTCGATGCTGATCTGTACTTCGGTGAACGTCTCCGGAATCTCAAAATCGGTCGGAACCGGAAGAATGACATACTCTTCACTCACACTGGAAAAGCGGTGATACGGGATCGCCGTATCGGAATCTTCATCGTACACTTCCCAGAGGATAGAGCCGTCGTCCTGCAGAACCGGCAGGAGCGTGAGGCCGTCGCTGGTTCTCGCCGCCTGGACGACATTGCCGTGGTAGGTGTAGGAAACCTGCTCGGAATTTTCCGGAAGCGTCACACCGTCCAGCGAAGCCGCGAGGTTCAGCGTCTCAGAGCTGTCGCCGGCGGTATCCTCCGTATCGGTTTCCGTCTCAGTCTCAGTCTCCGTCTCCTCTTCCGCCGACTGCTCCGCAGCCTCATCCGCAGCTGCCGGGAAAGCCGGAGCCATCAGTACCGAAACGCCCAGGCCAAGAGCCAGCAGTATGGATCTGAATTTTTTCATGAATGAATTTACCTCCTGTGTCGGGGCTGTGCCGGCAAAAAGCTTCACACGCGGAACCAGCCCTGAATTGCTCAATCAATCCGCGCATTTTATCGACGTGAGTTTACCCCACAACGACAGAATTGTCAATGCGCGGCCAGCCGGGCCTGGCGTCAGGCCGGCTCACGCCTCGTCGATCGCGCGGCCGATGTCATGGCGCATGTACATATCCCTGAAGGAAAGCCGCTCTGCCGCCTTGTACGCGTTTGCGCGCGCAGCCTTCAGGTTATCGCCCAGGGCAACGACATCCAGCACTCTTCCCCCGTTGGTCACGACCCGCCCGGCGCCGTCGAATTTTGTACCCGCGTGGAAACAGTAGGTTCCGTCGCTTCCGTCGAACCGGTCCAGGCCTTCGATCGGGTAGCCCTTCTGATAGGAAACCGGGTAGCCGCCGGACGCCAGCACGACGCATACCGCCGCGTTGTCCTCAAACTGAAGATCGATCCGGTCCAGCGTGCCGTCGATGCAGGCCTCGAAGACGTCCACGATATCATTCTTCATTCTCGGGAGAACAACCTGGGCCTCCGGATCGCCGAATCTTGCGTTGTATTCGAGCACCCTCGGGCCGTCCGGCGTCAGCATCAGGCCGTAAAAAATCACGCCCCTGAACGTTCTTCCCTCGGCGCGCATCGCGTCGACGGTCTGCTGGAAAATACGCTCGCGGCACCACCGGTCGATCTCAGGCGTGTAGAACGGGCTCGGGGAGAAGGTTCCCATGCCTCCCGTGTTGAGGCCCCGGTCTCCGTCCTGTGCGCGCTTGTGATCCTGCGCGCTCGACATCACCCGGTAGGTTCTTCCGTCCGTAAAAGTCAGCACGGATACCTCGCGCCCGGTGAGAAATTCCTCCATCACAACCGTGTCGCCGGAGGCGCCGAACTTTCTTTTCACCATCAGCTCGTCCACGGCGTCAAGCCCCTGCTGTTCATTATTGCAGATCAGCACGCCTTTGCCCAGCGCGAGGCCGTCAGCCTTGAGCACGACCGGGTACTTCGCGGTTCTGAGGGCCTTCCTCACTTCCTCCGGGGAATGGTAAACCTCATATCCGGCGGTCGGAATGCCGTATTTTTTCATCAGGTCCTTTGAAAAGGCCTTGGAGCCTTCCAGAATCGCGGCATTCTTCGCCGGCCCGAAAATCCTGAGGCCCCGGGCCTGGAAAACATCCACGATGCCTCCGACCAGCGGGTCGTCCATTCCGACAACCGTCAGGTCAACGCCCTTCTCCTCCGCGAAATCGGCAAGCCTGTCGAACTCCATCGCGCCGATCGGGACGCACTCCGCGATCTGCGCGATCCCCGCGTTTCCGGGAGCGCAGTAAATTTTATCCACCTTCTTGCTCTGGGCCGTTTTCCACGCGATCACGTGTTCTCTTCCGCCGCCGCCGACAATCAGTACTTTCATCTTTCACTCCTCCGGACGGATTTCCGCATGGCCGTCCTTCACCGTCACCCTGCCCTGCGCGTAGCATTTCACCGCTTCGGGAAGGATTACCCACTCCGCCTGCCGCATGACGCGCAGCTGCAGTTTCTCAGGGGTATCGCCCGGGAGAACCTGCACCGCCTTCTGCAGCAGGATCGGCCCGTGGTCGAGTTTCTCATCTACGATGTGCACGGTCGCGCCGGTGACTTTCACGCCCCGTTCCAGCGCTTTCTCATGCACGGTCAGCCCGTAATATCCCTTTCCGCAGAAAGACGGAATCAGGGATGGATGAATGTTGATGATGTGATCCGGGTATGCCCGGATCAGTTCGGGCGGGATGGTCATCAGGCAGCCGGCCAGCACGACCAGTTCCGCCCTGCTCCCGCGGATCATCTCCGTCAGCGCCTCCCCGAAAGCCTGTTCAGACGCGAACTTTTTCGGATGAATGACTTTCGACGGGATCCCGGCTTTCTCCGCGCGCTCCAGCGCGTAGGCCGCCCTGCGGTTGCTCACTACGAGGGCGATCTCCGTATCCGGAATGGTTCCGTCCGCGATGCGGTCGATGATCGCCTGAAGGTTGGTCCCTCCGCCGCTTACCAGTACTGCGATTCTGTACACTCTGCCTTCCTTTCGGACAGCCGGCGTCCGGACGCCCCGGGCTCCGGCGTTTCTCTGCGTTCCGTCACCCGCGCGGCTCGGCCGGCCTGCCCCGCGTTCCGGGCTGATCCGCTCCGCCCGGCAGGAACTGCCGGGCAGACACTCCGGTCGGATATCCCGGGCATCTGATCCGCTCAGGCTCTGTCAGCCAGCCGGCCCGGCCGTACCGCGCCGCTTCGGGTTACACCAGCCTGACTCCTTTGTCTCCGCTCTCGACGCTCCCGATCACATAAGCCTTTTCGCCGGCCTCCGACACCGCTTTCAGCGCGGCGTCCGCGTCGGACGGGTCCACGGCGAAAACCAGGCCGATGCCCATGTTGAAGGTGTTGTACATCACCTTTTCCTCAATATCGCCGCTGCGTTTCAGAAGGCTGAAGATCGGCGGAACCGGGTAGGAATCCTTTCGGATCACCGCGACGGTCCCCTCCTTCATCATCCTCGGGACGTTCTCATAAAAGCCTCCGCCCGTGATGTGGCTGCAGGCCTTGACGCGGACGCCCGCGTCCTTCACGCTCCTCAGTGTTTTCACGTAAATCTTTGTCGGAGCCAGCAGCGTGCCGCCGAGAGTCCCGCCCAGTTCCTCGTGGTAGGCCGCCAGGCTCTCCGGGGACATGTCGATGACCTTTCGCACGAGCGAGAAACCGTTGGAGTGGACACCGCTGGACGCCACGCCGATCAGCGCGTCGCCCGGCTTCAGGTTTTCGCCGGTAATCCTGTCCTTCCGGTCCACAACGCCGACGGCAAACCCCGCAAGGTCGTACTCGTCCTCCGGATAGAATCCCGGCATCTCGGCCGTCTCGCCGCCGATCAGCACCGCGCCTGCCTGAACGCATCCGTCCGCCACGCCCTTGACGATATCGGCGATTCTCTCCGGGATATTTTTCCCGCACGCGATATAATCCAGGAAAAACAGGGGCTCGGCGCCCGCGCACGCGACGTCGTTGACGCACATGGCGACGCAGTCGATGCCGACCGTGTCATGTCGGTCCATCAGAAACGCAAGCTTCAGTTTGGTTCCGACGCCGTCCGTGCCGGAAATGAGAACCGGATCTTCCATCTTCATGTAATTTTTCATGGAGAAAGCCCCGGAAAATCCGCCGATGCCGCCCAGGACTTCCGGACGCATCGTCTTTTTCACATGCTCTTTGAGGAGTTCGACTGACCTGTACCCCGCCTCAATATCAACACCGGCCTGCTTGTAATCCATAGTGTTCTCCTGTCTTTGGTATGGTTGACCTGTATCAGAGCCCCGCAGTCTTCCGGCCCCCCGCGGAAAACCGCCTTCCTGCCCCGGCATATCCCGGGCAGTTCCGCGCCTCCTCCGTATCCCGGATGACTGTGTCTCAGGAATTCATGCCGTCCAGATACTGCTTCCAGCCTTCGCTTTCCATGCGCTCCGCCTTGTCCAGAACCATTTTTTCCATGTCTTCGGTGTACCGGTTCAGCTTATCCGCCAGCTGCGGATCGCTCAGCGCAAGGATCTTCACGGCCAGCAGCGCCGCGTTGAGAGCGCCGTTTATGGCTACGGTCGCTACCGGGATTCCCGGAGGCATCTGGCAGATGGAATAGAGGGAATCCACGCCTCCCAGCGCTTTGGTCTGCACGGGCACGCCGATCACCGGAAGAGCGGTCATCGCCGCGGTCATGCCCGGCAGATGGGCGGCGCCTCCCGCTCCCGCGATAATCACCCTGAGTCCGCGGGAAGCGGCTGTTTTCGCGTACTCGGCCAGGCGGTCCGGCGTTCTGTGCGCGGAAACAATGGTAATCTCATACGGAACCCCGAACTGGTCCAGAAGAGCAGGAGCCTTGCTCATGACCGGAAGGTCGGAATCGCTTCCCATGATGACGCCAACGGTTGGTTTCATTCGTTTTCCTCCTTTTCATCAGCGAACGATATCGCGGCATGCGCCGCGCGCACCTGCCTCAGCGCTTCTTCCACGGTTGCGCAGCAGGCGGTGATGTGGCCCATCTTTCTTCCCGGGCGAACCTCTTCCTTTCCGTAGATGTGAATTTTGACGTCCGGGTTTTCATAGGCTTTGGCCAGGCCGTGCACATACGCGTGCCCTTCATGATCCCCGATAATGTTTTTCATGACCGTCGGCCCGATCAGCCGGACGCTCCCCGGCGGCATGCCGGTGATCGCCCGCACGTGCTGCTCGAACTGTGAAGTGACGCATCCCTCGATTGTATAATGGCCTGAATTGTGCGGCCTCGGCGCCAGTTCATTCACCAGCACATGGCCGTCCGGCAGGACGAAAAACTCAACGCACAGCATACCGACGGCGCCGAAGGCCTCGAGGCACCGGCCGGCAGCGGCCTTCGCCTCCTGCTCGGTCGCGGAGGATATCCTGGCCGGGACGATTGTCTCATCAAGGATGCTGTTGACATGATGGTTCTCCGCCACCGGATACACCACTTTCCAGCCGGAGATTCCCCGGCAGGCGAGAACCGAAATTTCCATGGTGAACGGCACCAGTTTTTCAGCCATCAGCGGGAGTTTTCCCGCGCCGAGAGCCCGGAAGCCCTCCTGGACGTCCTGCTCCTTCCGGATCAGGTAATTGCCTTTTCCATCGTAGCCGCCCGTGCAGGTTTTCAGCATCAGCGGATAGCCGAACGCCTTTCCGGCCTCCCGGATGGATTCGACCGAATCCGCTTCGACAAAATCCGGAACCGGAATTCCGTGCGATCTGAGCCAGCTTTTCTGAACATACTTGTTCTGGATCAGTTCCAGCGTGCGGGAACCCGGATACACCGGGATGCCGGCCTTCTCGACAACCCGCAGCGCCTCGACGCTGATATGCTCAAATTCGTAAGTCAGCACATCCGTCATGACCGCCAGGCGGCGGATAGACTCAGCGTCGTCAAATCCAGCCACCATATGCAGGTCCGAGATGCCGTGACACGGACAGTAAAAGGTCGGATCCAGGACGTAGAACTGGGTATCCAGCCTCTTTCCGTCCAGAATCATCATCTTGCCCAGCTGCCCGCCGCCGATGATGCCAATCTTTTTCATCCTATCACTCCATTCTGTCAGTTTTTCCGCAGGCAATGGCGCCCGAGAGCTTCGCCGCCAGCCGTCTCTGTTCCGGCGAAGGAATCATTCCGCCGTCTTTCTCTTCCGCCTCCGTCTTCAATACCGACGCCAGCCGTTCCGCGCATTTTTCAGGATCCGCCTGCGCGCGGACCGCCCGCCCGGCAGCCCTGCTGTACAGCTCACAGTACTGAGCGTCCAGCACCATGGCGTAGTCGCACAGGTGCGAACGGCGCAGCCCGGGCGGAAGGTTCCCCGCGGAAGCCAGGAAAATTCCCCCGGCCTGCAGCGTCCCCGCTTCAGCCCATTCGGCGAGCGCCATCGTCACATCGGGTATACAATCCTCAGCGAACCAGGCAATCGCTTCCCTCAGGTCCTTCGCTCCGGCGCCTCCCGCAATCTCCCCGTGCAGGTAGACAGTGAGCTCGCAAAGATCGCACCAGGCGGTGAGCCCTGCCGCCGTTCCGGTCCGGAAAAACGCCGCCCCCTCGACGGCCAGAACCGCCGCTGCGCAGGCCGCCTCTCCGGCCTGGCGGCCGAACTGCCGCCGGCATGCCGCGTAGGACATCAGGTCCAGGTCCGGCGTTCCTCCGGCAAGCATCCCCGCCAGGGCGGAAAAATAACCGCCCCAGGGGTCGGCAAGTTCGGGATGTTCCCGGAAATCCCTCAGTCTGGCATTGACCAGGCCGATTCTTTCCCGGATCTCAATGTCCAGTTTTGCGCGGGATTCCGCTTCCCTCACCCGGGACTCTTCCGCAGTCCATCCCGTGCCGGGTTCCTCTGCCGGCACGGACCCGGCTGCCTCCGGCGGATCCTGATCCGCAGCCGGTTTTGCGCCTGGCGCCGCCGCGGGGTTCTCTGCCGCGGCCTGCTCCCGGTGCGGGGCCGCGGGACATTCCGGAGTCACGGCAGACAATTCTGCCTTTTTCCCTGAATTCAGTTCTGTTCCCATCTCAGACACCCGAGACAAAAATCACGCAGATGACTGCCAGAACAGCGGCATTCGCGGCCAGGCCCGCCGCCGCGGTCCCGTGTCTCGTATCTGGATTCTTAAGGCCTGCGGCCGCGAGGACCAGGCCTACCACAGACATCGCGAAGACGGCAAAGCCGAAGAATCCGACGAGCGTTCCCGCGTTTCCCCCCGCCGAGATGGAAAGGCCGATCGACGCTGCGAGAAGCGCGGCTTCCGCACCGAAGAGCACAAGGCTCACCACACCGGCGGCGGAGACGTCTTTCCGCCCGTATCCGAGATTGCTGTCCTGCCGCCTGCCATTCTGTTTTCCAGCCATAGGATCTCAGAAAGTGATATTGCTGCGGTCCGAGAGGATTTTCGCCCCGCTGATGATCGCAAGAACCCCTGCCGCAATGCCGGCGGCAATCATGATAATCCCGCCGACCAGGCTCGCCGTTCCGGCGCTGGTCAGAGACCTGTACATTTTTTCACCCATCATCTGATTTCCTCCACTCCGTATTCTTTGTAATACTGACGGATCGCTTCCATAATCCGGTCGTCGATGACGATCTTTCCGCCGACCGGCCGGTTATAAAGTTCCTCGACAACTTCTTTCATGGTGACGATCGGGCGCACGCGGATGCCGTATTCTTCCGAAATTTCTTCGACGGCGCTTTTCTCCCCGGTGCCCCGCTCACAGCGGTCCACCGAAACGCACAGCCCGGCGACCGTGATATCGCCCTGCGCCCTGAGGATCGGCATTGTTTCCCGGATCGACTTCCCGGACGTCGTGACGTCCTCAATGATCATCACGCGGTCGCCGTCCCCGATCGGGCCTCCTAAAAGGATTCCCCTGTCCCCGTGGTCCTTGACTTCCTTCCGGTTAGAGCAGTACCGCACTTCCTTCCCGTAAAGGCTGCTCATGGCGATCGAAGCCGCGACCGAAAGCGGGATTCCTTTGTACGCCGGCCCGAACAGCACGTCAAAATCCTCGCCGAAAGATTCGTGTATCGCCCTCGCGTAATACTCGCCGAGGCGCTTCAGCTGGCTGCCGGTGCGGTAATATCCCGTGTTGATGAAAAACGGCGTGTTCCTCCCGCTCTTCGTCACAAAAGAGCCGAAACGAAGTACCTGGCATTCGACCATGAAATGAATGAATCCGCGCTTGTATTCTTCCATTCTGCCTCCCTGGTAAAGTGAAAATCCGCGGTTTTCCAAGCGTTGTCAAAGCTCCGCGGTTTTTCAAGCGTTGTCAAGCGAACTGAGGCTTTCTTTTCCAGCCTCGTTTTTTCAGCGTTCGCGGCGCTGCCGGATGCGCTGCGCTTTCAGGCGCGCGCCGCACCTCCCTCTCAGGAATGCACGCAGCCGATCAGGTCCGTCACATTTTCGATGTGATGCCGCCGCAGGTAATCCTCAATGCCCTTCACAATCTCCGGGGCTGCCATCGGATTATGGAACGAAGCCGTTCCGACGCATACGGCGGTTGCGCCTGCCAGAATCATCTCCAGCGCGTCCTCCGCGGAGGCGATTCCGCCCATCCCGACGACCGGGATTTTCACGGCCTGCGCCGCCTCATAGACCATCCGGACAGCCACGGGATGGATCGCCGGCCCGGATAGGCCTCCGGTGCGGTTGGCCAGCGCGAAGCGCTGTCTTTCCACATCGATTTTCATTCCCGTGATCGTGTTGATCAGGGACACCGCGTCTGCCCCGCCGGCTTCCGCCGCCTTCGCCATCTCGCCGATATCGGTCACATTGGGGCTCAGCTTGACGATGATCGGCTGCCTCGCGGCCTTTTTCACGGCCTTTGTAATCTGTTCCGCCGCCTTCGGGTCTCTCCCGAAAGCGATTCCGCCCTCCCGGACGTTCGGGCAGGAAATATTGATCTCCAGGAGATCTGCCGGTTCGTCCGCGAGCCGTTCAGCGACGGAAACATATTCACTCTCGGAATGCCCGCAGACATTCACCACAACTTTCGTATCGTATTTTTTGAGAAAAGGAAGATCCCTCTCGCAGAAAACCTCCACCCCGGGGTTCTGCAGCCCGATGGCGTTGAGCATGCCCGACGGCGTTTCCGCGACGCGGGGAACCGGGTTTCCTGCCCAGGGGACCGGCGCCACCCCTTTGGTGACCACCGCGCCGAGGAGTGAGAGATCAAAAAATTCCGAATATTCCTGCCCGGAGCCGAAAGTGCCCGAGGCGGTCATCACCGGGTTTTTGAGTTCCACCCCCGCCAGATTTACTGCTGTATTCACAGGATCACCTCCGTCGAGAGAAACACCGGCCCGTCCTTACAGACCCGCGCGTTGTTCACATGGCTGTGGGAATCGGTCCTGACCGTCCGCACCACGCATCCGAGACAGGCTCCGACGCCGCAGGCCATCCGCTGTTCGAGCGAAAGGTAGGCGGGAATGCCGGCACTCTCCGCGTAAGCTTTCACCGCGCGCAGCATCGGCGTCGGACCGCAGGCGCAGATCACGTCAGCGCTCAGGTTTTTCTGCCGGACGGCATCCAGCACGTTCCCGGCGATTTCGAGAGATCCGTCGTCGGCCGTCTCAACCACCCGGCCGCACACTGCCCGGAACTCTTCCGCCATAAAGTCACGGCAGTCGCGATAGCCCAGCACCGCGGTGACCGGCCTTCCCCTGAGAGACTCAGCCAGAAAAAGCAGCGGCGGGAGCCCGATGCCTCCCCCGAGCAGGAGAACAGTTCCTTCTCCGGTTTTCTCCAACGGATATCCGTTCCCGAGCGGCCCCATCACGGCGAGGGAATCTCCCTCTGCCAGGGCGGAAAACTCTGCCGTGCCTCTGCCCGCGACGCGGTAGACGAACCTCACCGTGCCACTGCGCGGATCCGCGCCGCAGATGCTGACCGGGCGGCCCAGAAGCCTCGCTCCATCCGCCGGATAAAGCATCGCGAACTGCCCCGGGAGCGCGTCGCGCGCGATCTCCGGCTCGGACAGGGTCAGGCTGTATACGCCCTCTGTCAGGGAAATCTGTGAGACTACTTTTGCTTTATTCAGGTAACTGGCCATTCAGATCCTTTCGTGAGCTGGCCCGGATTCCTCCGGAAAACCGCTTCCCGCAGAGCCGCCGCGGCTCCGTTCTCAGAAGATGCCGCGGATGTCCGACAGCATGTCCCTGACTGCCGCGCGGGAAGCCTCCTCGAAATGCTCCTCCCCGAACCGGCTGTATTCCGGCTTTTTCCAGGCGGCGATGACGCCGCGGGAGGAATTCACGATCGCGCCCAGTCTATCTTCGTTGAAATAAGGCCGGAGGCCCTCCGCCGTTCCGCCCTGAGCCCCGTAGCCCGGCACAAGGATGTAACTGTGTTTCATCACTCCGCGGAGCTTTCTGCCCATCTCAGGATAGGTCGCCCCGATCACGCACCCGACCTCGCTGTACTCTCCGCGCATCAGCCCGGCGCCCCATTCGTTCACTTTCTCCGCGACGTGCTCGTACAGCGGGCGGCCGTCGGCGAGAACCTGGTCCTGGAACTCGCCGCTGGACGGATTCGACGTCTTGACCAGCACGAAAATCCCTTTGTCAAAATCCGCGCAGGCGTCGGCGAACGGTTTCACGCCGTCCGTGCCCAGATACGGATTGACTGTCGCAAAATCCTCCTGGAAAACGGGAATCCTCGCGCTTCCGACCCGGACTTCCCCGAGATGGGCCGCCGCGTACGCCGCGGAGGTGGATCCGATATCGCCCCTCTTGACGTCGCCGATGACCAGCAGCCCCTTCGAGCGGCAGTAATCGACGGTCCGCTGGAAAACCTCAAGCCCGGGTATCCCGAACTGCTCGTACATCGCGATCTGCGGTTTCACCGCCGGAATCAGGTCCGCCACCGCGTCGACGATACGGCGGTTGAACTCCCACACCGCTTCTGCCGCTCCGGCGAGCGTCTCGCCGTGTTCGCCGAACGCCGAGGATTTGATGCTGTCCGGGATAAAACTGAGGTTCGGGTCAAGCCCGACGACTACCGGAGCGTTTTTCTTCTGAATCTGTGTGATGAGCTTTTCAATCATTGCGGTTCCTCCTCCGGGCGCAAAGGCCGGCTTGATCTTTTCAGGCGAATGAGGCGCAGTCATTCGTGTTTACTATACCACCAAAGGCGCTGTTCTGCTATCCCTTTTTGGCCGGGCCCGCGCGCTCCGCGGAAACAGGAGCCTTGCCTTTTCGGCAGTCCGGCCTGAGCCTCACGCAATCAGCCTGCCTGAGCCATGCAGTCAGCCGCCCTGTGCTCCGCGGTCTGCCGGCCTGCGCGGAAAAACTGCGGAAACAGCCTGCGCGGCCGAAAAAAAGCCGTCCGGGAATCCAGAGGATTTTCGGACGGCTCTTCTCACACTGTATTTCACAGCCGGTTATTCCATTGCGTTGACGGACTTGGAAAGGCGGCTGACCTTCCTTGCCACGGTGTTCTTGTGATAAACGCCCTTGGAGGAAGCGCTCTCAAGAACGCTGGTAGCCTCTCTCAGGGCAGCCTCGGCCGCAGCCTTGTCTTTGGACGCGATCGCGTTCTCGACCTTCTTGCAGTACGTCTTGGCCTTGGAACGGACAGCCTGGTTTCTCGCCGCTCTCTTCGCGTCGGTGATGATTCTCTTCTTTGCGGACTTGATGTTTGCCATGATGGAACTCCTTTTTCTTATAGAATATTCTGCTGCCGCACAGGGCAGCGGAATCTGCGCCGTTTTTTCTGTGACAGCATGTCGGATTGTACTCCTGAAACGATTGCCTGTCAAGCGTTCCGGAACATTTTTTCAAAAAGTTTTACATGTAAAACTTTTTCGGGGATTTTCATCCTGCGGGTTTTCTCTCCGAGATGGACGTCAGAAGCATTTCGGCCGCGATCTGGCCATCCATGTTTCCGGTTTTGAATTTCTGCTCCAGGTCGACCGCCAGCTTCAGGCTGTGCTCAAGCTGTTCCGCGGAAAAACGCCGGGACTGCTGCATCAGTTTCTGCGCGATGTATGAGCTCTTCAGGCCCAGGGCGCGCACCACGTTCTGCTCACGGCCGCCTTCCGCGAGAACCTTCTTCACCACGTAGAGCTGATTGATCTGCCGCTGCGTATGGTACAGAATCAGCGACGGCTTTTCCTGCAGGGACAGCAGATCCCGGTAGAGGTCCATGGCTTCCTTTCTCCGGCCGTCGGCGGCCATCTGGATCATCCGGAAAATCTGGTTTTCAACCCTCACCACGCAGATGTCGTCAACGTCCCTGACCGTGACACGGCGGCTGTCGGCGCAGTAAGCGCACAGTTTGTCCATCTCCGACCGGATCAGCGCCATATCGTCCCCGGTCCGCTGGTAAAGCTCGAACACCGCCGCGGACTCGATCGTATAGCCCTGCTGTTCCATCGACTTCCTGATAAACCTTTTGAGCTCCTGCTCGCTCTGCCTGAGCATCTCGGCGCAGAGCCCGGCCTTCCCTACCGCTTTGTACAGCGCGCTTCGCTTGTCCACCTGCGTCTCCGAAAAGATCAGGTGGCTCCCCGCCGGAATCGCCGACACCATCTCAGGCCATCCCGGCGCGCTTCTCACGAACAGCCCGGTTCCCCGCATCAGAACCAGACGGTCCGAAGCAAACAGCGGCGCGGTCTGCACCAGATCCGCCACGGTTTCCAGCGCCGGCAGGCTCTGGGAGAACTCGCTGAAGTTGAGGGTGTCCTCCCCGATGATCGCCTGTTTCAGCCTGTCCGTATACTCGGTCACCAGGTAGGGTTCCTCCCCGAAAATCAGGTACACGGGCCTGAAACTTTTCTTTCTGATCTCACTGTCCAGGATGTCGCGCGCGTCAGTCATAGCACCTCTTCACTCACAACGGTAAACTACCGGTTCCCCGAAAAACGGGGACACGGTATAGGTATCCGGGGACACTGTCAGCGTGACAGCCCCGGTTTCTTCGGTAATATAGACGGCCGCCCCGGCGTCCGCAAGCCTTTCCAGCGTTTCCGCGTGCGGGTGGCCGTACAGGTTGCCGCGGCCGCAGGAAATCAGGGCGGTCTCAGGGCTCAGGGCCATCAGCCAGCCGGCGGAGCTGCTGTACCGCGAACCGTGGTGCGGGACCTTCAGCACATCGATCAGTCCCGGGGACGCTCCCTCCCGCCCGGGCCGCAGATCCGGGGACAAAGACAGGGAAGCCGCCGCGTCTCCGGCTGCTGAAAACTCCTCCAGCTTCCCTTCCTCTTCCGACGGGATATCCCCGGTGAAAAGCATCGTGAAATTTCCGTCCTCCAGAGCGAAGCAGAGAGAGCCGCTGTTGGTATCCTCAGCCTCCGCGCCGGCAGCCGGATGCACGAAACGCAGGACGGTGCTTCCGGAGCAGATCCGCATCCCGTCAGAGAATTTTACCACGGGAATGCCCTGTTCCGCAGCGGTTTCCATCACCAGGGAAAAACTCTGCTCCGCCCCGGCCAGGTCAGGAATGCCGATCCAGCCGGCCGTCACATTCCCCCGGCTGATCATCTGGCACACACCGTTGATGTGATCGGCGTCCGCATGGGAAACCAGAATCCCCGAAAGCCTGCTGATTCCCCTCGACTGCAGCACCGGTTCCAGCACATACCGGCCGACGTTCTCCCGCGAGGTGCTCCCGCCGTCCGAGAGGATGCTCCCGCCGCCCGCAAACTCAATCAGCACGCTGTCGCCCTGACCGACGTCGATCATGGTCACTCTCAGCCCGCCCGGGGAATCCGCCCGCAGAAACAGGCCGATCGCGAAATAAACCGCGAAAGCCGCGGCGGCTGCCGCGGCCGTTCGCTTCCTCTTCGCGGCTGCCGGGATATCCGCGGGATTCGTCCGCTTTATGCGCTTCCGCGCGCACCGCGACGCCAGCAGAAATACCGCTTCGGCCGCAAAGACCGTAAACATCCGCCACTCTGCCGGCCGGCCTGTGACCCGGACGGATCCGGGCAGACGGGAAAACAGGCCGCACAGGGTTTTATAGTAAAGCAGGATACCGTGCGAGACTGCGCGGAAAAAGCCTGCGGCCGGCCGTAAAAAATCTCCCAGGCCTGACACGGCGCACCCGGCGGCACAGCCGAGAAGCCAACCGGAAAACGGGAGAATCAGCTGGTTGAGCAGCAGGGCATACGGCGGGAATTCGTAATAATACCAGAGCGTAAAGGGAAGCATCGCGTGCTGCATGGCCAGCAGTGTCAGCAGCCTGCTCTTTTCCCCTCTGACCAGCCAGGCTTTCCATCCGTCCGCCAGCACGCTCATCCCGAATACCGCGGAATACGACAGCAGAAACGAGGACGTCGCGGTCCGCAGCGGGGCGGCCAGGGCAGTAACCGCGGCAGCCGCGCCGCAGGCCGTCGCGGTGTCGTAACACCTGCCCCTGGGTCCGGCGGCAGCCATCACGCAGAACATCAGCACTGCCCGGAGCGCCGAGACGGAATTGCCCGTCAGGAATCCGTAGATCGCCGACACGAGGCTGCCGGCAGTGCCGGCAGCGGCAAACGAACCCGTCAGCCGCCGGACCAGACGGTATACCGCCATCCCCGCAAACAGGATATGCAGGCCTGACACGGCCAGCAGGTGGGCGATCCCGGCCTGCCTGAAAAGATCTTTCTGCTCATCCGGCGCCTGCGCGGACTCCCCCAGAAACATGGCTTCCAGCATTCCTGCGTCATCCGGGTCCGCGGCATTCTCAATCCCGCCATGCAGAATCTGCCGGAGTTCCCAGATCCACCGCAGGGGGAGAACTGCAGGCCCGCTGCCTTCCCGGGCTTCCGCGTTCTGAAGCCGGACGCGGTATCCCTGGGAACGGTAATAATCCCTGAGGTCGAAACAGCCGGGATTCGTGCTCCGGCTGTAGAAGCCGGCCGTTCCGGAAAGCCATACCGGGGAACCGACGGCCTGCTCCGGCCTGTCGGATGCCTGCCAGATCACGCCCTCCGTGGTGTACCGCACCCCGTCCGCTGTGACCGACGTCCCGCGGAGGTATACCCGCCAGCCGGCGTCCGTCCTGACCATGTCGGAGATCCACCCGGTTACTTCCGCCGCGACTCTCTCATCCGGATCTGAAGCGATTCTGCGCTCCAGGGCGTCAGGCCGGCTGGCCGCCGCGTAGCGGAGACTGCCTGCGAGAAGGCAGGCTGAGAAGAGCACTGCCGCGCCGAAGGCGGATTTCCCGCCGGGTCTGCGGCCGCGGACCCGTCCTGCCCCTGCGCCGGGTACGGCTTCTTTTTTCTTTTTTCGTACGCTCCCCGCTCTCTCCTCAGGAGTGCGGATCCTCGATCGTAAAAAACGCTGTATTCCCGGAACCGCCGCGCATACACACAGGCACGCGGCGGTCTCCCACAGAAATACACTGTTTCCGAAGCGCCGGACGAGAAACTCGCCGAGCACAAGGCACAGCGCCGCCGAAAACAGAGGTCTTCTGAGCGTAAGCCTCCTGTTTTTCAACGGGAAGAGAACAGGCGCCGCCTGTACCCCTCCCTGACCTGAACTGCCGGAAACAATGTTGTTCCGGCAGCATTAAACCATGTGAGTTTCGTTTCCGGACGCGTCAGTAGTTCAGGTTTCTTTCCAGCGGGCTCGAAAGCGAAATGTTTCCCTTGAAGGTAATGCTGCTCTCCCCGTCCACCAGGATCTGGACCTGGCGGATGTCCGGAAGCTCGCACAGGGAATTGACGATCGAATAGATAATGATATCGCCGTCCAGCGGAAGCGCGTCCGAGATAAAGGACGAATCGAAATTGACATAGCACACGCCGTCTCTGACGCTTGTGCTGATGATCTGGATATTCTCCGGCAGTGTCGCGTAGCAGCCGTTTTCCTCATCCGAAACCGTAAGGCGCCTGAGAATATCCTGTTCCAGCGAGTAGGAGCTGTCGTACACCAGTTCGACCGTCTCCGTCACCAGCTGATGTCCGTCCTCGTCCGAATAATACAGAACCAGCGTCGCCTTCTGGGCGTTGCTGACGCCGCGCCCGAAGATGTCGACGTAGTCCGATGCCGACTGCGCGCCGTAAGGCGTCTGGTCCGGCGACGTCAGCGGAGAGCCGTCCGAATAAAACTGGACAGATTCAATGCCGTCGATCTGCGTAAGCGTGCACACGATCCCCGCACGGAAAAGCAGCTGTTCCACGGTATCCATATCGGCCACCGAACGGTCGAAATACAGGCTCAGGGTGCTTGAATCAACGGACGTCTGAAGCAGGGCGGTGTCCGACGGGACTACGCTGGCGTACGACGCGTCCTCCGGCGCCGAGGTCAGCTGGCCCCAGAGGAGCGCCAGAAGCGTATCCTGGTCCGTCTCGCCGGTTTCCCACTGTGAGGTGAGAAGGCCGGTGCCTTCGATGTCCCGGTAATAAATCGTGTAAGCGGTCTCCAGTTCCTGAGAGCTGCTGCTGTCAGAGGATGCGCAGCCTGGAAATAGCGCGCACAGAACAGCTGAAAGGAGAAGGAGAACCGGGATTCTGAGTTTTTTCACTGTTTTCCTTCCGAAAAATGGTACAGGCATCAATCATCAGAGCGGATTTTCCGCATCGCTGCAAAAGGCAGGCTTTACGGGATGTATTTCAGGGGAATCCTCACCGTGAACACGGACCCCTCCCCCAGTTTTCCGTCCACCCGGATGGAGCCGTGGTGCAGCTGGATGACGCTCTTTGTGATGGCCAGTCCCAGGCCGGTCCCGCCGGTTTCCCTGGACCTCGCCTTGTCCACACGGTAAAATCTCTCAAAAATCTTTTCTTTCGCGTCATCCGGAATGCCAACGCCGGAATCCGCCACCCGGACGAAGAAATATTTGTGATCGGCGTTCAGGGAAACACGCACCCATCCGCCGTCGTTATTGTATTTGATGCCGTTCTCAACCAGGTTTGTGAGCGCCAGGCTGAGCTTTGTCTCGTCCACTTCCGCCGTCACCGGCCTGAAGCTCTCAAAGATGATATCGATATCCCGCTGTCTCGCGATCGGACGGACGCGGTTCAGAATCTGTTCGATCAGCTTGTTGATGTCGGTCTGCGCGATATTCAGGTCAGCGCTGCTCCGGTCAAGCTTGACCAGTGAAAG
The DNA here is from genome assembly GCA_050944455.1 of Lachnospiraceae bacterium. GTDB lineage: Bacteria > Bacillota > Clostridia > Lachnospirales > Lachnospiraceae > Anthropogastromicrobium. The sequence goes on from JBMNRC010000006.1 coordinate 66,050, forward strand.
CAGGTCATTGATGATTTTCGTCTCACGGTCAATCTCGGAAGAAATATCTCCCATGAATTCCCGGTAGATATCCACCGGCGCGTCGGGGTCCGTGAGCAGGGAATCCGCCAGCACGCGCATGGACGTAATCGGCGTTTTGAGCTCATGGGAGACATTGGAGACGAATTCCTGCCGGGATTCGTTCAGCTGCCTCAGCCTCTCCAGAATGGTTCCGAACACTTCCAGGATCTGGTCGGTCTCCGTATAGCCGCCTTCCATCTGGGGATTCTCGGACAGGTCGCCTTCGCTGACCTTGCGGAAGGTCGCCAGCAGACGCTCCCACGGGCGTGAGAGCATGCCTGAAACGATGAAGGAAACCGCGAGAAGGATCATCACCCCTGCCGTCAGAATCAGCGTGATCTGGCGCTTCAGGTCCTGAAAGACGTTATTGAGCCAGGACGCGCCGGCCCGGATAACCATCACGCCGGTGATCGTGGAATCGCCCGCGTCCATGCTCAGCCTCGTCCGCAGCGGAAGGGTGAATTCCAGCACCTGCGCGGAGGCCTGGTAGTCGGAGAAATCTTCCCCGCTGAACTGGCGGATGATCTCGGATGACGTGGCGTATTTCCCTTCCAGCGCTCCGTACGAATCGTAGATGATCCGGTACTGGTCGTCCACCAGGATCAGGCGGCCGCCGGTGTACTCCGCCACCCAGTCCAGTTCCTGTGTGCCGCTGGTCTCCACCGCTTCCGACAGCGTGCTGCCTTCCAGCTGGCTCGCGATGATACTGCAGGTGTATCTCATCTCGGACAGTTTCTCCCGGATGATCGTATTCCTGCCTGAAAAACTGAGCACAGCCGTGACAGCCGCCATCGCCGCGCATCCGATCAGAAAGACGCACAGAAAGGTCCGCACGCGGAAACTGTGCCCCAAGCGGATTTTACTGTTTGTAGAAATAGCCAACGCCCCATTTCGTATAGATGTACTTCGGATCGCTCGGCGTCGTCTCGATCTTTTCGCGGAGTCTCCTGATATGGACGTCCACCGTTCTGACGTCGCCCGGATAATCTTCGCCCCACACGAGTTTCAGCAGTTCCTCCCGGGAAAACACCCGGTTGGGATTTCTGACCAGAAGCTCAAGAAGCTCAAATTCGCGCTGCGTGAGATTGATCTCCTCCCCGTTGACAAACAGCCGGCGTCCCTTCGTGTCCAGCCTCAGGTCGCCGTTTTCGATGATAGAGTCATCTGTCTTATTCTGCTCCGCCGCAAGCGACCGGCTGCGCCGCATGATCGCTTTGATGCGGGCCTTGACCTCCAGGATATTGAACGGCTTTGTGATGTAGTCGTCGGCCCCGTATTCCAGGCCGAGAATCTTATCCATGTCTTCGCCCTTCGCCGTAAGCATGATGATGGGCATATCTGAAAACTCGCGGATTGCCTGGCATACCTGCATGCCGTCCATCTTCGGGAGCATCAGATCCAGCAGGACGACGTCGTAATTTGTCTTTTTCGCCATCTCCAGCGCCTGCTCGCCGTCATAGGCGCAGTCTACCTCATAATTGTCCTGAAGCAGGCTGAACCGGATTCCCTTAACGATTGCCTTCTCATCATCAACAACAAGTATCTTTGCCAAAGCCGTCTCCTGTTCTGCGCGGCATTGCTGCCGCGGTATTTCACCCGGGTCTGCCCTCTCTGCCCTGCCCGACCGGTCAGGTCAGTTCAGCCGGATCCGGTCCTTCACCTGATTGTACAATCCCTCTTTGATGCCCGGAACCTTCATGAGATCCGTCAGCTGCGTAAAAGGCCCGTTCGCTTCGCGATATGCGACAATCGCCGCCGCTTTAGCTTCGCCGATCCCGGGAAGCGTCATCAGTTCCTCCGCAGTCGCCGAGTTGATCGCGACCTGTGCCGCTGAAGCAGACGCGGCCGGATTTGCGGAAGAACTCACGCCGCCGGCGTGCGGCGAGCTCTCGGAAACGGACGGAATATAGATCATCTGCCCGTCAGTGACTTCCGCCGCGAGATTGACTGCAGCCGTGTCCGCCGCCTCAGTAAAACCGCCGGCCGCGGCGAGCGCATCGTTGACGCGCGCACCCGCGGGCAGCGAATACACCCCCGGCGCCGCGACGCATCCGCAGATATAAACCTGCGCTGCGGACGGCTGCGGTGCGGCGGATCCGGATGAAGCCGCTGCATTCTCCCGCGGCTGACCTGCTTCCGCCTCTTCAGACTGCGCACTGTCCTGCTCCGCGGCCTGGCCTGCACTCTCTCCCGGCTCCGCGGATCCCGATGATTGTTCGATCACAACCGGCTCCGTTCTCTGGAGCAGCGCCTCGCATCCGGTCACCGCAATAAAAACCGCCGGGATCAGAACTGACGCCGCGATCTTTGATCTGTGATTTTTCATGCGCGATGTTTCCCCTTTCAAATTCTCAGGGATCCGCGCGTTCCGCGTTCCCCGGGACTCTGTCCGGCAGGCGTCCGCGGCCGGCAGCCGCATCCGCCCGGCATTTCCGAAACACCGTACTGCACCTTTGTCTATTGTACAGGATTTATTTTTACCCTGCAAGCCAAAAAAAGCCCCATGTTCCGCGGGATTTCCCATATCCGCGGGACAGGGGCCGCCAGCCTGCAAAGGATCCGGCGTCACATCTTTTTCGACTTCTCAATCGCGGCGATCGCCGCGTCCATCACGGTTCCGCGGAAGCCATTCTGCTCCAGCACGCGGACCGCCTCAATGGTAGTGCCGGCCGGGGATGTGACCATATCCTTGAGCGCGCCGGGATGCTTCCCGGATTCAAGCATCAGCTTCGCGCTGCCCGCGACGGTCTGGGCGGTGAGTTCATAGGCCAGCTGCCGCGGCATCCCTTCCGCGACAGCCGCGTCCGCCATAGCCTCCATAAAGATAAAGACGGCGGCCGGCATGCTGCCGTTGATCCCGCAGGCCGTATCCATCAGGCTTTCCGGAATCACATAGGCCCTGCTGAAGCAGGTGATGATTTTCATCACGGAGTCCAGTTCCTCCTTTGAGATCCTGCCGTTCGGGCATACCGCGGTCGCGCCCTCCAGCACCATCGCCGGCGTGTTGGGCATGGTGCGGACCAGTTTTACCGGATGTCCGAATTTTTCGCTCACCCAGCTCAGCGTTTTGCCTGGGGCGATTGTGACAACGATCTTGTCGTCCGTAACCTCGTCCCTGATTCCCTCAATCACTTCCTCATAATACTGCGGCTTGACCGCCAGGAAAAGGATATCCGACTGCCGGGCGACCGAGCGGTTGTCCGGGAGAACCCGGATTCCCATCTGATCCGCCGCCTTCCGGCGCGCTGCCTCGGACACATCGGTGCCGAGGATGTCCTCTCCGGTGTACAGGCCGTTCTTCAGAATGCCCTGCGCAATCGCGGAACCCATATTGCCAAGACCGATAAATCCTGTTTTCATCCCGATTCTCCTCTCTGTCTGATGCCGTGTCCGGCCTGTCCCCCGGCTTCCGGAGCCAGGTCAGCTGCCGGACCGCGCCATGGCCCGTTCTTTCAGTCAGATCCGGACAGCGCCACCCGGCGCTGCGGCTGGTTCAGGCTCAATCCGATGGCCTGCGGCGCCCGCAGCCCGCCCGCGGATCAAAGCTTCATCGGCTTTACTTCCCCGGACAGCTCCTCTATTGCCTGCCTGTCCGCCAGATCTTCACTGAACGCGGAAGCGGATCCGGCCGCGACTCCGCGCGCCAGCGCCGTCATGCAGACATTTTCTTTTTCCTTGTCCGTCAGCTCAAGCTCCCCGGTATCCTTCGAAAACTTATCCATCTGTGACGAGGCGGACCGCTTCTGGCGGCGGGCAATGCGCTTCATTTCCCTGAAATAGTTCTCCTTGCGGATCCATCCTTCAAGGAAGCCTGCCACCATGGAATCCCCCGCGCCTACGGAGTTGACTGCCTCGCCCTTCGGCGCCTCGCACACGTAAATATTTCCGTCCGACGCCGCCAGGAGAGCCCCGTCGCCGCCCAGGGAAATCAGCACATTCTCAGGCCCCATGCCATGCAGCTGTTTCGCGAGCTGCAGAACCGTCTCGGGAGAATCAGCCGGGCGGCTGAAAAGTTCGCCGAGCTCTTCGCGGTTCGGTTTGACCAGGAAAGGCTTCTCGACGACCGCCAGCTTGAGCGCAAGGCCTGACGTATCGACGACGCAGCGGATACCTGTCCCTCGCTCTCTCCGCAGAATCTCCGCATAGATAGACGGAGCGACGCCCGGCGGGACGCTGCCTGCCAGAACCAGCCCGTCGCCTTCGGAGAGATGGCTGATTTTTTCATACAGATCCGCCACAGCCTCTTCCGTCACTTCGGGTCCCGGCGTATTGACGTCGGTTTCACAATCGTGCCTGAGCTTGACGTTTACCCGCGTCATTCCGCCCCGCAGGCGGACAAAATCCGACGGGATCCCGTAATTCAGCACCTCCTCTTCCAGTTCCTCGCCGGTAAAGCCGGCAGTGAAGCAGAGGTTGCGCACCGGAAATTCCAGGGCCTTGAGAATCCGGGAGACATTGATCCCTTTTCCGCCCGGCATAAACCGCACGGACTCGGCGCGGTTGATCCGGCCGGTTGCGAAATTCGGAACCATAACCGTGTAATCGAGGGATGGATTCAGTGTAACCGTTTCAATCATGTCTGTTTTCCCCCTTCTGTGTTGCGAAGATTGATTATTCCCGTCGGTTCGTTCGGAAAAACCTCGTCGGTGAGCGTGAGCGTCGCCACGTAAGTGCAGCCGCGGATCTTCTTTTCCGCGACCGTGCGGATCGACTGAAGTTTCCAGTCCATCCAGAATTCCTCCGCCGCGAGCGCCAGATGCGACATGACGATGCCCATGTCCACTTCTTCCAGCATGCGGCCGTGCTTTGTCTGGAACACTCTGTTCTTCATGTAAATATGGACTTTATTCGGATATACGATAAAACGCCATGGCTGCCGGTTGCCCGCGGAAGGAGCCATGCGGGCCGCCTCCAGGATCTTTTTCATGTTCCCCGGGCATCCGCCGCGCATCGTGCAGATCTGCGAAAGGCTTTTTCTTCCCCGCGTTGACCCCTGTTCGGTTTCGGCCGGATAGCCGAAAGCCGCCGCGATCACCTCGGTAAAGGCATCGCCGGAAGCCGGGGTTTCATCCTTCCCGCTGTAGATCACGCCGCCAAGATAACAGGTGCCCAGGCCTCTCGCCGTCAGGTACAGCACGATCTGTTCCATCACAAAACCCGCGTTCATATACGCCCAGGGATGTTTTTTGGCGAACAGAACCAGATAATACGGGGCGTCCACCAGATTCGCGCCGCGCAGCGGCGACCTTCCTCCCTTCGGCGTCTCCACCACAGCCACCCGGTACAGGGCCCCGGAATGAAGCATGGAAACAGAGTTCAGGTAGGTATTGATTTCTCCCATCAGCTTCGGGGAAATCGGCTTCATCCGGTAATGGCGCACCGATCCTCTCGAAAAAATGGCGTTATATAATCTCATGCTTTCAGTCTGTCAGAGCCTCCAGCTCATCCAGCAGTTCATTGAAGCGGCCCACCGCGTCCAGAACCGGTTTTTTCGTCGTCATGTCCACTCCGGCTTCCCGCAGGAGTTCAATCGGATCCTCGCTGCAGCCGCCCTTCAGCAGATGCAGGTAATCGTCCACCGCGGGCTTCCCTTCCCTGAGGATCCGGGAGGAAATCGCGACAGCCGCCGCGTAGGACGTCGCGTACACGTACACATAGTACTGCATGTAGAAATGCGGGATGCGCATCCACTCGTACGCGATGCCCGGATCGCTGACCATATCCGGCCCGTAGTACTTGCGGTTGATCTTCAGGTAGAGATCATTCAGGGCGTCCTGCGTGAGCGGCGTGCCCTGCCCGCACATTGTGTGGAAGTCGTACTCGAACTCCGCAAACTGCGTCTGGCGGAACAGCGTGCCCTTGAAAGTATCCAGGAAATAATTGAGATAAGCCTTCTTTTCATCCTTATCGTCCGTGTTCTTCAGCAGATAGGAGATCAGCAGGGCTTCGTTGCAGGTTGAGGCAACCTCCGCAACAAACATGCTGTAGGCCGACTTGGCGTACGGCTGATTGTGGTTGGAATACCAGGTGTGCAGGGAGTGTCCCATCTCATGGGCCAGAGTCGAGACGCTGTCAAGCGTTCCCTGGAAGTTGGTCAGGACATACGGATGGGAATCATAACTGCCCCACGAGTACGCTCCGCCGCTCTTCCCCTGGTTGGGATAATAGTCGATCCACCGGTCTGCAAAGCCCTGACGCAGAAGCGAGACATACTCTCCGCCCATCGGCGCCAGAGCCGCCGCGATCGTATCCTCCGCTTCCCTGCGGGTGTAGGTCCTGCCGCCCTCGGGGAACAGGCGCGCGTAGATGTCGTACATATGGAGCTCGTCCACGCCCATGATCTTCTTGCGGAGCGCGATATAGCGGTGGAAGGACGGAAGGCTCTCGTTCACGGCGGCAATCAGGTTGTCATAGACGGATTCGGGGATATTGTCGGCGTCCATGGCCATCGCACGGCCGCTCGCGTATTTTCTCGCCCGCGCGTAGAAAGCCGTCTGCTTCGCGAATCCGTCCAGCATGCCGGCGAACGTGTTGCCGAACGAGTGCAGCTGGTCATAGTAGGTATTGAACACCGCCCTGCGCGCGCTGCGGTCAGGGTTCTCCAGAAGCGTGGTGAGCGAGCTGTTGGTGACGCTGATCCGGGTTCCGTCCTCCAGCACGGCGTCCGGAAACTTCAGGTCTGCGGTAATGAGCATGTTATAAACATTCTCCGGAACTCTCGCGATCTCGGAGGCCTGCGCCAGCAGCTCCTCCGACGCCGTGTCCAGCGTGTGGGCGTTGCGGCGGACCAGCTCCCTCACCCAGCGGTCGTAGTCCTTCAGGCCGGGATTCCGGCTGAGCTCCGCCTCGATCTCCTCCGCGCTGTGCGTGAGGATTTCCGGCCTGATCCAGGACGCCGCCGCCTCGAGCTCCGAGCCGAGGGAGCCTGCCCGGGCGTTCAGGTTCTGGTAAAAAGAATTTCCGGCGTCCTGATCCTGGCGCATCTTCGCGTACTGCATCAGGTGATCGTACCGCCTCTCCAGCCTGAAGAACCGGTCCAGCACCGGCTGCATCGCGGTGACCTGCGCGGCGATCTGTCCCCGGCAGGCGGCAAGCTCCGGGATGGCCTTTTTGATCGAGGCATATTCCTTCTCCCAGTCCTCATCTGTGGCAAACATATCCTCAAGCGCCCAGGTATCCTCCGCAGGCACGTCTTTTCTCGCACTCAATCCCATCTCAAATCCTTTCTTCTCCTGAGAGATACGCGGCCGGAATTGCGCCGGCTCCGGCGCTTCCTCCCGTCTGGCAGGTTCTTCTCATCCGCGGCCTTCGCGCGGACGCAGTTCTGTTCCGATCCGCGGAGCGCCTCCGCGCCCGCGCGGATCTTTGTTTCCCGGCGGATTAAGTTTAAACCATTGACACTTTTTGTTCAAGTATTCCCGCGTCAGTCCAGCGGCTCACCGTGAGCAGGGAATCCGCCACAGCGTCTATCTCAGGCAGAAGATCCGGCGTCGGCTGCGACAGATCGGGGACCATGATCACGCGGCATCCGGCCGCGTGGGCGGAATGGATCCCGTTAGGCGCGTCTTCCACGGCGATGCACTCCCCGGGAGCTCTCCCGGCCTGCCTGCAGGCTTCCAGGTAAGTATCCGGCGCCGGTTTGCCATTCTCCACCATATCGGCCACGGTGATCCGGTCAAACAGGCCGTAGACGCCAAGTTCCTTCAGATATTTTTCGGTCCGCTCCCGGTCCGTCGCCGTTGCGATCATCGGGCGGATACCGCGGGCCCGCAGCGAACGGCAGACTTCCAGCACGCCGGGCTTAAGCCGGATTCCCTCCCTTGCGATGATTTCATTCATCAGCTCTTTGCGGCGTTCCCGCACCGCCCGATAATCAAAAGACGGCCCGAACATCTCCCTGAAAACGCGGTAGGCCTGCGGGCGCCCGAGGCTGCGGAAAGCCAGCGCCTGTTCCGGCGTGACCTCATACCCTGCCTCCCGGATCGCCTGCACCCAGCATCGGTTATAGTATTTTTCCGTGTCGATGAGCGTTCCGTCCATATCAAAAATCACCGTATCTGTTCTCATGGCCCCTTCTTCCTGAATTCCTATTTTCCGGCCGGCTCTGCCGCATGCTGCTCTCCTCCCCCAGGCCGGGCCGCGCCGGCCCTGTTCCATGGCAGGCACATGTTACCCGCCCCTCCCCCGTTTGACTGGGGGCTCCGGCTTCCGCAGCCGTTCCGAAGAGAAACGCATTCTTCAGCGGCCTGACAGAAAAAGCCCCGCCGGAATTTACCGGCGGGGCAGAACGGCGCCGCGCCTGGAACAGCTTTTGCCGTTCCCGACGGCAGGCCGCGTTGCTCAATGTGTCAGCCTGTACAGACCTTCCATGAGGTTCTTCGCGGTATCCACGCCGAACCCGGAGCTGAGCGGGGAAATATCGTCCCAGGACAGACCGGACTGAGCCGCTTTCAGCTGATCTTCGCTGTCAAGATAGCTGCCCAGGGAGAGGAAAATTTCCGCGGCGTCGGTATATTCGCCCTCCGCCAGCAGCTCCTTGGCGGTATTGTAGCTGACGATGCTCCCGGCCGCCTGCGCGGCGAGCTGCGCGGCGTCACTGTAATCGCCAAGAGACAGCAGTTTCTGGTAAGCCTCGTTGTAGCTGAAGGAAGTGATATCCGCCTTCGCTTCGCTGTAGGTAATGCCGTTCTGCGCGATCGCGAGCTCCGCCTCACTGTCCTGATAATCGCCGAGCTCCTCAAACAGCTCTGCCGCGGTGTAGTAGTTTTCAGAAGCAAGGGCGCTCAGAGCGCGCTCATACTTCAGGCCGGTGAGTGCTTCCTCTTTTTTCTCGTCGCTGTCCTTGTAGCCGGACAGGCTGCTGTACAGGAAATAGGCATCCAGATAGTTGCCGTCGGCCAGATCCTGTTCAGCGTTCTCATAATCGACGCCCTTCTGGGCTTCGCTCATCATCGACTCATCACCGATCGAGACATATTCTTCCAGAGCGGTCTCGTAATTGCCGTTCGCGAGATCCTCGTCCGCGGTCTCGCGGGTCTGTTCGATGCTGACCTGCTCGAGAAGTTCCCTGCTGTCCTCGTAATCGCCGAGGCTGGTCAGAAGCTCCGCGGCTTTGTCCCAGTCGCCGTCCTCCATTGCCTGGCGCGCCGCCTCGTAGTCGACGATTCTTCCGACGCGCTCACTGTAAACAGCGGCGTCACGGTAATCGCCGAGCGAGCTGAACAGCTCGTAAGCTGTCTCATAATCGCCGTCCTCCATCGCCTGCATGGCGTCGCGGTAGTCGATGATCTGTTTGACTTCCGCCAGGCGGTCAGCGCTGTCCTTGTAGGTTCCGAGGTCCTTCAAAAGTTCGTACGCTTCATCGTACATCTCCTGTTCCTGATACTGGACCGCAAGGCTGTAGTTGTCTATAGCCTGCTGGGCGGCAGCAAGCTGCTCGTCGGCGTCGCTGTAATGGCCGGCCAGGCCGAAATATTCGACAGCGGCATCGTAGTCATAATTCTCCATCGCCTCGACCCCGCTGCTGTAGTTTGCCTGGTACTGCTCGACTTCGCTCAGGAGGCTCTCGCTGTCTTTATAACTTCCGAGGTCTGTCAGAAGCTCCTCCGCCTTGTCGTACTGATATTCCGCGATGAGATCCTGCGCTTTTTCATAATTATTCGACGGAACGATCACCTGCGTAACGACAACGGCGATCACGATCGCCGCGATGACCGCAACGCAGATCAGCACCGCAGGCACTCTGCTCTTCTTTTTTGTCTTTTTCTGCTCAGACTCGTCGGGAGCCTCAGCCTGGTAGGTTTCATCGTCAGCCTTGCCTTCCGCCGGGGCAGACTGAGCAGTCTCTTCCTTCTCAGATTCAGAAACGTTCTGTCCGGAATTTTCCGGGGCAGAATCTTCGCTGACTTTCGGATTTTCGGGATTCTGATTATCGCTCATAGCATCACCTTCCAAAATAATTGCGGGGAGCCGGCGGCCCTGCCGCATTCACCAGTTCTTTAAAGATTATAACAAAATTGCCAAAGGCAAGCAACAAAGCTGTAATGTTTTCCTCAATTTTTAATAATTCCGGTTTGATCTGCCGCTCTCCGCAAGACAGCGTTTCCCTGCGCGCGGCAAAGAACCGCTTAATGACAGGTACCTGGATACCGCCGGATCCGGTCTCCGGCAGCCGCTCTCCGCCGCCGCTTCGTCTGCTGCCCTAAGACACCGCATCTTTCCATTTTTCAGAAAGTTTTTGTAAAAAGTACAAAAACATCCCGGTTCAGCCGATACTTTCCTGTAAGAAATGCGGTATAATGAAGTCAAATTTACCGCATGAGCGGCAAAAATCACAAAAATTTGCCCGGGAGCCATCCCGGACACCCAAAGGAGGTCAGTATGCCTGTAAAAATGAGAATGACCGGAGCCACGCTCCCGGGAAACAGCACCGTCGTACTCAGGGAATTCGATGTTCCGGAACCCGGATACGGCGAAGTCCTGATCAAAACCAAAGCCACAACCATCTGCGGCAGCGATATCCGCGCCATTTACCGCGAGCACACCGGGAAAGGCGCTGAAGGATATATCGACGGCATGGTAGCCGGGCACGAGCCCTGCGGGCAGATCGTCAAAACCGGTCCCGGAATGCGCAGATTCAAAGAAGGCGACCGCGTCGTCGTCTACCATATCTCCGGCTGCGGCGTCTGCTACAACTGCCGCAGGGGCTACTACGTCGCCTGCACCAGCCCGTTCCGCCGCGCGTACGGCTGGCAGCGAAACGGCGGTATGGCTCCGTATATTCTCGCGGAAGAGAAAGACCTGATCCCCCTGCCGGATGAGCTTACCTACAAGGACGGCGCCCAGGTCGCCTGCGGATTCGGAACCGTGTACGAAGCGCTCGAAAAAATCGGCGTCTCCGGGGACGACGCTGTCCTGGTCACGGGACTCGGCCCGGTAGGCCTCGCCGCCCTGATGCTCGCGAAGGCTATGGGCGCCAATCAGCTGATCGGCGTTGAAATGAACGACTACCGCATCGACCTGGCTAAAAAGCTCGGGCTGGCGGATTACGTGTTCAAACCGGGCGACGACGCCCTGCAGAACATTCTCAATGTCACCGGAGGAAAGGGCGTCGAGAAAGCTCTCGACGCCAGCGCCAGCGATCCGGGCCGTCAGCTTGCCATCCGCGCGACCAGAGAGTACGGAAAGATCGCTTTCGTCGGCGAGGGAAACACGGTGCAGTTCAATCCGAGCCCGGACATCATCCATCCGCAGAAAACCATCTACGGATCGTGGGTGACTTCGATCTGGAGGATGGAGGAACTGGTCGAGAAGCTTGTCCGCTGGCACATTCATCCGGAGCAGCTGATCACACACGAGTTCGACCTTCAGCACGCCGGCGAGGCTTACGCCCTGATGGCGAGCGGGCAGTGCGGAAAAGTCGCTGTCGTCTTCAACGACTGACAAACGGTAAATAGCCAATCCGGCCGGCATCAGCCGCAGTACGGCTGTCCTCCGGCGGATTGTACCCTGCCCGGAAAATCATCCGGGCAGCTTTATTGAGGAGAAAAAATGAGTGAAATCATCAGCCAGGACCGGATCCCGCGGAGAAAACTCGCGGACGGCTCTCCCATCCCCTGCATCGGTCTGGGTACGTTCGGTTCCGACAAATATGGAGCGGCGCAGATCGCTCGCGCGGTGGAAACAGCCATCCGCATGGGCTACCGCCTGATTGACTGTGCCTCGGTATATCAGGATGAACCGGAAATCGGTCAGGTTTTCCATAAGCTTATCAGGGAAGGCACCGTCAGGCGGGAAGACCTCTTCATCACATCCAAAGTATGGAATGACCGGCACGGCGAGGGCCAGGTTATCGCGTCATGTGAGCAGAGCCTGCGGGACCTGCAGCTTGACCAGCTGGACCTGTACTTTGTTCACTGGCCTTTCCCGAATTATCACGCGCCGGGATGCGGCGGCGATTCCCGCAGCCCGGCATCCAGGCCTTTCAATGTCGATGAGTTCATGACCGCCTGGAGGCAGTGCGAACAGCTGGTCGATGAAGGCAAAACCCGCTATATCGGCATGAGCAACATGACCATTCCCAAGCTCGAAGCGGTGCTCCCGCTGTGCCGGATCAAACCGGCGGCGCTTGAGATGGAGCTTCACCCTTCCTTCCAGCAGCCGGAACTCTACCAGTACGCGGTTGACCACGGCATCCTGCCGATAGGCTTCTGCCCGATGGGATCTCCTTCCCGCCCGGCCAGAGACCACGCAGCGGATGACGTCGTCGACTTTGAGCTCCCCGGCGTCGCGGCAGCCGCAAAAGCGCACGGCGTACATCCGGCGGTAATCTGCCTGAAATGGGCCGTACAGCGCGGGCAGGTCCCGATCCCCTTCTCCGTCAAGGAGCCCCAGCTCCTCTCCAACCTGAAAGGCGCCATCGAGGATCCTCTCACGGAAGAAGAAATGGCCGCCATCCGGAAAGACGACCGCAACTGCCGCCTGGTGAAGGGGCAGGTTTTCCTTTGGCCTGGAGCAACGGACTGGCACGATCTGTGGGATGTGAACGGAACCATCACCAGATAAACCGCGCGGGGGAATCCCGCCGAGGACCGAACGGGCCGGATCTGGTCTGCGGAACGGCTGTCGGATAACCGCCTAATGAATCACGGGCAGATGATGATCCGGCAGAATCGGCCCCGCAAAACAGCCGGCAGTATATCGCAAAAAGAAGTCCCGGCACGAATTGACCGGTCGGATCGAATCACAGATCCGGTCAATTCGTGCCGGGACCTTCGTTTTTCAGGCAGGCAGCACAGATTTTATCACTCAGACTTCAGCCAGCGTCAGGTCAGACCCGTGCCCGAGATTGAACTTTGTAAAAATCTTCAGCCGGGCTTCATCCTTCTCCTCGGGGATGACAACCTCGTTGCTGGTGCGCCTGCCCATCGACGGCTCCACATAAGCTACCACATGCCGCAGGTCATCGGGAACCTCCGTCTCCAGATGCTCCCCGTTTTTCAGTTTGAAAACCCTGTACTTATCTTTCGACTCTTCCGGTTTCATCACGTACAGCCTGGTCATCTCCACCGCGGAGACGAAAAGCGTATATTTCAGGCCGGAGCCGGTAAAAGAGCGTTCTCTGTCCACAATCAGCTTCAATTTCGTCCTCCCCCGCTTTTCGTCAGTCGCGGTCGTTCCGCCTTGCCAGAAGGAGCAGACGGAGCAGCTGCAGAATAGAAGAGAGCGCTGCCGCGACATACGTAAGAGCCGCCGCCGTCAGCACTTTGCGGCTGTCCGCGACTTCGTCCCTGCCGAGCATTCCGTAATCTTCCAGCATCTGAAGGGCCCTGTGGGAAGCGTTGAACTCCACCGGAAGGGTAACCAGCTGGAAAAGAACGCCGAGCGAGAAAAGGATCACGCCAATCATGACAATCGTCTGGGACAGTCCCAGGATGATTCCGATGATCGCGATCCAGATTCCCGCATTCGTGCCGAAATTCGCGGCCGGAACCAGAGCCGTGCGGATTCTCAGCGGAACATATCCTTTTGCGTCCTGCACCACATGGCCGCATTCATGCGCCGCGACGCCCAGCGCCGCGACAGAGGTGGAGCCGTAAACAGTATCCGACAGGCGGACTGTTTTGGCTCTCGGGTCAAAGTGATCAGTCAGGTTTCCGCCCACATGCTGAATGGTGACGTCATAGATGCCGTTGCGCCGCAGAATTTCCTGCGCCGCCTGCGCGCCGGTCATGCCGCACCGGCTCTGCACGCCCGCGTATTTTCTGTATGTGCTGGTCACATGAGCGCTGGCGATCATGGAGATCACCGCGCCGATAATCACCAGGACATAGGTAGGGTCAAAATAAAAGCCATATCCCATAAAACAGTATTCCTTTCTGAAAACGCCGGCGTCTGCGCGCCGGCCATCCGGATTTTCTCCCTGCGCGCCGCACGGGCTCCGGCTTTCGGGATTCTCCCCTTCTGACGCAGGCTGTCCCGCCTGCCCCGGCCGCGCTTCCAGGTTCGTCTAATCATACCGCTTTTCCCGCGGTATTTCCAGAGTCACCGGCGCGCTTTTTCCAGGAACCACCGGTTGTCATCTTCCAGGTAAAGGTGAGCCTCCTTCCCGCGGATCCGCACCGTGTACATCAGCCCGACCCCGCCGGCTTTGCGGCTGGCGCACCGCTCCCGGCCGATCACCCGGTCGATGAAATACTGCTGCCCGTCCTCCCAGAAGAAGGAACGCGGAATCACGCCCCGCTCCGGGTCAAACTCAGCGATCACTTTCACATAAACTTTCTCACAGTACTCTTCTTCCCCAAAAGGATTGTCCGCCGAAGACTCAATCATTTTTCCCATAAAACTACCTCATCCGGATTCCGGGCCGGGGATCTCCGCCGACAGGTCCCCTTTCAGATTCTGTCCGCGGGGACTTCTCCTTTCACTTCCGGGTCCCTCTGCCGGATTTTCGCCCTGAAAACCCGCCGCAGAACCCCGCTTCCGGATCCTGCCCGTCATTTTTCCGCAAAAATATCATTTTTTAATCATATGAGGCTATTGATTGCCTGTTTCATATAAAAAGTATACCTCACCCCGCGGGGTGAGGCAAGATGCAAGATGCGGCAGGTCTGTCAGCAGCAGACCATCGCCATATTTCTGGGAACCCACATATGCCTTCCGAGTCCCATCTCCAGCGCTGCCACGTAGGTATCCGCATAGCATACCAGCTTTGCCTCGGTCGACTTCGGCCACGGCGAACCCGGGATCGGCCACATGTGACTCAGAATAATCTCCTTCTCCAGATCGGTGAGCGGATAGAACTTCGATACGTTGGCTACAGAAAACCTGGGATGAAGAAGCGCGTGCTGGTAGTCCGAATACAGCATATCCCTGGTATCGTACAGATAATAATCGTGGAACATAGCCGCCGTGGTCATCGCGACAATATCCACCTTCAGATGATGCTTCTGCGCTGTATAAAACGCGCAGTTCGCTACATTGCAGACATGCTGGTATGTCGTATTGTCTCCGTGCTGGCGGAAATTTTTCAGGCGCTGGATTTCAGGCATTGCCTGAAGCGTGTGCATGGTGTCTGAAAAAACCCGGTAATCCTCATCGGAAATATTGATCAAATTCAACCTCCTAAAACTTTCTGTTCCGCAGATCAGCCCGCTGCTGTCCCCAGCAGACAGACGGTGTGAAAATGGTCAGACATTTTCACACCGTCTTATTATACATCATCAGAATAACTTTGGGGGAACCCGCGAAAAAAATTAAGAAATCAGAAAGAAAAAGGAGACGCGGCATACCCTTATCCGCGCAGAGCGCTGACCGGAACGCGGGCGGCATTCAGCCGACGGCCGGCCGCACGCCCGCTTATCCGCGCAAAGCGCTTACGCCAGCTTCTCTCCCGCTTCCTTTCCGTCCGCGAACGGGCCCGGCAGCGGGCTCAGGCAGCGGTGACGGCCGAAGAAATCCGTGTTGAAGATGATTTCGGTTCCGTCCGGATTTTCATACTTTTCTTCCGGCTCGAACGCCATCCCCAGCGTCTCCGTGCTGATAACGGAGGTATCCGGAAGTTTCTTCCCGGCGCCTGCCAGCTTTTCCAGAACCTCATACAGGTTGGTGGAGAGATACCAGCCTTCTGTTCCGTCCGCTTCCTTTTTCGTCTCCACGGCGATCGTGACTTTCCCGCTGCTGTCCGCCAGAAGGTTCTTCTCCTTCTCCCACGGTTCCGCGCCGTTCAGGTAGACGTTCCCGGAAGCCCACACCGGCAGGTGGCTGTAATAGCGGTCGCTCGGCTCGGAACCCATGCCGCAGTATCCCTCGAACATGCGGTTCCACTCTTCAAAAGTCGGATATCCGTTGAATTTGAACGTCCCCGCCTTGATGTTGTTGTCGTCCCAGCAGTTCGGGTGCGCCTCAGTATACTCCATCCTGGCCTTCAGCGCCGCGCGCATCGGCTTCTGGACAAAGATGTTGTTGTAGAAGCGGTCGTCGCCGTGCAGGAACGTCATGAAACCGGCGACCTCCGTGCGGTGCGGAACGTGATACGGGGTGTATCTGGGCGAATCGAGCGTCTTCGCGCCGTTGTCCGTTCCGATGCCGACCGCCGTGATGCCGCCCGCGATCAGGTTGTGCACCAGCGCGAAGCCCTGGGTCGCCGCCTTGAACGCGCAGTCCGAAAGCAGAAGGTTGTTGTCGATCAGCGTCGGGCCGTGGGAAACCTCCACGAAAATATCTTCGGCTGCGCCGGCCATCTCGTCCGGTTCCGGATTCTCCGGCATAGCCGGCAGCGTATTGTCGTGGAACAGGTTGCGCGTCACGCGCGTGCCCTGCGCCTGCCAGTCAAGCCACAGGCCGCGGGTACAGTTGTGGATATGGTTCCCCCGGATGATCACGTCGATCGCCGCGTGCATCTTGATGCCGCCGATCTCGGCGCCGGCAAGGTTCTGCTTGTTGTTGATATGGTGGATATGGTTATTTTCAATGACCGAAAACACGCCGCCGAGATGGCCGACGATTCCGGTCTGTCCGCAGTCGTGGATATTGCAGCGGCGGATGATGTGCGAGCCGACCGTCTCTTTGCTCCAGCCGTCGCGCTGCGCCTCCAGGATGCACTCGCGTTCGGTCTGCGTTCCGTCCTTGTATTTGGTGTGCAGCCACTTGTTGTCGTTGTCCTTCTGCAGGTATTTGCCGAGGGAAATCCCGCTGCACTTGGATTCGTAAATCTCGCAGTCCTCGATAATCCATCCTTTGGACCAGTGCGGGCCGATCATGCCTTCCTGATAGGCGGTAGGCGGAGCCCATTGAGTTGCGGCTTTGCAGACGGTAAAGCCGGACAGCGTGATATAGCCCACGCCCTCCTTCTGCGGATAGAAGCAGTTCTCGCGCACCGAAATCTCCACGTTCTCCTCATTCGGATTTTTTCCCTGGAAATTCGCGGTAAATACGGTCTCGTTGGTTTCCGGGTCCTGATCGGCGTGCCAGGTGTAGACAGAAAACTCCCGGTCCCACGAGGGTTTATAAACCTTCGGCTCATAAACGCCCGCGAGGTCAGCAGCCTCATACATGGATTTGCCGTTCAGGAAAACATCCCCCGTGTGGGCGATGTGGGACGCGATGAACCAGTCGCCGGACACCAGCGTCGTGTAAGGGTTGTAGGATCCGAACACACCGTTGCCGACGCGGGAGGTCCATACATTTTTATAGCCTTCGACGGGAGTCCAGCGATCCAGGACTTCCGCTCCGGTGATGACAGCCGCCAGCGGCTGCACGGAACGGTAAACGATCCGCGCGTCCGGCGTGCCGGCATGTTTCGGATCTACGTTCTCCCGGTAAATCCCCGGCGCCACCAGCACTTCGTCCCCGGGGCGGGCTGTCTCCGCCGCGTCGCTGATGCGCTGGTATGGTCTTTCTTTGCTCCCGCTGCCTCCCGGGGCAGCCTTTGCGTCTACAAAAATCTGCATTTTTTCCTCCCTGTGTCTGTATTGATACCGTCAGTTCTGTCTGACAGTTTTTCCCTCTTGTTCCGGTCCGTCTCTGTCCGCACAGGCAGCGGCCTCGCTATATCAGCCCAGCTGGTCAGGATGCTTCTCCATCCAGTGCACCGCGTAGGAACACTGCGCTTTCGGAGTTCCTCCGAGCTCCCGGATTCTCTTTACCGCGGCCTCCATCAGCTTTCCGGCGATTCCCTGTCCCCGCAGCGAATCGTCCACCCATGTGTGCGTAACCGTGTATTCATTCTCCCCTGTTTTCGGGAACAGGACTTCCGCGATCTTTTTTCCGTTCTCGTCCGTGAGATAAATCCGGCTGTCCTCTGTCGTCCACTGCATCTTTCGTCACCTTCCTTTCTGTTTTCCGTTTCAGGTTTCCGGCAGGTCCCGCCGGATCCGGCATCGCCGGTTCTCCCTGACCCTGCCGTCCGTGTTCTGATTTGCTGGCTTTATTATATCAGATTCATTGAGACATCACAGCGGTTTTCGGATTCCCGGCCCATCGGATTCAGGCAGTGCCGCATCCGACGAAGCTCTCCGCCTGAGCCGCGGTTCGGGCGGAGCCTGCGCCGACAGGTTTTTCACTCAAAAACATGTTATACTGTAAAAAACAGCCGGGAGGCAGAACCCGGCCGGCAGACGCGGTGTCTGTATCCTGACAGATCACCCCTGCCGCAGAAAAAGATAAGGGAGGAAAACCACCATGATTGAAGAACCGCTCAGAAGCACAGTAAAGGAACAGATTCAGAAACTGATCCAGACCGGTCCCTGCTGCAGAGAACTTCGCGAAGAAGGCCGGAAATGGCTTTCGGAAGCACCGTCCGAGGCTGGGGATCAGGCTCTGATTCAGGAGCTGAAAGAAGATCTCGGCAGCATCGAGGGAACTCTCGCGTTCTTCGAATCCGACGCGGCCGCACAGTACCTGGGAAGCCGCGAGGCCGCGGACGCCGCGGCTGCCGCCGAAAAGAAGAGGCTCGCTGCCGGTGAAAAATACTGCGACTGCGAAGCCTGCTCCATTGTCTACGCTGTGCTCAAAGAGCTCAACGAGATCTGAACGCGGGGAAATTATGCGCGGAGGTTTCGAGTAAGGATCTGCCGCTGCCGGAACTTATTATTTAAGAATCAGCTATAACAGAGAGACAGGTACAGCTTCATGATTTTCACAAAAAACGCGGAAACCAGCTCTGCTTCCGGAACCGCCCAGGGCGGTTCCGGGCAGTCCGGGAACAGCGGCAGATCCGGCGCCTCCGGCAATTCTGCCCATTCCGTCAGTCCGGGCAGTCCGTCGGGGCAGAAGGACAACCGGGAAGTTTTCGAGACAATGTCAATTCCCAGGGCGCTTGCCGTCATGGCTATTCCGACCATCATCGGGCAGATGGTCGTGCTCATCTACAACCTGGCCGACACCTACTTTATCGGCCGGACCGGCAACCCCTACATGGTCGGCGCGGCGTCTCTGGTTCTCCCGCTCTTCAACCTTTCCAACGCGATTTCCAACTTCGTCGGCGTCGGCGCCGGCTCCCTGATTTCCCGTCTGCTCGGCGTGCACAGGGACGAAGACGCCTCGAAAGTCAGCGCTTTCACCTTCTATCTGGCGCTGGTCTGCAGCGCCGCGTTCGCGCTGGCCGTATTCGCTTTTCTCGACCCGATCCTGACTTTTCTGGGTTCCAGCAGCGAAACGCATGAATTTGCCCGCGCGTATGCCATGTGCGTCGTCGTGATCGGGGGCGTCCCGACAATCACCCAGCTGACGCTGGCCCAGCTGCTCCGCGCGGTCGGCTGTTCAAAGCAGGCCGGGTTCGGCATCTCCATGGGCGGAATTCTCAATGTCTTTCTGGACCCGCTGTTCATGTTCGTGATCATGCCCTCCGGGCAGGAAATCCTCGGAGCCGGCATCGCCACGGCGCTGTCGAACACCGTGGTGCTGGTCTACTTCCTGTTCATGATGCGCAGGCTTTCCCGCACGACAGTGCTGCGGCTTTCACCGCGGCTTGGTATGCCTGGCCGGAGCGAAATCACCTCGCTGGTCAGCGTAGGCGCCCCCGCCTGCCTGTCCAACTTTCTGTTCGACCTCTCCCAGATGATCATCGACAAGCTGATGGCGGGATACGGCGATATTCCGCTGGCGGCCATAGGCATCTGCCTGAAGGCGGAGCGTCTTCCGCTCAACGCCGGAATCGGAATCAGCCAGGGCATGCTTCCGATCGCGGCTTACAACTATTCCTCCGGCAATTATAAGAGAATGCGGGGAATCATCAGTTTCTCACGGTTTGTCGGCATCGCCATCGGGGCTGTGTCCGTGGTTCTCTACGAAGTTTTCGGGGAAAACATCATCCGCTTCTTCATCAGCGATCCCCAGACTGTAGCTTACGGAACCAGATTCATCCGCATCCGCTGCCTGGCCACGACGTTCATGTTCCTGTGCTTCCACTACGTGTACGTTTTCCAGGCGATGGGCAGGGGAGGAATCGGCCTGTTCTACGCGGTCATGCGCCAGGTGATCTTCAACATCCCGTTCATGTTCCTTTTCAACCGGATTTTCGGGATGTACGGCCTTGTCTGGGCAGAGCTGGCCGCCGACGTACTGACTTTCTTCTTCTCCCACCTGATTTACCTGAGATTCAACAGAAAAGTTCTGGTGCCGGCGGAAAAAACGCGGGAGGCTGAAAATGCTTCCGGCTGACCCTGGAACCCGCGGAAATCAATCACTTTCCTGACTGCGGCGGTACCGTCCGGCCGCCGGCAGCTTTTCAGGGTATCAGATTCTATACTGATACCCTGTACGATTGCCTGTTTATTCATTTGCTTATTTTGCCGGTTTGCCATTTCCGAGCAGAAGTTTTCTCATCGATTCCCGCCAGTTCTCATTCGCGAGGCAGACCTGACCGTTGCACTGGTCTCTGAACATGCAGAGCGTACTGCAGATAATCTCATCCGCCTCCTGCCTGCGCAGATCGTCGTCTGACGGCAGCTCGTAGCTCTCGATTTTTTTGATGTCTGACGGATTTCTCAGGCCAAAGTCGATCATTTTGCCGTTCCCTGTTTTGACGTAGCGGTAGATTTCCGCCTGAAAGGCCAGACAGGTCCCTATGCCGTAAGGTTCAAACTCCTTCAGGTCCATCCAGACATGATCTTCCTTCCCGTAAAAGCCGTCTCCATCCGGATATTCGCCCTCAACGAAAATCTTTTCAAAACAGATTTTCCCCTTTTTAGAATTGATGCGCTGGATACATCCCTTGAACGACACCCAGGACGCGTCGTGGTAAGCCTTCTCAAAATCCTGCCTGACAGATCTGCCGGATTTTTTCTGCAGATCAAGATATTCGTCATAGGACAGGTCATCCCCGCCGACGAGCTTTTCTTTCTCCGCGGGGTCGAAATCAATCAGGCCCCATTCCGTGATTACCCCCAGTTCTGATCCTGAGAATTCCTTTTTTACCGTTCCCCACCGTTCCTGTTCCGCAGTTCCTTCCGGGACGGTTCCGGGCAAATCCACAGGGGCTCCTTTCTTTAATAACTGCCGCACCGCATTCGCCATGACCAGATCATAGTACCGTTTCATCCGCATATCCTCCCTTGTTGGTAAGTGCAGTCCCATTGACTGCCCGACATACCCGGCAAAGGGAATGATGACCGGCTGTCCGCCATGGTTTTGGTTTTACCGGCAAGGCATCTGCTATAGAATTTTTGTGACCGGTTGTCAGACGGAATTAATCAATAATGCGGCGCAGGCCAAAAAGCCGGCAGGGATTGCCTGCCGGCTGACAGGGTTTCATGTTTGCGCGTTTTCGAAGTGAATAAATGCCATACCGGCTGCAGAATCCGAAAAATTAATTCTGCCCGCTTCTGCTGGATTCGTAGGCGCTGTTGTTCGGATTCATCTGGTTGGCGTGATTATCCATCGCGTCCTTATACTCACGGCTGTTCGGATTGCCCTGATTGGCGTGATGATCCATCTGCTGCTGAGTGTGCTGTACATCTTTCGACATTTCTGATCTCCTCCTATAATAAGTCAACAGTTTTCAGGCTGTTGCTGTTAATTGTGGTCCGCGTACCAAAAGGTTCGGATTAAATACTCCTTTTTCAGATTTTCTGATACACGCGGTTTACGGCTTCCGTGAAAATCACGTAGGAAAGTTTGTCTGTTCCCGCCTCACGCGCCTTCTGGGACAGGAATTCTTCGCGGAGCTTATCTGACAGTCCCCTGCGGTTAATTGCCTGAACGCGGGCTTTAGTCTGCGACAGATCCGGCGCTTCATTCCAGATTGCGCGCGACAGCCGTTTGTCGTGGATCAGCCTGTAATATTTTCCGCCCCGTTCCCAGAGAATGCCGAGATCGATATGGAAAGGCCCGTCTTTCGGATTTCGAAGATAATAAGTCAGGGAAGACGTAGAATCTTTTCCATAGGAGAATGAAAGGCCAGGCTTGCGGTGAAGAATACCATCAGCGAGGGAGCGGATCTGATTTTTGAGGGTCAGGAGATCCCCGCTGGCATAGGGTTCCGGGATCCGGTGCAGAATAAGATTGTAGTCCAGATCAAACCCGCCGGAACTGTCCCGGGACACCATGTTCCACATCCCGCTTCCGACTGCCAGGAACGTAGCGGTAATCCCGTACTTTTTGTGCAGGCTGCGGCAGAGATCGGTAAGAAAATCCGAGCAGAACATCCGGTACGGCTTCAGCTCCTGTTTCGATACCATTGGATACATTTTTACTCCTTCTTTCCCCAAGCCGGCCATTCCTCATCATTGAGAAATCGTTTGATTATATCAGCAGGAGTGTGAAATTTCAATAGAGCCTGACAAAAATCCGGTACCGCCCGCCGGAACGCCTCTGTCCGCTCTCTCTGCTTTTACCGTTCTCCGGACATAGCAATACCCCGGGCAGTTTTCATATTTCTAAATCCTGCCTGGGGCAGCATATTATTTTGGTTCAGACGGGGGTACTTTATTCTGTCTTTATTGCTTCGATTGTCTGATACAGACAGCGGAACCGGATCCCCCGGTAAATTCCTTCTTTGTCCTGATGGTGATGTCCGAAATACCATTCCTTCACAGGGATCTGCTCATTTGCAATGATATCCAGTATGCGGTCGAAATGTTCCGATACAGGCGTCGATCCGGGGCTTCCGACGTCAACGGGATCAAGCGCCGAGCCCGGCGCCTCATGCGTGACAATAACGTCCGGCCGTTCCCGCCGAAGCGTCTCTTCTGCATGCTCCCATTCTTTATCTGACGGGATCTCCCCCGGCCACCAGGATTCAAATGGCGTTCTCCATTCTTTGTCATGCGACTCCGCACCGCCCATGCACCAGATCTTATGCCCGCCGATATGAAGGACTTCTCCGCGCATGACATGATAGACATGCGGACGGTCTGATGGCACTCTGCGCCGAGGAATTCGGCCTTCGGATATTCCGCGAGAGCCTCGTGATTCTCATGGTTTCCGTCGATGAAAACGGTCGTAAATTTCCGGTTTTCGTACGCATTGAGCAGGTATTTGTCCGACTTATGCTCATTTCCGTACTCATCGCGGCGATGCCACACGCAGCCGAAATCGCCGGCTATGATCAGGATATCTTCCTGATCCATCTGTCTCTGCTCTGGAAAATGCTCTGTATTCAGTTTTTCCCAGTCGATGTCGCCGTGCGTATCTCCTGTGATACAGATATAGGGATGCAAAACAAGTGCCTCCGGATTTATAAGCTTAGGGTATCTGATCTTCCTCATATGACAAACCTCTTTTCGGAATATCTCATATCCGGGCACTAATTGAAAAGTTAAAAGCGCCGACGGTATAAACGAATGATCAGTCAGGAAAGGGAAAGTACCCATTGGATATTCAGGGAATCTCTGTTGATGCCCTTATCCTATACGTCCTGTTTCCATTTGTCAAAGGCTTCTGATCCCCTCGCGAACAGCAGAATCTTCCCTCCTTCACTGCTGAATTCTTCTATTGCCCTGTGTACCCGGCAGCTGCAGCTCCTTCCGGCAGACGCAGTCCGCATGCAGCGCCGCTGAACTCACAGCCGCCTACCCGGTCTTCGCTGAGAAAACAGGTATGTCTTTCACGCCGGACAAGCTTTGCGACAAATTCGTTGGCAGGATGCCGGAGAATATTTGCCGGTGTATCGTACTGCTGAATTTCACCGTGATCCATGATGAATACCTCCTGTACACGTTCAGCTTATAATTTTTTTCTCAAAGCGTGCAGAACATCTGCAATATTCTGATTGATACACAGCGAACGCGACTGCAGCGCCTGCGGTGCCGCTGCTTCTCCCATATTCAGACAGGCATAGAATGCCCTGGGATTCCTGTCTGCTTCCTGCCAGAAATTAAATTTGATTATCGTCGGGGTGTTCGCTCCGACTCCAAGCTCCAGGTAGAGAACATGCATATTCTCATGACGCCGGACAAAATCCTGATACCTGCCCTGCGCTGCATACCATCCGTCATCCTGCACGAACGTATCATCACAGCGCAGATTGACCGTCATATCACTGCCGTCATCCGGGCATTTCGGAATGAGTTCCGACGGTATCTCCATCTTCAGTCTGCCGTCTTTCGGCACCTGGAAAACTCCATTCTCATCTCTGACAAATCCCTGTGCTTCCATCATTCTGCGGATGATTTCTTCGTTGTCATAGGTCTTCTTAATCTTCGGGTTCACACTCTGAAGCAGACCATAATCACCCTGTGTATAGAACAGCCTTTTTTTATCGAATCCGTTCAGCTGAAATTGATGATCCACGTTTGTTGTCAGCACAAAATAATCTTTGTCCTTCACCAGCGAAAGAAGTGTTTCATACACATCAGAAGGAGCTTTCACATAGCGGTTGTAATAGATATGACGGCTCCACCATGCCCAGTAGGTTTCCCTGTTTTCAAACGGATAAAACCCTCCGAAATACATATCCCTGATTCCGTATTTCTGTGCGAAATCCCCGAAGTATTTCTGAAATCTTTCGCCAGAATATGTCAATCCGGCGGCGGTGGAAAGACCGGAACCCGCGCCGATCATAATCGCATCCGCCTGATCTATCTGATTTCCAAGAATTTCGATCTGTCTGTCAGAACTTTCCGTAATACCGCTGGACATTCTTCCAAATATATCTGATACAAACATCATTTACCTCCTGACTTCTGTCCTGAGCGGGCATTCAGTAAAACAGCTGCAGCCGTGCAGGCAATGCTTCCGACAAAGAAACCGTTTTTCATCATCCATGTTTCTTTCCGGCCTTTCTCACTCTCTTGAAATAAAGGGAATCTCTATTCCATATTTGTAATGTACATCATTACATCTTAGATGTCAATAGTTTATTTACATCTATTTTAAATCAATTCTGTGAAAAGTTTCGCGTTATGATTTACTCCCTGCATCGCAGATGGTTTTCTCGTTCATCATATTTCTGTCAGATATTCGCCTGAGCCCAGCAGACTGAATCCTGAACCGCAAGTAGCAGGCAGAATTGCCTGGTGTAAATCAGGTCTCCGGACCTGCACAAAAAAACACGGGTCCTCCCGAAGGAAACCCGTGTTTCTCTGACAGAAAGCTTTTGTCCACCCTGTCGGCAGGGCGGATTACTGCCGCCGTCATTTATTCGTTTTATTACAGGTTATTAATCTGGCGTTCGCCTGATTCTCATCGGGCGCGCTTTTACAGATGCATCACTCTGTCCTTGATCTCCTGGGTGCGGCCCTGGTTCCAGTACTGCGTCCCGATGTAGCCGCAGGTCCGTCTTGCAACGTTCATCTTGCTCTGGTCGCGGTTGCCGCAGTTCGGGCACTCCCACACCAGCTTGCCGTCGGCATCCTCGACGATCTTGATTTCGCCGTCGTAGCCGCAGACCTGGCAGTAGTCGCTCTTGGTGTTGAGTTCCGCGTACATGATGTTGTCGTAGATGTACTGCATCACGGAGAGAACAGCCTCGATGTTGTTCTGCATGTTCGGGACTTCGACGTAGCTGATCGCGCCGCCCGGGGACAGGCGCTGGAACTGGCTCTCGAACTTGAGCTTGGTGAACGCGTCGATCTTCTCGGTGACATGGACGTGATAGCTGTTGGTGATGTAGTTCTTATCCGTCACGCCCGGGATAATGCCGAAGCGCTTCTGCAGGCACTTCGCGAACTTGTAGGTGGTGGACTCCAGCGGCGTTCCGTACAGGGAGAAGTCGATGTTGGTCTCCTTCTTCCACTTTGCGCAGGCGTCGTTCAGTCTCTGCATAACTGCCAGGGCGAACGGCGTGCCCTTCGGATCGGTATGGGAGACGCCCTTCATGTACATGGTGCACTCATACAGGCCGGCATAGCCGAGGCTGATGGTGGAATAGCCGCCATACAGCAGCTTGTCGATGGTCTCGCCCTTCTTCAGGCGGCTGAGGCCGCCGTACTGCCAAAGGATCGGAGCCGCGTCGGACAGGGTTCCCTTGAGGCGGTTGTGACGGCACATCAGGGCGCGGTAGCAGAGATCCAGACGGTCATCGAGGATCTTCCAGAACTTCTCCTCGTCCCTGCCGGAAGAACATGCAACATCGACCAGGTTGAGGGTGACGACGCCCTGATTGAAACGGCCGTAATACTGCGGCTTGCCTGTCTCAGGGTTGACGTACGGGGTGAGGAAGGAACGGCAGCCCATGCAAGGATAGCAGTGGCCCTCGCCATTCTTGTCGACCTTGTACTGAAGCATGATCTTCTCGGAAATGTAATCCGGCACCATGCGCTTCGCGGTGCACTGGGCGGCGAGCTTCGTGAGGTACCAGTACTTGCTGTCCTCGTGGATGTTGTCTTCCTCAAGGACATAAATCAGCTTCGGGAACGCCGGGGTGATGTAAACGCCCTTGTTGTTCTTCACGCCGCGGATTCTCTGGCGGAGCATCTCCTCGATGATCATGACGAGGTCGTCGCGGGTGCGGCCTTCCGGAACCTCATCGATATACATGAATACGGTGATGAACGGCGCCTGGCCGTTGGTGGTCATCAGGGTGATGACCTGGTACTGGATGGTCTGGACGCCGCTGGAAATCTCGGTGTGGACGCGGTCCTCGGCAATGGCGTTGATCTGCTCGTCCGACGCCTCGATTCCGGCCTCCTCCATTTCCTCACGGACCTGCCTGCGGAACTTCTGGCGGCTGACGTCGACGAACGGCGCCAGATGGGACAGGGAAATGCTCTGCCCGCCGTACTGGGAGCTGGCGATCTGCGCGATGGCCTGCGTCGCGATGTTGCAGGCGGTGGAGAAGCTCTTGGGCTTGTCGATCATAGTTTCGCTGATGACAGTGCCGTTCTGCAGCATGTCCTCGAGGTTGATCAGGCAGCAGTTGTGCATATGCTGCGCGTAGTAGTCGGCATCGTGGAAGTGGATGATGCCCTGCTCGTGAGCCTCAACAATATCCTGCGGCAGGAGGAATCTCTTGGTGATGTCCTTGCTGACCTCGCCGGCGATGTAATCGCGCTGTACGGAGTTGACTGTCGGGTTTTTGTTGGAGTTCTCCTGCTTGACTTCCTCGTTGTTGCACTCGATCAGGCTGAGAATCTGCTCGTCGGTGGTGTTCGCCTTGCGGACCAGCGCTCTCTTGTAGCGGTAGGTGATATAGTTTCTCGCGACATGGTAAGCGCCGTGAGACATAATCTGGTCTTCGACGAGATCCTGGATTTCCTCGACATTGAGCGCGCGGTTCATCTTGCGGCAGTGCGCTTCCACATTCGCGGAAATTTCCTCGATTTGTTCCTCATTCAGGCGGTCGCTGGCCGGAACACTGGCGTTGGCCTTCTGAACAGCCGCCGTTATTTTGTTTCGGTCGAACGGGACCTCCGCTCCGCTTCTCTTGATGATCTTCATCTCTCTGTCCTCCCCGCCCTCGGCGGCCGCCCGGAATTTTTTCCAGCCTGCTCCTCCCGGCGTTTCTTCAGTATAATATAAAGCTCCGCAGACGTCAGGACTCCTCCCCAGGGAATAAGAAACATGGCCCGTAACTCAATCGTCCGGGTCTCTGTTTTTTCCCTCACGATATGCGGAACTCTCTTGTCATGTTCTATTCTACTACATCTTGTGGTCTTGTCAATGGTTCAACCACTATATTTTGTGTTTTATATTTCGCAACTGTCAGACAGGCACACGAAAGTATGCGCTTTTCAAAATCCGTTTTCAGAAACAAAATTCTTTTACTCTTCATTCTTTCTCTATTGTCGGTAAATTTTATGTGCTGACATGCTATTCTGTCTGTTAACAAAATTGTGTTTTTGCATTCTTTATAGGAAAGTCATTGCCGCACAAAAGGCAGAATTCCGTCCCTCTTTTCTGCGGAACGGATTGTTGTCCGGATCCTTTGCGATAAACTGATTCCTGCCGGGAATCTCCGGACGCGGATTATTTCGCCGCGTCCCGCCGGGGGTTGACGATCTTTCCCTTCTTCAGAAGATAAAAGTAATAAATGATAAAAAGGATCGACGTGACCACCCAGGACAGCGGATAGCTGAAGAGAACGGTCTGAACCGTGCGGTGCATCGGCACAACCGTAAACAGCCACACCAGCCGCAGCACACAGACGCCGCCGCAGGTCAGGATCATCGGGACCATCACATAGCCGATTGCCCGGAGCGTACCCGAGAAAACCTCAATGCACACATAGGTAAAGTAAGTCGGAGTCAGGAAATGCAGAATGTCCATACCGATGCTGATCACGGTGCTGTCCGTGGAGAACAGGCGATAGATATAGATTCCGAAAAAGTGCAGAAAAACGCTGAGCCCGACGGAAGCCGCCATCGCCATAGCCAGCGTGACCGCCATGCTTTTCTTGACCCGATCGATCCGGCCGGCACCGTAGTTCTGGCCGGCAAACGTCGTCACAGAAACGCCGAAGGCATTGATCATCATCCAGAATACCGCGTCAATCTTGGAGTAAGCCGTATAGGCCGCCATAGTCTGCGGTCCCAGCATGTTGATGTTGGTCTGGATAATGATGTTCGCGATTCCGTACATGACGGACTGCAGCCCCGCGGGAACGCCGATCTGGATGATTCTCCGGAAAAGATCCCAGTGAAAGCGGATTTTGCGCCATTCCAGCCGGTAGCTGTCGTTCGCGCGGACCAGGCAGACGGCCGTCATCGCCGCGCTGACCGTCTGGCTCAGCACCGTCGCCACCGCGACGCCGGTGACGCCCCAGTGGAACACCACGACGAACACAAGATCGAGGACGATGTTAACCAGGCACGTGAAGATCAGGATATAGAGCGGCCGTTTGGAATCGCCCACCGCGCGCAGGATGCCGGACGCCACGTTGTAGAAAAGATTCGGCACCATTCCCGCGAAATAAATGCGGAGATAGATCTCCGAATACCCGATGACCTCGTCCGGGGTACTCATCCAGCGGAGCGCCTGCCCGGCGATCGCGATTCCGACGACAGTGAAGATCACACCTCCGGCAAGAGCGAGGGCAATGCCGGTGTGAACGGCCCTGCTGACGTTTTGCCCGTCCCCGGCCCCGTAAAACTGGGAGATAATGACCGTTGCGCCAGAGGACAGGCCGATAAAGAATCCGATCAGAAGGTTGATGACGGTGCCGGACGATCCGCCGACCGCGGCAAGCTCATTGGTTCCGACAAACCGTCCGACCACCACCGCGTCCACGGTGTTGTAGAGCTGCTGAAAAACCGCGCCGAAAAGGATAGGGAAGAAAAAGATCAGAAGCTGTTTCCAGATCACGCCCTCGGTAATGTTGTTAACGGGCGTCTGGCCGGACGCTTCGCGACGGCTCTGCGCAGACATTGAGATTCCCTCCTGTATTTAGCTGTCACCGCACCAACGGTTTTACAAAAGCAACTTCCCGGATCAGGCTCCCGGAAGCGGACGCTCCGGCCGGATAAATTCCAGGGAAACGCCGCGGATGGCTCCATGCCGCAATTTTCATCCTGCCCCGGGTTTTCCCGCCAGGACCATCCTGCGGCTGAAATCCCCGTAGAAATCTTCCGGGTCATACGGCTGCGTGAAGAACATCGTCAGCAGGTTCATGGAGAGATCCCGCTGTTCGTCGCCGTGGCCCGTAAGATAACAGTGAAGTTCCCGCAGATAGGTATGCCAGGTCAGAATGTACTCCTCGTACTTTTTCAGATCCGGAATGCCGAGCCACCGGTCCACCCGGATTTTCGCCCGGTGGGACTGACGGCACTGATCCTTCTGTATAATATACGAAAAAGTTCCGTCATGGTAGTACCTGCCGAGAGGAAACATCCGGCAGAAGCCGGGCCGGAAATCATGGACCGTGCACCTCCCTTCCGGGGAGAGAAAGCTGCACCCGCTGTCCTTTTTCACCATCAGGTGAGGCTGGATCAGGCCGTCCACGACGCCCAGCTCAATCCGGCCGTTCGCCATCAGGTCCGCAAAGTCTCCCTCGCCGGCCTTTTTGAGCTGCCACAGGTCGTAGGGGTCCAGCACAATCGTGTCATCCACCTCATGACAGCAGGCAGAACAGCCTTTGCATCCCAGGGTATCCGCGCGGACGAGATCTCTGGATCCGTAGAGTCTCCCGTCCGAAATTTCTGTCAAAGATTCGTTTCTGATCATTGCTCTTCCACCTGTATACGCACAGGATTCCGGATTTTCGATACACATCCGGCGTCGATTAAACACTTCCACCTGTATACGCACGGGATTCCGGCCGGCGTTCCCGCCGGCCGGAATCCCCCTGCCTGACTGATTACTGTCCGGTCATAAGGCCGATGTGCCCTTCCGGCTGTTCTGCCGATGGGGCCGCCATGCCGGCCTGCTGCGGAGCGATCGTGCTGCCGGTGTACCCTTCCGGCTGCTCCGCCGGTTGGGGCCGGCGTTCCCGCCGGCCGAAATCTCGTGCCTGACTGATTACTGCCCGATCGCGCTGCCGGTGTACCCTTCCGGCTGCTCCGCCGGCCGGAATCCTGCTGCCGACCGTTTACTGCCCGATCGCGTTTCCGGTATACAGCTGATAGTAGCGGCCCTTCTGCTCAAGCAGCTGTTCGTGGGTTCCGCGCTCGATGATGCGTCCCTGCTCCAGAACCATGATGCAGTCGCTGTTACGGACGGTAGAAAGCCTGTGGGCAATGACAAAAGTCGTCCGGCCAGCCATCAGCTTGTCCATGCCGTCCTGGACAATCTTCTCGGTTCTGGTATCGATGGAGCTGGTTGCCTCGTCCAGAATCAGCACCGGCGGATCCGCCACGGCCGTTCGGGCGATAGCGAGCAGCTGACGCTGGCCCTGGGACAGGTTCGCGCCGTCGCCCTTGAGCATCGTATCATATCCCTGCGGCAGCCGCTGGATAAAACCGTCGGCGTTGGCCAGCCTTGCCGCTGCCTCAACCTCCTCGTCGGTCGCGTCAAGCCTGCCGTAACGGATGTTCTCGCGGACCGTTCCGGTAAACAGGTGGGTATCCTGAAGAACGATGCCCAGCGAGCGGCGCAGGTCCTGCTTTCTGATCTTGTAGATATTGATGCCGTCGTAACGGATCTTTCCATCCTGGATATCGTAGAAACGGTTGATCAGGTTGGTGATGGTCGTCTTGCCGGCTCCGGTGGAACCGACGAAAGCGATCTTCTGGCCCGGTTCCGCGTAAAGCGAGACGTCGTGCAGAACCGTCTTTTCAGGCACATAGCCGAAATTGACATGTTCAAAGACAATCTCGCCCTTCATCGGCGTGTAGGTGACGGTCCCGTCCGCCTTGTGAGGATGCTTCCACGCCCACATGCCCGTGCGCTCCGGGACTTCGACGATCTCGCCGTTCTCTCCCTCTTTCGCGCGGACAAGCTTGACGTAGCCCTCGTCGCTCTCAGGCTGCTCGTCCAGCAGTTTGAAAATACGCTCCGCGCCGGCCAGAGCCATGACGATGGAGTTGACCTGCATGCTGACCTGGTTGATCGGCATGCTGAAGCTCTTGTTGAAGGTCAGGAAGCTGGCCAGTTTTCCGATGGTCAGGCCGGTCCACCCGTTCAGGGCAAGAACGCCGCCGATGGTCGCGCACAGCACGTAGCTCATGTTTCCGAGCTGGGCGTTGATCGGGCCTACCACGTTGCCGTAGCGGTTCGCGAGGTTCGCGTGCTCGAACAGGTTGTCGTTGCGGGTCTTGAAATCCTTCTCCGCCCTCTGCTCGTGGCAGAATACCTTGACGACCTTCTGGCCGTTGATCATCTCCTCGATATAGCCGTTGACATTGCCGAGCGCTCTCTGCTGCTCCGTAAAGTGAATGGACGAAAGCCGGGTGACCTTCGTGGTAACCAGCAGGATAACCGCGACCATGCCAAGGGTGACCAGCGTCAGGGGAATGCTCAGGATAATCATGCAGACCAGCACCGCCACAATCGTGATGGACGAGTTGATCAGCTGCGGGATCGACTGGCTGATCATCTGGCGCAGCGTATCGATATCGTTGGTGTAGACCGACATGATATCGCCGTGGGAATGCTGGTCAAAGTAGCGGATCGGCAGCGTTTCCATGTGCTCGAACAGGTCGTTGCGCATATCGCGCTGAACGCCCTGGGAAACAACAATCTGAAGAAGCTGCTGCGCGTAAGTGGCGATAATACCGCAGGCATAGAATGCGCCGACCCTGGCGATCGCCTGCAGGAGCGCGCTGAAATCAGGGTGATCCTGCCCGATCAGGGGAAGAATATAGTCGTCGATCAGGCGCTGGGTGAACATCGTTCCCTGCACGCTTGCGAGAACGGAAATGACAATGCAGACGATAATGCCGATGAACTGGAACTTATACCCGTGCATGATGTATTTCATCAGCCGTCCGAAAATCTTTCCCGGGTTCTGCACGCTGGCCTTTACCCTGACGCCTCTCGGAGGACGCCCGTCGCTGACCGGACGCGCCTGTCCCTGTCTGTTCTGCTCGTTCTCAGCCATCAGTCCTCGCCTCCCTTCTCATCAAAGTCGCCGCTTCCGCCGGTTTTCTGCTCTGTGTAGATCTCCTGGTAAATCTTGTTGTTCGCCAGGAGGTTCTCCGGCGTATCAAACGCGGCGATCCTGCCTTCGTCCATGATGATCACGCGGTCAGCGTCTTCGACGCTGGCGATACGCTGGGCGATGATCAGTTTGGTGACGTCCGGCCGCTCCTCCCGGAAAGCTTTGCGGATTTTGGCGTCCGTCGCGGTATCGACAGCGCTGGTGCTGTCGTCCAGAATCAGGATCTTCGGATTCTTCAGGAGCGCCCTTGCGATGCACAGGCGCTGTTTCTGCCCGCCGGACACGTTTGTGCCGCCCTGATCGATCCAGGTATTGTACCCGTCCGGGAATTTTTCGATAAACTCATCCGCGCAGGCGAGGCGGCAGGCTTCCTGGCACTGTTCGTCCGTCGCCTGCTCGTTGCCCCAGCGCAGGTTGTCGTAGATAGTTCCGGAGAACAGCTCGTTCTTCTGCAGAACCATGGAAACCTGGTTGCGGAGCGCTTCCATGTCGTATTTGCGGACGTCCAGCCCTCCGACGCTGATGCTGCCGGAGGAGACGTCGTACAGTCTCGGGATGAGGCTCACCAGCGTCGATTTCGCGGATCCGGTCGCCCCGAGGATTCCGACGGTCTCGCCGGACCGGATGTCCAGGGAGACGTCATCCAGCACAGGTCTCGGGCTGTTCGGATTGTAGCGGAAGGAAACATGGTCGAACCGGATGCTTCCGTCCGGTACGGTTTCCACCGGATTCTCCGGGTTGGTAAGACTGCTCTTTTCGTTGAGGACTTCGGCGATACGCTCGGCGCTCGCGGCGGACATCGTGATCATGACGAAGATCATGGAAACCATCATCAGGCTGGTCAGGATGTTCATGCAGTAGGTGAGCAGACTCATCAGGTTTCCGGTGGTGAGCGTGTCGGAGACAATCATCTTCGCTCCGATATAGCTGATCAGGAGGATGGTTGTGTAGATAGCCGTCGACATCGCCGGGCTGTTGATCGCCAGCACTCTCTCTGCCTTGCTGAACAGATCGTGAACCAGCCCGCTGGTCTTTTTGAACTTTTTGATCTCGTAATCCTCGCGGACATTGGCTTTGACCACGCGGATCGCCGAGACATTTTCCTGAACGCTCTCGTTGAGGGCGTCATATGTCTTGAAAATCCTGCGGAAGGTCTTCATGGTCCTGCTGGCGATAAAGAACAGAAGGAAGCCGAGGATCAGCACGACAACCAGGAAGATCGAGGCAATGGGCGGGCTGATCAGGAAGGACAGGAACATCGCGGCGATGAGGGTGAATGGCGCGCGGACGGTGATTCTCAAAATCATCTGGTAAGCGTTCTGGACGTTCGTGACGTCCGTGGTGAGCCTCGTCACCAGGCCGGCAGTGCTGAACTTGTCGATGTTGGCGAAAGAAAAAGTCTGGATATTGTTGTACATGGCTTCGCGCAGGTTTCTGGCAAAGCCGGTGGAAGCCCGGGCGCCGAAAAAGCCGCCGCCGAAACCGGCTGACAGCGAAACGCAGGCGCACAGCACCATCCAGGCTCCCGTCTGGTAGATGACCGACATATTGCCGGCCATGATGCCCTCATCGACGATTCTCGCCATCAACAGCGGGATGATCATCTCCATGACGACCTCAAGCGCCATGCAGATCGGCGTGATAATGCTGTCCCGTTTGAATTCCTTTACATAAGCTGCGAGTGTTTTGATCGTGCTCACGCGGGATCACTCTCCTTTCTGATCGATAACTTTCCCTGCCCCTCTGCGGCGGACAGGCCGGCGCATTTTGCCTTCCCGCCCTCCAGGTTTCTGCGGACGATCTCAAGCAGGCGGAACAGTTCCTCAAATTCCTCGTTGGACATGCCCTGCCTCATGAGCTCTTCCGTTTTTCGGATTCGCTGGCGTGTAGCCTTCTCGGCGTCCATGGCCTTCCGGGTGATGCTCACCCGCTTGAGCCTGGCGTCGCCTTCCACAGGTGTTCTGACGATATATCCGTTTTTCTCCATGGCTTTGAGCGTGGATGAAATTGTGGCCCTCGACGTATGCAGGGCGGCCTCAATGTCCCGCTGGAAGATATCGCGCCCCTGGCTGTGCACCAGATAGCGGATAATCCATGTCTGCATTTTCGTCGGCGGCTCGGGCTCCAGGTTTTTTTCCGTCTCAGCCCGTCTCGTGTCGATCAGGTTGTTGATCACATGAATTTCAAACCCGAGGTGCCTGTGTCTCTCCCGCTCGTCAAATTCACTGTCGGACATTGCGGATCTCCTTTCTTCTGTTCTGGTTCCGCTGACCTGCCGGATGCCGGGTTTCCTTACATCCGGCGATAGATGTTCGGTATCTTACAGTTTTTCAGTTTACAGTTAGTATCCTGACTGTCAGTATCCTAATTGTAAGGCTCCGAACGATCTCTATTATATTCCTTCCGTCTCCGATGTCAACAGGGCATAATCGCAAAAAAATTTCTTTTCCTGCCCGGATATTCCGGCACTCTGGCACACGCGATAAAGGCCCGTCCTCTCCGGATGACAGATCCTCTCTTTGCCGGACATCCTGTAAAGGAGCGGGAACCGCCGTCTTTCTGAACGGGCCTTGTATTATCTTTCAGACGTATCTCAACGAATCGCCTGGGGAATTCGTGCTGCTTCTTTTATCTTATTTTCTGTTGTTCATTCTTCTGTTCATTCTTCGCTCTCAATCCTGCTTCTCACATCCGCGATGGTGAGATTTTTCTCCCGCGCGATTTTCGCGATGTCCTCATATTCCGGCTTCTGCCGGATGACGCCGTATCCCGCGCTCCCCTTGAAGCGGACCGGGCCGAATTCTGTGCTGCGCACTTTTTCAGAGCGTGAAAGCACATACCTGCGGCAGAGCCGCTCGCGGACGCCGAGCGTCGTTGTATTGCGGAACAGCGCTTCGATCACCGCCTTTTTGTGATCTTCCTTCACGAGCACGGTGAGCATCACGCCGGGACGGTTTTTCTTCATCATAATAGATTCGGTGAACACATCAACAGCTCCCGCTTCCCAGAGGCGCTCCTCGGCGAAACTGATCTCTTCAGGCGTACAGTCGTCGAGATTGCACACCAGTTCCACGACATGGTCTTCGTATTCGCCCGGCGCGGTTTCAACCGGTTCCGGACCGTTCTGCGCCGGTGCCGCGCCGGCAGCCGACGAGTCTGCGGAAGTTCTGCTGCCCGCGGAAGTTACGGTTCCGGCAAACGATTCTCCGAGCACGGCCCTCACGACATTGGCGGCCGGAAAATCCTTCATGCCGCATCCATAGCCGATCGCGTCCGCCGACATCACCGGCATTCCGCCGAAACTGTCGGCGTAATGGCGGAGCAGGGCCGCGCCGGTCGGCGTGCAGAGTTCTCCGCGGATATCGGTGCTGTAGGTCGGGACTCCGCGCAGAATATACGCCGTCGCAGGAGCCGGAACCGGAAGAATCCCGTGCGCGCAGCGGACTTCGCCGCTCCCGACCTGAATCGGGGAAACGACAACCTGTTCCGGCGAGATCTTTTCCATCAGGATCGCCGCGCCGGCGATATCCGCGAGCGCGTCAAGCGTTCCCACTTCATGAAAATGAATCTGGTCCACCGGAACACCGTGGGCATGGCTCTCCGCCTGGGCAATCAGGCTGTAGACAGACTCGATGTCGCCCTTCACCTTCGCGGAGACATCCAGCGCGTCGATGCGCTTTCTCATGTCCGCGAGCGATGTGTGGTGATGGTGGTGATGGCCCTCGTGATCATGGCCGTGTTCGCCGCGGCTGTGACCGTCGTGGTCATGGTCGTCATCGCCGTGGCTGTGACCGTTGTGATCATGGTCGTCATCGCCGTGGTCATGGACGTCATGATCATCATCGCCGTGGCTGTGACCGATATGATTGTCGTCGTCATCGCCGTGACCGCGGCTGTCATGATCGTGGTCGTCATCGTGATCCTCAGGATCATGGGTATGCTCCGCGGGCGTGATTCCGTCCGCGCACGCGGGCGCGGCGTGATCCTGCACGTCCTGGCTTTCCTCTTCCTCCCCGTTCACCGTGACCTTCACGTGTGTCGCCAGGATTCCGCATTTGGTCATCTTCTCCTTTGAAACAGTCACCCCCGGCAGCCCGAGGCTGTTCATCCGGCTGATGAATTCGTCCTGTTCCTTCTCCGGCAGGAGTTCCAGGAGAGCCGCCGTGATCATGTCCCCGGCCGCTCCCATATTGCATTCCAGATAAAGCGTTCTCATTTCTCTTCTTTCCGGCGGAAATCCGTTTTCCGCCTCTCCTCCTTTGTCTCTGCGTCACCGCAGGTATCGTCGGACCGGTGTTCTCAGCCCGGTTCTCCTTGCATCCCTGTATCCGGGATTACTCCACAGAACCGGAATTTTCCGGATCATCCCTGAGTGCAGGGCTTTCCGCGCCTTCCCCTGGGCGATATTGGCCAGAATCACCCATGGGGCCGGGGCTGCCCGGGCTTCCCGCGGATTCAGCCGCTCC
The DNA here is from genome assembly GCA_050944455.1 of Lachnospiraceae bacterium. Classification (GTDB taxonomy): domain Bacteria; phylum Bacillota; class Clostridia; order Lachnospirales; family Lachnospiraceae; genus Anthropogastromicrobium. The sequence goes on from JBMNRC010000006.1 coordinate 102,989, forward strand.
GGCGTTCCCAATGCTGTCCACAACCCGGACATGAACAAGATCGTTTTCCTCCGCGGCATCGAAAAGCATTCTCAGCGTGCGGTCTGTGAGCCTGGCTTTCTCCGGCGTCGAATGATCCGGAACCGTCTCGATGATCAGACCGTCCGGCCACACGGTGAGCACATCATACAAAGCGTCCAGGTTGCGGCCGTAATAAGCCGGAAGTTTCAGGTTCCGCTCCAGATAATCGTGCAGCGCACCGCTGTCCGCGATCCGCCGGAAATCAATGATCAGTCTCTGCATACCCTTACATCCTGTCTTTCCGTTTTTCGCCCGTCAGCGCGAAAGTTCATCAGCCGATCATGGGAACCGGCAGGCCAGCGGTCCGATTTGACTTCAGCCGGACGAAAATCCCATAGAAAACCAGCCGCTGGAAATCGCGGGTCCGCGGGACTGCGGGAATCCGTCACAGCGGGCAGGGCAGATTCCGGCAGCCGGCAGCGTCCGGCGGAATCAGCGTTTGCGGTTACTCTTCCCCATAGAGAAGCTCAAAGGTGTTGTAATGATCTTCCGTATAGTAGATCAGGCCGTCGCTGGAGTAGACAATTCTCTTCGAATTTCTGTAACCGCCGGTATAGTCGATGTCGCACTCCCGGTAAACGCGGCCGTCAGCCTCGGGCAGATTTCCCTCATAGTTCCCGAAGCGGTCCCCTCCGATGCTCTTGCCCGGGGCCACCTCGTACAGATTTCCGCTGCGGGAATCCCAGCCCAGGGCTTTCGCTTCGCTCTTGGTGATGTAGTTGTCCGGCAGGTGCCCGTAAAGATGGATATACAGCGCTACTTCGTCTTTCGAAGTATACTCGCCGTCCTCAGAAACTGACGCGGTACTTTCAGAACCGGCAGCCGTTCCTGCATCTGCGGTCTGCGCCTCTGTCTGTCCGGAAGCGGCTTGATTCACGCCGCCTGACGCGGTCACCTTCCCGCTGTCTGCTGTTGTCTGCTCCCCGCTGTCCGCCTCCTGCGCGATCTGAACCACCGATGAAGGCTGCGCGGTCTGCGCCGTATTCCGGAGTCCGCAGCCGGTAAACAGCACCGACAATACCAGCGCAAATGACGCCAGGATCAGTCGGATCCCCCGCAGCTTTCCGTGTTCTGAATGCTTGCTCTTCATCTCATTCCCTCTTTCTGGCAGCGGCGGCGTCACTGCTGCGGATCCGGTTCCGACGGATGCATGATGATATCCGCCGTCACCGCGCGGGTCACCCTGATCAGATCCCGCGGATTGATCAGGATCTGGCTTCCCAGCCGTCCGCCGCTGATGTAGATGCGGTCGAAATTGAGGGCGGACTCATGGATGACCGTCGGATACTGTTTTTTCATGCCGATCGGCGTACAGCCTCCGCGGATGTACCCGGTCACCGCGTTGATTTCCTTCACCGGGACCATCTCCACGGATTTTTCCCCTACCGTCTTCGCGCAGACCTTCAGGTCAAGCTCCTCGGCAACCGGAAGCACGAACACGTAGTACTTTCTGCTCCTGCCGACCAGCACCAGGGTTTTGAAAGACTGCGCGTAATCCTGCCCGAGCTGGTCCGCCACATGCACTCCGTCGATAAACTCATCGCACTGGTACAGGTTCTCCTCGTAGGGAATCCCGTTCCTGTCGAGGATGCGCATGGCGTTTGTTTTCAGTTCTTTGTTCTGATCGCTCTTCTGTTTTCCCATAATATTCTTTAGTATTCGGCATTCTGTCAGGAATCTGCCCGGTTGAGCCCGGAGCCGGCCGTCTGTTCTCCACCGTTCACCGTGCCAGCAGCCTGTGCGCCGCCGTTCACCTCGCTGGCCGTCTGTTCTCCGCCGTTCACCGCGCCGGCAGCCTGTGCGCCGCCGTTCACCGCGCCGGCAGCCTGTGCACCGCCGCTCACCGCGCCAGCGGCCTGTTCTCCGCCTTTCACCGCGCCGGCAGCCTGTGCACCGCCGCTTCCGCCGTTCCCGTTCTTCCCGTAAATCTTTTTCGTGATCAGCAGCAGCGCGACGCCGCCGATGAAAATGAAAATGCCGATAAACTGGGAAGTCGACAGGACGCCGACGCTGCCTCTCGGATCCCCGCGGAGAAACTCCACGAAGAAGCGGCCGATCGAATACAGAATCATGTAGACGGCGGTGGTCATACCCGTCCACTTCTGGTGTCTGTGAACATAGACCAGAATGACGGCGTTCAGGAAATCCAGGCCGCTGGAGATCAGCTGCGTCGGAATCAGTTTCACGCCGGCGGGAGCCAGGCCCGTATCTGGAAAGACAACCCCGAAAATGGAATCCGTCGGCTTCCCGTAGCAGCATCCGGCGAGGAAACAGCCGATCCTGCCGAATCCCTGCGCGGCCGCGACTCCGGCCATCACGATGTCCAGATACGGGAGAAGGTCAATCTTTTTGACTTTACAGTAAATCCAGGCGGCCAGGACCCCGCCGATCAGGGACCCGTAAATCAGAAATCCGTTGCTGAAGTTCAGGAGAATCGAGGGATCTTCGATGATCTCCGGAAGCTCGACAAAGATGTAGAACAGTTTTCCGCCGATCACGCCCCCGATGACGCCCCAGATTCCCATGGTGAAAAGGGAGTCCCCGGAAAGCCCGAACGCATCCGCCCTCTTTTCTGAAGTGACAAAAGCGAAAATCACGCCGATCGCGATCATCAGGCCGTAGCTGTAAGCCGTGAAGTTCCCGATCTGAAACAAAATCATATGCATAGGTTATGCCTCTCTGATCATTGATATCCCGGATCTGCGGCCGTACACCGCCCGGTCACTGAATGGCCGGGAATTCCCGCCCGGCGTCCTAAACCTGCCACTGGCTGTTGTAGAGCTCGCTGTAGAACCCGCCTTTCGCGAGAAGCTCATCGTGGGTTCCCTGCTCGATGACATGCCCGTTTTTCATGACCAGAATCAGGTCTGCCGAGCGGATGGTCGAAAGGCGGTGCGCCACGACGAAACTGGTGCGTCCCTTCATCATCGCCGCGAACGAATCCTGGATCTTCATCTCGGTCCGGGTATCGATGGACGACGTCGCCTCATCCAGAATCAGCATCGGCGGCAGCGAAAGCATGGCCCTCGCGATACACAGGAGCTGTTTCTGTCCCTGCGACAGCCTGCCGCCGCCCTCGCCGAGCGGGGTATCGTAGCCTTCAGGAAGCCGGCGGATAAAACCGTCAGCGTGGGCGAGCACCGCCGCCCGCACTATCTCCTCCTCCGAGGCGTCCGGCTTTGCCATCAGCAGGTTTTCGCGCACCGTTCCCGAAGACAGCCAGGTATCCTGCAGAACCATTCCGTAGGAAAGGCGGAGGCTGGCCCTCGTCACGCCGCGGATGTCCTTTCCCTCCACGCTGATCGTTCCGGAATCCGGGTCGTAAAAGCGCATCAGCAGGTTGATCAGCGTCGTCTTTCCGCAGCCGGTCGGGCCGACGATGGCAATGTGCTGCCCCGGCTTTACCGACAGGTTCAGGTGCTCGATCAGTTTTCTGTCCGGGACATAGGAGAAGCAGACGTCCTTCAGCCCGACCTGTCCCTTCACTTCCGTGAGCACCTCCGCGTTCTCCGCGTCCGGGATCTGGGGTTTCTCGTCGATCAGGTCCAGAAGGCGGCGGGCGCAGGCCAGGGCGTTCTCAAGCTCCGCCACGACGCCGGAGATTTCATTGAACGGCTTGGTGTACTGGTTCGCGTAGCTCAGAAAGCTGTAAAGCTGTCCGACGCTGATTCCGCCCGCGATGGCGGAAAGGCCCCCGACAACCGCGACCGCCGCGTACACCAGCGAGTTGACAAAACGGGTGCACGGATTTGTGAGGGAAGAAAAGAACGTCGCTCTCATCGAACACTTCTCCAGGCGGCCGTTGACCTCGTCGAAGCGCTCCTGCACCTCTTTTTCCTGCCGGAACGCCTGCACGGTCTTCTGGTTTCCGATCATCTCGTCAATCAGGGCCGTCTGCTCGCCGCGGGTGTCGGACTGCAGGCGGAACATCGAATAGGTGTGTTTCGCGATGAAGCCGGCCGCAAACAGCGAAACCGGCGTCAGTACCACCACCACGATGGCGATCGGCGCGCTGATCGCGAACATGAACGCCAGCGTCCCGGCAATCGTGATCACCCCGGAAAACAGGCGGGTGAATCCCATCAGCAGGCCGTCGGAGAACTGGTCCGCGTCCGCGATGATCCGGCTCACGATGTCGCCGGACGGATGCGAATCCAGATAGGACAGCGGAAGCTGCTGCAGATGGCTGAAAGCGTCCTCCCGGATATCCCGCACAACGCCGTAAGTAATGCGGTTGCTGCAGATATTCATCACCCACTGGGCAGCGGCGCCTGCCGCGACCAGAACGGCGATCCGCAGAAGGATCGGCGCGATCCCGCCGAAATCGACCTTCCCGGCGCCGACAATCAGGTTGATCGCGTTTCCGGTCAGGATCGGGATGTACAGCTGGCTGATCACCGAAACCGCCGCGAGCGCCAGCGTCGCGGCCAGCTCCCAGCGGTAGCCTGATACGTAGGCGAGCACGCGCCGCAGGGTATCAAGCTGAAAATTCCGGAGTTTCCCGGAGGAGGACCCGGTTGGTTCCGCTTTTTTCCTGTTATTATCCGGCATGCCCATCCGCCTCCTTCTGAAACTGGGTTTCGTAGATTTCACGGTAGACCGAGCAGGTTTTGAGAAGTTCATCGCTTGTCCCGAGGCCGACCGCGCGGCCGTCGTCCAGCACCAGGATCTGGTCCGCGGAAAGCATCGACGCCGCGCGCTGCGAGACGATAAACACCGTGGGCGGATTCTTCATCTCACGGATGGCCTTTCGCAGTTTCGCGTCCGTCGCGAAATCCAGCGCGGAAGCGCTGTCATCCAGAATCAGGATCTCCGGCTTCGCGATCAGGGCCCGCGCGATGGTCAGGCGCTGCCGCTGGCCGCCGGAGAAATTCCGGCCGCCCTGTTCCACGGCCGCTTCCAGCCCGCCAGGCTTCTCTCTCACAAAATCTTCGGCCTGCGCAACGCGGAGGGCTTCCCACATCTCCTCCTCAGTGGCGTCCTTTCTGCCCCAGCGCAGGTTTGAGGCGATCGTTCCCGAGAAAAGAACCGCTTTCTGCGGGACAACGCCGATCCGCGCGCGGAGATCATCGATTTTCCAGTCTCTCACATCTCGGCCGTCCACCAGGACGCGTCCGCCTGTGACGTCGTAAAACCGCGGGATCAGATTGACGACGGTGGATTTTCCGGAGCCGGTTCCGCCGATGATGCCGACCGTCGAACCGCGCGGCACTTTCATCGTGATGTCCGTCACCGCGTCCGCCGGCGACTTCGCGTAGCAGAGGTCGGCGTGCTTGAATTCCACGGCCGGAGCGTCCTGCCGGAGAGCTTCTGTCTCTTCGCCGTCCTTCATGCTGCTCTTCAGCTCCAGCACGGACTCAATGCGGTTTCCGCACGCCGCGGCGCGGTTGATGTTGATGATCAGGTCCGCGAACTTGATCAGCTCGACCAGGATCTGGCTCATGTAGTTGACCAGGGCGACAATCGCGCCCTGTGTGAGCGCTCCGCGGTCGACCCGGACGGCGCCGGTCCAGATCAGAACCAGCGCGGCCGCGTTGATCATCACAAAGGTGACCGGGTTCATGGCCGCCGAGATCCTGCCGACAAACTTCTGCCGGCTGTTGAGTTCGTCATTGGCCCCGTTAAACCGGTCCGTCTCCTGCTTCTCGCGGTTGAACGCGCGGATGACGCGCACGCCGGCCAGATTTTCCCTGGTTAGCCGCGTCACATGGTCCAGGCCTTCCTGAACCTTCTTATACAGCGGTATGCAGGCCAGCATGATGCCGAAGACAACGGCCATCAGAGCCGGGATGACCACCGTGAAAACCAGGGCTTCCCGGACGTCGATCGTAAACGCCATAATCATGGAGCCGAACACGATGAACGGGGAGCGGAGCAGCAGGCGCAGCGCCAGGTTGGTGCCGCTCTGCACCTGGTTCATATCGCTGGTCAGCCGGGTTTCCATGGCCGCCGTTCCCAGCGTATCCAGCTCCGTGTAGGATAGCGTCTGGATGTGCGCGAATAATACGCTGCGGATGCGGGCCGTGAAGCCTGCGGCCGCCTTCGCCGCAAAGTACTGCGCCGTGACCGCCATCGCCAGGCCCAGGGCTGCCAGCAGCACCAGCAGGCCGCCCATCCGGGCGATGAACGCCCGGTCGCCCTGCGCGATGCCCGTGTCAATCAGCGCTTTGATGACCAGCGGAACAAAAAGGTCGAACAGCGCCTCCAGCATCTTGAATGCCGGGGCGAGCACTGCCTCCCGCCGGTACGATTTCATGTATCGGAACAGTTTACGCATCTGATTTCTCCGTCGGAACTACTCTGAGAATCACCCTGGTGCTCTCCGGGATCACGCCGTCGTCCAGCGTCACGGTGATTTCCGTGTCCCCCTCGGCGTCCGCGCCCGGCGTCCAGACAACCGCCTGTTTATCCGGGTCGAAAACCGCGCCTTCGGGAAGGCCTGTCACCGTTACCTGAATCTCTGCCGGCTGCGCCGGGACATTCGGATCCCACAGGAACTGGTCGTTCCCCTCCGGGACCTCAAAGCCTTCATCAAGCGCTTCCGAAGCCGGATCGCGGTAGCGCACCGGGATTTCCGCGCGCCGCCCCGCCGCAAGCACCGTCACCGGCGGCATCTCCGTGAAGGGACGAAACACGGTGCGCGGAAGTTTCATCTTCTCCGTGGGAACCTCATAATGATAGCCGTTTTCGGGAACCGGGACCGTCGGATACCCGTACAGAGAGTCTCGCGGCGTGCCCGGCGCGGGAGCTTCCACGCACACAGGCTTTACCGTGAAGCCGGCCGGGATTTCGACGTCTGTCACCGTCTCCGTATGGTAGGGGACGTCCGGCAGATATTCCTGCCAGAGCGGGCGGCGGAAACGGTCCGTCACCAGCGCGAAGTCCGCCTCTTTCCTGCCCTGCGGCAGGCTGATCTCCGCAAAGCGCACGCCTTCGGCGTCGTCCAGCACCACCGGATGCCTCCCGTCCGGCACTTTGGCGGAAAGGCGGTATCCCTCCACCGAAAGGTTTTTCACATGTCTCGCGTAGATGCCGTACGCCGGCAGGATCCCCCAGTCGGACGGCTCAGGATAGACGTCCGGGAGTTCGGGAACGTTGTAGGGATCCTCCTTCCAGGACCCGGTTTCCGGATCCCAGTCCGCCCGGGGCAGAAGGCCTTCGTTTTTGGAAAAGAACGAATTGACCAGCCACGGGAGGCTCTGCACCATCGGCGCGGCCTGGTACTGGGAGAATCTCCAGGCGGTGTTCAGCTGGCGCTGTTCCGCGGCGTCCTTCATCGTGAGGCCGCCCCGGGTTTCCACCGAGACGTTCTCAATCTGCACGTTTTCCACCGGGAAGCCCGGAAGTCCCATGATCAGGATCGGATACCGGGGATCCGCGTTGTTCACAGTGACGTCCGCGATGCGGACATTGCGGATCTGCGCGGGATGGTCCGAGCCGGAGGCGTTCGCCCGCAGATACTGTTCCGTCCGGGTCAGCGGCCGCGATTCATCAGGGACGTAGCCCTCGCCGGGACGGTACTCTTTTCCGTACACCTTCCCGTCTTTCTCCGCCAGGTTCGCGGGGTTGAGCTCCGCCGGCTCTTTCTGGTCGACAATGGAAAAGAAGGCCCGGCCGTCCACGCTCACTTTCGATGTGCGGCGGTAGGACGGCGTATAACGTTTCGCCGGCCACTTCTGGTAGGCGTCCGTGTCCGGGAGCACCCATCCTGTATTGTTCAGCCGGACATTCGGCGCCGGCGCGTCGATTCTCTCACTCCGCGACATCCCGGTGACCGGGAAGCGTCCGCGGTCTCCCGCGCGGAGATAAATCGGGGACGTCGTCACGCCGTCCATCACACAGTGCTCGAAAATCACGTTGGTGAGGCTGCTTCCGTCGACGGCTTCCATGGCGAAGCCGCGGCAGTTGTCGAACACCGTGTTCCGGATGGTGACCAGGTCGTATCCGCACGTGGATTCCGTGCCGAACTTCACGCGGCCGGTCGGCCCGCAGCGGTCGGTGGCGACGGCTTTCTCGCGCGTGTATTTTTTGTCATAAACGCTGCCCGCGTCGTAGCCGCACACCCTGCAGCGCTCAATCAGGACGTTCTTCAGCGGCATGAATTTTCCCGCGCCGTACGATGACTTGAGAACAAGCCCGTCGTCCGTCAGCGAATTGAAGACGGAGTCCCGCACAGTGACGTCCCGGCAGGCGTCCACATCCAGCGCGTCACGGTTCGTATCCAGCAGGACATGGTCGATCAGAAGGTTTTCGCATCCCGTCGCGAGCACCGCGAAGTGCCCGCCGATCGTCAGGGAAAAACCGGACAGCACGACATTCCGGCAGCGCAGCAGGGAGATGCACTTGTTGCCGAACCATTCCTTCAGTTCCGGCTCCTGATTTCGCAGCGAATTCCCGGTGCTCCACTCCGGGTCATGCCCCTGCAGGACGTACTCGCGGATTCCTGTCTCCGGATCGACCCGGCTCCCGTCAATCAGGCCGGGTCCGTAAATCATCACATCGGACAGGTCTTTCCCGTAAAACATGCTGTTGGCAAAATAGCTGTGGCCGAAATCCTGGATACCCGCGTACGGGTTCTTTTCCGGGTGAAGCACGTTGCCGCGCTCTCCCCGGGCGAATCCCTCAACCGAACTGACCCCGGGCTTTGCCGCCCTCAGCACCGCCTTCTCCGAAAGATACAGGTTGACGCGCGACGCCAGCCGGATCGTGTAGACGAGGTATTCGCCCTCGGGGATCACCACGGTTCCGCCGCCCGAGATGGCCGCCGCCGCAATGCAGCGGTTGATGGCCTCCGTCGTGAGAATCGGGTCGCAGGGGACGTTCGCCGAAGTCGGGACCGCGCCGTAGTCCGCGATGCTGATCACGTTGTTATCTTTTTTCAGCGCCTCCTCTGTGACGGAGGCTCCGGAAGCTTCCGGAATCTTCAGTTTGTTCTGTTCTGTCATCTCTGCCTTTCCGTCCGTTCTCCACGGATCTGTTTTCTCTTCCGTTATCCGGGAAATGATTGGTCCACCGGCTTTCCGCTCCGTTTTCGGGAAACTTTCCGCGGCCGTTCAGATTTTGGCAGCCGTCTTTGTCCGGCCGGCTCTTCCGGATAACTTTTCTCCGCCGCTCCTCTCCTTACGGAAAAGGGTAAAGGAAAGGATCAGAAGCGCCGCGCCGGCCGCCATGACCAGCGCAACAATCATCACCGCGCAGTGCATGAAAAAAGCGTCCGGCAGAATCAGGATCACCGGATCCGTCGCCGGATCAAACAGCCAGTAATCATTATCGAACATCAGGTGATGAAACGCAATGAACACATCATACCAGTCGGCAGAGATCAGGAGTCCCAGCGCCAGCGGAACAGCCAGTCCCGCGGCGCCGCCGACACGCATCCACCACGTCTGCTTTTTTCGGAGGAAAAAGACCGCCAGAATCACCGAAGCCGCCCCGCCGAATATGGCCGTCCACTCGATGGCAATAAAGATCTGCCGAACTTCCTCAAAGTGTATCCGCGCGCCGTCCGACATCGGAAATTCCTCGAATTCCAGAGTGTCCGGCCCTCCCAGGTTGTTGTAGTCGATCAGAATGTCATAATTGGTGAGGCAGAGTTCCAGGGAAAAGCCGCTTTCCTCCGGAATGTTCAGGCGGCTGCAGTCGTACCGGTAAAGCGCCCGGCAGTTCAGGGTGACGGTCACCGAGACGCAGACCACCGTGATAAATACCAGGATTCCCGTGAAAAACTGGGCGATTCCCCACTTTTTTCCGTTGCGCCGCAGGTCTGCTTTCTGGTCAGCGTCAGGCATTTTCGGTCCGGCAGCTGGTTTTTCTGGATTGCTGTTTATGGTTTCACTCATGATTTTTCCTCCCGGCGATCCGGGCCGCTATCTCCAGTCCCGTCGGCGTCCCGGCCAGTCCGCCCCGGCCGGTTTCCCGGACGTCGTCGGACAGACTGTTTCCGACCTTTCTCATCGCGTCAAACACCTCGTCCGCCGGGATCACGCTTGAAATCCCGGCCAGTACCAGGTCGGCCGCCGCAGCCGCTCCGACCGCTCCGATCACGTTGCGCTTGATGCAGGGAACTTCCACCAGTCCCGCGACCGGATCGCACACCAGCCCCATCAGGTTGGACAGCGCGATGGCCGCGGCATCCGCAATCTGCCGCGCGGTTCCCCCTCGCAGAAAAACCGCGCCGGCCGCCGCCATGGAGGACGCTGAACCGATTTCCGCCTGGCATCCTCCTGCCGCGCCGGAGAGGCTCGCCCTCAGGGCAATCACCCCGCCGATTCCGCCGGCTACATACAGCGCGCGGACCATGGTTTCATCGTCAATGCCGTACTGGTCCCGCAGCGACAGAAACACGGCCGGCACCACGCCGCAGGCGCCCGCGGTCGGCGCAGCCACAATGCGCTTCATACAGGCGTTGGACTCGCCCATTTTGAGCGCTTTTTCAATCACTGAGCCCATGAACGGGCCGCAGAGCGTCCCGCCCATCTTCCGCGCCTCGGCGTATTTCTGCCCGTCGGTCCCGACCAGGCCGCTGGCAGAGCGGATCTTCCCGTCATACCCGGCGTCCGCCTGCTTCATCGCTTCCCAGATCTTTCTCATGGACGCGAGGGATTCCTCCCTCGTCGCTCCGCGCTCCGAACAGTCGTCGTCCAGAACCACTTCCCAGAAAGAACGGCCTGTTCTCTCAACTTCTTCCAGGATTTTGCCGACCGAATCAAACATGCTGTTCCTCCAGGCTCAGGCTGGTTATTTTGGTGATCCCGGGCAGATCCCTGATTTTTCGCAGGACACTTTCCGGAATCTCCGTGTCGCATTCCAGCACCATGACCGCGGCTCCGCCGCGCCGGTCGCGGTTGAGCTTCATCTTTGCCACGTTGATGCCGCCGGCCGCCAGAATCCGGGTCACTTCGGTGACATAGCCCGGACGGTCCACGTTGTTGACGACGAGAGTCGGCTGCTCGCCGGAAAAACCGGCCTTCAGCCCGTCGATCTCGTCGACCTGGATGCGGCCTCCTCCGACTGAACTGCACACGGTCTCCAGCCGCCGGCCGGAAACGCCCGTCAGATTCAGTTTCGCTGTGTTGGGATGCGCGTCCTGGAGATCGATGTCCCGGAAAACGAAGTCCAGCCCTTCTTCCCCCGCTATCTGAAAGCTGTCGGGAATCCGGGGATCGTCCACTTTCATGCCAAGCAGTCCTGCTACCAGGGCGCGGTCCGTTCCGTGTCCCCTTCCGGTGGCCCGGAAAGATCCATGCAGTCCGATCACCGCTTTCACCGGCTTTTCCCCGAGCAGAAGCCTGGAGACGCGGCCGATGCGGACGGCCCCCGCCGTGTGGGAACTGGACGGTCCGACCATGACCGGGCCGACAATGTCAAAAATATTCATATCCTTGTTCTCGATGAGTTTGTGTTCTGCGGATTGCGCTGTTCAAAAGGCCATCCGTGCCTCTCGGCAGCCGGATGGCCTTCCTTCCCGTGACGCTTCACGCTTTGCGTCCTCTTTCGGCCGGCCTTCTGTCAGCCGAAAATTCCTTTTTTATAGACAGGCTTGAGATCCGCTACGACTTCCCTGAATTCCTCGTCAGCATTTTCGATCTCCAGATCCCTGCCGTCCAGATATCCCGCGGCTGCCTTTTTGAGTTCTTCAGCCGCGCGGCTGTAGTCAGCGGATTCCACTACGACAAGATAGCCTTCCCTGCCTTTTTCAGTCCTGCCGGCCAGCCACAGGCGCTGGACATTTTTCAGGGCTTTCGCGGTGCGCTTGAGAGCCATCACCATCATCTCGGGCGTATCTCCCTCGAGCGGTCCGTACACAGGTTTCGCGTCTGAAGAGGCTTCAGCGGCGGCAGCCTTGGGCGCTGCCTCCGGCTTAGGCTGTTCGGATTTCACGGGCTCAGCCTCCGGCGCGTTTTTCGGCGTATCCTTTGCCTTTCCCTTCTTGCCCGCGGACGCGGTTTCCGCCTCCTCGGCATCCTTCTTCTCCTCAGCGCGCTTCTGCTCAAACTCCGCCTTCTTCGCCCGGAAGTTTTCGATATTTCCGATGAGTTTTTCGTTCACGCGGAACATCTCGCCGCGCGCGTTGAACACGATCTGGTTGATCCCGGAATCACGCGCCAGCTTAACCACCGTCTCATACGGGACGACCATCGCACCCCACTGGTCAGGGCGGTACAGCTTGGCCAGTTCGGGCCAGTCGGTGAAGGCCGGGATCCATTTCTGTTTGTCCTTATCCATCAGGTTTGCGATGCGATGCTCCACCTTCGCCCCTTCCGGAGCGGTTTCACCCGGCTTGAGATTTTTGCCGTCCACCGCGTTGACGGACGGGACGAGGAATTTCGCGTCGACAAGGCCCGAGAGCATTCTAGTCTCAAGGACGCCCAGAACCTTTTTATTGTTGTCCAGCATCTGGGTGAATTTCTGTTTCTGCTCCTCCGAAAGGCCCTCGGCCTGCGAAGCTTTTGTCTGGGCCACGTTGAGCTGCATATACTGGAAGAACTGGATCATGGAGCGCTGCAGCGCGCGGTTGTTGAAGTTCTGTCCGGGACGGTCCGGATTCTGCTTCGGATCCTCATAGATATCGGTTCTGGTGAATGGAATCGGGTGGGAACCGTTGTCGAGCACCACGCGGTCCGCGCCGATGAAGAACAGGGCGTTGAAGAACTGTTCGATCATGTTGATCTCGCCCTCTCCCTTTTCGATCTTGCGGAGGACGAGCCCAAGGTACTGTTTCTGCTTGAAATCCTCAACCAGATGACGGCCGGTTTCCTCCGTCGAGAAAATCCAGGCGGAGCCGTTCGGGTCAAGGTACGGATACAGCGGCATTTTGGTGTAAACGACGAAGATTTCGTCTGCGTTTTTTATCTTTTCCACCGCTGCCCAGTAGATGATCTGCTCACGGATGGCGTAGTTGATGTTCGCCAGCTTCGGATCCTTCTTTTCACTTTTATCGACTCCCTCGCAGTACGCGTAGATCAGGCTGAGCTCTTCCAGAGTGAGGCTGTCGATGTCATCCTCCGGTATCTGCTCCGCCGCCACGAATCTGCCAAGCAGGTAGTTCATTCTTGTTTTATCCATGTCAGGTGTATCCCCTCTTTCCAATAGAAAACTCTTCCGTCATTCTATCAGAAAACCTCATTGCCCGCAAGGTATCAGGCCGTATTTGACACCTGCGGCCGTTCGTCCTATAATCGCTGCGTGCCCGGAAAGGCACCCCGCGGGTATGGCGGAATTGGCAGACGCGCTGGATTTAGGTTCCAGTGGGAGACCATGCAGGTTCGAGTCCTGTTACCCGCATGTATATTTCATCTGGTTTCAGGCAGGTTCATCTGGTTTCATTACAGTGCTGAAACCCGCAGAAGGCAAGGATTTTCTTACCCTGCAGACGTTTCATCAGCATACAGTATATTTCATCTGATTTTGTATGAAATCGGCGCAAAGTTGTAGTAACTGTTGTAGTTGAAACCCGTGAATATTATGCATTATCGGACGATCATGGGTTCAAGAAAGTTGTATACAATCATGAATGTATACCAATACCCCGGTATAATTTGCCGAGGAATCGAGTAGGAGGGAAATAGTCCAGTGGACTGTTTCCCGACCTCTCACACCACCGTGCGTGCCGTTCGGCACACGGCGGTTCAATCAACTTAACAAGTGACACGCCTTTCGGCATAGTAGTCCGA
>JBMNRC010000007.1:0-109593 GCA_050944455.1 Lachnospiraceae bacterium
CATATGGGCCCAAGGAGGGAGACGTCAGATCCATGCCATTCCATTCTAACAGCTTTAGCAATGAAGGATGTAGATCCCAACTGGCTGTTGGGTTCTCTATACCCTGACTTTATTGTAGGAGGAGGGAGTGCAATGCGGATAGAACTGAATGACCCCAACAGGAAGGAAGATGATGTTGATAAGCTGATCAGCGGCCTGAAACCGGTGAAAGACGAAAAGCGCACGTTCAGGTCCGAGATCGCCAAAATGAAAGGGATGGACCGCAAGACCGCCTTTCAGTATTTCTGGGATTACTACAAGTGGCCGGTGATCATCATCATCGCCGTAATCATCGCCGCGATCTCGATCGCGCACTCGGTCATCCTGAACAGCCGGCCGTGGATCATCGAGGTGTCCATCTACAACAACGTGGTTGAGGATGACAGCACGCTGGACACCCTCGCGGAGCAGTTCGCCGAGTATGAGGGCCTGAACCTTGACGACTACCAGATCATGATTTCCGCCGACAGTTATTACGATCCCGATACCATGTCCGAGCAGCAGATGGCCTCCGTGACAAAATTCATGGCGCAGGTTTCCGCCCAGGAGCTGGATATCGTCGGCGGCGACCGCACCTTCCTGGACAGCTACGCCTACGGCCAGGAAGACAGCGTCTATTTTATGGATCTTGAGGAAGTTCTCCCTGAGGCGGTCTTCAGCCGGCTGAACGCCGACGGGCGCATCTACTGGTCCAAATACACCGACGAGGACGGGAATGTCACCGGGGAGTACGCCGCGGCCATCAACATCGAGAATTCCAAGCTCACTACCGTGGGCGGGCTTGAGGTAACGCCGAGCTACATCGGGATTGTCCCGAACTCACAGCGTCTGGATACCGCGATCGATTTCATCATCTGGAATTTCGACCTGCAGAGTCTCGACGACCGAGACGACGGAGAGGCGCAAACCCAGGACGGAACAGCTGAGGATCTGACGGAAACCCCGGGTACCCTGACCGCGGATGTGTCGGAGAGCCTGGAGGATACTGAAACGGATACAGCAGCCGCTGACGGGGCGGAAAGCGCTGACGATGCCGCGGCCGCGGACAGTGCGGGGGATCAGGAAACCGTGTCCGCTGACGAATCGGAAATGCAGGATACTGAAACCGCGGATGAGACGGAAAGCCCGGGCGATTCAGCCGATGACGCGGTGTAAGCCGCCTGCGCGGCTGAAAGCCGGAACGCGGAAACACGGGATATGAAGTCTGCTTCCGGCATAAAAAAATCGCCCTTCGGGCGATTTTTTTTGCGGGTCTCACAGCCCGCGGCAGTTGATAGGCTTACAGATGCGGCGTTTTTTTGGGCCTGCGCCGCGCGGCGGTTTCGGCACTTTCGGTCCGCGTCAGGGCAGATCGCTGCCATTCCGGCATACCGGCTCCCTCAGCCGGCGGATCAAGCCGACACCCCGATGCAGCTGCCGTCGGGGCAGCGCAAATCCGGGATATCAGGGCTTTGGACCGGCAGTCAGTCCGGCGCCGGAAACCGTCGGATCAGTCGTCCATGTTTACGGTGACATGATCCAGGTGCCAGATCTCATCCACGTACTGCTGGACCGTGCGGTCGGACGTGAACTTGCCGGACGACGCGGTGTTGAGCATAGCCGAGCGCGCCCAGCCCTTCTCGTCGCGGTACATCTGCTCGATCTTCATCTGGGCCTCGTGGTACGGGCGGAAATCCTTGAGGATGAAGTACCTGTCCGCCGGCGCCCCGTTATATCCGTTGAGCAGCGAATTGTAGAGGTCGCGGAACAGTTCCGGGTCTTCCGGGGAATAGAATCCGTTGATCAGCTGCATCAGGACCTGGCGGATCTCCATGTCGTTGTTGAAGATTTCGTGCGGATTGTAGCCGCCGTTCTTCTCGTATTCGATGACCTGGTCCGCGGTCAGGCCGAAGATGACGGCATTCTCCTTGCCGACCTCATCCACGATCTCGACGTTGGCGCCGTCCAGCGTTCCGAGCGTGATCGCGCCGTTCAGCATAAATTTCATGTTGGATGTTCCGGAAGCCTCCTTGGAGGCCGTGGAGATCTGCTCGGATACATCCGCCGCCGAAATGATGATCTCGGCGTTGGAGACGCGGTAGTTTTCAATAAAGACGACCTTGATCTTTCCGTCGATGGAGCGGTCGTTGTTGATGACGTCCGCGACGTTGTTGATCAGCTTGATCGTGAGCTTTGCCAGGCGGTATCCGGCCGCGGCCTTCGCGCCGAAGATGAACGTGCGCGGATAGAAATCCATATCCGGGTGTTCCTTGATCTCATTGTACAGGAACATGACATGGAGGATGTTCAGCAGCTGTCTCTTGTACTCGTGCAGGCGCTTGACCTGGACGTCGAAGATCGAGCGCGGATTCACCTCGATGCCGTTGTGCTCCTTGATGTATTTCGCGAGGCGCACCTTGTTCTGGTACTTGATGTTCATGAACTCATGCTGGCATTTCTCGTCGTCGACATAGTACTTCAGCTGGGCGATCTTCGGAAGGTCCGTGATCCACTCGTCGCCGATCTTGTCGGTGACCCAGCTTGCCAGGAGCGGATTCGCGTGCAGCAGGAAACGGCGCTGGGTGATTCCGTTCGTCTTGTTGTTGAACTTCTGCGGCCACATCTGGTAGAAATCCTTCAGCTCTCTCTTCTCAAGGATTTCCGTGTGCAGCTTCGCGACGCCGTTGACGGAGAAGGAGCCGACGATCGCCAGGTTGGCCATGCGCACCTGGCCGTCATAGATAATCGCCATCTTCGCGATCTTCTCCTGGTCGTTCGGATAATGCTCCTCGATCTGGAGGACAAAGCGGCGGTTGATCTCCTCGATGATCTGGTAGATGCGCGGAAGCAGGCGGGAGAACAGCTCGATCGGCCACTTCTCGAGCGCCTCGGACATGATGGTGTGGTTGGTGTACGCGCAGCACTTTGTGGTGATGTCCCAGGCCTGCTCCCAGGTCAGTTTCTCGTCGTCGAGGAAGATGCGCATCAGCTCGGCAACCGTCATGGACGGATGCGTGTCGTTCATCTGGAACACAACCTTCTCGTACAGATGGGTGACGTCGCCGTTGTGCAGCCTCTTGTACTTGGCTATCGCCGTCTGCACGCTCGCGGAGATGAAGAAATACTGCTGCTTTAAGCGGAGCTCCTTGCCGGCGTAATGGTTGTCATTCGGGTACAGGACCTCGACGATCGTCTTCGCCAGGTTCTCCTGCTCAACGGCCTTCTGGTAATCGCCGCGGTCGAAGGAATCCAGGTTGAAGGTGTCGATCGGCTCGGCGTCCCACACGCGCAGCGTGTTGACCACGTTGTTGCCGTAGCCGACGATCGGCATGTCGTACGGAACCGCGCGGACGGACTGATAGCCTTCCTGCTTGTAGTAGTTGCGGCCGTCCGGGCCGACGGTGACGGTGGTATAGCCGCCGAACCTGACCTCGCAGGCATACTCGGAGCGGCGGATTTCAAACGGGTTGCCGTCCCTCAGCCAGTCGTCCGGCACCTCGACCTGGTAGCCGTCGACGATCTTCTGCGCGAACATGCCGTACTTGTAGCGGATGCCGCAGCCGTAAGCCGGGTATCCGAGGGTGGAAAGCGAATCCAGGAAGCAGGCCGCCAGCCTTCCGAGGCCTCCGTTGCCCAGCGCCGGGTCCGGCTCCTGATCCTCGATGGAATTCAGGTCGAATCCCATCTCCTCCAGCACTTCAGCGACTTCATCGCGGGCGCCTATGCTGATCAGGTCATTTCCGAGGGCGCGGCCCATCAGAAACTCCATCGACATGTAGTAGAGGGTTTTGACATCCTGCTTTTCATACTGCTTCTGGGTCGCGATCCACTCGTCGATGATCACGTCCTTCACCGCGTAGCAGGTCGCCTGGAATACCTGCTGCTCGGTGGCTTCCTCCATCGTCTTGCGGAAAAGGGAGCGGACGTTGTAGATGATTTTCTTCTTCAGTTCAGCCTTGTCAATCTTGGATTTTATCATGAAGTGCCTCCTCAGTCTTTCTTTACGCCCAGCGTGACGTTCTCGCCGTTGATGTTCCACTCTTTGACATACCCTTCCGGCGTCTTTTCGACGGCGGAATCCGCGAGTGTGACGCGGCGGATTTCATCGCCGTATTTTGCGAAAATGCCGGCGATCTTCGCGCTGCCTTCGTAAGTGACTGCGATGCGGTCCATGACCTCGAATCCGGCTTCCTTGCGCATGGTCTGGACTTTGCTGATGATTTCGCGCATAAAGCCCTCTTCCAGAAGCTCCTCCGTCACGTTGCAGTCCAGGACGACCGTGACGTCGCCCTCGTTCTGCGCGACATATCCGGGCTTCTGGACGGAAGTGATCAGAAGATCATCCTCAGCCAGGTCAACCGGCTGTCCGTCGAAGTCAAAGTGAAGTTTTCCGTTCTGCTTGAGTTCGTCCATCGCGGCGTTGCCGTCCACGGCGGCGAGAGCCGGGCGGATCTTCCCGAGAAGCTTTCCGTACTTCGGGCCTACCGTGCGCAGCTGCGGCTTGAACTCGTAAGTGGTGAAATCTCTCACGTCGTCGGTGAAGATGACTTTTCTGACGTTGAGCTCATCCGCGATGATATCGTCGTACAGGCCTTCCAGCTCGAAAGGCGCGCGCACGAACATGCGGGCCAGAGGCTGGCGGTTTTTGAGGTTCGCGGCGTTGCGGGCGGCTCTGCCCATGACAACCACTTTCTCGACTTCCGCCATGTGCTTCTCCAGGCCGGCGTCGATCCACTCTTCCTTCGCCTCCGGGTAGCGCGACAGGTGGACGGATTCCGGCGCGGACTTGTCGACGGAGCGCACGATGTTCTGCCAGATGGTCTCCGTCATGAACGGGATCATCGGCGCGGCGGCCTGCGAGAGAGTAACCAGGCAGGTGTACAGCGTCATGTACGCGTTCACTTTGTCCTGCTCCATGCCCTTCGCCCAGAAGCGCTCGCGGCTGCGGCGGACGTACCAGTTGGACAGGTCGTCGACGAAATCCTGGAGCGCGTGCGCCGTCTCGTTGATCTTGTAGTCGTTGAGGTTCTGGTCGCAGGCTTTCACCGTGGAATTCAGGCGGGACAGGATCCATCTGTCCATGACGCCGAGCCTGCCGTACTCCAGCGTGTGCTCCTTCGGGTTGAAGTTATCGATGTTCGCGTACAGCACGTAGAAGGCGTAGGTGTTCCAGATCGTGGACAGGAACTTGCTCTGCCCCTCGGCGACCGCCTTGTCGCTCCAGCGCTTCGGCAGCCACGGCGCGGAGTTGAT
This sequence comes from Lachnospiraceae bacterium, assembly GCA_050944455.1. Taxonomy (GTDB): domain Bacteria; phylum Bacillota; class Clostridia; order Lachnospirales; family Lachnospiraceae; genus Anthropogastromicrobium. The sequence continues at coordinate 5,272 of JBMNRC010000007.1, forward strand.
GTAGAAATACCAGCGCACCGCGTCGGCGCCGTGCTTGTTGAGCGCGTCCATCGGGTCAACGGCGTTGCCCTTGGATTTGGACATCTTCTGGCCGTCCTGGTCCAGCACGTGCCCGAGGACGATGACGTTGCGGTAGGGCGCCTTGTTGAACAGCAGCGTGGAGACCGCCAGCAGCGAATAGAACCAGCCTCTGGTCTGGTCGACCGCCTCGCTGATGAAGTCGGCCGGGAAGTTTCTGTGGAACTCCTCCTGGTTTTCAAACGGATAGTGGTACTGCGCGAACGGCATGGACCCGGAATCGAACCAGGCGTCGATCACCTCAGGCACCCTGTTCATCAGTTTCCCGCACTTCGGGCAGCGGACGTGAACATTGTCGACATACGGGCGGTGCAGCTCGATATTGTCCGGGCAGTCGACAGCCTTCTCCTTCAGTTCGCTGATGCTGCCGATCGAAACCCTCTCGCCGCAGTCCGGGCACTCCCAGATATTGAGCGGGGTTCCCCAGTAGCGGTTGCGGCTCAGGCCCCAATCCTGCACGTTCTCGATCCAGGTTCCGAAACGGCCGTCGCCGAGCGACTTCGGGATCCAGTTGACCGTCGAGTTGTTGCGGACAAGGTCGTCCCTCACGGCTGTCATCCGGATGAACCAGGTTTCGCGGGCGTAATAGATCAGCGGCGTGTCGCAGCGCCAGCAGTGCGGATAGTCATGCTCTACCTTCGGCGCCGCGAAGAGAAGCCCCCGCTCCTCCAGGTCCTTCAGAACCTCAGGATCGGCGGAGACCGCGCCTTCGTCCTTCATTTCATGCTCGGTCGGCTTGCAGCGCATTCCCGCGAACTTTCCGGTTTCCGGCTTCATGCGGCCCTTGTCGTCGACCATCTGCACGAACGGGGCGTCGTATTTTTTGCCGACCCTGGCGTCGTCCTCGCCGAATGCCGGCGCGATGTGGACAATTCCGGTGCCGTCCGTCATCGTGACATAGGTATCACAGTAGATGAAGAAAGCCTTTTTCTTCTGCTTTGCCACCGCGTCGGCCGCGCACTGGTACAGCGGCTCGTACTCCCTGTACTCAAGGTCGGAGCCTTTGTACTCCTCCAGGATCTCGTACGCCTTCCCGCCGTCCTTTGCCAGGGGGCCGAGAACTTTGTCCAGCAGCGCTTCCGCCAGATAATAGGTACAGCCGTCGGCCGCCTTCACTTTCGCGTACTTCTCGTCCGGGTTGACGCAGAGCGCGATGTTGCTGGGCAGCGTCCAGGGCGTCGTGGTCCAGGCCAGGAAATAGGCGTCCTCGCCGGCCGCCTTGAAGCGCACGATCGCGGTGCGGTCTTTGATCGTCTTGTATCCCTGAGCGACCTCGTGGGTGGAAAGCGGGGTTCCGCAGCGCGGGCAGTACGGGACAACCTTGAAGCCCTTGTACAGCAGCCCCTTGTCCCAGATCTGCTTCAGCGCCCACCACTCGGACTCGATGTAGGTGTTCTCGTAGGTGACATAGGGGTGCTCCATGTCGGCCCAGAAGCCGACGCGGTCGGAGAACTCCTCCCACATGCCCTTGTATTTCCAGACGCTTTCCTTGCACTTTTTGATGAACGGCTCGATGCCGTAATCCTCGATCTGGTCCTTGTTCTCGATGCCGAGGGATTTTTCCACCTCGATCTCAACCGGCAGTCCGTGCGTGTCCCAGCCGGCTTTTCTCGGGACACAGTATCCCTTCATCGTGCGGTAGCGCGGGATCATATCCTTCACGGTGCGGGTTTCGACATGGCCGATGTGCGGCTTGCCGTTGGCTGTGGGCGGGCCGTCGTAGAACATGTATTCCGGGCCTTTTTTGCGCTCGGTCATGCTCTTTTCGAAGATCTGGTTGTCCTTCCAGAATCTGATGACTTTTTGTTCACGGTCCCTGAAATTCTGGTCCGTGGATACTTTGCTGTAAAGCATCGGGTAACTCCTTTCCAGTTTAGAGCCAGGCAGCGGTGGAAAAACGGTGCGGGAGAATTCAGGAACCCGGGCGAGGCGCAAAGCGGAATCCGCCTGGCGCACCGGGCGGGAATCCGCGGGTTTCTGTCCCGCTATTCGGCAAAAAAAGACCCCGTCCAACAGGGCGAGGCCTCGCAACCACCTATTGTCATGGCATACGGCTGTGCGGACGCACAGTGATACGCTTCCCTCTGACGCAGGGAATACGGCGCGGCTTACACGGCTCCCGGGAAAATCGTTTTTTCTGATCGGTTTTCAGATCAGCTGCGGATCTTCCCCGGCCTTTCAGCCTGCGGCTCCGGAGTGATTTTCGCGCGGGTCCTTCCGGTCCGGCCTCACACCGCCGCCGGCTCGCTCTTCCATCTGGACAGGGCTACTCTCTCCTTCACAGCCTTTGTTTGCCAGTATAGGTAATCAGTCAGTTTTTGTCAAGTTTTGCGGAACCGCTTTCAGGGCCGGCCGCAGCCCGGCTGAAACGCACCGGCCGGCCCGGTCCGGGCACACATTGGATGGCCTTCGCCAGGCCGCTGACCCGGCCGGTGCTGATCTGGGGCGGAGCCGCGCCTTCCGTTTTCCGGCCGGGGCAGACAGGTGCCGGTCAGACCGGAGCCGCCGGACCGGACTTAGCACAGTCTTGCAGCCCTCAGCGGGAAACCGCCAGCGCGATTCCGCGGCCTTCCGGGGTCGCCGCGCAGTAGAAATGGTACACCGTCCCGCCGTACCGGAAAACGAACGGCTTGTGAGCGTACTGCGCGTCAAAGCTCTCGGAAGGGCGCACCAGCGGTTCCCCGTCCCAGGGAGTCCAGTGGACCAGGTCCTCTGAGCAGGCGAAAGTATCCCAGGCGGTCCCGTCCATCGCGACATAGTAGTTCATCACCCACAGGTTCAGGTCGTCCATCCGGGAGACCTGCGGATCCCCGGCGATATTCCAGCGGCTAAAGATCCCGTTTCCGAGCACCGCGTCGTCCCCGTAACGCTTCCAGTGCGTCATGTCGGAACTTACGGCGATCCCGATCCGTTCGATGGAATACGGCTGCGATTTGGCGTTGTAGAACATCACGAGCGGCGCGCCGAGCGTCTGCCCGCGGTCGTGGATCACGCAGCTTTTGTACAGGGTCGTCCGCTCGAAGGGCCGGGCGTCCGGGTCGTTCTCCGCGAGAACCGGATCCGGAAGGCACCGGAATGCCCCCGGCATGACGGCGCCGCCGCAGGCTGCCCCGATCCGCAGGGGATCCGGCTCGTAGCCCGGCCGGTTTCCGCCGATATAGGTCATCCAGTACTTTCCGTTCCACTTCTCCGGCTCCAGGGTTCCGCCCCAGTCTGGGTCGATCAGGCACAGGCTCCCGTCCTTCTGGCAGGAATCCCATCCGTTCACAGCCCGCGCGGGCTCAGCGGACTGTCCGTCCGAACCTTCTCCTGTTTCGGAAAGCCCCGCGGCCGTCAGCAGTTTTCCCTGCGGCTCCCAGTGCAGCAAATCCGAGGACAGGGCCAGCCAGGTCTCATACCCGGGGCGTGCGCTCTTCGGCTCAAAGCGCACGTACACCATCCCGAACAGCCCGTCCTTCCGCCGGAAAACATTCGGGCAGTCAATCAGCGTTCCTTCTTCCGACAGAACCAGCCCCTTTTTCACCGGCGTCTCAAGCCTCCGGTGCACTTCATCCATTGTCTCCCGCGCCACAGTGTTTTTTGCGTTCATTTCACCCATCTGATCTGTTCCTCCCCTTTTCCTGACCTGTTTTTCCTGATATGGTTTCTGGTCAGCTTACCCTATTATAACGCCGGATCCATCTGCACGGCTGCTTTTTCTGTCCTTTTCACTCTTTGGTACATCATCGGCGCGGGTGCAAGGCGGCGTCCGTGCCGATTCCGGCAGTTTCTTTCCCTTTCACTTTCAGGTTTATCGGCGGTGCAGATCCGCGGAGATGATTTCCTCCTCCCGCAGGATTTTCTCAGTGATATGCTGACTGCGGCTGCCCCGGAGAGGCGGCTTCCTCCTCCCGCAGGATTTTCAGCACAGGCGCTTCCAGAAGCCCGGTCCCGCCCAGCTGCAGATGCGTGGACGCACCGTCCTTCCGCTTCCAGACGAGGGTCGTGGAGAACTGCAGGGTCAGGCTGTTCTCCCCGTCCCTGACGGCGTCCGTGATCTCGATCTCCGACGGGAACCCGGCCAGTCTCCCGGCTTCCTTCCCGTTGACAGATATCAGAACAGCGTCCCCGCCGGCGGGAATGCGGAGGATAACCCTTTCACCCGGTTCCGTTTTCACCCGGAACGCGCTCCCGTACCGGTACCACCCGGTAAACGAAGGATCGTAGGCCGGCCCGTTCATCGACGGGAGAAGGCTCCCCTGCACGGTCGTATAAGGGACAAATTCCGCAGGGTGGAGCTCATCGGCGCGGCTGACCGCAAACGGCCCTTCCAGCCTGATCTCCTCTCTCGTTTTCCAGACGCGGGAAGGCGCCGGCGTATCCGCGGAGAGCAGAACCATCACGGCCTGCCCCGGGTCCAGCTTCAGCGCCATGCGGCCGTCCGTCACCGGAACGGTTTCCGCCGTGTCGCTCCAGGCGTCGTACAGGACCGCCGCCCGCAGCGGTTTCTGACTGTCCTCCCAGTTCCAGCGCACCTCTGTATCTACCGGGCGTGTGACGCTCTCATTGAAGAACATCGCGATTTTCCCGCTCTCCGTCCACCCGCTGCACAGCCGCAGGTCCGGGAAGCGGCCTTTCAGGACAGCGGCGGGCTTCACCGCGGCTGCCGCCGCGTCCGCCAGCTGATCTTCCGGTACGCAGATCACGCTGTCCGCGAACTTTTCCGGGAGCGGTTTCCCGTCAAAATCCCGCTCAGGCTTCCGGTTCAGCGCGAAGACGGGCAGGCCCTTCTCCGCCGCCGAAATCAGAAATTCCGCCGCTTCCCGGGCGATCACCGTCATTTCAGGAAGAACCAGGCACGAATAGCTCATTTCCCCGATCCGGAGTTTTCCGTCCGTGACCGAGGCGCCCGGGCCTCCCGGCGTCCCGTATCCGGTGTCCTCCGCGCCGCTTTCCGTCCCCGGCGCCGCCGCCTTTTCGCGGAGAACATCCTCCGGGATCACGTCGCAGTCGATCTGGCGGCGCAGCAGTTCGCGCGCCGGCCTCTGGAACAGGCCGGCACCTTCCCTCTTCCCGCAGGCCCACTCGGATTCCGCGTGATAGAGAACCGCGGCCGGGACCTCCGGCCTGGTCTTCGACAGCAGGGAGGCGGCGCGCTGCAGCGATCTCATCAGCCAGGCGAAGTCCGCGAACTGCGGGTTGTTTCCCCGCGCGTAGAAATGCGGCGGGCAGTCCGGGTCCGGATAGGTCATGGAAAAAGCGTGCGGCACAAACTCGCGGATTCCCGACACCAGCATGTGATTGGCCAGCCAGCGCATCAGCGATACGCCCTCAGCCCAGCCGTAGTTGCCGTAGAGCTCCACCAGCGCCCGGTTTTTCTTTTTGGGGTCGATGTGCGCTTCCCCCGACGCCAGGCGGCACATTCCGTAATGGAAAAATTCCCCGTCCTCGTCCCCGGCGATCCACTGGTGGATCTTCCCGGTAAATCCCGGGACAATCTGGTGATGGACGACGTCGATCCCGGCCATGTCCCGGCCGTGCATCTCACGGAAATAGTGGCCGATGCTGCACCCCAGGCGCGACGACGCGTTCGCGTCCTCGATGATATGCCCGATGTACTCCACGGAGTGCTCTCTGCACCAGCGGCCGATCTGCGCCGTGAAGCAGGTGTACACCAGCTTCGTCACTTCGTCCATGTAGGCCTCGCGGATGCTCCCGGTGCGCTCTCCCGCCTCATACCACAGGGCGGGCAGGTTTTTCCGGAAATCCGGGCCGAAACGCTCCTGCAGGCGTTCCCTGAGCTGCCAGCTCCAGGGCAGCCTCACGTCCCGCTTCCCCAGAACCGCGTCAAACGGATAGCCGGGCTCGTTTCCCAGCTCCGGCTCATCCGAGAAAAATCCCGCGATCGTGCTGCCGAAATACCGGGAGAAGTGCGCGTAGTGGGTTTCGTAAACCTCATCGATCTGCACCCTCACCGAGTCGGAATCGATCAGGTTCATATACAGCGGCCTCCCGCCGCCCGTCTGCGTGGTGAACAGCACGAACAGGCGGTACGCGCCTTCCGGCAGGTCAAAATAGACGAAACCGTCCTTCACCCCGTCCGTCAGGTCCAGGACCCCGTCCGGGCTCACCGCCAGCGTGTCCGTGTCCGGCTTCGGGAAGGCGAGAACCCCCAGGAGCTCCGCGTCCCCGGGAAGGAACGGCTGGATCAGGACGGCCGATTCCCGGCACGGCCCCAGGATATCCATATGCCGCTCCGCCAGATACCACTTGGCCAGCTCCGGGTGTTTCTGAAAGCCGCCGTTGGCGTGGCCGGTCGGGAACCTGCTGTCATCCAGGATCCAGACACGCATGCCGCGGCGCCTGGCTTCCGGCAGGATCACGGAAAGGATCTTCCACCAGCCCGGCCCGCAGAAATCCGGATGCGGCCGCGATTCCAGGCAGATCTCCCGGATGCCGCACTCCGCGATCTTTTCAATCTCATCCAGGACGGTCTCCTCCCCCTCGCCTTTCATCCACAGAAACGGGAGGATATGGCTGGTCAGTTTCCGGCCCGCAAGCGGAACCCTGAGTTCTTCATTCATCTTTGTTTTCCTTTCCCGCGCCCGCGCCGGCATTCTCCGGCTTTACCGCGATCTGATACCGCCCGGATCCGACCTTTCGCCGGGCTTTCCCCGATTCGTCCGGGATCACGGCCTCCATATTCGGGGGAATGGCGACCGAAAGCCGGACGGTTCCGTCCTCATCGCGCCTCCAGTCCACAATCACCCTGCCCGCCGGGAAAACTTCCTCCGCATGGCAGGACGAGAGTTCCGGCACATATGCCGGCTGGACGCGGATCGCCCCGGTCAGGCTTCCGTCCCTCAGGGACGGCAGGCCGCCCGGACCGGTATAGAACCATTCGTCCAGGCTTCCCAGCATGAAGTGATTCTGGGAGCCGTGCGGCCTGGCCGGGTCAGGGCCGTCCCATTCCTCGGTGAGGGCTGTCGCTCCGCACCGGATCTGGTAGCCGTAGCCCGGCGCGTCCGTCACATCTGCCATCGCGGCCAGAAGATCGTCCATCCCGTACCGGTGCAGGGCCGCCACCAGATACGGATGGCCGACGTCCCCCGCCGTGACGGCGTTTTTTCTTTTCTCCACGGAATCCCTCAGGTGCCGGACCGCCATCGGTTCCGTCTCTTTGGGGACCAACCCGCAGACCAGCGCCATCGCCTGCGCGGCCTGGCTTCCGTTCGCGATCCATCCGCTCTGCGGATCCACGAAAAGAACGCGGAAACTCTCCTCCGTCTCCGACAGCAGGCTCTCCCATCTCTCCGCGTCCTCCGGCCGGCCCAGGAGTCTCGCCGCCTGCGCCATGACCGAAAGGTCCTGCGCGTAAATGCACGTGGCCGTCACAGCTCTCGGCGTATTCTGCGAATAGGGCCCCGTCGGGCCGATGTCCAGCCAGTCGCCCAGGCCGTGGTGAAGGATGCCGTGAAAGCTCTTCCGGTGAAGGTATTCCGCGTATTTTGCCATTGCCGGGTAGAACTTCCTGAGAATCCTGGTGTTTCCGGCCGCCTGGTACTGGAACCACGCGTTCAGGATGAAGGCGCTGCCCCACTCCGGGGAGTCCAGGAAACCCTCGTGCCACCGGTCAAACCCGGTGCCGTACTCCGGGCAGATATCAGGAATGAGACCATCCTCATGCTGGGAGTCGGCGCAGTCCTGCTCTTCTTTCTCGTACAGGGCGCCGAGATCCCAGTTTTTCATCAGCGCCGGGCCGATCAGATGAGTCTGCTCCAGCCACGGGAATTTCTCCCGGGTAGGGCAGTCGGTCATGTACGATTTGATGTTGGAGAGCATTGCCTGGCGGATCAGGCTGTGGATCTGGTTCCAGAGAACGTCCGAGCACGTGAATTTTCCCGTCTCCTCCAGCTTCGGGCACAGGAATTCTCCCGTGATTTCCGTCACCGCCGGGAGATCCCCGCACGGCGAAAACGAAGCCGTCTCCCCGTCAGCCCGGGTTTGGCCTGATTCCGGCATCTCCCGGATTTCAGCCCCTTCCACGCGCAGATACCGGAATCCTGTGTAGGAGAAATGCGGAGTCCATGTCTGCTCCGCGGCGCTGCCGCAGAAATAGTTCCACTCATATCCGCCGTGCCAGAGGCGGGTGTCCACATCGCCGTCCGGCTGCAGGACTTCGCCCGGCACCAGTCGGATGCGGCGTCCGGCCATCGATCCGTCAGTGCGGATGCGCAGGGAAGGCCGGCCGGAGAAATTCGCGCCGAAGTCGACGATATACCGGTCTTCCCCGATGCGCTTCACCGAGACAGCCGGATAGCGCCGGTATACTTCCACCGGAAGGATCTGCTGCGCCGTCAGTTCCCCCTGCGGGGCTTCCACTGTCCGTGCGGGATGCCATCCGGAATCCGCGCTTCGCGGGCTCCGGCCGGGCTTCCCGGCTGTATCCGCTTCCGCGCAGGATCCGCCGTCCGGGATCGACGTCTCAGCCCAGGGGATGCTCCCGTCGTCATCCTCGCCTCCGTAGATGCAGGCGAAACGGACCGGCGACGGGCCTTCCTCCCAGCGGGCGTCGGAGGGAATCTCCGCGGAAGTCCCGTCCTGATACTGAATTCTCAGGGAGGCGAGAACCTTCCTCCTGCCGAAGCTGCGCGGGTAGTACACGTACCGCCCGCCGCGCACGCTGTACATTCCGTCGCCGGTCATCACGGATATCGCGTTGTCTCCCTGCCGCAGCAGTTCCGTGACGTCGTACGCCGTGTAATAGATCGTTTTGCGGTAATCGGTCCAGCCTGGCTCCAGCACGGCGTCCGTCACCGGGCGGCCGTTGACCGCGCACTCCCCATGGCCGAGCGCGCAGAGATACAGTTTCGCCTTCCTCACCGGCGCCGCGAGCGTGAATTTTCTCCGGTACAGATGGTAGATCTCTTCCTGGTTTTCGCCGATCCACTCCGCCCGCCAGTCGGACGGCTCAGACAGCCCGGTCTCGAAAAAGCTCTCCCCGGTGCCGCACGCTCCGGGATCTCCTTCCGCGCGGATGCGCACCTGCCACAGGTACCGCGTGTCCGGCTTCAGAGCCGTTCCGGCATACTCGATCTGGTTCTGGCGCCGCGATTCTGTCTCGCCGCTGTCCCACACGGTTTCTCCCGACTCCTCCCGGACGAGTATCCGGTAGGATTTCTGGAACCAGTTTTCCTCATCCGTCCCGATTTTCCATGAAAAGACAGGCTTTCCGGCGCCGATGAGAATCGGTTCCCTCCGGTTCTCTGTCCTGAGATCCGTCACCTGAAACATTTTGTTCCTCCCCGGGCCTCCGCCCGGCAGCGGGCTTACCGCCGTTTTCCTGTTGTCCGTACCCTGCGGCCGCTTCTTTTTCGCCCGCGGATGATTTCCCATCACATGCCCGCAGTCCGCGCTCTGCTGTCCGCTGATTCCTGCGCATGCCGCAAAAAACCTGCTGCACACCCGCCGCCTCAGTCGCGATAGGCAGGCCGCGCCGCTTCACACACGTGCCGGGCTGAGACTGTTCTCCCTGACAGGAGCTCCGCGCGAACCCGCGTTCCGCGGCCTGCTCCCCTGATTGCCCGGCAGCAGACTGTAAATAAGGGCGGGAGAAACAGTCAGCCCTGTGCCTGTTCCTCCCGCCCCGGTGTGTGTCATTTCCCGCGCCGGCCGGACCGGCCCGGCAGCGGAATCAGGCCGAAATCATCTGCGGATTATTCTGCCTCGGTTTCGGTCTCGGTTTCCGTCTCGACAACGGAATTGTCGTTCAGCATCTGGATGGTCTCGTCGAAATCTTCATCAGACTGGGACTTGACGCCTTCGACATAGGACTCCCATGCCGCGTCGTCGTTCGGATCGTACTCGCCCGTGATGAACTTGATAGCCTCTTCCTTCGCGTAAGTCTCGCAAGCGCTTGTCAGCTGGGATTTTGCGGTTGACTGGTCGGTGTCAAGCGTTGTCACAGCAGGACGGTCAGCGGGGGATACGGAATCCTCGCCGCCCTGGCGGTCGGACTCGATCCAGTACTTGCTCTCGAAATAGCCGTCGTCAGCGCTCCACCACGGCTCAGGCAGGGAAGCGACCTGAAGCATCGCGGAGAAGTTCTGCGGGGTGAACGGGATGCCGGTGCGGCAGACGGCGGATGCCATCAGGCCGAGCTCAGCGCTTGCGGTCGCCGGGCTGTCGGCGTCAAGGATGGCATCGACGTAGGTCTTGCTTCCGTCATCGTCAACCGTGTAGCTCTTTCCTTCAACGCCCCAGTTCAGGAGGTTGGTCATTTCGTCAGAATACTGATAGTCGATCATGGCGACCATATACTCAGGATACTCGGTTTCGCCGCTGATATAGATACCCATGTTGACGTTCAGGTTCTTGCCCGGAAGCTTGGAGCCCCACTTCCACGCGGTGCCGTAATCGGTGTTCTCGGGGAGATACGCGAGTCCCCACTCGATGCCGGAATCATCGCTTGCCGCGGTGTTCCAGGAAGCCGCCATGCCAGCCCACAGAGTCGGGCAGATCAGAACCGAGCCGGTCGTAGCCTTCTGGGTTTCGGTGTTGCCGTCAGCGGTAGCGAACTCCGGATCGATGTATCCGGCAGCGTACAGGCTGTTCAGGTATTTGAGCATCTCGCGGAAGTTGTCCTCGATCGGCCCGAACGCCCACTCGGTGCCATTCCAGTACAGCGTGTCCCAGGTGTGGAAGATGCCGACGAAGCCGCGGTAGAACGCGTAGTTCGCGTCGGAGTTGAAAATCACGTAGTCGGCGTCGATCGTTCCGTCGTCGATCTTTGCCTGCAGGTCGGCGCACAGCTGGGTAAACTCATCCAGCGTAGTAGCCGGCTCAAGGCCGAGCTCCTGCAGCACGTCAAAGCGGTACGCGAATGCGGTGAAGGACTGCGCGCCCTGGATGTTGTCCTCGTTGTTCATGCCGTCCATGAAGTAATACATGTTGCCGTCCGCCGTGGACGCGACAGTGCGGCCGTTCGGATGGCCGTCGACATAATCCCAGTAATATTTGATGTAATCCTGGTAGTCGGCAAGGTTAAGGACGACGCCGTCGTCGCCGTACTCGACGATGGACGAAGTTCCGTAGGAATAGGTGTTGACATCCGCGACGTCCCCGGCAGCCAGCAGCGTGAGCTCATTGGTTCTGTAGTCGGCCCAGGCCGTGCGGTTGAAGGTAACGTCGATATCGACGCCCAGATAGTGCTCCATGGCCTGCTCCCACAGAGCCTGAATCTGCGTACCCTCGGAAGTCATGTTGAAATCCGGGATGTTCGCGGTGATCTCGAGAGTGCCGTCCTCAATTTCCGGAAGGTCCATCCCGTTGTCCGCGGCGGTAGCCCAGGTGGAGAAGTCGATCTCACCCAGGTCGATCCCCGTGCTGTTTTCGTCTGCCATCGCGGATACCGGCATCAGAGAGACAGCCATCGCCCCCGCGGCGAGCGCCGCGAGAATCCTGCTTGTTTTTTTCATAAAAATCCTCCTTCTGACTCGGTTTCCGGATTTCATCGTTCGGACCGGCGGCGCCTCCGCCTGTTCTCCGGGAAATCCTAAACCGCAGTCATGTTAGATCAAAGCGCGGTATTGCGCTTGTCCGCTGAATAAATGGGTAAAGGAATAAAATGAGAGGAACTCCGCTCCGTCATCCTTTGACCGCCCCGAGCTGCATGCCCTGCGTAAAGTATTTCTGCAGGAACGGGTAAATCACCATGATCGGGAGCATGGTCGCGACGATGCAGGCATACTGCAGGTTCAGGCGGTTGAGTTTTCCGTTCTGCATCATCTGCGTCGTCTCGGTCATATCGCTGCCGAGGGCCGTGAACACGATTTTTCTCAGGATCATCTGGATCGGCTGCTTCGACTGATCATGAATATAAAGCAAAGCGTCATAGTAGCTGTTCCACATGCCGACGATGGCGAACAGGCCGAACGTCGCGTAAAGCGCCTTGGACAGCGGAACATAGATTCTCACAAGGATCTGGAACTCTCCCGCTCCGTCGATCTTCGCGGCCTCGCGGATCTCCGTCGAGATGCCCTGGTAGAACGCGCGGTAAACGAAAACGTTGTAAGCGGAGAGGCATCCCGGGAGGATCAGGGACCACCAGCTGTTGATCAGCCCGAGCTTCTGGATCCACAGGTATGTCGGGATGGTTCCGCCCGAGAAAAACATCGTGATCAGAAGCAGAATCGAGAACAGCTTTCTGAAGACAAAATCGCGGATCATCATCACGTACGCCAGCAGCGAGGTGGAAACCAGGTTGAAGGCGGCAAACCCGACGCAGATGATCACTGTGTTGAGGTAGGCCTGCCAGATATGGGCTTCCTTGAAAAGCAGCTGATACCCGTAGGTGTTGAAGCCTCTCGGGAAGATGGTCACCTTGCCCTGGGAGATCATCTCGTTGGAGGAGAACGATACCGCCAGGACATTCAGAAACGGATAGATGAAGATGACGGAAGCGGCGGCGAAGAAAATCCACAGGATGACGTCGACGGCCCTGCTTCCGATATGAATCTTGTTATTGACTTTCTTGGTTTTCGCGGCTGTCATGTTTTCCTCCCTTACCACAGGCTGTTCTCCGGGCTGATCCGCCGGACGATCATGTTCGTGCCGAACACCAGACAGAAGCTGATCACCGACGCGAAGAGGTTCACCGCCGTGGAATAGCTGAACTCGCCGGCTTCGATACCCTGGTGATACACGAACGTGGAGATCACCTCCAGCTCGCTCCGGTTGCTGTCGTTCTGCATCAGAAGGATCTTTGTGTAATCCGAGTTCATGACATTTCCGGCGTTCATGATCAGGATGACCGTCGACGTCGGGAGAATGGCCGGGAGAGCGATATGGCGCATCTTCTGCCAGCGGTTCGCGCCGTCCAGGTTCGCGACGTCATACAGGGATGTGTCCACGTTGGAGAGCGCCGACAGATAGATGATGGAACCCCATCCGACGCCCTGCCAGACCGCCGACCCGATGTATTCCTGGAGGAAATACGTGTCGCCGTGGTTCATGTCGATCCTCGCCAGCCCGAAGAACGCCCGGATATCATTGAACATTCCCGAGAGGGAGCCGAAGCTGTTCAGCATGGAGCAGACCACCACGATGGAGATGAAATGCGGGATGTAGGAGATCGTCTGGACGACTCTCTTGTACACGTTCCCCCGCAGCTCATTCAGAAGCAGAGCAAAGATGATCGGCATCGGGTAGGTGAACAGCAGCGTCAGGACGCCGACGCGCACGGTGTTCCAGATAATGTAGCTGCTGTTCACGTTCTTGAAGAACTTCGTGTAGTTTTTCCAGAACGGATCCAGCCACTCGCTGCCCCAGACGCCTCTCGACGGCCGGTATTTCTTGAAGGCAATCAGAATTCCGTAGATCGGCACATACTTGAAAATGATCAGCAGCGCCATCGGAAACGCGGCCATCAGAAGCAGCGATCTCTGCCTCCAGAGTTTCTGCGCAAAGCGGTGCCTCCGCACGCTGAACGGCAGTTTTTCTGCCGCGCTTTTGGTTTTTGCCATTCTGTCCCCCCTGACCCGGCTGTGCCCGCGCCTGCTGTCCCGGTCTCCATGCCGGGAAGAGCGGTATCCAGCCGAAAACTGACAATTTACGGAAAATTAACGGAAAAATATACGGAACCAGGGAATAATTCCCTTTTCACTGTTCTCATTATATCTGCCAGATTGACCATGCTCAATGGATTTTTCAGAGATTTTATGGACTAATTCACGCATTTTTGTTCCGGCACAGGATGCTCTGCTTACAGAATTAATAAGTATTCCGCTGCATATTTGTCATGTTATTCCGATTTTTCCATATTTTCCATGGAAACTTCCATAAAGAAAAAGCGGGTTCCGTGTTAAAATAATATGAGTATCAATAGGAAGTATCAGACTCGGGAAATACATTCGGACACGGGAAAGGCGGCTGACCGCATGCATTCAAAAAAGAAGATTCGTACGCTGCGGAAGCAGCTCGTATTTACCATAGGTTCTTTTCTGATCTGTTTCGTCGGAATCTGCCTGTTCGGCATCTGCAACAGCATCTCTATCCAGAAACGCAACCTGAAAAAATATCTGACATTGTATTCCTCCCAGCTGATGTCCGAGACGTCGCGCGCCTACGAAACCTTTGAGAATATCGCCTACAGCGCTGCCTACAGTTCGCTGGTCCAGGATTACATCCAGATCTCCGATCCGGAGGAAAAATACCTGGCCTACCAGAATGTCTACAACAACCTGAACAGCATCGCGAAGCTGAGTTCTTTCATTCAGGATATCGCCGTGATCAGTTCGGACCCGTCCGGAAGCAGCATCTCCCTGACCGTCTCTCCCTCCCTTTACGAAGCCTATGAGGAGCAGACTTCAGAATCCGGCTACTCCCTGAAATCCCTCGGGACAGCCAGGATCGGGGAAATCGACTGCCAGATCCTGGCCATGCCGGTGGAGCAGCTCAACATCTACGGAAACAGCCGGAGGCTGGGTACCGCCTACCTGGCCATCAACACCGGAAAGCTCTTCTCCTCCGGCCTCTCTTCGGCCGCAGACACGGGCGATGACGTCATGCCGTCGGTCGTTTACCTGGATAGCAGCGGCTCCCTGATCTACGGGGATTCCTCCCTGCTGGAAGGGCTGAGCGGTCTTCCCGACCAGACCGTCGAAAGCGTGCGGATTGACGATGAAAATTACATGGCGGAAGCTTTCACCCTTACGTCAGGGAACGGCACACTGTATGTGCTTTTTGAGAGCGATGACTACCTTCACTCCTATTACGTCTCCTCAATCAGGCAGTTCGCGATACTGATCGCCCTGAGCACCGTGCTCTGGCTGGTCGCCCTTTACCGCTGGATGCTCCTGGCCGGCGCGCTGCGCAGCCTCACGAAGGTCATGAACGAGATTTCCAGCGGCGAGCGCAGAACCATGCACACATCGGCTGAGCCGGCCGGCGATAAATACGGAGTCGCGGAAGTCCGGGACATCTACCGCGCCTACAACCGGATGATGGAGCAGATCAACCGGCTGAACCTCACCATCTACAACAACTACACGCGCATGTACGAGATGGAGATGAACAACCGACAGACGGAAATCGCGTTTCTGCGCAGCCAGATCAACCCTCATTTCCTGAACAACACGCTCACCACCATCAACGGCATGGCCGTCTCCGGGCAGGACGAGAAAATCCAGGAAGTGACGGTGTCCCTGTCGCGCATCCTGCAGTACAGCATCCGCGGAAGCGAGCTAGTAGCGCTCTCCCAGGAGATGGATATCGTGAGGGACTATCTGATGATCCAGTCCTGCCGGTTCGAGGACCGCTTCAGCGTGCAGTACAGCATCCAGAAGAAGGCGCTGGACTGGCAGATCCCCAGGATGATCATCCAACCGCTCGTCGAGAACGCGATCGTGCACGGTCTCGAGCCCAGCATGAGACGCGGGAAGCTGATTCTTTCCGCGCGCGTCGACGAGACGCGGAACGTTCTGGTCATCTCCGTCATGGATACGGGCGTCGGCATGAGCGCGGAAAAACTCGCTGAACTGAAGCAGGCGCTTGCCGGCGGCACAGGACGGTCCGGGGACGACTGGAAACGGTACAATGAATCCCACCACGACAGTATCGGCCTGTACAATGTGAACAGCCGCATCATCCTTTATTAC
Organism: Lachnospiraceae bacterium; assembly: GCA_050944455.1. Taxonomy (GTDB): domain Bacteria; phylum Bacillota; class Clostridia; order Lachnospirales; family Lachnospiraceae; genus Anthropogastromicrobium. The sequence goes on from JBMNRC010000007.1 coordinate 20,985, forward strand.
GGCCCGGACTACGCTATAGACATCCGCTCCTGGGAAGGCGCGGGAACCAACATCGAACTCACCATACCTTCCGAAATCATGGCGCTGTCTTCTTTCTCCGGGCAGGAAGCGGCTGACAGCGCGCTGCGTGGTCCTGACTCTGGAAAGGCAGCTTACTCCGGACGGGAGCCCGCCGGCAGTGCGCCGCGCGGGTCTGGCGCCGGAGAGGCGTTCTCCTCCGGGCGGGAACCCTCTGGCAGCACGCCGCGTGATCCTCACGCTGCCGGGGATTCCCCCTCCGGACGGGAAGCGGCGGGCGCGCAGGACGATCCTGGCAGCGGAAAGCCTTTAACCGCCGGGCAGGAAGCCGGCAGCACCGTGTGATCCTGAGAGCGGAGGATCTTCTTCCACCGGACACAAACCGGAGCAGGGAGGAACTGAACAGATATGTACAGAACAGTAATTATTGACGATGAAAAGTGGGTAATCAAAAGCCTCATCGCCTCTCTCGGGCATCCGGACGATATCGAAATCATCGGGGAATGCAGCGACGGCATCTCGGGCATGCGCTTTCTGCGCGACGAGAAACCGGATCTTGCCTTCGTCGACGTGCGCCTGCCCGGCATGACCGGGCTCGAAATTCTCGAAGCAGCGCGCCGGGAAGGGCTGCCCACACTCTTCATCGTGATCAGCGCCTACGCGGAATTCTCCTACGCCCAGAGCGCCATGCTCAATTCGGCGATCGGCTACTGCCTGAAGCCATTCTCCCGCCGGGAGCTCACGGAAACGCTGAACAAAGCCCGCAGCCTTCTCGCAAAGCGGGACGCCGCCGGAAACCAGAAGAAAGCGGCGCCGTCTCCCGCCGTCCCCGTGCCGGAAGCCGCCGTCAGAAACCGCGCGGTTGCCAGAATGATCGACTATATCAACAGCCATTACATGGAGGATATTTCCATCCAGACGCTGGCTGACCTGTGCTCCATCAACGCGAATTACGCGGGCCAGCTGTTCCGGCAGAAAACCGGCCATACGTTCTCGAGCTACCTCACTTCTGTCCGGGTGGAACACGCGGTTCCGCTCCTGCGGGATACCGACATGCCGATTTCGCTTGTCGCGGCGTCGGTCGGCTACCAGGACTATTTCTATTTCGCGAAGGTGTTCAAAAAGGCGACCGGAGTCACTCCGTCCAGCTACCGGAAAGATACCGATCTGCCGCCTGAGGAAAATCCGGAGGATGAAAAAGATGACCTCTGAACAAGCAAAAAATGGCTTCCGCGCGATCCTGATCTCCGCCTGCCTGCTGGCCGGCTGCTCCGTCAGCGGAAACGGAGACGCGGGGATTTCTTCATCCGGCACGGATGCCGATACTTCCGCGGGCGCGGTATCCGGTGCGGAAAACGGCCTGACGGAAGCGGCATCGTCTGAGCCGGACAGTGCCTCGTCCCGGGACGCCGGAGACATTGCCGAAGGCTCTGAAGCGGAGGAAACGGGCGCTTTTACTGACGGACCGGGGATATCCTCCGCCTGCGCCGATCCCTCGGCTCTCACGGAGCTGACCATTTCCATCGGCGACTGGGAAATCAGCGCGATGACCACAGGGCAGAGCGACGCGATGCGGGACTGCATCGAAGAGAAATTCGCGATCCGCATTGAACCGGTATCGGTAGACTGGAGCAATTACAAGGATTATTACCAGATGCATTCCGCTACCGACAGCCTTCCCGATGTATTCGCGACCCTGACGATTTCGTCCTCCGATACCAACGACAGCGCTTTCTACGAGACCATGATCGAGTCCGGGAGCATTTCTCCCCTTCCTGACGACCTTTCCGCGTACCCGCACCTGCAGGCACTGATGGAGACGCTGGAATACACGCGCTACAAAGACGGCCATTTTTACGCTATTCCCAGGGTCTCCTTCGTCAATCCCGAGCTCTCCAGCTCGGACGCCGCCATGATCGTGCGGCGGGACTGGATGGAAAACCTCGGGCTGAAGAATCCCACGAATCTCGATGAGTTTATCTCGATGATCACCGCCTTCGCGAAGGACGATCCCGACGGGAACGGCCAGGACGACACCATCGGATACAACGTCAATACCCTGAGCGCTCTGGGCAAATGGGTGATGCTGGGGATCGCGCCGGAATGCAACGTCTATTCCTGGATCCAGGCGGATGACGGAACTTACGTTCCCTCCTGGACGACGGATGATTTTCTGGACGTCGTGTCCGCCTACCGGGAAATGTACGAGAGCGGAGGGCTCGACCCGGACTTTTATTCCAAGAACCCGCAGGAAGTGCTGCAGGACTTCGCGGAGGGGAAACTCGGATGCCTGGAATACAAATCGTCGCCCAGCTCCCTGCTCAAGCTCAAGGAAGCCTGGGAGGCCGCCGGCAACGAGGAGGACTTCAGCAGCTGCGTGGATGTGCTACCGATTTTTGCGGCGCCGGACGGAAAGCATTACAGCAACTCCAGCTCGAGGTTCTGGTCCGAGTCCTACATTTCCTCTAACGTGGACGCCGAAAAGATGGACCGCATCCTGTCTCTCTACGATTATCTGCTCTCGGATGAAGGGCTGAGGATGTGCAAGTACGGTCTGGAGGGAGTCGACTACAGGCTGGATGAGGACGGCAGCGTCGAATGCCTCCTCGATACTTCGGAGGAGTCCCTGACCGAACAGCTGCAGGAAAAATATCCGTCCATCAGCCTCTTTGCCACTCTCGTGACCTGGGGCGGGACGGACGCGGATTTCGAGGACAGCGCCATCAACGAGGTTCTGTACGGAAAAGACTGCACCAGGCTCGCGGCCAGGGATCTTGCCTGGAACCGGACCAACACTATTCAGGTGGAGCGGGCTGAGGAATTTCAGATTGTCCCGAAAGAACCCAGCGAAAAATTTTCCACCAGCAGCGCTTTCTCCGCGTTCATCCAATGCATCATCGGCGACGGGGACGCGGTCGAAATGTGGAAAGCCAGGCTGGAAGAAATGCGCAGCGAGGGACTCGACGAGTATATCGCCCGCCAGAATCAGATTTACCAGGATTGGGTAGGAGCTTCCGAAACGGAAACCGGAAGCTGACGCAGATTACTCTGGAACGCGGCCGGTTCAGGAATCAATACAGAATGAAAACCGGGAGCTGACTCCGGCCGCTCATGAACACGGCCGGTTCAGGAATCGATACAGAATGAAAACCAGGAGCTGGCTTCGGCCGCTCATGAACAAGGCCAGTTCAGGAATCGATCCGGAATGAAACCGGGAGCTGGCTTCGGCCGCTCATGAACAAGGCCGGTTCAGGAATCTTTACAGAACGGAAACGCACAAAGGAGGAGGTATGGCTGACGGCATGCCAGCCGCACAATCATGCATGGAATCACACTGACTGAAGCGCCTGCTGACTGGGAAATCCTGCAGCAGGAAAGCGGATCCGCAAAGGCTGTTCTCGCCGGGCATTTTCAGGTTCACCCTGCGGCGATTGAAGTGGGAGTCGCCTGCGTCCGGCCCATCTACCGTGTCGTCCGGGAGGACGACAATTTCCCCGTCGTCCCATGGACGCCGCTGCGCGCAGACATCCATCCAGACTTTACCGGTACTTTCCGGGACACCATCGAAATCCCGGCCGGCGGGCTGTACCGCATCGACACCAGCCTGGAAACCCGCAGCACCAAACCTCACCTGACCTGGCTGTACCGCGGCGACTGCGTTCTCCATCTCGGCGTCGGAAATGTTTTTATCATCGCAGGGCAGTCCAATTCCTCCGGATACGGCCGGGACTATGTCTGCGACCCGCCGGACGTGCATGTCCACCTGTTCCGGAACCGCTGCCGGTGGGACCTCGCCTGCCACCCGATGAACGAGAGCACGGACGCGGGTTCCCCCGCCAACGAAGAGATGGGCGTGCCGGGCGTCTCGCCGTATCTCTCCTTCGGCAAGTATCTCTATGAATTCACCCATATGCCTGTCGGGCTGATCCAGGCGTCGCTCGGCGGCTCCCCGATGTCCCGCTGGCACCCGGAGACCGGCGATCTCTACGCCTGCATGATGGACCGGATCCGTGCCACCCGGGGAAAGTACGCCGGCGTTCTGTGGTACCAGGGATGTTCCGACGGGGATCCCTCCGCGGCGCCGCACTACTATGAAAATTTCGAGCGGATGGTCAGCGCCCTGCGCAAAGCTCTCGGTTATGAAATCCCGTTCTTCACCTGCCAGCTGAACCGCTTTGTGGACTGCACCGAGGACGTCTCCTGGGGACAGATCCGCGAAGCCCAGCGCCAGGCCGCCCTGAGGATCCCGGGCGTCACCGTGATCTCCACGACCAACAACGCCATGTCCGACGGAATTCACAACAGCGCCGGCGCCAATCTGCTGCTCGGTGAAAAGCTGGCCAGGCAGGCGGCGCATGTTCTGGCCGGCGCGCCGGAATTTGCCGCCCCGGACCTGACGGAGGCGGTGCTTCAGGCCGACGGGCGGATCCGCCTTACCTTCTCCCATATGAAACTGGGGTTCGTGTACCACAGCCTGGATCCCGCGATGAACGGTTTCACGCTCGAAGACGAATCAGGGGAGATTGCGCTGACCGGTTTTCAGGCAGCCCGGGAGGATCTCAACCATATCTATCTGACGCCATCCCGCCGGCCCGGAAAAGATCCCCGGATCTCCTTCGCCTGGCAGGCCGATCCAACGCGCTGCCCGCCGACCGATGAAGTGACTTTCCTTCCGCCGCTCTCGTTCTACCGGGTGCCTGTCGCCATGGGATAATGGACTCTGCCAGCCGACTGTACTCCATCGTCGCTCACACAGCCACCCAGACAGCCGCTCCCGCACGGTCCTGACTGAAAAACCCGGCGGCACAGGCTTCAACTGAAATACTGCTCAGATGGAGAGGTTCACAAAACCTTTAAGTAAACCGGGCAGACGCCTCACTGCCGCGTCTGCCGCTATATCTGCTTCTCAGCTGAAGCAGAAAGGATCGAAAGATGTCCGCAGAAAAGAAACCAGATTGGGATTCCCTGATGATGGATCCCCCGGAGTGGTTCCGGGACGCCAAATTCGGCATGTTCTTCCACTGGGGGCCCTACAGCGTCCCCGCCTATATGAACGAATGGTACTCCCGCAATATGTACGCAATAGGCCTGGAACAGAATATCTGGCATGAAAAGCATTACGGAAAGCTTCACGATTTCGGGTACAAGGATTTCATCCCGATGATGAAAGGCGAGAAGTTCGACCCGGACGAATGGGCGGACCTCGTTGTCCGCTCCGGGGCAAAATATGCCGGCCCTGTTACCGAGCACGCCGACAACTTCTCTATGTGGGACAGCAAAGTGAACCCGGTCAACTCAGTGAAAATGGGGCCTCACCGCGACGTCGTCGGCGAGTGCGAAAAAGCCTTCCGGAAACGCGGCCTGAAATTCCTGGCGACCTTCCACCACGCCTGGCTGTGGGGATGGTTCATGTCCACCGATAACGAGGCCGACGTGTATGACCCGGCCAACGAAGTGTACTACGGACCCGCGCTTCCGCTGGAGACCAACCGCTATCTCCCCTACCGCTATCCGGACGAAAAGTTCAACCGGCAGTGGCTCGCGAAGGTCAATGAGGTAACCGACCGGTATCAGCCGGACGCGCTCTATTTTGACAGCCGCACCTGCATCATCGCGGAGGAAACGCGGTATCAGGCCGCCTCGCATTTTTACCGCACCGCAGGCAGCGTTCCCCGCGTTCTCACCTACAAGCAGGAGGACTTCCCGGCCGGAATCGGCGTGTACGACGCGGAGCTCGGGCATTTCGCCGAACCCAAACCGTATGTATGGCAGTGTGACGACCGGCTGGAAAACAGCATTACCTGGTGTATCGTTCAGGAGCCGAAATACAAGCCCGCGAAGAAAGTCATCGAACAGCTGTGCGATATCGTGTCAAAAAACGGGAATCTGCTGCTGAACGTCGGACCCAGGGCGGACGGTTCCTTCCATCCCGACGCGGTGCGGGAGCTCGAAAAGATCGGAGACTGGCTCAGAATCAACGGTGAGGCGATTTACGGGACCAGGCCGTTCAGCGTGTGCGGAGAAGGGCCCGCGGTCAGCCGCGACGAAAACTTCGACGTGGACAAGCTGCACGACCAGCTCAAAAAAGGCGCTTCCACCGACGTGACAGCCGCCGCGATGGGTGAGCACGATTTCCGGTTTACCCGCGCGAAGAATGCCGTCTACGCCATCGCCATGGGCTGGCCGTCCGACGGCACCCTGACCGTAAAAACTTTCGCCGCCGGGAAGTCCCCGGTGCAGATCCGCGACGTGTCGCTGCTCGGCTGCGAAGCACCGCTGCGCTGGGAGCAGATGCCGAAAGGACTCACGGTTCATCTTCCCGAAAAGAAGCCCTGTGAATGCGCGTGGACGCTCAGGATCATACCAAAGGAAAACTGAAAGAACAGCAGCGGCCGGATCCGCTCAATAACCTGATCAACGCTCTGGCCTGTCCCCCGCCGGGTCAGCCAGGCCTGTGTTTTCAGCAGGCCGCTCTTTGGCTGAAAAACCTGGCGGCACAGGCTCCGCCTGAAATACAGCTCAGGCGGAGAGGTTCTCAAAACCCGTAAGTAAACCAGGCGGGCGAATCACTGACACGCCTGCCGCTTTATACCTGCTTCCCAGATGAAGCAGAAAGGATCGAAAAATGTCCGCAGAAAAGAAACCAGATTGGGATTCCCTGATGATGAATCCCCCGGAGTGGTACCGTGACGCCAAATTCGGCATGTTCTTTCACTGGGGGCCCTACAGCGTCCCCGCCTATATGAACGAATGGTACTCCCGCAACATGTACACCAAAGGCCTTCCGCAGAATCTCTGGCATGAACAGCATTACGGAAAGCTTCACGATTTCGGGTACAAGGATTTCATTCCGATGATGAAAGGCGAGAAGTTCGACCCGGACGAATGGGCGGACCTCGCTGTCCGCTCCGGGGCAAAATATGCCGGTCCTGTTACCGAGCACGCCGACAACTTCTCTATGTGGGACAGCAAAGTAAACCCGGTCAACTCAGTGAAAATGGGGCCTCACCGGGACGTCGTCGGCGAATGCGAAAAGGCTTTTCGGAAACGCGGCCTGAAATTCCTGGCGACCTTCCACCACGCCTGGCTGTGGGGATGGTTCATGTCCACCGATAACGAGGCCGACGTGTATGACCCGGTCAACGAAGTGTATTACGGCCCCGCGCTTCCGCTGGAGACCAACCGCTACCTCCCCTACCGCTATCCGGACGAAAAATTCAACCGGCAGTGGCTCGCGAAGGTCAATGAGGTAACCGACCGGTATCAGCCGGACGTGCTCTACTTTGACAGCCGCGCTTTTATCATCGCGGAGCAAACGCGGTATCAGGCCGCTTCGCATTTCTACAGCACCGCCGGCAGCGTTCCCCGCGTTCTCACCTACAAGAATAAGGATTACCCGGCCGGCATCGGCGTGTATGACGCCGAGCTCGGGCATTTCGCTGGGCTCCAACCGTACGTGTGGCAGTGCGACGACCGGCTGGAAGAGAAGGTTGACTACAAGACCTATACCTGGTGTATCGTTCAGGAGCCGAAGTACAGGCCCGCGAAGGAAATCATCGGACAGCTGTGCGATATCGTGTCGAAAAACGGAAACCTGCTGCTGAACGTCGGGCCCAGGGCGGACGGTTCCTTCCACCCGGACGCGGTGCGGGAACTCGAAAAGATCGGAGACTGGCTCAGAATCAACGGCGAGGCGATTTACGGAACCAGGCCGTTCAGCGTGTTTGGAGAAGGGCCCGCGATCAGCGGCGATGAGAATTTCGACGTGGACAAGCTGCACGTTCAGCTTAATAAAGGCATAGTCACCGACGGCCCGGCCGCCGCGATGGGCGAGCACGATTTCCGGTTTACCCGCACGAAGAATGCCGTCTACGCCATCGCCATGGGCTGGCCGTCCGACGGCACCCTGACCGTAAAAACTTTCGCCGCCGGGAAGTCCCCGGTGAAGATCCGCGACGTGTCGCTGCTCGGCTGTGAAGCACCGCTGCGCTGGGAGCAGACGCCGGAAGGACTGATCGTTCATCTTCCCGAAAAGAAACCCTGTGACTGCGCGTGGACGCTCAGGATTACGCCGGTAGAAAGCTGAAAAGAACAGGATAACCGGATTCCGCAAAGGCTGAAATCACAAAGGTTAAATCGGAAAAGCCTGAATTTCAAAGGCCAGATCGGAAAAAGCGCAATGGCCGGAATCACAAAAGCCAAATCAGAAAACAGAAAAGCCTGAATCACAACATGATTTGGAAACAGAAGGGCTTCCGCCCGGTACTTTCTGCGTACCGGGCGGAAGCCTTCTTCTCTTTACATCTTTCTTTACCATTCGCCGGACATATTCTGCCGCACAGCCGGCTTGATGTGCCTTCGCCCTCTTTCCAGTCCGTTCGACAGGCCCGCTTCACCTCGCAGCCGACCAGGGTTTAACGACTCTTGCTTTCCAGCCGTCCGTCTGGCCTGCCCGCCGTATGACCGGCCCTGGTGTGTCATCTCTGGTTTCCTGCTGTCCGACAGGCCCGCTCTGCTGCCTGGTCTTCCGCACTGGCTGCCCGGCTTTTCCTATATTTTTCGGCTGGCTCAATGGCCCCGCTTCAGGTTCATGATCCGTCGGGTTTCATCCGGCGTCGCCGGCTCCAGTCCCTCGGCGCGGATCAGCTGGACCAGCCGCTCCACCAGCTCAGCATTCTTCACGGCCGTCTTTCCGGGAGCCAGATAATTGCTGTCCTCGAACCCGATGCGGACATCCGCGGCGCCCATCGCGATCGCGGCTGCCAGGAACTCCCAGTTGTCCCGCCCGTAATGCGTGACGCCCCAAACCGCGTTTTGCGGCACAGCGCTGATGAAAGCGGTCAGGCATTTCATGTCCGCCTGCATGCCGCCCTTGTGGCCGAATACCAGGTTGTAGAAAATCGGGCGGTGGTAGGGTACTCTCTGCGCGCTCCGCTCGATATTATATAGCATACCGATATCGAAAACTTCCACTTCGGGGATGATGCCTCTCTCCCAGGAAGCTTTTGCGCAGTAATCAATCTGCTCCCAGGTATTGATGTACACCGCGCCGTTCAGGTTTGTGGAGCCCGCGTTCAGCGACGAACTCTCCACGCCGGGGATATCCAGCGGATGGCAGCGCTCTTCGATCGTCATATCGGAAACACCGCCCGTGGAAGCCTGCCACACCACATCGCAGCGCTTCCCGATCTCCTCGAATTGTTTTTTAAGGTATGACGTATCCGGCGACAGGGACCCGTCTGCCAGGCGGCAGTGCAGGTGGCACATTCCCGCGCCTGCCTTTACACAGGCGGCCACATCCTCCGCCAGGCTTTCGGCGTCAACCGGATCGCCGGATCTCACCGGCGCCAGTGAAATAATTACCTTTCTCATGTTCTGCTCCATTCTGATCTCATGTAACCGCGGCGTCCACTTTCAGATGCCGGTATCTGTTATGCCGGTCTCAGACCGGCAGGATAAGCTCCGTCGATAACGATTTTCATCCTATCAGTCTCAGCATGCATCCCTCACGGGGGCTTTACCGCCGGGCTGCTGAAACGTTTTGTCCGGTCTGCTCTCATGGGACATCTGTACAGCGGTGCGGAGGGTTTATCTCCAGGTCAGCGGCAGCCACACCATCATCTCTCCGCGGCCGCGGTTGTCCCACGCAAAGTATGGAATCATCTGCACCGGCACCTTGTACGGCTTCACCGGCTCGAAATCCCGGTACAGTGCGTTCCTTTCGCTGTCCTTGCGCGGAACCGCCAGGAACTCCGAAGTCAGCGCTTTCACCGGAGTATTTCCGATGCTGATCCGCTTTTCGGCAAACGAAGCGTCCGAAGGCACCAGAAGGTCAGCCAGCGACCCGACGCCCGTGCCTTCCACATCCGCCGATTCAATGCAGTAAACCAGCGGTCCCGCCTCCACGCAGACATGTCCGTTGTCCTCCTCGATCAGGTCGTTTCCGACCGTCAGGCGGGGTTTCACCGAAAGATCGAGCTCCGCGATCACCTGCGCGGAGGCGCCGCTCGCCTGATCCGCCGGAACTTCGACACTCAGATATCTGCCCGCATCCTCACGGGTCAGGGCACGCGTCTTTCCTCCCGCGGAAAAGGTTCCTTCCCTCACCCATCCCGGGACACGCACGTGAAGCGTGAACGGTTTCCCGCTGCTTTCGGAAACGGAAAATACGATTTTCCCGTCATACGGATAGTCTGTGCTTTCGGCGAGAGTGAACCGCGCCCCGTTTTCCAGCGTAAACGTTCCGCGGCAGTCCCCGTAAAGCCCGGTCCAGACGCCGCAGCGGTCCTGCGCGAAGGCATATTCCGAGGACTCCGCGATCGTGCGGCAGAGATTCGGCGGACAGCAGTAGCTTAGAATGTACTCCGTGCGCTCCTGGCCCCAGATCAGCTCATAAGGGAGTTTCTTCGCCCGCCGCAGCATGTTCTCGTAGAAAAATCTCCGCCCGTCGAGGCTTACGCCGGCCAGCGCGGCATTGAGCATGATGCGCTCCAGCATATCCATCACGGATGCGTCCGGATGGATCTGAAACATCCTCCAGGCCCAGAAGATCGCTCCGAGATTGGCGCAGGTTTCGTTGTACGCCGTAACGTTGGGCAGCTGGTACTCGTAGCCGTAAGCCTGGTGGATCAACTGGTGATGCATGAAATTGCCGTACGGCGACGCTCCGTTGTACAGGGCGCCGCAGCCGCCGGTGATATAAATCTTCTGCGTCGTCAGGCTTTTCCACACCGATTCCAGAACCTCGCGGTAATCGCTGTCCCCGGTCTCCATGTACAGGTCCGCCACGCCCGCGTACAGATAGTTGGCGCGCACCGCGTGCCCGACGATCTTCCGGTGGGTTTTCAGCGGGATCCTGTCCTGATTGTCGTCCAGGCCGTTTTTGACGGAATCGCGCAGTTCCACGGCGAGCTTCGCCAGATCCAGGTATTCCTTCCGTCCCGTCGTCCGGTACAGGTCCATCAGGCCCATGTAGTGGGACGGGCACACGGCGGTTTTCACCTCGCTGCTCTTTGCCGCCTCCTCATAAAGGTTTTTCAGGTAGCCGGCGGCTTTCTCCGCGATCTGCAGAAAATCCGTCTTCCCCGTCAGCCTGTAATAGACGCATGCCGACGTGAAAAGATGGCCCATGTTGTAGACTTCAAAGTCATTGATATCCTGGCCTCGCTCGATGCCGTTCCCCTCTCTCTCGCCGATGATCTGCTTGGTGGAGATGTAGCCGTCCGGCTGCTGAGCCCGGCCGATCAGGCGGATATATTCCTCCAGCTGCGCCAGAAGTTTCCGGTCGCGCTTTCTCACCGCGGTGTACGCGGCAGCCTCCATCCATTTGTAAAAATCCCCGTCGCCGAAAACGGTCCCGGAAAACTCACCTTCGGCTTCGCCAGCCGCGATTCTGAAATTTTCCAGCACATGGCTGATTTCCGGGGACTCGAACATGCGCTGCAGATGGCCGACGGTGGTTTCAGCATTGACGTCAAACCGTTCTTTGTAAAACCCGCCGGTCCACTGAACCGATGATGCGTCTACCCCGGCCGCCTCCGCGAACGCGGGGATGCGGGGTATATTCCGTTTCTGGTCCATATTTTCTCTCACCCTCCAGGCGGCCATCGCGCCTCTGTCTTACAGCAGTCCTTTCGCTTCCAGGGCCTTTCGCAGCGCGATTGCGCCGAATCTCGGGCTGGACAGCGTCTGCTTTCCGGTCGCCTTCGTCAGGTCTTCTTCCACATAAGCCATGGAACCCTGCGCCAGCACGATCACATCCACCTGGTCCCTGATCTTCATGGCCGCGTCCCTCAGCAGAACGCGGAACTGGTCCTGGTCCAATCCGAACGCGCCGTCGATCAGCCCGTCCACGAGCTCCACATGCCGGTTCATCTCGCGGGCGACGCGCTTAATGGTATTTTTGGTTGGCTCCAGCGTGGTTGCCAGCGTTGCGAGAACGCCTACGCGGTTTCCCAGCCTCACTGCCTCACGGCACATTTCCTCGTCGATGCGGACAACAGGAATTCCAAGGTATCTTGCCGCCGGCTGGAAGGAATCCGCGACCTCGCCGACGGACGAGCAGATATTCAGGATGGCGTCCGCCCCCTGCGCGACTGCCTGCGTGTACAGGTTCATCAGGCGCGCCGCCGGTTTTGCGGTGACATAGCCCGCCTCGCGGACATCCGCCAGGATGGACGGATCCTGCAGGCTGATGATTTCGGCCTGATCGCCGATATTTTTTCTGACTTCTTTTTCCACAAGTTCAATCAGTTCAGGCGTTGTGCTGGTGTAGACAAGTGCTGCTTTCATCTTTTCCTTTCGCGGGGGAACCGCGGACGATGGATTCTGTCAGGCTCCCCTTTTCTGCTTCTCTCTTTTGATCTGCCGCCCGGCTATGTGCGCAGGCGTCAGGTTTCGCTGCGGAAAACCTCCGACTTTTGATTCTGCCTGGTTTTCCTTTTCCCTGCTGCAGTATTGCCGGCGGCCCGCCAGCTGCACACGCAGGCCGGATTTGCCGGCGGACCGAATTCGCAATCATTTTCCCCTTCAGGCGAAGGACGCGGCCATCAGAATTTCAGGCAGAAATACCCTTCATCCCCGGTACTCAGGCGGATCGGCTGCTCTTTCCAGTTTCCCCAGGATATCTGGGGGAAATTGCGGGCCTGGAGCAGGTGAACCGCGGTCTTTTGAAGCTCGCCGTTCCTGATCACGTAAAAATACCCGACCGCGATGTAGTTCCCTTTCGACCCCGGTTCATGGGTGCCTGTGCAGCGGATCGTCAGCGTGTGTTCCCCGTCGGGCAGGCCGTCCGCCGACCACACCGGGTAATTGTCACGCCGGTCGAAGCCTTCCGCAGAACCGGGGAAATCCACCCCGTCCACTTTCTGGCTCACGGTTCCCATCCGCTTTCCGTCCAGGAAAACCTCGGCAATGCCGTAATTAATGTCGACGGACGCGTACCACACGATGCCGTTTCCCCTGAAGCGGCAGGTCACGGAAGCATTCTCATCCTCCGCCCAGCGCTCCGGGCCGCCGGCATAGCGGTCGGCCGTCTCCATCGCGTACCACTGTCCCTGATATACGAGGGACGGATCCCCGCAGGGAATCACGCGGTCTTTCCGCAGCAGCCCTTCGGCGCGCAGGCTCAGCCCGCGGGAGCGTCCGCTTCCGGCAGGCTCACCGCGCCGTCCTTCTGCCGCAGCGGTCTCCCCTGACACAGCCGGCCGTTCCCCGGTTCCCGGGACAGGCAGTATCTTCCAGCAGAGCGCCGGATCACCAGAGGAAGAAATTTCGGCTTCCGTGATATTTTCCTTCGCGGAGCAGAAATCATTGCTTCCCTTGATCCCCGGATCATAACGGCCGTTCCGGATCTCACAGCGCACATCGTCCTTCCACGGATGGCGCGGCGGTTCGCCGAACGGCTCAGGCCTCTCTCTGCTCCCCTTCCGCGCTGTCCCGCGCGTTCTGTCGATGAAATCCTCCGGGTAGACAGAGTAGTCCCCTCGCCGCGACCAGCTTACCTGATCAGCGCCTTCCGCCGAAACCAGGGTGATCCCGAGTTCATCCAGGCCGCCGCAGTCGACGCCGACACGCAGCTTGATCTTCCGCGGCATCGGGATCGCGACGCTGTCGGCGCGATAGCTGATTTCCAGCCGTCCGTCGCGGTGAATGCGGTAAACCCAGGTGAGAGAAAGGGCGTTCCCGAAGCTGCCCCGCACAGTCACTTCCGATTCGGCGTCGTTTCTCAGGATCAGCATTCCGCCGCTCTCCTCAGCTTCCGCCGGGGAGACAGAAATTTCTTTCACTGTCCAGTCCGGAAGCTGCAGATAAGGCACATGAAGATAAGGTCCGTCCGTGATCAGGATTTTTCCGTTCCGCGAGATTTCCGCGAATCTCCCGGTTTTCCGGCAGATCTTCACCGTAAGCTCTCCGGCGCAGGCGTCCCTGTTCCCTTCCTCCGCGCTTTCTTTCTTCCGCGCGGTTACCGCGCTGCCGAACCCGAACCGGGAGAGATCGATCAGGTCCTCGCTGACCTGTCTGCCCCGGGAATCTGCGTAAGCCAGATACAGATAATCCGCGTCTTTCCGGCAGGGAACAGCAAAACGCCCTTTCCCGCCCGGCGGAAGCTGCGGGCCGGAAATCCGGAATACTCCTTTCGCCCTGCCTTCCCGGGCCGCCCTCTCGCAGGCTTCCACGGAAAGATCCCCGGCAGACGCCCGGGTGAGGAAGAAGCCGCTGAAAGTGCCTTCCGAAAGGTCCGTGTGGCAGAAGCGATTCTCCACCGGGATGCTCAGGGTGAAATCACTTCCCGCCTTCCCATCGTCTTCCCGCACAATCCTCGGCGTCTCCGTCTCCCCGTCTTCCGCGCGGATCTGCTCCGTCAGCGGGTTCACGTCCCGCAGAACCACAGGGGAATAAGCTCGCCTCGTCATGGTGTGCTCCGGCTTTTTCCGGCGCCACAGGTCGATAATGCCCCACTCCAGATGCGTGCTGTTTCCGCCGACATACAGGTCTGTCTCGTCAATACCCGCCCAGATCGCTCCTCCGAGCGCGCCTTTCGTATTCCAGATATGATCCCAGAAACGAGCGATGCTCTTCCCCCAGAATTCGCGCACGCCGGGGTCCCGCCGCTGTTCGGTGCGGTTGTAGCAGGGCACGTGAACATACTCGTCGTGCAGGACCGGCATCGTTTTTCCGAACGCCCCGCCGACGCCGACATTGTCGCGCCGCACCGAGGGATCGTCCTCAACGTTGCCATAGTGGATGCTCCAGACGTCAACCGGAAGATAATCTTCCCGCATGGTCATCGGATAGCTGAATTTCGTCAGCCGGGACGGATCCGTCTGCTTCGCGAAATGGTTCAGGAGGTCGAAATTGGTTCCGCAGAACGATTCATTGCACAGAGACCAGATGATCACGCAGGGGTGCGACCCGTCCCTGGCGTAGGTCTCCGCGAAGTGCGAGAGATACCGGCCGGCCTCGCGCGGATCCTGCTCGGTATAGTCCAGCGTCCGCGCGATAAAGGCAAGCGCCAGCTCATCCTCCACGTAAATCCCGTACTCATCGCAGAGATCCAGAAAATACGAACTCGGGGGATAATGAGACGTGCGCACATAATTGATGTTGGCCTCCTTAAAAAGCTCCACGTCCCTTCTGATCGTCTCCTTCGGAACGGACCGGCCGTTTAATGGAGTGACTTCATGCCGGCAGGTTCCCCGCAGTTTTACTTCCCTGCGGTTGATGAATACCTGATTGCCTTCGCGGCGGATTTCGCGGAACCCGATTCTGTTTTTCACGGTTTCCAGCGTCCTGTTTCCGTCTTTCAGGCTGATTTCCAGCGTGTAGAGATTCGGATGCTCGGCGTCCCAGAGTTCCGGGGAGGGAACGGAAAGCGTATACTCCTGCTCCTTTTGCCCTTCGGACCCGGACGGCGTTTTTTCCGGTTCCGCCGCTCCCGGTGCCTCCATTTCCAGCTCTGTCTTTTCCGGCGCTGTCCCTTCTGCTTTTTCCACCCTGGCGCGGACAGGAACCGCGGCGCCGTCCGGCGCGGTCAGGCGGAAAATCAGTTTCATGCCGGGCCGGCTGCCATCAACGGAAGTTTTAATCCTCAGAGAACCGTCAGTGCGGTCGGGCAGCCATACCGGGGCGGCGTCCGCGTGAAAGGATGACAGATACGCCGGCGGCAGAACCAGGAGATATACGTCGTGAATGATTCCTCCGTGGTTGAAGGTGCTCACTTTCTCGGATACGTCGTCGCCTGCCAGAAGAATTTCCATAACTTCCGCGTCCCCGACAGCCCCGGTGACGTCCGCGTTCCAGGTAATCATTCCATTATCATGGTGCCTGATGTACCTCCCGTTCACATAGAGATCCACATGGGCGTTGGTACCCTCGAAGCGAAGGACAAAACGGGATCCGGGTTCACACTGCGGAACGGTCACTGTCTTCCGGCAGAACCAGAAACCGGTAAATCCCGGGATGTGCGCTTTGTCCATAGAAGAAGGCACCAGGATTTTCGACCAGCCCTGCGCCGGAGACGCATCAGCGGAACTGCTGCCGCTGTTTCCGTCCGCCGGCTCTTTCCGCGGATTTTTCCCGCTTTCTGTTTTTTCCGCACCGGGTATCGCTGAAAATTCCCCCGCGTCCGCGGCGCTCCGGTATTCCCATTCACCGTTCAGGCAGAGCACAGGCTCCGCGCAGCCGTATACAGAAACCGGTATCGGCGCAATACCTGGTATTCGCGGAATCTCCGTATTATGAATCATCAGTCCGTCCTCTTTTCTCATATTGATCCGATTTCAGCAGTTCCGTCCTGGTATCCCCTTGTTCTGAAAACGGCGCACTACATCCCCCAGCGCAGGCAGTCAGCGCCTTTTCCGCCATCATTATTTCTGCGGCTTTTCTGCTGAATGCCTGCTGCCGGTATCTGTCAGAACCTTACTCCCTGTGCATAGCCAGAATGCCCTTTTCTGTGCTTATCAGAATGCCAATTCCCCTTTGATGGCCGGAATTGTCCGTGATTCAGAAGTGTTCTTTTCTATGTTTATCAGTATTTGACACAGCATTCCTACCTTAACAGAATATTTTCTATCTGTACAGTATCAGAATGCCGTTTTATGCTCACAGTCAGGATTTTGTCCAACCGGATTCCTGTGGTTCGTCCTCCGTCGACAGCTTGAAGAAAGATCTCACTTTGCTGCCCCGTCCGGGGAGAACCGGTCTCGTATAATTCCCGTAAACCAGGCGCGGATAGTTGACGGCTTCATTGACATGAACCAGCAGCCTCTCCGGATGTTCCGGATGATCGATCTCAAAGGAATCCACGGAAATCCAGTTTCCCTGGGAAGGCGGAATGTGTTTTCCGAGCACAGTCAGCTCCATCACGTGCTTCCCCATAGGCAGACCGTGAATTCCGGCGATTCTCTGATGGTACCTCTTCTCGTAGCCTCTGCTCATGCTCTCAAAGTAAGCCGTGGGAGTATGTTCGTCAAACTCTGAAACTATTTTCCGCCCGTCGACTGTGACGTCACAGAGCCCCCTGTTGCGGTCGGAGGTTCCGTAAATGGTGATTCCGGTTCCGGTAAAACTCACCCGGCACACCGCGCCGTTTTCATCCGACAGGGTTTCGGTCGAATTGACAAGGCCGGCCTGATCCTCCACGCGGTACCAGCTGCCCTTCCATTCGATCGAGGCTATTCTGGATGATCTGCTTCTGTCGTCGATCACGCATACCGGATCCGGCGTCTTCTCCAGCCGGATGGAGCGCGTCCCGTCGGACAATACCCTGAGCGGGGGCTGGTTCTCTGTTCCCAGCAGTTCCGCACCGAAAAGGCTGAATTTCTGCGCAGCAAAAACAGAAGGATCCTTTTCCGAGTCCGCAGTA
The DNA here is from genome assembly GCA_050944455.1 of Lachnospiraceae bacterium. Lineage (GTDB taxonomy): Bacteria > Bacillota > Clostridia > Lachnospirales > Lachnospiraceae > Anthropogastromicrobium. Next base: position 38,368 of record JBMNRC010000007.1, read on the forward strand.
TGTATCCTGAACGAATCCGCCGGATCTCCCGAAAGCCAGGCTACCTTGTGATATCCCTGCGCAATAAGCCAGCTGATGCCGAATTCATCCAGTCCGCCCGGATCAAGGCCGATGCCGGCTTTCACGCTGTGAGGCAGCGGGCGGCCGAAGTCCTCGATGGTTCCCCGGGTATCGATAACGCCGTCTTCTCTCAGATGAATCTCAAAAACCGCCGTCACACCGCGCTGTGAGCATTGTTTTGTCCTGAAGACCACCTCTCGGTCAATCCGGTCGGCGCCGGCCGTCTCTGCGCGCCAGCTCCCTGTCCCGAAGCGTCCTGTGTGGAGAACCGGTCCCCCGAGAATGACCGGGATATACGTCTCCCCGCGCCTGACCGCAATCTTCACAAACTGTCCTGTTGCTGACGAAAACTCCGCATGAATCAGATGATTTTCGGCAATTGTCAGGCTTCCGGTCCTGGTCAGGCTGAAGGTGTCCGTCACAAAAGCCCGCTTCAGTTCCTCATACTCCGGCTTGGGGCAGTGATTCTGGTCGAGGACGCCGGCACAGCCGTACTCCGGATCATCAAGCGCCGCAAACACAGCGCCGCCCAGCGCTCCGTCCGTCTGGCGGATAGCCGCCGCAAAGCGCTGGATGCTCTCCCCCCAGAACCGGTGCACACCGGGGTCGCGATCGATCTCATCCAGGTTGTGATAGGGAACAGGAGCCATCGCGTCATGCAATACCGGCAGGTTCAGTTCCTGCGCTTCACCGAGCTGATAGCCGATCTCATTGTCGGCTCCCGGCGTATGGAAAACAACCATCTGGTCGTAGCAGCGATCCATCGGCAGGTTCCAGGAATTAAACCATACGCTCCACACATCCGGGAGCTGTTCATTTTCCGGAATCGTCATCGGAAGATGGAAGTTGACAAGGCGCACCGGATCGAGGCCTCGCACGGTCTCCGCTGCCGCGCGGAAATTGTCGCCCCATACGCAGTTTGCCCCAACCAGCCAGAGAAGAATACACGGGTGGTTTCTTCCTGCCGTGACAACCGAACGGGCCCGTTCCGTGTATCGGGTTCTCAGGGCAGGCGCGTTCTGGAGACCCAGTCTCTTATCGCCGTAATCTTCCCATCCGAGCGTCTGCTCCACAAAAAATCCCATCTCATCGCAGAGTGTGAGGAGCGATTCCGAGAAAGGCTGTCTCGCTGCTCTCAGATAATTGACGCCGGCTTCCTTGAAAAGCGTCAGGTCATGCCGGAGGAGTTCCCTGTGTGTTTCCTCCGATTCCCCCGCCGGCATTTTCGGTTCCCGATAGACAAGACCCATCAGTTTCACCGGCCTGCGGTTCCAGTATACCCTGTTTTCTTTTTTCTCGATTTCCCTGAGCCCGGTCCGCACCGTCACAGAGCCGCCTTCCGGGGTTCCGATCCGCACCGTATAAAGCACCGGCGTCTGCGGTGACCATAGTTTCGCGTCCCTGACTTCTGTGCTCACTGTCCCTGAGCCATCGGGCGCCTGGCCCTGCGCAAGCTCATTGCCTGAAGGATCCGTGACTGTCACGCTCACAGCTTCCTTTCCCGCTGTATCGCAGGATGTTTCAAAAAACCATTGATTCTTTTTGCGGACACTTCTCACTTCCCAGGACTCTTCTGCCATATATTTCCCTCCATAGCAGCAGAGCCGGCCTGCCCGGCCGGCCCCGCGAGCCTTTTCATCTCTCTGTCTGTATCTTCTGCCGCGCCGGCGGCAGTTCGTCTGTTTTTCAGAGGTGCTCCGGATTTTCCTCAAATCGTTCGGAATCACCAGATTATCAGATTCGTAAAACCGATAGAAGCTATTATCTGTCATCTGGCAGTAGAACTTCGGTTTCGAATCCGGACCAGTCTGCAGTACCGAGCGGCATGCAATGCCTTTGCTTTCATTTTGGGTTTCCTCCCTTCAGGACATCGGACAATCCAGTTTCATTATATTCATCCGGATTTTTATGCTACTTTTTTTACACTATTTCGATTCTGTTTGCAATTAGTATCGCTAAATAAAAAATCAGGGCTGCGAGAGCCCCATGGAAACCGGATATCCGTCTCTGACCCTTTCTTTCTGTATCAGTCAAACACACAGGTACCAATGTCTTCAGCGCAATTGAACAGGCTATACCAGGCCTGTGCTGATTATCAGGAACAATTATACTAGCTTAATAGTTCTTTAACATTATTGTAATATAATCGTTCCTGGATTTCTATAGAAAAATTCAAGATATTTATGTAATAATATTCCATTTTTTTGGTTCTAAAATCTGCTTTTTGGTATATATATGTATTATATTCCGATTATGTAAACGTTTCTCTGTCTGATTGTTTCTTCAATTCACAGAACAGTCAAAGGCTCCTGCGCCTGCACATAGGACAGTTTATTTCTGCAAATTTCTGTTCTGCCGAAAACATCAGCACAGGCTCATCAGACCAGACTGAACACCTGTCAGTAAACGGACGGAGACGGGCAGCGCAGGCGCATAGAAAAGAAGCGGGGCCGGCCTTTCGGCCGGCCCCGGGAGTTTTTCATCTCTCTGACGGTATCTGCCGCCGCGCAGAACGGCGGCTCATTTTACTTTTAAACGCAATCAACGGCAATCCGGAGGATTCTGTTCCGCTGCCGCGGGGTTTGCGTCTCCGCGGCGGTATTCCGCTTATTCCGCCGCTTTCTGTTCAAAGTAAGCATTCAGCTGTTCAACGGTTTCCTCTTTGATGGTTTCGATGCCGGCTGCCTCCGCCTGCGCGTCGAATTCTTCTATCGTCGCGTCAATATCGTCGACCAGTCCCAGCTGCAGAAGCGGAACATACTGCGTCTCCACATCCGCCATCGCGGCCCATTCGTCGGAAACATCGGTTGTCGAGAACGAGAATCCGACGGTCGGGCTCTCGATGGAGATCTTCTCCCACTCGTCCATGATGTCCAGCTGCGCCTGGAAGGTTCCCTGCTGATCCATCTCAAGGCTGGTGTTCTTCAGGCCCCAGGACGGAGCGGCGCCGTAAGACCAGGTTCCGTAATGCTCGGCCTGGCTCCAGGTTCCGTCGTCATTCAGCGTGATGTGATAGTCCGGGATGCCGTAACGGATAATCGTGTACGCTTCCTTGTTGTTCTTCAGAACGTCCAGCGCCATCAGAGCCCGCTCCGGATTCTTCGAGGAATACGGAATCGCGTAGCCGTCGCTATCGTAAGCTCCGATTGATACATTATCCATCGTCAGGTCATAAAGCTCCGGTTTCCAGTCCGGGTTGGTCTGCTCCATCGAGCTGCAGGCGCCGCCGGCGGTTCCGAGGTTCTGGAGATATACAGCGGATGTGCCGTTCAGGAAGGAATCGCGCACATCTGTCTGGTTATTGACCGCGCTCAGCGACCAGTCGCCCTGGTTCGCCGCTTCCTTCATCTGCTCGGCAAAAGACCTGAAGAAATCGGAATCGTACAGGAAGAAAATATCGTCGGCCGTGTATTCGGTTTTCCCTTCTTCATACTGATAATAGAAATAATCGTTGACTTTGATCAGGTTGTTGCCTGTCACCGCAATCATTTCCTGCAGGAACTGGCCGTTCTGCGAAGCATTGTACGCGTACTGGACGCCGGAATCCGGGTCTTCCGAGACCGCTTTCATGTAGGCCATGAGGTCGTCGATCGTCTCAAGCGGGTCAAGGCCGTATTTCTCCCGCAGATCGCCGCGGATAGCCGCAACCGTATGCAGATATCCGATTTTGTTGCAGGGAACGTAATACAGCTTTCCGTCGATCATTCCCTGCTGGAAGGTCGCCGTATCCTGCGACGCGTAAGTCTGCGGCATATACTGCTGCAGCATCTCGTCCGTGATCTCCTGGAACGCGCCCTGCCCGGCTTCATCCGCGTAGAAGCACCAGCCGGAGGTGTAGATCAGGTCAATGTCCTCGCCTCCCGCAAGGAGCAGGGAATAGTTGGTCGAGTAATCCGCGACCGACAGGGCCTTGAACTCGATCGTCGCGTTGATCTCCCGCTCCAGAATCTCGTTCACGGCATCGAAAATCATCTGTTCGTCGCCGTACTCGTTGCCCACATAGTAAAGGGTCAGGTCGACATGCTCGCTCACGTCATTGCCGTAATACTCAGTGGCCGCTCCCGTGCTTTCCTCCGCCATCACCGGCGCGCAGGACAGGACCATCGCGGCGGACACAGCCGCCGGAATCACTTTTCGCAGCGTTTTTCTCATAAGAAAACCTCCTTCTATTCTGACTGTTCTCTGACAGCAGATTCCTTGAAATAACCGACCCGCGGCTGCGCTGCGGCTTCGCTGATTCCGCCGCAGTGCTTTCCGGTCTGGCACAGCTTCGCGGATTCCGACGCCGTGCCTGACGCATCTGAAACAGGCGGGGATCCGCACCGCAGAATACCCGTCAGCCTTTCACCGCCCCGAGGGTCAGGCCCTTGATAAAGTAGCGCTGCACAAACGGGTAAAGCAGCAGAATCGGCCCGGTGACGATTACCGTCAGGGCCATCTTCATGGACTCGATTGGCACTGTGTTGATCACCTCTCCGGATTCCGACGCGATATCGCGCAGCGCCTGCGCGTCGTTGATCAGTTTATACAGAAGATACTGCAGGCTGTAGAGTTTTTCATCGTGGATGAAAAGCATCGTGTTGTACCAGCTGTTCCAGTAGCCGAGCGCCGTAAACAGGCTGATTGTCGCGATGACGGGCGTGGACAGAGGCCAGATCAGGCGGATGAAGATCTGGAAATCTCCGGCTCCGTCGATCTTTGCGGACTCGATGATTTCGTACGGAATGCCTGCCGTGAATCCTTTCACCAGGATGATATTCCACACGGAAATCATTCCCGGGATGATCAGCGCCATGATGTTGTCGCGGAAACCGAGCGCGATGCACACCATGTACCACGGCATCAGCCCGCCGGAAAACAGGGTGGTGAAAAAGAAATAGAACGAAAATTTATTTCTCCAGTCGAAGTCTTTTCTCATCAGGACGTAGCCGGTCATCATGTTGATGAAGGTTGACGCGGCCGTCCCGACCACAGTGACGAACGTCGTCACGCCGTAGGCCCGGATGATGGAACCGGGGTTTGAAAAAATGCTCTTGTAGCTTTCCAGTGAAAACGCCTTCGGGATCAGCCGGTATCCGTACTTCGCGATCTCCTGTTCGCTCTGGAAGGAAGATCCGATGACCAATAAGAACGGAAGCAGGCACAGAATGGCGAACAGGAACAGGAAAGGATACCCGATCAGTTTGAACGCCACTACGTCCTTTGACCTGATTTTTCTTCCTGAAGAGACCGCTGCCGCTTTTGCTTTCATCTACGGTTCCCTCCCCTCAGAACAGTGAATAATCCGGCTCCACCTTTTTCACGATACCGTTGGCGATCATAATTGTGATGAAGCAGAGCACAGACTGATAGAGACCCACGGCGACCGTCTGGCCCGCGTCGGACGCCTTCAGGGTCAGGCGGAAAACATAGGTGTCGATAACATCCGTGTAGTTGAACAAAGTCCCGTTCTGGCCGACCAGCTGGTAAAAAAGATCCAGATTCCCGCGGAAAATCCGGCCCAGCGCCAGCAGCGTCAGAGTGACTACCGTCGGGCGGAGTTCCGGCAGGGTGATGTAGCGCACCCGCTGGAAAATGTTCGCTCCGTCGATCTCGGCCGCCTCCATCAGGGACCCGTCGATCCCCACGATCGCCGCCAGATAGACGACCATCCCGTATCCGACGCTCTTCCAGGCATTGAAAAAGATGATGATGCCCGGCCAGTACGCGCCGTTTCCGTAGAAGTTGATTCTGGACTGCCCCAGCGCCTCGCGGATAGAATTCAGGGTGCCTGTCTCATAGTTGAACAGGCTGTACGCAATGGAACCGACGATGACCCACGAAATGAAATATGGAAGGAAAATCACCGACTGCGTGAATTTCTTCAGTTTCTGGAACGTCATCTCGTTAAGGACAACCGCGAAAAAGACTTCCAGAATCGTCGTTGTCACGATAAAGGCGATATTATACAGCGCGGTGTTGCGGGTGATCATCAGCGCTTTTCCGGAGCGGAAGAAAAATCTGAAATTGTCAATGCCGTTCCAGGGACTCTTAAAGATACCGAGCTGGTAATTGTACTTTTTGAATGCGATCACAGCCCCGGCCATCGGAATATACGAAAAAACAAACACAAGGATGACAGCCGGAAGGAGCATCAGCAGAAACACCCTGTATCGGTACACCTTGTGCAGAAATCCTTCTTTGCGCCGGGTCCCGCCGGATGTCTGCGGACGGCGGGTTTCCGTTTTCGTTCCAGTTTTACTCATTTTGGTTCCTGTTCTCCGCTGGCCTGTCAGTGCCGCGTGTTAAGGGAATACTTTGAAATTTGCCTGCGTTTCTGTCGTCCTGACAGTTTTCGTTTTGCGCTGCGGCTGTTTTACTGCCCAAATCATTCTAAATAATATTTTAATATGATTTTTCCTTGCATCCTATAGAAAAATCCAAGAATTTATGTGATTTTATTGAATATTTCTGTGATATGCCCTCCGTTTTTAGGTATATTTTATTCGAATGTCCCGGTCGCGCAACCAGATCACTGTGAATCAGGTATTTTTTCACCCAATCCCCTGAAAAAGGAAAATAGAGTTGCCAATAAGAAAAATCCGGCGCTTCCGCACCGGATTTCCACTGTCAGGAATATTGCTGTCATTTTCTCTGTTCCGTCGGACCGCCGCCGGTTCAGCGGCAGGCGGTCAGCCTCCCCGGCTGACAGCAATGGTCACGATATTCATGCCGGCTGGAAAGGCGTAGTGATATAGGCAATGGCGCAGTCTCCGTCGGCAAGAAGCGCCTGCTTTGCCGCTTCCGCCTTTGCCCGGTCTTTGAAAATGCCGAAAACCGTGGGGCCGCTGCCGGTCATCATCGCTGTCTCCGCGCCGAATTCACGGATTCTGCCGCGGATCTTTCCGATCACCGGGCAGAGAGCCGTCGTCACCGGCTCCAGCACGTTGCCCATACACGGAATCATCCCGTCCAGACTCCCCCGGGCGATCGCCCGGCACAGGCCGTCGATATCAGGATGGCGCACAGTTTCGTCCAGAACCAGGTTCTGGTAGACCTGCTTCGTGGAAGCGCCTTCCGGCGGTTTCGCGATCAGGATAAAGCAGTACGGGCAGGGCGGAAGCTCTGTGAGTTTCTCGCCGATTCCCTCCGCAAGGGCGGTTCCCCGCATCAGGCAGAACGGGACGTCCGCACCCAGTTTCATCCCTTCTTCTTTCAGTTTTTCCATGGAGAGGCTGAGCCCGAACATCCGGTTTACCGCGATCAGCGCGGCCGCCGCGTCCGCGCTTCCGCCAGCCATGCCGGCGGCAACCGGGATCCGTTTTTCGATATAGATCCCAAGGCCGGGTTTCAGCTTTTCCTCCGGCACAAGCGCGGTCACCGCTTTCCACACCAGGTTGGAACTTCCGGTCGGAATCATTCTGAGATTGCTCGCAATATGGATGCCCGGGTCCGCGACGCGGGTGAACGTCAGGCGGTCAAACATCCGGACAGTCTGCATGACCATCCGCACTTCGTGATATCCGTCCGCGCGGACCCCGACCACATCCAGCCCGAGATTGATTTTTCCCATTGCCCTAAGCTGCAGTCTATCCATGATTCTCCTTCACTGCCAGATTTTTGAGGATGGTTCGTTCCTGATTGCGGATATGAACTCCCGCCGCCTGGCGCGCCGCCTCTTTGTCTCCCCTGAGAATCGCGTCGCAGAGGCTGTGATGCTCCTCCACCAGGCAGTTTCTGGTCGTTTCATCTTTAATATATTCCAGGCGGTAGCGGTACATCTGCTCGCGCAGGTTCCCGATCAGTTTCTGAAGCACCTGATTCCCGGTTGCGGTGAAAATCACATCGTGCATCGCCTCGTCGCGGTCGGCGATCAGGGAAAGATCCGGGCTGTTGATGCTGTTGCGGAAAACCGCCTCAGCTCTGCGCAGGTCCGCTTTCCCCTGGGCGGTGATCCGCTCCACCGCCCGCTCGGCGGCAAGCTGTTCCAGAGCGCACCTGACTTCCAGAACATCGTGAACATTCTTTTCCGTGATGCTGGCGACTTCGGCCCCGCGGCCCGGATAGATATTCACAAGCCCCTCCTGCTCCAGCAGGCGGATCGCCTCGCGGAGCGGCGTGCGGCTGACGCCGTACTCGGCTGCCAGGGCAATCTCGCCAAGATGAGTCCCCGGCTGCAGGTCGCCGTGCAGGATTTTTTCCCGCAGGCTGGCAAATACTATATCCCGAAGCGGCTGATCTTCTTTTGTTTTCACCTTACCACTACCTCACGCTTCCTAAATAACCGCTGTTATTCCGGCATAGCGGTGCTGCCGCGCCGTACCTTCCTTTTTCTCATCTGCGTTTCCGGTTCTTCCCGCGGGAACTGCCGCGCCGTCCGGCTCCCGGACCGTGCCGCCTTCCTGCGGTGTTTCCTGTCTTCCGGGATCCGGCACTGTTTTCCAGCGGATGCGCAAATGCTTTCAGCACGATAACAATCAGCAGCACAGCTGCTGCCGCGATGCCGGCCGTGATCAGGATCAGCTGATATGACAGCGATCGGCTTCCGTTCACCGGTTCCGCCGCGCTTTGCGTTCTGTCCTGCTGCAGTTCCGGCGAGGATTCACGCTCATCCCCGGACAGCGTCCCTGCGGGCTCTTCCGCGCTGCTTTCCGCTTCCGACGCGTACTCCTGCGCTTCCTCCGTTTCTTCCGCGGAAGAAATTGCCGGCTCCGTCTCCCCGGGGAAACGCTCTTCCATCAGCTCAGGGGTCTGAGGTGTGATGTTCCTGACCATCCCGGCGATCACTTCCGCCGTGTCGGACAGGTTGCGCTGCAGCCTTCCCGGAAGCAGCTTCTCTATCGTGTCAAAATCATCGAACTCCGTGTGCATGATCTGGCCGCCCGTCGACGCGAAAGCCGGGTCCGCCGTCTCATAATGGCAGGTCAGGACTGTGTCGGTGTTTCCGCCCTCTCCGTCGGCGTCGCACCAGCGGCTCGCCTCAAAATACACATAGGGAATGCCGTTCTGCAGAAAATAATAGTGATCGCTGCCGCGGCTTCGGGTCGGCGTGCGGAAAGCAATCTCTTCGTCCTCATTTTCTGCCACCTGCTCCGGCAGGACATGAAGGCTTACCCCCGCCGCGTCCGCCGCGTCATGGGCGGCATGCCACGGCCAGAGCTGGTCCAGCGTCCCGTCCTCCCCGTACACACCGCCGTAGGCAAACAGGTAATCCCCCGCGCCGACGGAATCGAGGTTCAGGTAACAGAGCACATTGTCCAGAAGCCCGGCGGGCTTCAGCTCATGCTCCACGAAATTGTAGGAGCCGACATAGCCGCCGTACTCTTCATTGTCAAAAAAGACAAAGCGCAGGCTGCAGTCGGTCGGCACACCATAGAAACGGCGGGCGGTTTCCAGCAGGACGCTCACCCCGGAGCCATTGTCGTCAATTCCCGCCGTGTCCACACAGTCGTAATGAGCGCCGATCACAATATAATCCGTGGAATATCCCGGCTTGTTCACAAAAATGTTTGTCCCGGTGTAATCAAAGTGCTCATACTCCTGAAGATGCACGGTGTAGCCCATGCCGGCGAGCTCTTTCTGAATCCATCGCGACATGGCGGCGTCGCTGGCGGAACGGCGGTTTTCCTCATTCGTGCGGGACGGGTATTTGTCCGCAATCGTCTGAAGGTACTCCATCGCGGCAGTGCCGTAATCCGTATCCGCCGTATTGGAGAGCACCATGACGGCGTCCGTTTCTTCTGTGAGTGTTTCCGGTTCTGTCCCTGCGGAAGAGGCCTGACCGGCCGACGGCAGGGAATTTTCGGCGTCCCCGGCGCCAGTTTCGGAAGTGTTTTCATCGGCAGCGGCGGTTGACGCCGTCTGCACAGTTATCGGCGCGGCGGCCGCCTGTGGAATTCCCGGGCCGGCCGTGCCGGCCGCGAGCGCCAAAGCCAGGAATATCGAAGCCGCCCGTGCGGCCTTTCTGGTTCCCGATCCTGTTCTGTTCTGCTGTTCTGCGGCCCTGGTGTTCCCCGGCCTGCTCCCCGGACTCTTTCTCATGTTTCCCTCTGTTTCAGCATGTGAGCTTCTGTTCACAAGTATAGGCAGTTCGCGGAAAAGTGTCAACGACAGACCCTGTCGGACGTCTTATAGGTATCCCGGCACTGCCGCGGCTTCGCTGCCGTGCCCCGGCCGCTTTTGCTCCATCCGCACCGGAGGCTGCACTCACCCTTCGATTCTGTGCGATCGGTTGCATTCAGGCTGATTCTATGCTATCGTACAGGCGTTGAATTTTCACCGGAAATACCGGTTTTTCACTCTCTCCGCGCAGGAGCCCGCAGAGTGGCCCGGCCTGAAGATTTGATCCGCCGGCGATCAACGGGCGGTCAACGCCCCGGGGAACGCGCTTTCACAAAAAGCCGCGCGTCATTCCGCAGGACAGAAAACAGGGAAAAGCTCGCCGGGGAAGAGCCAGTGCCTGACGAAGATGGAGATCCGCCGCCGCGGGAAATTGGTGATCCGGCAGCCTGTTCCGGTGCAGAAGACAGGATGAGGTATTGATATGAGCGAACAAAATCAGAACAACGGTCCGAAGACCGATGAAGAGTGGATGGATGAGGCTTCGCGCATGGAAGCCGAAGCCCTGGCCGAACAGGAGCGCGGCGAGGGGTATCAGCTCAAGCGCGACCTGCACGAAGGAAACGGCGGGGACGACGGACAGCAGCAGGGGCCTGAAAGTTTTATCAAGCCGGTGAACGCCGCAAGCCATGTCAGCCATGTGATCGGGGTGGTCAGCGGCAAGGGCGGCGTCGGAAAGTCGATGGTCACTTCTCTTCTGGCCGTCGAGCTGGCGCGCAGGGGATACAAAACCGCCGTTATGGACGCCGACGTGACAGGGCCTTCCATTCCGAAGGCTTTCGGGCTGAAGGGACCGCTGCTTCAGGATGAAGCCGGGATTATTCCCGCGGAAACCGCAGACGGGATCAAGGTGATCTCCCTCAATCTGCTTCTTCCCGACGAGACCGACCCGGTTGTCTGGAGAGGCCCGATTATTTCCGGAACCGTCCAGCAGTTCTGGACTGAGGTTCACTGGGGCGATATCGACTACATGCTGGTGGATATGCCGCCCGGGACCGGAGATGTGGCTCTCACCGTTTTCCAGTCCATTCCGCTGGACGGCATTATCATCGTCACTTCCCCGCAGGACCTGGTGTCCATGATTGTCACCAAGGCCGTGAAGATGGCCGAGATCATGAACGTCAGAGTGCTCGGGATCGTTGAGAATATGTCCTACTTTGTCTGCCCGGACTGCGGCGCAAAGCACTATATCTTCGGGCACAGCACCATCGACGGCGTCGCGGCGCAGCACGGAACCAGGGTGCTGGACCACCTTCCGCTCGACCCGGAGGCGGCGCAGCTGGCCGACAGCGGCAGGATTGAGGAGGCCGAAGGAAACCCGCTCAAAAACACCGCCGACGAGATTACAAAGGGCTGAACTTTTCCCTGACTTCCCTGATCACTGCAGACGCCCTGACAGCTTCAGCCGGACAGGGATCGGAAGGCCGGAGTGCCCGAAATGCCCTGAAGGCTGCGGTTCCCGCACGCTGAAAGCCATAGGCTGGGGCCGCGGGAGAACCGGAATGTCTTCATGAGAGCATGGCTGGATGCTGTTATGCCCGCCCCGGCCGCTGATAATGAACTCCCCGGAAAACTGGGATGATGCCCAGCTTTCCGGGGAGTTTTTCCACTGTTTTCCTGTTTGTCAGGTTCACTTGTCAGGTTCGCCTGAATACCCGCCTGAAAATGGAGCGTTCAGGCGGTTTCATTCAGTTGATTTCTTCCTGTGAATCTTCCTGATGGTTTTCTTTCCGGACTGCCAGTTTCCTTGCGGTCAGAGTTATCCGGCAGTCCGGCAGATCTGTTTTCGAATGGTTCGAATGGTTCGAATGGTTCTTCCAGTAATCCGTCACTTCACGCGGACCCAGACCGTCATCTCATTTTCACCGCGGTTCGCCCACGTGAAGTAAGGAATAAAGCGCAGGCTGACCGGCTCTGTCTTCGGTTTGCGGTACTCATGGTACAGGGTTGTGTCCGTCTCCTCAGGCAGTTCGCGCTCTGCCCCGGCATGGAGCATAACCATCCCGCTGCCGAACTCTGAGCTTCTCTCTTCCGTGAACTCCGCGGTACCTTTCAGCCGGATCAGGTCCAGGTTTTCCCCGTTGTCCTTCTGCTCCAGGCAGTAGACAATCGGCCCTCTCGTCACGCAGACGCGGCCCTCGTCCTCCCTCACGCGGGTGTCCGCCTGAAGCACGCGGGCCTTCATCGGGAAGTGAAGATGGATGCGGTCCTTCGAGGACCACTCGCCGGTGACATACAGATAGCCTTTTTCCTCCCGGCACTCCTTGCCCTGGGCTCCTGTCATCTCAAAACCTTCGCCGCACCAGCCCGGGATGCGGAAAGCCAGAGTCATGCGCACCGGCTCCTCCGTATCGACCGTCACATCGGCTTCGCCGTCCCACGGGAACCCGGAAGAGATTCTGACCGGGACCGTGCGGTTTCCAACCTTCTTTTCGACCGTTCCTCCGGTATACAGATGAATCCACATCGTGTCGTCCCTCTCGGTGAAAGCGTATTCCCCGATCGAGCTCACCAGCCTTGCCAGGTTCGGCGGGCAGCAGGCGCATCCGAACCACTTGCGGCGAACGGGCACAACGTGGCGCTTGCGCTCATCCTTATGGCAGGCCTCCGGAAGCACCTGCAGGGGATTGACGTAGAAAAAGCTCTTCCCGTCCAGGGCCATGCCGCTGATCACCCCGTTGTGCAGCGCCAGCTCCATCACGTCGGCGTAACGGGAGTCCGGGTCGATCTGCAGCATGCGCCGCGCAAAGAACACCAGCCCGATCGCCGCGCAGGTCTCCGAGTAGGCCAGGTCATTCGGAAGGTCAAACGGAAAGCTGAAGGCCTCACCGACCGCCGTCCCGCCGACGCCGCCGGTCACGTACATTTTCTCCCTGGTCGTGCTCTCCCAGAGCTTTCTGCACGCTTCGTACAGCGAATCGTCCTGCGTGAGCCTCGCGACGTCCGTCATGCCGGAGTACAGATACATTGCGCGGACCGCGTGGCCGACAGCCTCGGACTGTTCTCTCACCGGCTCGTGCGCCTGATTGTAGCTGTAGCGGATTTTCGTTTTTTTGTCGACCTCGGGATGATTCTCGCTGTCGAAGTAATACGGCCGCACGCCGCGCTGATTGAGAAAATACTCCGAGAGTTCCAGGTACTTTTTCTCCCCGGTTTCCCCGTACAGGCGCACCAGGGCCATCTCCGCGATCTCATGTCCCGGGTATCCGTGAATTTTTCCCGGCTCCGTGCCGAAGCGGCTGATAATGAAATCCGCGAAACGGCAGGCGGCTTTCAGCAGCTTATTTTTTCCGGTTGCCTGATGGTAGGCCACCGCGGCCTCGGTGAGATGCCCGAAGCAGTAGAGCTCATGGTGATCTCTCAGGTTGGTGAAGATCTTGTCCATGCCGTTGATGATATAGTACGTATCCAGATACCCGTTTTCCTGCTGCGCGGAGACGATCAGGTCAATCACCCCGTCCGCCGTTTTCTCCAGTTCGGGATCCGGATGCTGGTTCAGCGAGTAGGCGACGGCCTCGATCCACTTATACAGGTCGCTGTCCTGGAACACAAATCCGTAGAATTTGTCCGGGTCCGGATGCTCAGGATCCTCCGGAAGGGTCTCGAACCCGCGGAATGTATATTTCGGCTCGACAAAACTGCTCCCCTGTTTCTTCTTTTCGCGGGTTAGCTTTGCGGCGGCCCTGAAATTGTGGACACAGAAGCTCGGATCGGCCCCTTCCACCCGGTCGTTCAGCGTCTGCCACTGATAAGGAATCATCTCCGTGCGGACCAGTTCCATCTCTCTGGTCCAGAAGGAATCCTCAAGATGAATCCGCGTGAGCGGCAGCGGTGTGTTGAATTTTGTGCTGTCCATAGTTTTTCCTTTCTGAAGAAACGGGGCGGATTCTCCGCCTGCCGTCTGTTCCGCCCGGGAACCAGCCCGTCGGATATACGCCTGTGCCTTGTGCTCTCGTGAAAAGCCAGTATACGCCCTTCACTGGGTGTCTGTAAAGCCAGCCTCCGCCCTCTCGGCCTGCACCTGGGCATTCATCTGCTCTTCCAGCTGGAAAAGAAGGGTGTCGTTGAAGTCCGGGTTGTCATAGTGAGCCCAGCTGGTCTGCGAGAGATCCATGCTGTACATTTCCCAGGGGTACGTCGTCACCAGGTCATAGTAATCCAGCTCGCGCGTCATGCTCATCCGGTAGTCTGTCGCCAGAAACTCCATGTCAAAGCCGGTGATCCGGGTTCCAATGCCGTCTTTCGTGATCTCCACGCGGGCCATCCCGCCGATGATGCACTTTTCGATGTTCTGGATGGACTGGTAGTTGCCCAGCGAATAATAGATCAGCATTTTCCCGCCGTCCGGGCGGTCAATGTAATCAACCGGCTCCACCACGTGCGGATGGGTCCCGATCACGAGGTCCACCCCCTGCTGGGCGAGGAAAGCGGCCTCCTGCGCCTGTTTCTCATCGGTGCTCAGGTTGTACTCCGTTCCCCAGTGCGGGAACACGACGACAAAATCCGACTGTGCCTTCGCCTGCGCGATCAGGGCCGCCAGGCGGTCGTAATCCAGATAGTCCACCAGGTACTCGCTTCCGGTGTAGTACTGCGGGATATTCAGAAGATCCGTGTAATTGATCAGGGCAATGCGGATGCCGTTGACGTCGCGGATCGTCAGCTGGTCCCTGGTTTCCCAGCTCCCGTGGATTCCGATGACCGAAATCTCCGGATAGTTGGTGTTGAAATAAGTGATCATGTGCAGGACGCCCTGCGCGTTCTGGTCGAGGATATGATTGTTCGCCCCCAGCACCACGTCAAAACCCACGCTGGCCAGTTCGTCCGCCATCTCCGTTCTGCCGTTGAAGTTCGGATATCCCTGAATGCCGAGCTCATTGCCGCCGATCACGGTTTCCTGGTTGATGCACGCGAGATCCGCGCTTTCGATGTATTCCTTCGTGTAGCGGAAGTTGTAGTCGTAGTTATAGCTCCCGTCCGCCTGCAGGCCGCTCATGGAAACCGACCGGTGCATCAGGTTGTCGCCGACGGCCACCAGATTGACCGTCACCGGCTGCATCGCGGGCGCGACGTTGACGACGGCAGGCGTCTGGGACTCCGTCTGTTCCACGGAGGCAGTTTCCGTCTGTTCAGCAGCGGCATTCTGAGTCTCCTCAGCTTCCGAAACTGCCGCTTCCGACGTTCCCTCCGGTGAGACAGTGCCCGGATTTTCCGCAGCCGCTGAGGCTCCGGTGTTTCCAGCGCTTCCCGCGGCTTCTTCCTCATCCTGCCGCGCAACCGTTTCGTTTTCGGACAATCCCACCTGGGATGAAACGCCGCCCGGGCTGCCGCTCAGGAGAGAAATAAAACCGGCGTACGACGCTATGGTAATCGCAAAAGCCGCCGCGATGGCACAGACAGCGTAAAGAACCTTCCTCCCCGTGTCACGGCGCCGTCCCTCCTGTCTTGCGCGCCAGTACTCAGAATATCTGTCTTCTCCGTTCTTTTCCTCCGGCAGTTCCCGCTCACGGTCTTCCGGAAGGGGCCTCCTGCTCTTTTTGCCATCCGAAGCTTGTACGCCGGAAGTTTCCTGCCGTTTTCCGCGGACACGGACAACACTCGCAGAAATTTCCTCAGCCGGGATGCGTCCCTCCGGTGTTTGTCCCGCGGATTTTCTGCTTCCCGGATTTCGCCCTGATGCTGCCTCTCCTGCAGGGCGTCCGCCTGCCTGGCTGCGGCGGTTTCCGGCCGGAGTTCCTGCCGCGGTTTTTTCTCTTTCCGGCTCTTCCTGCGTCAGGCGATTCCTTCTGGAAGCCAGCTCCGCTCTTCTCTTTTCCCCGCGGGCGATTCTCTCCGCTCTGGAAGGGGGATTCTCCCCGTCTTTGCGGGTTTCCGCGCCATATTTCGAGAGCGCTTCGTCTACCGTGACGTTCCGGCAGCGCAGCTCTGCCCGGCGGCCTTTGCCGCGCTCGATTCTGGCGCGCCTCGAAAGGCGTGAATTTTCTGGCTCCATGATGAAGATCCCTTTCCCTGCTGACCTCTTCTGTATTTGCTGTATCTCTGGCAGGCACGGACATCCGCCTGCCCGGTGATAAGTTCCTATGCCGGCGCGGCCAAATGAACCGGGTGTTGATCTGCCCGGACTGCTTTTCTCGCTGTACGGCTCCGTCCAGCCGGGCTGTTCTTTCCCTTTCCGGTGATTACCTGCATTGCTTTTCAGTGCCCGGCCGGGTCCCGCGGGCCGCTTTTACGCTTCCGGTCCGGTTCGTCCACACCGTTCTTCTCGCAGAATTCCGCGAGCACGCACCTGTCGCAGTAAGGATGTGTCCGGGCCGTGCAGACCGCGCGCCCGTGGTCAACCAGCCGGTGGCAGAACTGATTGCTCTCTTCCGGCGGGATCAGTTTCCACAGCGCTTTTTCGACTTTTACCGGCTCCCGGACGTCATGTACCAGGCCGATCCGGTTGGACAGGCGGATGCAGTGGGTATCCGTGACAATCGCGGGCTTTCCGAAGATATCTCCCATGATCAGGTTCGCGCTCTTTCTGCCGACTCCCGGCAGCCTGAGCAGTTCGTCGAAATTATCCGGAACCTTCCCGCCGTACTGATCGCGGAGCATGATCATGCAGCCGCTGATGTCCCTCGCCTTGCTGCGGCCGAGGCCGCAGGGACGGATGATCTGTTCGATCTCCTCGGGCGATGCCGCCGCCAGGCTGTTCACATCCGGATATCTGGCGAAAAGGTCTTTGACCACGACATTTACTCTCGCGTCCGTGCACTGCGCGGAAAGCCGAACGCTCACCAGCAGTTTCCAGGCCTCGTCGTAATCCAGCGTGCAGGCCGTGTCGGGATACTCCTTTTTCAAAGCCTGCACCGTCTTCATCGCCAGCTCTTCCGGCGTCATGAACGCACCTCTCTCATTTCCCCGGACAAGTTTTCCGGTTTTTTATGCTGAACACGCAAAACGCACCTTTCGGTGCGTTGTTTTACGGAAATAGTATATCATTGAGCCGGGTCCGGCGCAAGCTCTTTGCGGCGCCTCACCGGCACGCCATTGCGGAGGAACCCCGGACGGATCCAAAACCCGCACGCAGGGTCTTCGCGGCGGCTTCACCGGCACGCCATTGCAGAGGGACCTCGGACGGATCCAAAACCCGCACGCAGGGTCTTCACGGCGGCTTCACCGGCGCCGCAGCTCCCAGAACGCGACAGCGCTGGCCGCGGCAACATTCAGGGAATCAACTCCATGGCTCATCGGGATTTTTACCGTGTAATCACAGTCCGCGATGGTATCCGCCCGGAGTCCCTCTCCTTCCGTCCCGAGCACTGCCGCCAGCAGAGGTTCCGCCTTCAGGGCCGGATCAGCGATGCTGACCGACTGATCGCGCAGTGCCAGCGCGGCAGTCCGGTATCCGGCGCGGCGCAGCATAGCCATCCCCGAATCCGGCCAGCTGTCTTTTCCGAAGAAGGTCCAGGGAATCTGGAACACCGTTCCCATGCTGACCCTGGCGCTCCTCCGGTACAGCGGGTCGCTGCAGCCGCCGGTCAGGAGCACCGCGTCCATCCCCAGCGCCGCCGCCGACCGGAAGATGGCGCCGACATTCGTCGGGTTCTGCACTTCCTCCAGAACCGCGATTCTCGATTTTCCGGACGCGGCGAACCGGGCGAGGAGTTCTTCCGGCCCCGGCTGCGGACGCCTCTTCATGGCGCACAGCACGCCGCGCGTCAGTTTAAAGCCTGTGATCTTTTCCAGCACCGGAAGATCCGCCGTGTAGACCGGCACGCCGGGGCACCTGGCAAGGATCTCCCGCGCCTGTCCCGCGATATGCCGCCTCTCTGTCAGAAAGGAGACCGGCTCATACCCGGCGTCCAGCGCCCGGGCGATCACGTTTGGGCTCTCCGCGATAAAGATTCCGCCCGCCGGCTCGTAAAAATGCGTCAGCTGCCGCTCATTGAGCCTCGCGTAAACATCCAGCTCCGGGGCTGAATAATCTTTGATTTCGATAATGTCAGACATTCCTGTTTCTGTTCCGTTCTTTTCTTACTGCCCGCTGTCCGGCAGGTTTCCCGCATAGCCGCGCGGCTTTTGACAGTATTCTCCGTATTACTGCTTATAAGTATTCTGCGCATGGCGCTTTCCGGCTGCGCGGGCGGCTGGCGGGCGGAAACTTCAGCGCGTCCTGCGCCGATTCCCGCCTGATTTGCCGGCTATATTTCAAACAGAAATTCCGGCGCGCACCCGGCAGAATTTCACGAGGACGGATCCGGCTTCCTTCTCTCCCCGGTGAAGCGCGAACACCCCGTACTTGGATCCGACCCAGTATCCCGCGGTGCAGGCGGCCGGTTCCGTGACCGGGACAAAACCTTTCGCGCCTTCCTTCAGGAAGAAAGTATAGGTGCCGTCAGCGCCGATCTGCAGGCGCAGCTGCTGCTCAGCCTCCCCGAGATCACAGACCGGCTCTTCTGTCTCCTCCCCGCCGATTGTTCCCGAGATCAGCGTCATCTGCAGCGCAGATCCTCTCTTGCGGAAAGCAATCGCGGAATACTCCCGGCCCAGAAGAACCAGTCCCGCTTCGTCTCCGTCCCCCAGTCCCGACAGGTCGAAGGCAAATTCCGCTGAAAACTCCGGGGCCGTCCATTTCTGCAGCAGGAGGTTCGGCTCGTCACACAGCGGCGCGCTCACCGGCTGCGCAAACAGGCGGAGGCCCGGATGCTCCATTCTGTACCAGATGTCCCGATGGTTCGCGTTCCACTGCCACTGCAGGCCGGGGCGGTCTCCCGAAAAATCGTCGCTGTCAGCCGGAGACTGGATTTTCACCGGAACTCCCTCCCTGACCTTCGGCTTGGCCCAGGTTGTCACCGGAGTGCCGAAGCCCTCGCCGGTTTCGTTTTTCCCGATGACAGGCCAGTCGTTTTCCCAGACCATCGGCTCCAGATGAAGGATTCTTCCCGCCGGTCCGACATCCTGGAAATGGACAAACCAGTCTTCTCCCAGCGGCGTGTCGACCCATCCGCCCTGATGAGGGCCGTTGGTCTTCGTGCCCGCCTGAATCATGACAATGCGGTCTTCATAGGGACCGAAAACGCTGCGCGAGCGCAGCACCGTCTGCCATCCGGATTCCACGGATCCCGCCGGCGCGAAAATATAGTACCAGCCGTTCCGCTTATACATTTTCGGTCCCTCAATCGTGGGCTGCCTCAGATGTCCGTCGAAGATATGCCGCCCCTCTGAGAGCACATGCGTTCCGTCCGGGGACAGCGGGCTCAGGTGCAGGATGCTCTTGAAACCGATTCTGCTCTTCGCGAAGGCATTCACGAGATACGCTTTTCCGTCGTCATCCCAGAACGGACACGGATCAATCCATCCCTTCGCGGCTTTTACGCACACAGGCGCGGACCACGGACCTCTCGCGTCTCTGGCGCGGCACATGAAAATTCCCTCGTCCGGCATCGGATAGTACACCAGAAATTCGCCGTCATGATACCGGATCGCCGGAGCCCACACTCCGTGGCCGTGCTGCGGGACTTCGTAGCCCGGTTCGGGAATCTGCTCCAGGACATAGGAAATCAGTTCCCAGTTGACCAGGTCTGTGGAGTGAAGCACCGGAATCGCGGGGGTATTGCAGAAACTGGACGCAACCAGATAATAGTCATCCCCGACGCGGCACACGTCCGGGTCGGAGTAATCGGTATAGAGAATCGGATTCGTATAGGTTCCGTCGCCGTTGTCGGCGTTATAGATAAAATTTTTCATCATTTTCTCCGGTATCAGCTGCTCTCGTATCAGTTGTTCTATATTTATCGTTATATCGGCAGAAACAGCCATGCCCCGCGGGGATCCCCTGCCCGGGAATCCGCGCGGGGCACCCGCATTCAGCCGAACGCCTTCTTCACCCGATCGTACTCTTCCGCGGTGACCGGCATCACTGTTCCATGCTTGAACTTGTACGGGAAGGAGAATTCCGCGTCGCTCCGCACGAACTTTCCTGTAGCGATGTCATCCGCGACAAAGGGGACATACCCCTGCTCCTCCGGCACTTTTGTTCCATAAAAATCGAGCATCAGGCACCATCTGCCGTCAGCCATCCTGAAACATGTCGGCGCCTCGTACTGTCCGGCCTCAAGCTTTGCCATCTCCGCGTCGAACGCCGGCATCTGCTCCCAGCCGTTCTCAGCCGACAGCCCCGATCCCGTCTTCGGAAGAAGGGTGCGGCCGCGCTCCATGTAAACATGGCCTTTGCCGACATTCCACTTGATAAAGCGGTAATACCAGCCGTCATGGTAAACCACGTTGGAGTCGATGATCTGGGTTCCCTCTTTCCGCGCAAACGCAAAAGGCTCGGAATAGTGAACAAAATCCTTCGTAGTCGCGGCGTAAATCGCCATGCGGCGGTGTTCGTCGCCTTTCTTCACGGAGGACCAGTGCACCAGATACTCGTCCGTCCCGTCGATGGCGATTATATCCGGCGCCCACGCGCAGCCGTAGCTGTCGTCGACCACGCGCACCTGCCGGGGTTCCGTCCAGTGAACCAGGTCGTCCGACTTCCAGAGAATCAGGTACGGGCTTCCCTTCTGGTTGACGATATCCCAGTCGCTCTGGTATTTCCCGTGGAAATGGTTGGCCAGCGAGAGATCCGTCGCCAGAAGAACGAAGCTGTTTTCTCTCGTGCGGTAAATGCAGAAGTCGCGCACTCCCCCGTCGCCGATCCCGCTGGTGAGAACCGGCTCGCCGCCGTTGACCGCCTCCCAGTGGTATCCGTCGCGCGACAGGCCGAAGTAAACCTGCTCGCCGTCCGGTGTTCTTTTTTCCTTAAAGTGCGCAAACAGATACGCGGATGTTTCCATTTTCCGTCCTCCGATGATCTTCCGGGTGATTATGCCATGCTGTCGGCGTTCCACAGAGGCACTTCGATCGGCTTCTTCTCCAGAAGCGCTTTCTGCGCGTCCGTCAGGTACTTTTTATTGATGATCGTCTCATAGACATACTCGCGGAAATACTTCTGGCTGCAGACGTAGTACCCGTCCTTTCCGTTCTCCTTGCCCCAGCTGTTCTCGATCTTCCATCTTGCCGGCTGTCCGTCTCCGTTGAAACTGACGCCGATCAGGATCATCGCGTGAGTTGCCGAGCTGCTGCGGTACGCGAGACGGTTCTTCTTGTCCAGCGTGAAGTCCACGCCGCCCAGAAGGCCCTGGTAATCAAAACTGTCCGGATCCCAGACACCTTCCTTCCGCGCGCCGAACGCGCCGGCGTCGCAGCCGAACCACACCGGCTCGCCGCCCTTCAGCTGCGCGAGGACCAGTTCCTGGACTTCATCCATGGTAAGGTTGAGCTGGTATATGCCGCTTTCCGCCATCGACCCGGTGTAATGGAACGTGTATCTCTCGTTGTAGGCTCTGGACGGCATGTTGGTGACGGTGACATAATCGTCCAGGCTGATGCCGACATACTTGTCATAGAAAGCCTTCGGCGTCAGATTTCTGTCCGCGTGGTACTGATTGTCGGCGTCGCGGTACTCAAAGTCGAAAGATTCGACCGGCTCCCCGAAGACGATGCACTCCGCCTTGTAGATCTCGGCCATCATCTGTTCCTTGCGGGGTTCCGGGTCTCCGCCGGCTCTCACGATTCCGCGGAGCTCTTCGGCGTCCTTGTGAAGAAGGCAGTTCAGAATGTCCATAAACTTCGCGGTGTGCTCGGACTGATAGCTTTCCGGCATCACGTACTTCGGCACTGCCCCGTACTTCTTCACAAGGTCAACCGCCATATCCCAGTATCCGCCGTCGCCGATCCCGGCCGAGAGCAGCCACTCCACGGTCCGGTCATCCACCGGCTTGTCGGCATTGGCAATCATCATCTCCAGATAGTTGTTGGCTTTCTCCAGCTTGTCGTAAAACGCCAGGTAATTCTCAGAGAGCTCAAATTCCTTCAGGTTGAGCTTCTCCGCTACGACCTCGCGGATGATATTCATCGCCGCGAACATCCAGCAGCGGCCGCTCTTCTGCTGGGCGGTGATTCCTCTGGTTTTCAGTTCAATCTCAAATTCGCCCTGCAGCTTTGCCGCGTTCATCGGGATGTAGGCCAGATCCGCCATCTCGGTTTTTGCCATCGCGGCATTGGCCGTTTTCGCGGCGCGGTCCTCCTCAAAGCTCTTGCGGAATGACGCTGTCAGTTCAGGGGTAAGTGCTTTCATGATATTCTGTTCCTTTCTGATTCTGTCCGGGAAGAAAGATGATTCTGCCGGGGAGCCCTCCTCTTCCCGCAGGGATGGCTCCCGCTGTCTGATTGTATCACAGAATGCCAGTCATTCCCTGACCACCCAGCGGTACGCGTAGCGGTCCAGGAAGAGCTGGGACGCGTCTGTCTCCTCCCTGTTGAACAGGTCGGTGAATCTTCCGCTCTCGCCCGGGACAGTAATGATCTGCGCCCTGTCGCTGAAATTCGCCACGCACAGGAGCTCGCGCTTTTCCAGCTTTCTCCTGAGCACAAAGGCGCTGCGGCTCGCTGTCTGAATGACGCGGAGCGACGCGCCGGGGCCGAAGCAGGGCTCGTTTTTGCGGATTTCCTCCATCTTTTTCAGCCCGTTCCAGATCGCGAACTGAACCGTGCCGGGCTGCCTGCGCTTGGCGGCATTGACCCAGTTGAACCTGCTGCGGTGCAGGTTGCGGCTGTCCGCGGCGCGGTCCGGGTCATTCATGTAGGAGTAATCATTGACCTGGCCGATCTCATCGCCTGAAGACAGCATCATGAACCCGCCGAGGCTCATGCAGGCCGCATGCATCAGAAGGTCGCGGCGGATGCCGTCGACCACCTGGTTGAGGTCTCCCTCAAAGCCGCCTTTCTCGATTCCGCAGAGGCTCGCCGATGTTCCGCACGTGCGCGCGTCCTTCGTGATCGGGTCATAGTTGTAAAGCTGCCCTCTCGCGTAGCTTCCCGGGAAAACGCCCTCAAAAAAGTGGTACAGATATTCCTTGTGCAGGAACGGATCGATGCCGAGACGGTGCTCCTCGTCCTCCTCCAGCCCCCAGCCGATGTCGTCGTGGCAGCGGATGTAATTGACAAAATAGCAGTTGTCGGGAAGGTTGTTGAGTTCGTCCGTCAGATGGTTCAGCAGTCTCGTGTCCGAAGCCGCCAGCGCCGACCACAGATTGACCATCTCGGAATTGCCGTAGAGCATATGGCATTCCGGTTTTTCCGGGGTGCCGAAGTAGGCCGGCAGTTCCTTCGGCGCCATCACGACTTCCCCTTTGAGAATCACAGCGGGGCACACGGTTTCCAGCAAGATGCGGACCATGCGCACGATGGTGTGGACCTGCGGAAGGTTGCGGCAGTTGGTGCCCAGTTCTTTCCAGATGTAAGGGACGGCGTCGATACGCAGCACTTCCACGCCTTCGTTGGCGAGGAACAGGATCACGTCAGCCATCTCGGTGAACACCCTGGGATTCCGGTAGTTCAGGTCCCACTGAAACGGGTAGAACGTGGTCAGCACGTATTTCTGCATCTGCTCATTCCAGGTAAAGTTTCCCGGCGCCGTGCTCGGGAACACCTGCGGCATCGTCTTCTCAAACTGCGCCGGGATATCATACGAATCGTAGCACTGGTAATAATCCTGGTATTCTTTCTCTCCGGCCTTCGCCCGCATCGCCCACTCGTGCGTATCCGCGGTATGGTTCATCACGATGTCGAGGCAGAGGCTGATTCCCCTTCTGCGGAGTTCGGCAGTCAGCTGCTCCAGCTCCTCATTCGTGCCGATCTGCGGATCGACGGTTTTGAAATCTTCCACGGCATAACCGCCGTCGTTCTGCGGATGCGGCATCTTCAGAAGCGGCATCAGGTGCAGGTAGGTGATCCCCTGCTCGGAAAGATAATCCAGATGGCTGATCACGCCTCTGAGCCCGCCCGCGAAAAGCTGGGGATACATTGTCATTCCGAGCATTTTCGGGCTCCGGTACCATTCCGGATTCGCCTCGCGCCTGGCGTCAAGCTCTTTCAGATCCTCCGGACGCTCATCATATCTCTGTCTCATTCTGCCGATCAGGTTTTCGTATTCCGGCGTATCTCCGTACAGAGAATGATAAAGCTCACGAAACTCTTTTTTCCCTTTTGAGAAACGCTGATCAAACAGATCCTGATCCTTCAATTTTTCTGTTCTCATGTGATCCTCCCTGTGTGCGCAGCTGCGGCTGATTTACGGGCTGAATGCCTGAGTTTATCTGTGTCTGATCATACCACGGGCGGCAGATCCGGACAAGGAGCAGATTCGGCGCGCGATAAACGGTTATGCGGCAGGAAACATACCGATGCAGCCAATGCTCACAGACAAAAAGCGGGCCGCCGGAAAAACCGCTGCTTTTCCGGCGGCCCGCTCCCGTCGGCCTCACTGAAGGCTTTTATACTTATACTTTTGTGAAGCCTGTCTCACTTATCCTGATCCGCGCGTCTCACTCCGTCCTTCATGGACCTGACATACTCTCCTACCGGGCCGGCGGCGTCCCTGCCGTAACGGTCCAGAAGCCGGATGATCGCCGAACCGACGATCGCTCCGTCCGACTGCGCGGCCATTTTCTCCGCCTGTTCCGGCGTGGAAATGCCGAATCCCACCGCGCAGGGCACTTTCGTCACTTCGCGGATTTTGGACGTCAGGGCAGAGATATCCGTTGTGATGGTCTTCCGCTCTCCGGTGACTCCCATGGAGCTGACGACATAGATGAACCCGCAGGCGTCCCTGGCGATCATCTGAACCCGCTCGTCGGAAGTCGGGGCAATCATCGAAATCAGGTCTATTCCGTACTTTCTGCACACAGGGTCAAAATCTTCTTTTTCCTCATACGGCACGTCCGGCAGAATGATTCCGTCGATTCCGACCGAACGGCACTCAGAAACGAACCGCTCCGTGCCGTAGTGGAACACCACGTTGGCGTAAGTCATGAAAACCATCGGGATGGCGACGTCCCTGCGGAGCTCCCGGACGAACGCAAAAATTTTGTCCGTCGTGACCCCGCCGGCCAGCGCTTTTACATTTGCTCCCTGGATAACCGGCCCTTCGGCGGTCGGATCGGAAAAGGGAATGCCAAGCTCTATCAGGTCCGCGCCGTTTTCCGCGGCCGAACGGACCACTTTCCCGGTTGTTTCCAGATCCGGGTACCCGCAGGTGATAAACGGAATGAACGCCTTGCCGTGCGCGAAAGCCTCTGCGATTCTGCTCATCGTTTTACCTCCCCTCAATCCGAAATGTTCTGGCCCCTGTAGCGGGCGATCGCCGCGCAGTCTTTGTCGCCGCGGCCGGAAATCGTTATCACGATGATCTTGTCCTTATCCATCGTCGGCGCGATTTTGATGGCTTCGGCAACCGCGTGAGCGGACTCGATGGCCGGGATGATGCCTTCCATCCTGGACAGGTATTCAAACGCTTCCACCGCTTCCTCGTCAGTAATGCCGACATATCTGGCGCGGCCGGTATCATGCAGCCATGCGTGCTCCGGGCCGACGCCGGGGTAATCGAGCCCGGCTGAGATGGAGTACACCGGGGCGATCTGCCCGTACTTGTCCTGGCAGAAGTAGGATTTCATTCCATGGAAGATACCGAGCGACCCGGTGTTGATCGTGGCCGCCGTGCGCGGCGTGTCGATTCCTTCGCCGGCCGCCTCGCAGCCGATCAGCTGTACCGAGGGATCCTTGATAAAGTGGTAGAAACTTCCCATCGCGTTGGAACCGCCTCCGACGCACGCGATCACGGCGTCCGGGAGCCTTCCTTCCTTCTGGAAAAGCTGCTCTTTGATTTCCTGGGAGATGACGGACTGGAAATCGCGCACCATGGTAGGAAACGGATGAGGTCCCATCGTAGAGCCGATGCAGTAGTGGGTGTCGGCAACACGGCGGGTCCACTCTCTCATGGCTTCGGAGACGGCGTCCTTGAGGGTCGCGGTTCCGGTGGTGACCGGCACCACGTCCGCGCCGAGCAGCTTCATCTTGTAGACGTTCAGCGCCTGCCGCTCGGTATCGGTTTTACCCATGAATACGACACATTCCATGCCGAACAGTGCCGCGGCTGTCGCCGTCGCAACGCCGTGCTGCCCGGCGCCGGTCTCGGCAATCAGGCGGGTCTTGCCCATTTTTTTTGCCAGAAGCGCCTGGCCCAGAACGTTATTGATTTTGTGAGCCCCGGTATGGTTCAGGTCTTCGCGCTTCAGGTAAATTTTCGCACCGCCCAGATCCTTTGTCATGCGCTCCGCGTAATACAGCAGGCTCGGCCTGTTCGCGTAGTTGTTGAGCAGATCGGCCAGTTCCGCGCGGAAGGCCGGATCATCCTTGTAATGCGTGTATGCCGCATCCAGCTCATTGATCGCGTTCATCAGGGTTTCCGGTACATACTGACCGCCGTGGATTCCGAAACGGCCTTTAGATTCTGGCATCTGTTTTTCCTCCTGATTCTGATGCTGACCATCCTGTTTCCGCGCGGCCGGATTCAAAATCCGGAAAAGCACAGAAAATGTCGGTCAGGCCTTGCGCCGCAGGAATCCCGTCGGAATCCGCGGCCTGTCGTCTGTTAATCTTTTGCCGCTGAACGTGCGAACGTTTGCGCGGCTTCTTTATCTTTCCGTTTTCCCGCCTGCGGCACTGCTGTCAGCCGCTCTCACGGCTTCCGCAAACGCCCTCATTCTGGCGGGATCTTTCTTTCTGTCCGTCTCAATCCCGGAACTCACGTCAACTCCCCAGGGGCGGACCGACCTGACTGCCCTGCCTACATTCTCCGGATTAAGGCCGCCCGCAAGAATATACGGACGTCCGCAGAGCAGAGCCAGATCCCAGTTGAAGCTCACGCCCTCCCCGGTCCCGGCGTCCAGCAGGATTCCGTCCGCTTCGCTTCTTTCAGCGGCGCGGACGTCATCCGCGGTATGGACTCTGAAAGCCTTTACGATCGGGATTCCGGCTGGAATCCGGATATCATTCCCGGAGTTTATATCCCCTGTTTCAGGCTTCTGGGTATCAGGTCTCTGAGTTTCAGGCATCAGTGTAACCGTCTCCGGGATCCGCGCTTCAGTGTCCGCCGCCTCGCGGAGCTTTTGCCGGAGTTCCCGGATATAGCTGTCCGTCTCGCTGCCATGCAGCTGGATCACGTCCAGTGTCCCGGACCTCGCGCACTCTGCCACGTAATCCGCGGGTTCGTCGACGAAAACCCCTACAGCCCGGATTTCCGGGTTCAGGAGCCCGCGGAGTTCCTGCTGCTTTTCAGGCGGAATGTACCGCCAGAAGCGCCGGGAAAGGATAAAGCCCGCGAAATCCGGTCTGAGTTCATTCACCGCCGCGATATCCCGCGGAGACCTGAGTCCGCACATTTTGATTTTTGTCATCTGGATTCCTCTTCCGCAGTCCGGCAGATCAGACTGAAGATCTGGCGCCGCCGGCCTGCCGCCCTGCCCTTTTCATTTTATCCACAATTTCTGGTTTATCCGGACTTTTCAGTATCCCCGCAGTTCCGCCAGCCTGGCGGCTTTATCCCTTGCCCGCATCAGCGTCTCCCCGATCAGGACGGCATCCGCGCCGCCCTCGCGGAGCGCCTCGACGTCCGCCGCGGTCTGTATGCCGCTCTCCGCGACGAACAGTACGTTTTTCGGGACAAGTCTGCGCAGCCGTCTGCTGTTGCTGACATCGACCGAAAAATCCCTGAGATTCCGGTTGTTGACGCCGATGATTCTCGCCCCGGCGCGAAGAGCCGAACCGATCTCATCCTCCGAATGGGCTTCGACCAGGCAGGAGAGCCCCAGCGAATCCGCAATAGAAATATAGCTGCGGAGAGTTTCCTCATCGAGCAGCGCGCAGATCAGCAGAACCGCCTTCGCTCCGAGCACCTTCGCCTCATAGATCATATACGGATCCACCGTGAAATCCTTGCGCAGCACCGGGATCGAAACTTTTGCGGCGATCTCTTTCAGATACACATTGCTTCCCAGAAACCATTTCGGTTCGGTGAGGCAGGAAATCGCGGCAGCGCCGGCATCCTCATATTCCTGCGCGATCTGCAGGTACGGAAAATCCGGTGCGATCACTCCCCTGCTCGGCGAGGCTTTTTTGCATTCGCAGATAAAGGAAATGCCGCCTCCTTTCAGGGCTCTCTCGAAAGGAAATCCGCTCTCCGGGGAGTGGTCAGCGGGCAGCGCTTCCGCTCTTTCCCGCATCTCCTCCGCAGAAACCTTTTTCTTCGCCTCAGCCGTCCGCACACGGGCGTATGCGGCCAGCTGGTCCAGTATGGTCTGATATTCCATCTTCACCTCCCGCCGGTTTTCTGCCCTTTTCTTTCCCTCAGCCGGCCTTCCTCAGCCGGCCGTCGGTCAGTCAGGCTTTCCGCTGCTTTTCCTGCGGGCCGCGCCGCTTCGCGGCCTCCCGGTTCTTTCTGTCAGCTGTCTGAGCCTTCTGATGTTATTTTCAGCCCGGCATCTGTCCAAAGCGCTTTCAGCCTGCCGGCCGCCGCCCGCGCCGCTGCCGTCCGATAACCGTCAGCTGTTGCTGGCCCGGATGATCTTCTCAAGCTGATCGGAAGCCGCTCCGGAGTCGATGGTTTCGGCCGCGAGCTTCACGCCTTCCGCCATGGTCGGGGCCTTCCCGTAAACGTAAAATCCTGCGGCGGCATTCATCAGCACGATATTTCTGCGGGCTCCCTTCGCCTTGCCGCTCAGGATGTCCCGGACGATCTGCGCGTTTTCCTCCGGCGTCCCGCCGACGATCTCATCTTTGGTTCCTCTCTCAAGGCCAAAATCTTCGGGCTGGATCACCGTAGTGTTGTAATATCCTTCTTTCAGCTCGCACACCGCGGTCGGCGCCGAAACTGAAATTTCGTCGAGCTTATCGCGCCCGTAGACGACCACGCCGCGTTTGACGCCGAGAGACGTCAGAACCCTGGCCACCGGTTCGACCAGGTATTCGTCGTAAACGCCGAGCACAAAATATTCGGGCTTTGCCGGGTTGGTCAGCGGTCCGAGAATGTTGAACACCGTGCGGAATCCGAGCTCCTTGCGGATCGGACCGACATACTTCATCGCGCTGTGGTATTTCTGCGCGAAGAGGAAGCAGAAATTCACTTCATTGAGCATTTTCAGAGCCAGATCCGGATCCTCCCGGATGTTTACGCCGAGGGCTTCGAGGCAGTCCGCCGTGCCGCAGAGAGAGGAAGCCGCGCGGTTTCCGTGCTTGGAAACCTTCACGCCGGCCGCCGCCATCACAATGGCGGAAGTCGTCGAGATGTTGAATGAATGGGCTCCGTCGCCTCCGGTTCCGACGATTTCCAGCGTCTCAATGCCCGGATGCGGGACCGGGGTCGCCAGGCTTCTCATAGCGGCGGCGCACCCGGAAATCTCATCGATCGTCTCCGCCTTGGTGCTCTTGGTGGACAGCGCCGCGAGGAAAGCGGCATTCTGCGTCGGGGTGGTCTTCCCGCTCATGATCTCCGTCATGGTCTGGTACGCTTCATCGTAGGTTAAGTCTCCCTTGTTGACGATTTTGATAATAGCTTCTTTGATCATCGGATTTCCTCCCTTTCTTTTCCGGCTCCGGTTTTCTGCCGGCCGGTTTTGTATTTCCTGTTTCAATTTTCAAAATTTGCACCGCTGCAGGAGCGCTGCAAAAAGCTGTATGTCCCGTCAGAGTATATGCTGCCGGAATGCGCTCCGCCGGATGCGTCCCACCCGGCTTTGAACTGCCGTCACCGCGCCGCGTTGAACGTGTCCGCGTACTTCAGAAAATTCGACAGCATCTTTTTCCCTTCCGGCGTCATGATCGACTCCGGATGAAACTGCATCCCGAACACCGGGTATTTTTCGTGGGCGACAGCCATGACCTCGCCGTCGTCAGCTCTCGCGGTCACCTTCAGGGACTGAGGAAGAGTGCTCTCCACGACAGCCAGCGAATGGTACCTGGCCCCCTGCGTTCCCGGGGTACAGCCCTTAAAAAGCGGGCATTTTCCGATAAAGGACAGCCGCGACGGTTTCCCGTGCATCAGCTTTTTCGCGTAGGATACGGTCGCGCCGTAAGCCGTGCAGATCGCCTGATGGCCGAGGCAGACGCCAAGGATCGGAATCTCCGCGCCGAGCTCCTTCACCGCGTCCACGCACACGCCGGCGTCCTCGGGCCGCCCGGGGCCCGGTGAGAGGATAATACAGTCCGGATGGAGCTCCCTGATCTGGTCCGCCGTCATCGCGTCGTTTCGGATCACCCGGATGTCCGGATTGAGTTCGCCGGCCAGCTGGTAGAGGTTGTACGAAAAACTGTCGTAATTATCGATCAGAAGAATCATAGATACCGCTCCTCCTGCGCCTGCCTGAGGGCTTCAACCACAGCGGCCGCCTTGTTCAGGCATTCCTGGTATTCCTTCTCGGGAACCGAATCCGCGACGATGCCCGCCCCGCTCCTCACAAAAACTTTTCTGTTTTTGCGGTAGGCGATCCGGATGGCGATGCAGGTGTCCATGTTTCCGGTGAAATCCAGATATCCGATCGCTCCGCCGTAAATTCCCCGCTTGTTGTTCTCGATGTCGTTGATCAGCTGGCACGCCCGGATCTTCGGCGCTCCGGAGAGCGTTCCGGCGGGCAGGATGGAGTCGATCGCGTCCACCGCGTCCAGATCATCGCGGATTTCTCCCCGCACGGTCGAACCGATGTGCATTACGTGAGAATAGCGTTCGATCTCATGATATTTCTCGACCCGGACGGTCCCGAATTTTGACACCTTCCCGATGTCGTTGCGGCCCAGGTCAACCAGCATGTTGTGCTCGGCCAGCTCTTTGGGATCACTCAGCAGGTCGCGTTCCAGCGCCCGGTCTTCCTCCTCCGTCTTCCCGCGGGGCCTCGTCCCGGCCAGCGGGAAGGTGTGGAGAACACCGTTTTCCAGTTTTGTCAGTGTCTCGGGCGAAGCGCCGGCCACCTCGACGTCTGTCCCGGAAAAATAGAACATATACGGCGAAGGGTTCAGCGTCCGGAGGATCCGGTAGGTGTTCAGCAGGCTGCCCTCGAACTCCGCCTCCAGGCGGTTGGACAGCACGATCTGGAAGATATCGCCCTCCTGGATGTAGTGCTTCGCCTTCCGGACCATCTCACAGTACTGCTCTTTGGAGAACAGGCCTTTCACTTCGCTCTTCAGCACGCCGGCCGGCTCCTCCTTCGGCTGTCCGTGAAGGATCAGCCCGGCCATCTCTTCCAGAACCAGCTTTGCCCGGTTGTACTCCTCCTCCGGGTTCTCCAGTGAGATCGTGCAGATCAGGAAGATCTTCTGGAGCAGGCTGTCGTAGGCGATCACACGGTCGAAAAGCATCAGGTCGACATCCTGGAAATTCTCGGTGTCCTCCGCGTCCAGGTGCAGCGACGGCTCGGAATATTTCAGGTAATCGTAGGAAAAATATCCGACCAGTCCGCCGGTGAACGGCGGAAGGCCCCCGATCTTCGGGCATTTGTGCGCTGCCAGCAGCTGACGGATGTACCGGCCCGGATGATCGGTTTTGAGCGTGACGTCACCCAGGCGGAGATTTCCGTTCTGGCAGGAAAGAATGGTTTTCGGCTGATATCCGAGAAACGTGTAGCGGCCGAACTTCTCGTCTCCGGCTACGGATTCCAGCAGGAACACGTGGGACGAGACGTTTTTGAGAATCTTCACGGTCTCCACGGGCGTCCTGACGTCGGCAAGCATTTCCATATAGACCGGAAACGCTCTGTATCTGCCGCTCTGCGCGGCTTTCTTCACTTCAGTAAGCGACGGTTGAATCATTTTGCTCTGCCCTCGCGGGGTTCAGCCTCCCTTCCTGTCTCAGGGTTTTCGGATTCTGCCCGGGGTTCTTTCCGATGGATGGCGGCTGTTCCTGCCGGATCCCGCGGATAAAAAAACGTCCCTGACAGAATCCCGTGTTAGGATTCTGTCAGGGACGAAAAAATCGAATCGATTCTCCGCGGTGCCACCCTGATTTCAGCCTGCAGTGCAGGTCAGCTCTCATGAGATACCAGCATATCCCGGGCCTTTTACGCAGGCCTTACGTTGCGGGATACTCGGCTTGCGCCTTTCACCGCACCCTCAGCGGTCCATTTGACAGGCCGCCGCTGCCTGCATCTCAGCTGCGCAGGCTCTCTGTGAGTACATCTCCTGTCGTTATCTCCGCCTCATCGGTTTTGAAACTATCTGTAAAATAACGCTTTTGACGGTCAGCGTCAAGTAGCGAATTTAAAATATTTTTACAGCAAATTTAATCTTTTTGCGTTTTCATACCGCGCACCAGCTTCCCGGTACTCTCCCTCGCGACCAGTTTCGCGGGGAAAATTGCCTTTTTCACCAGCTTTTTGCTGTCCGTTCCCGCCAGCTGTTCAAACAGGAGTTCCACCGTGCGCTCGGCGATCTCATCCCTCGGCTGCTGGATGGTGGAAATCGACGGACAATAGTACTGGCCGATATCGATTCCATCGAACCCGGCGACGCCGCAGTCGTCCGGAACTTTGATCCCGGCCTCGTACAGCGCGCGGCACGCGCCTACCGCCATGGTGTCCGAGATAGCGAAAACGCAGTCGAAATCCGCGCCGGACGCGATCAGCTGCTTGGTCATCCGGTATCCGACTTCCACCGAATAGGTCTGCATGTCGGACGGCATATGAAGGATCAGCTGCTCGTCAGGATCTGCCCCCGCGGCGCGGAGAGCCGAGAGATATCCGGCCAGCCGGCATTTTCCGATACTCTCATCGTCCACCGGCGCCGCCAGAAGGGCGATGCGGCGGTATCCGCGGCCCAGGAGATACTGGGTCATCGCTTTGGACTCCGCCATGTCGTCGATCGAAACAGCTGCGCCGTTTTTCATACTCTCGGGGATCGTCACATCCACGGTGCTGACGACGAACGGGACAGTAAGCTTGTTGAAATCGCGGTCGGGATGCGTGTAGATGCCTCCGAGGAAAATCACGCCCTTCAGGCGCTTTTCCTTTTCCAGGCTCACCGCCGTCTCGATCTCGTCCTCGCGCTCCTCTACCTGCTGCAGCAAAAAGGAATAGCCGCCCGCCACAATCTTTTTTTCAATAATACGGATGATATCCGAAAAGAAGGGGTTGTTGATCCCCTTGACCAGAACCGCAATGGTCTGCGACTCCGTCCTCTTCAGATTTCTCGCGCTGTTGTTCGGCACATACCCGCTTTTTTTGATTGTGTTGAGGATCAGCTGCCGCGTCTCCTCATTGATATCCGGATGGTTGTTGATCGCGCGGGACACGGTGCTTACGCCTACACCGCACATTTTCGCGATATCCCGGATGGTGATCTGTTCCCCCATACTGCACTCCTTCTGTCTGCCGGAAACCGCGGAAGAACTCCGCTGCCGTTTCCGGACTCATTATTATATCATAAAGATTTCGGAATTTCAGTTCCGGAATCTCCTCAGTCTCTCCTGATTTCAGCCTTTCAGCCGCCCGCTCACCTGCGTCAGCCTGCGGATTTTCGCCCCAAGCTCCGGCGTGAGCGCGCCGGCCTTCATCCTCCAACGCCAGTTCGTTCCTGTCGTGGAAGGGCGGTTCACCCGGCAGTCGGCGCCGAGGCAGAGATAATCCCACAGCGGGATGACTGCCGTGTCCGCGACGCTTTCCATCGCCGCCCGGATTACTCCCCATACTACTTCCACCCGGTCGTTTCCGTCAATTCCCAGATAATCCAGAAGCAGTCTCCGGTCCTGGGGATCGAGCTCGTCAACCCACGCGTACAGCGTCTGGTTGTCGTGGGTTCCCGTGTAGACGACGCAGTTGTTCGGATAGCAGTAGGGCATGTAATTGCTCTCCTCGCGGGAATCAAAGGCAAACTCCAGCACTTTCATGCCCGGATATCCGGAGTCCCGGACCAGTTTCCGCACACTGTCGGTCAGATAGCCCAGGTCTTCCGCGATCAGCGGAACCGAGGAGCCGAAATGTTTTTCCAGGGCCCGGAAAAGCTTCATTCCGGGGCCGGGCTCCCAGCGCCCGTGAACCGCGTTTTTCGCGCCGTACGGGATGGAATAGTACTCGTCGAACCCGCGGAAATGATCCACCCGCACAATGTCGTACAGCTCAAAGCAGCGCGACATGCGGCGGATCCACCAGGCGTAGCCGGTCTTTTCCTGGACGTCCCAGCGGTAGATGGGATTGCCCCAGAGCTGTCCGTCCGCCGAAAAGGCGTCCGGCGGGCATCCCGCGACCCGGATCGGCCGCGAATTGTCATCGAACTGGAACAGCGAAGGATCCGACCACGCGTCCGATCCGTCCGCCGATACATAGATCGGGATATCCCCCACGATCCGGATTCCGAGGCCGTTCACATACTGCTTGAGCCTGGTCCACTGCCTGGTGAATTCCCACTGGAGGAACCGGTAAAAATCGATATCCTCCGCCAGTTTCTCCCGGCAGCGCTTCAGAGCTTCCGGGCGGCGCAGGCGGATGTCGTCGTCCCACTCCGTCCAGGCTTTGCCGCCGAAGGAATCCTTGACCGCCATGTACAGGCAGTAATCCTCCAGCCAGTACGACTGCTTCTTCAGAAACTGCGCGTACCCGGCGTCGCGGCTTTTGTCCCACCGCCGGTAGGCTTTCCGGAGCACCGCAAAGCGCGCGCGGTACATTTTTCCGTAATCGATTTTCACGGGATTTGACCCGAAATCCGCCCGCGCGTAATCCTCCTCTTTCAGGAGGCCTTCTTCCCGCAGGGTATCGAGATCGATAAAATAAGGATTTCCCGCGAAAGATGAAAACGACTGGTACGGGGAATCCCCGTATCCCGTCGGACCCAGCGGAAGAATCTGCCACAGGGTCTGTCCCGATTTTTTCAGAAAATCGGCAAACTCATATGCTTCCCGTGAAAAACACCCGATGCCGTAACGGGACGGGAGGCTGAACACCGGCATCAGAATACCGCTTCTTCTCACCGCCTGGTCCTTCTTCCTGTATTGTTGACTGTTTCAGCCGGCCCGGCTGCGCGCGTTCCGTCTCCGGGGCGCGCGCTCCGGGCTGGAAATCATCCCTTGACTGCACCGGCGATAACGCCCTCGATGATGTACTTCTGCATCAGCATGTAGAAGACGATGATCGGGATGATCGAGAGGACCAGGGTGCCCATCATGGCGCCCATATCGACGGAACCGTACCCGCCTTTCAGGTACTGCACGGCCATCGGGATTGTGCGGTACTTCTTCTGGTCCAGGACCAGAGACGGAAGCAGGTAGTCGTTCCAGATCCACATCGCCTGAAGAATGGCCACGGTGATGCAGGTCGGCTTCATGATCGGCAGAACGACTCTGAAAAAAGTCTGCAGCGGATTGCAGCCGTCCAGCTGGGCCGCCTCCTCCAGTTCCACCGGAATCGATTTGACAAAGCCGGTGAACATGAAAACGGCCAGCCCGGCGCCGAATCCCAGGTACACCAGGATGATGCCGACCGGGTTTGTCAGGTGCAGGCGGTTCGCCACCAGGGAGAGCGTGTACATGACCATCTGGAAAGGAACGATCATGGAGAACAGGCACAGCGTATAGATTGTTTTGGTGAAAGCGTCCTTGACGCGGATGATATACCAGGCCGTCATGGAGCAGCAGATCACGATCACGAGAACAGAGAGCACCGTGATGAACAGCGACGTCCAGAAGGCGCTGAAGAACCCCGTTTTCTCTATCCCGTTGATGTAGTTCTCAAGGCCGACGAAAGTTTTCGCGTTGGGAAGCTCGAACGGACGGCGGCTGATATAGGCTTTCTTTTTGAATGAATTGAACACGACCATGAAGATCGGATACACCCAGAGGATCGAAATCAGTGTGAAGACAAGGGTCCATATCCAACCGTGCTTTGCTTTTCTGGCTTCCATTATCCCTCAACCTCCTTCGTTCTCGTCAGCCGGTTCTGGATCACGGCGATCACCGCGACCAGGATAAAGAAGATGACTGCCTTGGCCTGGCCGACGCCTTCCCATCCTGTCCTTCCGTAGAACGTGTTGTAGATGTTCAGCGCCAGCATCTCGGACTTCTGCGACGGAGCTCCGTTGGTCAGGGCGAGGTTCTGGTCGAACAGCTTGAATGCGTTGGTGATGGTCAGGAAGGTGCAGATCGTGATGGACGGCATGGTCATCGGGATCGTGACGTAGCGGAGCAGCTGGCGGCTGTTCGCGCCGTCGATTCTCGCCGCCTCGATCAGGTCGCCGGGGATGTTCTGGATTCCGGCGATGTAGATGATCATCATATATCCGATCTGCTGCCACAGAAGGACGATGACCAGGCCCCAGAATCCGTAAACCTCGCTGTAGGTCAGCGTCCTGGAGAAATTCGCCAGGATGCCGTTCAGCAGGAGCTGCCAGATATATCCGAGGATCAGTCCGCCGATCAGGTTGGGCATGAAGAAGATCGTGCGGAACACGTTGGTACCCTTGATTTTTTTGGTCAGCGCAAGGGCTACCGCGTAGCCGAGGACATTGATCAGCACGGTGGATACGACGGCGAACAGCGCCGTGTACCAGAGGGAATGCACGAACACATCCGTGGGATCCGTCCAGAAGCGGATGTAATTCTTCAGTCCGACGAACTTCGCGTCGGTTACCGTGGTAAATTCGCAGAAGGAAAGATAAACGCCCAGGCCAAACGGTACAATAAACCCGATCGTGAAAGCGATCAGCATCGGAAGAAGAAAGATCGGGCTGTACTTTCTCATACTTTTCTTATTCATAGTTCCGTTCCCCAACAGATTTGCCGCGCGGTCCCGCGCAGACCAGCATGCTTTCGGCATGCCGCTCGGCCGGAAGAAAGTTTCCGGCCGCCGCGGGCTTCGCCGGTGTAAAACAAGCTTCACTGGTATAGCCTCACCGGTGTCAGCTTTACCGCTGTAAACCTCACTGGCGCAGGCTTCACCGGGAAAGGGGCGGGCAAACAATTTGCCCGCCCCTCTGCCTGTGCCAGTGTCTGATTGTCAGTATGCAGACTGTCCCGGATTATTCCGCGGAGGTCTCCGTCTCAGCTTCGGACTCAGCTTCGGTTTCGGTCTCGCTGTTTGCCGCTGCGTACTCGGAAGCCCAGCCGTCCACGAACGCCGTGACAACGGCATCCCAGTCGCCGGTGCCCTGAGCGTACTCCAGCAGAGCGGACCCGACCATATCCTTCCAGTGCTCGGAAGGCATCGTGGTGAAGCACCATGCTACGGAAGTCTTGCCGTCAGCGATATACTCGTTCGCAGCCGCTACCAGCGGATTGGTGGTCTGGTAAGCTTCCTCGTCGAAGGTATCGAACGGGGTCACAAAGCCCATATCCTGGGAAAGGGAAGTGCGGCCTTCGTCGCTCTCGATAACCCAGCTCAGGAAATCCAGCGTAGCCTGGATGTCTTCCTCAGAAGCGTTCTTGTTGACGCACCAGTAGTTCTCGGAACCGGTGCAGAGACCCTGGTTCTCTTCTCCGTCGACGCCGATGTAAATCGGAAGCATGCCGAGATCTTCGTCAGCAACTTCGTTTCCGGTGATGTCGCCGTAAGCCCAGGTGCCGTTCTGATAGAATACAGCCTCGCCCAGAGCGAACTCGGAGCTTGCGTCCTCGCCGGTCATGCTGCCGATCATCGTCGGCTCAACCGTGGAATCGGTGATGTACAGATCCCAGATCTGCTTGTAATTGTCAAGGTAGGTTCCCTTGATCGCCGGGGTGGAGGTGATGCCGTCTGCCTGGTACTCATAGTAGATCGGGAGGTTTGCCAGGTGAGTCTTGAATCTCCAGTCGGAGGAAGAATCCATGCCGGCGGAGGTGAAGGCGCCTTCGATTCCAAGATCATCCTTTTTTTCCTGGATGTCATCGGCGACAGCCTTCAGGGTTTCGAAATTGTTGATCTCGGAAACATCGGAGATCACCGCGCCGTCCGTCGCGATGTAGTCGTTCAGGAGCTTCTTGTTGTAGATAATTCCGTAAGTCTCGATAACATATGCGATGCCGTAGACGGTGCCGTCGTCATCCTTCAGCGCGAAATCATCGCTCTTCAGGTGGCTGTAGATGTCGCTGTCAGCGAGGTCGTAGCAGTAATCCTTCCAGGTAGCCAGGCCGACCGGACCGTTGACCTGGAACAGCGTCGGAGCCTCGGTTTTCGCCATCTCGGCGCGGAGAGTAGACTCGTAAGTACCGGAAGCCGCAGTGACAACGGTTACCGGAACGCCGGTCTGCTCGGTGTAGACGCTTGCGAGGTCGTCCCACTGCTCAGCCTGCTCGGGCTTGAAGTTGAGATAGTAAACCTGGCCGGACGCAGAGCTGTCGTCAGCAGCTGCCGGCACTGCGATC
Organism: Lachnospiraceae bacterium; assembly: GCA_050944455.1. Taxonomy (GTDB): domain Bacteria; phylum Bacillota; class Clostridia; order Lachnospirales; family Lachnospiraceae; genus Anthropogastromicrobium. Next base: position 76,757 of record JBMNRC010000007.1, read on the forward strand.
ATTCCTGCCGCCATAGCCGCGGAGAGAACCACTGCACTGATTTTCCTGATCTTTCTCATAGCTTTTCTCCTCTTCTGAATGGTTGCCCGGACGGTTCCCCACTTCTGCAGACGAACCTGACCCGTCCAGCCGCCTTACGGCAGATCTCTGCCCTTCCCGGCGGCTTACGGTATCGTTGTCGGTATCGTTGTCGGGAACGTTTCCGGAATCTGGCTATATCATAACACTCTGACGAACGGTGTCAAGGGATGAGTTGCACATTTTACATAGTTTGTGCTTTATTCACAGAAAATAAGTGTGCAATTTGTACACTATTATTGCCGTGAGTCCCCACCAAGGCTGTCGGACTGTTCGCGGACTGACCCGGTTCCTTCATCTGCGCTGTTCTCTCCTCCCCCTGTCTGCACAACCGTCATTTACATTCTCGCGTATTGAACAGCATTCACCTGCTCCTCCCCCGTCTGCACAGCCGTCATTCCACAGCCGTGCTTCGGGCAGCAAAAAGGCGGCGGAGCTTTGCGCTCCGCCGCCTTTTAATGTCACCTGTCCGATTCTGATCTGATCGGTATCCGGCTCTGATTTTCACCCGGGGATGGTCAGGCTTTTACCGCTTCCGCCTGAGCCGTATCCACGCCGGATTCGTCCTTTCCATCCGCCGCATTCTCCGGCTTCTCTGTCCCGGCCGCGTCCTCAGCGCCTGCTTTGTTTTCCTCAGGTTCTTCAGCGAGCATCTGGTTGATATCCGCTACGATTTTATCCATCGTCGGATCGTCAATGCCGTGAACATAGCCGGCCTCCTGCAGGGTCTCTCCGTACGCGGCCATGCAGAAAATGCACTCCATGCCGACATTCATCAGTTCATCAGCCACTCTCGGATCTACCTGAAGAGCATCTATCACTGTCATCGTCTTGGAAATCTGTTTCATAAAAACCTCTCTTCCCTCCGGATGATCTTCTGTCATCCATCCGGCAATGCCTCGCGCCGTGCCTGTTCCGCACGCGCCGGGATTCTGATGCGAACTGTGCTGTATCCGCGGTTTTCCGCGCGGAAGCTGCTCAAATCCCCGCAGAAGAGTAACACATTGCCGACAGGTTGTCAACTTGTTTTCGACCGAAACGGTCTACGCGGTTCAGGGGGCACGGAGGCGTTTTCGGCCCGCTGCCGCAATAACAGTATCTTGACAATCAAAATATCTGTGGTATTTTATTTGAATAAGTGTTAAATATTTAAGAACTGTTTCTGCTCCGTTAGATTAACGATACAGGTATCCGGGAAGGAGACTCCATGGACCGTAGAATCATCAAGACAAAACGCAGCCTGAAAGAGGCACTGATCGAACTGATGAATGAAAAATCATTCGAAAAAATCACGGTGACGGAAATCTGCGACCGTGCCTACACCAGCCGGATCACCTTCTATACGTATTATACGGACAAGTACAGCCTGCTCCATGATATTTTCATGGATCAGGAAACCAAGGGCGAACAGACCTTCGTTGAACTGCAGAAGACCAACAATCCGAAACGCGACCCGGTCACCGGAATCAACAACCTTGTCCAGGTTCTTTCCCAGATTAATATCCCGGGAGTCAAATCCACATCCTATCTTCTGCGGAACACCGATCTGCTGTTCTTCTACTTCAACTTTCTCAATGAGAACCTCGAAAAGCTGGAGAAAGAGTTTTCGTCCAGCATGACCACCGACTATACCCTGAAAAACCTGAATACTTTTCTCATTCTCGGTCTGTGGGGCTACATCCACGCGGACAGCCAGGACAACATTCCCCAGAAGACCATCGACGAGGTCTGCCGCCTGATCGAAGACCTGATGAACAGCAGGATCTTCAGGCCCCGCCAGCCCGGCGATCCCGAGCTGGCCATTCCGAAAGCGGAGCCGCTGATGGGTGATCCCCGCGGCATGTCCGGCACGGCGCGCCCCGCTGACGCCAGAAAGATAGCCGCGCGGTCCTCAGGGACAAAGGCGGAAAAAACACGGAACGCGGGAGGAAAGGCTGCGGCGGCGCGGAGTGCGGCCGCAGAGACAGCAAAACCGGGAGATGGCAGCGGACAGCTGTACGCTGACGATAATTCAGGACAGTACAATTTCTTCGATGATGAGCAATTATGGAACACGGGGATGTTTATAGCCTCGGAAAAAAGAACCGTTTATCACTCAGAAGCCCAAAACGCGGATGAGCTGTCCGAAAAAGGAAAAACGGCCGGTATCCCGCGGTCCGGCGAGCGTTCTTCGCACGCCGGGAAAAAGAAAGGCGGCTCTTCCGCCGAAAACCTGTCCTGACAGCGATACGCCGGAGCAGGCCAGCTCCGGCGCCATAAACTGAATCATGCCGCGGCTCAGCCGAGAGGAATTTCGACAGCCTCGGCCATTCTGGCGATCCACTCTTCAATCTGTGAGGAAATTTCCTTTTCCAGACGGGAGGAAATTTCCTCATTTTTTTCGTTTTCCAGGTTTGCGTAAAAGCGGGCTTTGACCTCCTCCGCCTCATTCTCCAGCCTGGACTCAAACGCGCTCTTCGGGACGAGTTTTCGGATCGGCTTCGGGATCTTTGCCTTCAGCAGCGCGGATTCCATCGGCTTGCGGCCGATCGCCAGAATCACGATGGAGGCCGCCGCCCCGGCGAGAATGCCCATGGGCCCTCCGGAGATCAGGGCGACCCCGCTTCCTCCGCAGAGCATGCTCACGATCACCGTGATGATGGAATCGACCAGAACCGTGAACCTTTCAACCCCGAAGAGATTCTTCGCGCTGATATGGACGTCGATATCCGTGGAAGCGAGGTAGGAACGGAGGCTGAGCGCGTGGTAAGGCACATTGTGTTTCGCGCAGATCGGAACCGTGTATTCCTCCAGCTCTTCCGCCACCGGGCGGAGCCATTCGGTGATGGTTTTCGCCATCAGAGCGCGGGCGTCGTCCGTATGAAGATATTTTTCCGTCTCACGCCGCATCTCCTCCTCGGTGTCAGCCAGGCGTTCGATTTCTCCGTTCCGCCATCGCATGAAAACCGGGACGGCGGCATGCTGCAGAATCGGAAGCACCAGGGTGTCGGTCATGCTCCGGTACAGATCCCCGATGTGCTTCTGGACGATTTTTTCCACGGCGTCCGAATCCCTGAGTTCATCGGTTTCCTTCCGGAATTCCGCCAGCTCCCGGTCAATTTTTCCGCTCCAGGCAAGGCCCTTCGCCACCGAGAATTCCGGCGCCGAACCGACGATCACCACCGCGTCCGGGAATTCATCCGCGCACCAGCCGCGCACCGCCGGCATTTTGGACACGCCGCCGGTCAGGAAAATCAGTTCGGGTTCCTCACCGGAAATGTTCGCGTGGACATCCTTCAGGCTCCTGGCGAATACTTCGTGGAAAGATCTTCCGGAGAGGCTCTCCATCGGGCCTTCTGTCAGGTCCCGCGCGATATTTTTATCTATTTTTATCGTAAGAAGGCTGTTCCCCCTGCAGTGGATCATGACTGATTCCGTGCAGTCATGGCTCTGCCAGTACTCTTCGTCGGAAAAATATTTTTCCTTCAGCCTTCTGGCGGCAAACTCGCAGTAGCTTTTCCACGGCTCGTTCTCCGCAAACACCTGCCGGATTGTCCGGCCGTCCCGGGAGGACTTCACCGCACTGTCGAGCAGCTTTTCGTCCATCATCCCGCCGCCGAGCGCCACCTCGCCCGCCGTCTGCATCTCCACTTCCCGCCCATGGGCGATATAGGCAAAATCGGTCGTCGAGGAACCGATATCCACGACCAGCACCGGCTTCGACAGAATATCATAGCCCACCTGAAGATACTTCGACTGGCAGGCGCTGATCATCGCCGCACGGGATTCGGAGACGATTTTCACCGGCGGATAGCCGATCTTTTCAAAGATCTCCCGGTAAATTTCCCGGGTGTTTTTGTTCCATCCCGCGGGACATCCGACATAGAAACAGGCGTCCTCGTTCTGGATCAGTTCGCCGTCCCCGGTCAGCTCCCCGAGCACTCCCGCCGCGAAAGCGCGCACATCCGCACGGCTGGACGAATCCGTCAGGAAGCGGCTCTTGAAGCGCAGCTTTCGCACGGAGACGTCCGCGGCAAGGCAGGCCTGCTCTCCGATCAGGAGTCTTCCCGAAAGCATTTTGGCATAGGCGGTGATAAAGCTTTTATTCCCGGCGACCGGGAGAATCTCCGGTTCCTGCGCATGCTGATCGTCCAGACGCGCCACCGCGCTTTCCGCGTCGCCGAGGTCAAACCCGAAATAGCGGCTCATCTGGCGCCTCCTTCCGAAGCAAGGCCTTTGCGGAGAAGCGTTCCTCCCGACACCATGGCCGGGCGGATCGTCCCGCTCTGGTCTGAGGGCATCACATCAAACCAGTCCGCGTGCGCTTCCGAGTAATCCACCAGCTCGACGCTGTTCCGGTGCAGGTAATACCGGAGCTCTTTGAGACGCTCCAGGGCATACTCTCCGCTGCCGCTGCAGGAAGCCTCCAGCAGATCGCCGAACAGGGCGATCTCATCCTCTGTCCACTTTGAGGAGACCGCAGGGTCTCCTGACTGTATCTGAAGACTGTCCTCCGACCGGATTTCTTCCAGGCGGCGGTCAATCTGGATTGCCGAAGCGTGAAGGTAGCGGTAGATTCTGGCGGCATCCGGGCGGACTTCCACTTTCTGCGGGGCTTCCGGATGATTTTTTGCCCGTTTCGGTCCGTGTTTCCTCCCGGCGATATACAGGAAAACTCCGCCGGCCGCGGAAAAAGCCGCCGGAAGGACGCCGGACATCACCGTGCCGAGCGGATGAAACACTACCCCGATCACAGCGGACACTGCAATCGCAACAGCGCCGAAGGAAAGCCAGCGCGCGCTTTTCGCCCGATCTTTTTCCTGCTGAAGGTCCGAATCGGCGGCGGCGCTGCGCTCCCACACGCGGGCCTCGCCGGCCGAATCGATCAGCGGCAGGGAACCGCGCAGGACGCGGAGCATGGACAGCGCGTAATCCTTCTCCCTCCCGGATACGCCGTCCAGCGCGCCATACCGGTAGATCAGCCGGTCAATTTCAGACTCTGCGGCCGGGACAGCCTGTTCCAGAGTCTCCGCCTGCTCCAGGGAGGCCGTAAGGCGGCCGCGGTCCTCCTCAAGCATTTTTTCTATATTTAACGAATTGTTGTTCAATGGTATTGATTCCTTTCCGGCCGGGGCAAGCCTACGGCCGCGCGGCCCCGCGGGAGTTCCGGCTCAGCGTCCGGAAACCCTCAGCGGGCCGCAAAATCCTGCGGAATTCATCATACCATTCTTTGGGCCGCTTCGGAAGAGGCAGCCCCACTTCTCTTCAGCGCTGTTTCTCTTCAGCGCCGCTTCTCCTCAGCTCCGCTTTCCCTCTCCTTTTCCTGAGAACAGCCGGACCAGAAGCACGGAAAAAAGCGATTCGAGAAGAACTTCCGCAGCGACAAGAGAGATCATATCCACATGAATATAGAATGACAGAGCTTCCAGTACCGCCAGAATCAGGAGCTGGCCGCCGGCGCAGACAGCAGCCAGCCTGAGGAAAGCTGAAGTCCGCTTTTTCTCCGCGTTTCCGCTGTCATTTTTCCGCGCGGCGCTTCCCGTTTCGTTCCCTGTGTCTTCCTGATCCTGAGTAAAACCGGCTGAATCCCAGGTCATTCCTTCAGGTTCCGATGTCATTGCTTCGGATCCCTGCTCTGTCCCGCCGGGATCCTGCGCTATACTGGCGGATTCTCCCGACATACCGTCGAATGCCTGCGCCATGATACCGGAATCCGGCGGATTTCCGCTCTCCCCGCGGCTGCCGGTTTTCTCCCCGGCTTTGCGGAACCTCCCGGATTTTTTCCTGCGGATGCGGATCTTTCCCCGCTTTCTGTCTTTCTTTGCGGCCTCCCGGCGCTGCTCGAAACGCTTTTCGTATTCTTCCACATCAAGATCTTCCGGGCTGACAGCCGTCCTGTCCGCCGACAGTTCCGACGCCTCCGGCCCGCTGAAAGTCCCCTGAGGCTGAAGCTCCGGCCCGGAATCCATTCCGGATCGCTTCGGCAGGCTTTTCCCGCTCTGCGCCTCTGGTGAAGTTTCCGCCAGCTCCGTTCCGGCGACCGGGGAAGCGTCATGATTGACCCGGCTCTTGTTCCCGCCCTTCCCATCGAGGCTTTCCAGCGCCAGCCTCGTGAAATCCTGCAGTGAGACCGTGTCCTTCATACTCTCCTGAAAAAGGTCATAGGCAAGCCTCGTTGTCTCCCTGTCGTCATAATCGATGTGGTCTACGATGAACCTCGCAAGCTGGCCCAGGCTTTCCCGGGAGCTGAGATTCGGATCCGGGGAGTAGCAGAAAAAGATTCCGGAGGTTTCCTCGTTCTGGTACACCAGGTCCGGGTCCAGCACGATCCCTGAATCCCGCAGAAGAAACCTGTCGATTTCCCCCGCGGTATCGCTGATGGACAGGAAAAGGCGGAGCATATCTTCCGGTGTGATCTTTCTGGCCCGGAAGACCTCGGAGATCGGGCGAAGGGAGGTAATCTCAAACCAGAGTTCCCGAACGCCGTCCGACTCCTGCAGGGAAACCGGAAGGATTCCCGGAATTTTATTTGCCAGAAGCATCGGCACCTGGTAGTCATTCTCGGGAATATCCGCCGTCATCACCAGATAATGGCTGTTGAGTTCGTCAACTGTCCGCGTAATCATCAAACCGATTCCCTCCTCTTCTCTGCTTTTTCTCTGTCTTCTTCTCTTCTCTGCTTTTCTCTGTTATCTTCTGTTCTCTGCTTTTCTCTGAATGGTTCCCGCAGAACTGCCAGAACTACTGAACCTGCTGGTCCACTTCAAGCGCATGAATAATCCGCAGGATTTCCTCCTGTTCCGCGCCGGATACGGTCACGCTGCCGCTGATCTCCGGAAATACCGAAAACATGCCCCAGGGAAGAAACCCGGCCGCTCTCACAGAACAGCTCCAGGAAACCGTCATCGACTGGGTTGTTGCTGACGCCGTGAATTGCGGAGTGCCGCAGACCGTCAGTTTGCCCGCCGTGCGGAGACCCGCATACCAGGCTGCTTCCGCGGATTCCGCTGCCAGAATCCCGTCAGCCTGACCGGGGAAACGCCAGAAAATCCCTTTCTGTTCCAGCGACCGCCAGTCCGCGTTCCCGGTGTAGAGATTTTCGTTCTCCACCGCTTCAAGCCTGCCTCGCTGCGCCGCCTCGGAAGCAGCCGCGGCTATGACGGCACGGTCGTGGAAATACAGACAGGCATAAAGGGCATAGAGAATAACCGCCAGGATGACCGGCATCAGGAGAGCCAGCTCAACGGTAAGGCTTCCGGAAGTCCCGCGGCGCTGCCGCTGTCTTCCCCGCTGTCCGAACCTTTTCCTTTTCATCGCTGTTCTCCTTCCCGCAAGAACTATGCAATGCCTGATCCAAGCCGCCGGGCACGACGGATAAGTTGATCCCATTCACCAGAATTCAGCGATATTCGCACCCGCCGTGCTTCAGGGCAGCCGGGCTGCTTCTCCCCCGGCAGGATTCCGCATGCCTTATCCTCATCGTCCTGCATAGATAGCAGGCTAACGGCTTTTCTCCACCTGGATTCAGTTATCTCCTCTTTCTTATCAGGCGGCGGACACCCCGGAAATCGCCTGCACCGCTGTCAGAATCACGCAGGCGGCCAGCATGAACGGCGCCAGAGGCATGGTATCTTTCCATCCGCGGTGTTTCGCGAAGTGCAGAATCAGACCCGCCGCTCCGGCCAGAAGAAAAGTGACCAGCAGCAGCTGTGTCGTGCTGTCTCCCCACAGAATTCCCGCGGCCAGAAACAGCAGCGCATCGCCCGTTCCGACGCCTCTGCCGGCGAGGGCGAGCGCCAGCAGCAGGATCCCCGGGAAAAAGGAAAACAGGAGTTCCGCCTCGCTGTACGAAAAGGCCTGAGCCGTCAGGCTGTCCGCTATCCGGAGGCAGATTCCGGCCGACGCGGCCAGAATCACCGCGCCGACGCGGATTTTTTTCGTCTTCCCGTCGCAGACCGCCTCATAAACCAGCAGCAGAAGAAGAACCGCCGTGCCGAAGATCCAGACAAGGGAAATCGAAGTCCCAGAAGTTCCATTATTCAATACCGCGTTTTCCATCTTCCTGTTTGCCCGCTTTCTGTGAATTCCCGCTCACTGGCCGCCGCTTCCCTGCCTTCTGCTGCACTTGCTGCAGCAGCGCATGCCGCTGACCTCCGACAAAGGAACCTCGCGGATGTTGTGGCTGATGAAAGAGCAGTCCGGCGATCCGTGGTAATCGGTACCATAGCGGGTGCAGTAAACGACAATCCCTGCCATCGATCCGCAGGCGGGGCACGGGTAATATTTCCCGCCGGATTCATTCCGGACATCCTGAATCTGCGCGATATCCACTGTCAGGATTTCCGGCGCAAGGTAAGGGCAGTCCGAAAAGAGGTGATAAACTTCCCCGTGATCTGTCAGATACACGATGGTGCTGTCATCCTGCGGTTCATCCTGCTGCAGGGGAGCCCCTGACAGATTTCCTGTCCAGGCCTGTTTTCTGCACCGCTGGGAACACAGAATCGGCGTCCCCGGCACCAGCGGAATCTTCACCCGGTAAGTCACAATGACATCCAGCATGCCGTTCTCGTCCGGAAAACGCGACTGTAAAAACGTGATTCCGGAAGAGCCTCCCTGCACAAAGCCTGAGTCGAAGGCCTCCTCCCCGAGATCCGAAACGATAGCCATCCTGAGGTACGCGTCAGTCACTCCCGCCGTCAGCACACTCCGGGCAATGCCGGGAAGAGAGGAGGTGCTCTCACCGTCCACGCGTCCCTTCTGGACTTCCGCCGCCGCGTAGTATCCGGCGGCCGCATTTCCGACCGCGTGATCCAGCGCCTGCTGGAACCGGAGCTGAAAAACGCAGACCCGGAACAGGCAGGCGAGAGCGGTTATAACCATGAAAAACAGCGGCAATTCAAACGCGGCCTCGATGGTAAGGATTCCCGGCAGCCGCCTTCCGCTTCTTCGCCCCTGTTTTTCCGCCGCGCCGGCTGATTCAGATTCCGCTGCCGCATCAGCAGCCCCAGGTTCCGACGCTGCATTGATCGCTTCCATCTTCGCCATCACGCCGGGTGCTCCAGACTTCGTCCTCGCGCTGATCGCTCCGGAATTATCTTCCCGGTTTTTGTGTTCCCCCGCGCCAGAATCAGGGGGCCGCTGCGCACAGTCCCCCCGGCTTCCGGACGAAAAGGCCGCGGCCCTGCTGCCGGGCCTCACAGCGCGTTCCGTCCTGATTTTTTCTGCCCGCAAAATACTCTCCTCCTATCCTTTTTCTATTGCGCAGAAACCTCTCAGTACATCCGGGACCCGCTTACCGTAAAAAGAAATTCTCCGGTGCTGCCGATCCCGGAAAACAGAGGCAGGGAGGTGACGGTCACCGTCACGGACATCCCGTATACGCAGTTCTGCATACGGAAATCCGGGTCGCTCCGGCGCAGGTCGAACTCGGTGAGATCCATCATCCGGTACTGTCTTTTCTTCCGCTGGACCTTCAGCATCAGCATGCACACATAGTCTCCGTAATCCATGCCTCTGTTATAGTGTGCCGTCGTCCTGTTCTTCCCTGTCAGGAGCGGAATCATCCTTTCAAGCCGGGTGACCCACTCCTCCCCGGTTTTCTGCAGGGGAACTTTTTCACCCGCCAACAGGGAGCGGACGTCCAGGACAGCCTCTCCGAACGCCCAGGACGCGACAACCGCCCCTTCCGTCACGGCAGACACGGCGCCGGACCCGGTCCAGCCGACCAGTTCGGCGGTGAACGCCGACGCCTCCGCGAGAAGCCGGGGCGTCGAAGCCAGGGTCAGGATGTTCATTCCCTCGCGCACCAGAAGCAGGCTGTCGATACAGGCGCTCAGGTTGTCATAATCGTTGGATTTCCCGGAGAGAATATATTCCTGCTCGTACCGGAGCGCGCCGTCCCCGCCGCCGTCCGCGTAACACCTGAAATGCTCCATGGCATAGTCGGCCAGCAGCAGGCTGATGGAAGTCTCTTTCATGAAGGAGAGCGGCGAGTACACGGAATCCGCGTAGTGCAGGGAAGGGTAATCGGAGTACGGGACGGCCGCGTGGGAAACCGCGTCGACGGAGGGAACCACCAGCCGCATGATTCCCTCCTTGCGGAGTTCGTCGACACGGCCGATGAATGATTTTTCGATATCCTCCTCCGTCCGGTTCTTCCAGTCTTCCTTTCCTTCCTCTTTCCCGATCTCCTCCAGATCCTTCTCCGCCTGTTTTACCGCCTCCGAATCCGCGCTCCGGTTGATCTCATTCTGCTTTCTGGCTTCCTCGCCCAGCTGTGAGATTTCCTCGGAGCTCCGGATTTCCTGGATCTTTTCCGCAACCGCGCGGTATTTCATGTAATCCAGAACGCTTCTTGCATAGTACTCCCCCTGCGCGTAGGAGACCGGATCCCTTGTTTCGGTCACCTGGACAGACACAACGGACGAGCGCAGCAGGTTTCCGCCGACCGTGATCCGTCCGTAGGACGGGTTCAGCTCGGCTCCCATGGAGTCTTCCAGCAGTTCCTCCACAGTCAGGTTCTGCGGGAGCTGAGCCCGGTTGAGAAAAAGTATGCCGTACTTCTCAAAGAGATCCGCATCGTATCCGGCAAAAAGCGAGTCCATCGCGGATTCCAGGGCGTTCTCCGCCTGAACCCGCAGCATGAACGCCCTCGCCGATTCCAGCGCTGCCTCCGCAAACAGAATGCAGGCGGACAGGCTGAGAGCCAGAAACACCGTGATCTCTCCCCTGAAATTTGCGGAGCCCGCTTTTTTCGGGCTTCTCTTTCTCACAGTCCCTGCACGGAAGAATTGACGTCCGAGAAAATGCTGTTGATCAGGTTCATGATCTGGTCCCGGAAAACCACAACCAGAGCGATGATGACGACCAGCAGAAGAACCATCTCCACGGTGCCGATCCCGTCCGCTTCCAGGTTCAGAAACCGGGACAGCGCTCCGCTGAACTTTCCCCGGGGCTGCTTCCCGCCCCGGCCCGTGCCCGCTGTGCCGCCTCTTCTGAAAAAACGCCTCGCGATCCCGCTTTCCGCAGCGGTCTGCCTGAGATTTTCCGCCATTCCCGCCATAAAACGCATCATCTTTCTCCTCCTCCAATAAAGATAGGGTATCGTTACCCGGCATCCGACCGGGCTTTTCTGCTGAATACCCCTGATGATATCCTCTTTGGTTGGTATCGCTGCCCGGCGTCCGATCAGGCTTTTCTGCAGACTCTGTCAGCCGCTCCGCGCCGCCTCACGACATCTGAAGCATCGCCGGCGCCACCAGAACCACAATCACCGCCGCCAGCATCAGAAACATCGGTACCAGCATTTTGGTTTCCATCTTCTCCCCGGTCTGCACCGCGGAACTTTTCTGCTTTTCGAACGCCTGGAGCATCTCCGATTCCAGCAGTTCCCGAAGGCCGGCGGTTCCCTGTTTCGCGTTCTGGCTCAGGGTTCCGGCCGTCCGGATATAGCAGTCCAGGCCGCACCGCTGGCCGAAGTCGTGATAGGCCGCCTCCTCGCTCTTTCCGGCCGTGATCTCCATCCGAGCGGCAGTCATCTCCTGATAAACGTAACGCTGTTTTCCCTTCTCTTCCGCGGTACTGTCCGTGATCCTGAACCAGGCCGCCCTCTGCGTCATTCCGCAGCTTAAAAGCGTGCACAGCCGGAACAGGAAAACCGGATAATCTTTCTGAAGCTGGTCGCGCCGTTTTTCAGCCTCGTCCTTCAGGCGGCTGCGGTCCGCCGCCGCGTAGAAGATCCCGAGCAGCGCGGTCAGAACCGCGAGCCCCCAGGGGATGTTCCTCTTCGGCAGGCTGTAGCTGATCTCCCGCCCCTCCACCGAATCCGGCAGAACCAGGACATCCGAATCCCGGCTCCCTTTCTCCCGGCTGTCGATCTCGCCGTTCAGCAGGGCCAGATAGAACGACTCGTCTTTCACCGGCGGGACGACGCGGGCAAACAGGTTGTAGAGAGCTTCCGCGCCGGCATACTGCAGGGAGACGCGCAGTGTGACCAGCGTTCCCTCCTCCGGCACCTGGCTGTTGTCCACCCTGCCGCTGTCCGAGATGATGTCGGGGTTCATGCTTTTCCAGGTCACACGGATTCCCCAGTCGGTCACGGAAACCAGGTCCAGATCCGTCCGCACCTCATTCAGCGACGGGTTATCCCCAAGGATCTGCGTCTCCACATTCCGGAAAGCCTCGTCAAAAACCTCCTGCATGGCTTCCGCCTCAGGATCCTGCCCATAGACTTCCACGGTGATCTGCTCACCCTCTTCCGGCTGTTCCGGATCCAGGCCGGTCACATTCAGGCTGACCGTCTCAGTCTCCCCGAAGGACGGCCTCTCGATCGCGTTGTCTTCCAGCTGCTGCTCCTCCTGAGGAATGAAGCTCAGGGCGAAAGCGATCGCCGCCGCGGCTGACAGGCACAGGACGGCGGCCTCAAACCGCTTTCCGATCCTCCGTCTCATCTGAAGTGCCGGATTTCCCCGCACATGCAGCGCCCGCATTCTGCGCATCTCCTCCGGATCCGGGGGATGCCCGGACTTTTCCCACCATTCGGCGGCGCGCATCCCGAAACAGGCAAACTTCCGGCTGAGGCCGTCGACGTCCCCCAGGGCCTCCGACCATTCCCGTTTCTCCCCGGAAGACGCAATCCAGAGAATCTGAAGCAGGATAAAAACAGCGGCCGAAACCGCCCGAACCACAGTCAATCTCATCTCTGTCCTCCCCTTTTTCCTGCAGTCTTCGGATACTCCGGCAGAATAATCGTGATCACACTGCGGTCACCAGTCTCCCCTGTTCCGGAAGCTTTCCTCAGGTTCCGTTATTCCATCCTCTGTCGGAGTTCTGACACTGACCTCCTCCTTGACACAGTCTGCCTCTGATTCTCTCCGCCGAATTTCCCGATTCACTCCTCCGTGAGGGAATCCGACAGTCTCTGTGAAAGCAGAAAAGCCGCAAGGTAAATCCCCAGAGCCGCGGTCATCACCGCGCGGCCCGCGGGCGTGGTGTACATGACATTCATCATCTCAGCGGAAGTCAGGTTGATATAGAACAGGATCAGCGCCGGCATCAGGTTCATGATCTTCTGCTCGGTTTTCTTGCCCGCCAGGATCGTCTCCACCTCCGCCGAGGCTTCCATCTTCTGGCTGATCTGAAAGACTACGCGCTCACACACATTCGGCAGGGACGCGCCGCAGCGGTGCGAAAGGCCGAAAATCTGTCCGAACAGGCGGATTTCCGGCACCGGCATCCCGGCGGAAAATTTCTCCCAGACTTCCTCAGCAGAAGTTCCCACCTGAATCTCGTGCAGCATCCTGATCAGGAAAACCGCCATCGCCCCGTCGCCTTTCCCGGCGGAATCCAGCTGCACAAAGGCCTTTTTCATCGCGTTTTCCACGGAATATCCTGCCCGCAGCGACGCTGAGAGACTCTCCGCCATGTCGCAGAAATCGGCCTTCAGATTCTCCAGCCGCTGCCGGTAGATCTCATTTTTCTTTCGTTTTTTATAGAAATAATAGAATTCCGGGAAACAGACGCAGGCCGGAATCAGGGAGCGATAAAACAGCCAGCTGAGAGTCAGGCACAGCAGCGCGGCCTCAGCCGCCGTTCTCAGGATCTGCGGCCCGCTCATTTTCGCGGAGATCCTGTAGTAATCCGGCTGCCCGCAGCTTTTCTTCCCGACGGATCTTTCCGCAGCGCCGGAAACAGCCCTCAATTCTGCCATTTTTCTCTCCTTCTTCGGTGAACACGATCAGCGGAGAAAGCTTCACCCTGCCGTCCGGCCCGATCCCGTCCACCTCATTGACCGAAAGAACTTTTCTGGATCCGTCGCGGATTCTCCCCAGATGGACGATGACGTCGATCGCTGACGCGATCTGTCCGTAGACCGCCGCCAGCGGAAGTCCCGTTCCTCCCGAAAGAACCATGTTCGCGATGCGTTCCACCGCGTCCGGCGCGCTGTTGGCGTGTCCGGTTGACAGCGACCCGTCATGGCCGGTATTCATGGCTGTGAGCATGTCCAGCGCCTCCGGTCCCCGGATCTCGCCGACGATCAGCCGGTCGGGCCGCATTCTCAGGCTGTTGCGGATCAGGTCGCGGATGGTTATTTCGTTCTTACCCTCGGTGCTGGCGGCCCGGGCCTCCAGCCTCACAATGTTTTTCACGTGAAGCAGGCGCAGTTCCGCGCTGTCCTCCACCGTGATCACTCTCTCGTCCGGCCCGATATACCCGGCCAGCGCGCCGAGAAAAGTGGTTTTCCCGGAACCTGTGCCGCCGGAGATGAAGATGTTGTATTTCGCCCGCACCAGGGTTTCCAGAAACCCGGCGGTCGCGCGGTCAAGGGATCCCCACGCGATCAGCTGGCCCATATCCGGCGGGCTGTCATTGAATTTCCGGATGGTCACCGCCGGCCCGTCGATGGCAGCCGGCGGGAGAACGACATTCACGCGCGATCCGTCGGCCAGCCGGGCGTCCACCATCGGCGTGGATTCATTCACCCGCCGGTTCACCCTCGCGACGATCTGCTGGATCACGTCGTCCAGTTTCTCCGGGGAAGAAAACTTTTTACCGAAAGGTTCGATGCGGCCGTTTTTCTCAATATAAATCCGGTCATACCCGTTCACCATGACCTCGGTAACGCCTTCCTCCTCCAGCGCCTCGCTCAGAATATCCAGCCTGCGGAAGGAGTCATAGAGAGCCTTGCGGCAGTACAGCCGGTCAGAAAGGGAAAAGTAACCCGACCGGCTCTCCTCCGTCAGCACCCGGTCGATCGCGGCATACAGCTCGCCGTCGCTTACTTCCCTGGTGATATCCAGAAGAGGAATGATCCGTTTTCTGAGTTCGCCGATATTCCGCATGGCTGTTCTGATGCTCCTTTCTCTAAAAAATCACCGGCTTGCCGCTTCCCTCGCCCGCTCTCCGTACTCCCTTTGCAGGAGGATCTGCACTTCCTTTCCGAAATCCGTGCGGAGCAGATTCTCGAGCGAAATTCTCCCGTCGAACCTGTCTTCCGGGGCGGGAAGGTGAAGAAACTTCATCCGTCTGAGAATCTTTCTCCGGTCGCCCTGACCAAACCACGTCTCCATCTCCCTCCGCTTCACCCCGGAGGCGGAATCCTCCGGAAACGGAACGTAAATGTTCCGGCTGAGGGCAAACAGCCGGCAGGCAAGGCGGAGTCCCGAGCCCGCTTCAAGGACAATCCGGTCGAACTGGCCGGAATCGCGGAGCGCCTGCAGCGTCTGCACAAACTTGTCGTCCGGTATGCCGTAGATATCCTCCGGATAGGGAACCGGCCTGAGCACGGAAACGCCGTGCCAGACAAAACAGAGCCTGGAGAGGTGATCCGCGAGGGTTCCCGCCTGCGCGTCGAACACGGCGTCCGCCAGCGAACCGCCGCCCGCAGCCTCGGGAAAAATCGCGGAAAGCCCTGAGACCTCCTCGAAGTTCATGTAGAGAGTGCTCTCCCGCCTTGCGCAGAGCTGCGCAAAGGTCAGGGCGAAAGAAGTTTTCCCGCAGCGGCCGCAGGGAGACCACACCGCCGTGACCGTGCACTGCGCGGGATTTTCCGCCGCGCGCTGCGCATTCTGCCCGGAAGGTCCGTAAACCGGTCCGTCCTCCAATACTGTTTCGCGGATTCCGTCCTCGTCCTCAGCCGCGTGCTCTGCCTGGCTGCCGGTCTTACCGACGGCCGCAGCCGCAGCGGCTGTTATCCGGTCCGGCCACGCTCCAGTGCTGCCGGATTCCAGCTGAAAAGCCTCGGGGACGATCCGCGCGAGGTCCCTCACGATGCCCTCCACCGGCTGGTACTTTCTGATTGTCGGCACGCCCTCCGGGATTTCTTCCCCGGCATTCCCCGTCAGACGGATCACGATCACCTCCGGCGGCTGGGCCAGATCCGATCCCGAAGCGTCCAGAACCGCGGCGACGGAATGAGCGGCGGAATATTCCCTGAGCGTGTCCGCCGAGGTAAAGGAGACCGCTGTGCAGGCCAGTTTTTTCCGGTTATTCAGCGCGCCGCAAAGACGGCGCCCGTATTCCTCATCCGGGTCCAGAACCGCAAGAATTCCTTCCATCTGCCAGCCTCCCTTCCTTTTCGCGTTGTGCCTCTGTTGTAACCTGAGGCCGCTCCGCGCGTCAATTTTTACTGATTTTCCGTTACAATTTGTAACGATATGGGGATTTTCCGTTACAGGATGTAACGATACGGGAATTTTCCGTTACAAGATGTAACGATATTGGCATTTTCCGTTACATGTTGTAACGCTTCTGTTTCCCATGTCTCCTGACCGCATGTCTATAACCCCGAAACTGACACGAAAACCTGATGCGAAAACCCGGCTCGCAAACTCAATTTCTGTAATTTCATGGCCACAGCCGCGTCTGCAAAAAAATAAAGCAGAAGCTGACCCAAAAGGTCAGTCTTCTGCCCATGACAGAAATAATTGTCAGTGCCGGCGTTCCGGACAACGGTTCACTCAATGATATGCAGCCGGCACTCGCCCATCAGATACGTTTTCCCATTGTACAAAGTCTCCTTGAGGGTATGCGGCGACACCCCAAGGGACAGATCCTTCCCGTGCTGATGATTCTGCGGAACCCCGGTTTTGGCAAAGATTACCGGGACATCTTTCGCGCTCTTCTCCCTCAATGCCGGGTAGATGATGGTTTTGGTCCCGAAGCCCGTTCCTCCGCCGAGATAGACAGAATCGTCCCGCCTTGGCACTGTTTTGAATTTCGAAACAAACTGTTCCCAGTATACCGCGTTGAAATTCGCGATCGCTTTCTGCAGTTTCTCAGGCGTCATATCGCAGAGAGCGGAATTCACGGATACCGTGAAGCGGATTTTTGTCCCCGGGCGGAGACACTCCCTGATCAGAGGCATATATCTGAATTCTACGCGCTGTCCCTTTTTGTCTGTAAATCCCGGGACATAACGGTCAACCTTCTGGCACATCACAAGATCATTCACGGAGAGGGGCTCGGAATCGCTGATGATCAGGCCCGCAAGCGAATCATTGACCTGGTCCATAAACCTTTCGCGGTTCCGGTTGAGTGTATGGAAAGCGTCTGCCTCCAGATTTTCGATTTCATTCCGGAGAAAACGCGTTCGCTTTACCTTTTCATAAGAATTGCGCGAAAAATCGACAGCCGATTCAAGCTTTCTCAGCGAGGGATCCAGTTTCCCTCTTTCGGAACAGATCTGGTCTGTCAGCAGAATCGTCCGGAGCATTCCCTTGATGGAACTCCCCGGAACATATGGACAGCCCATAGGGTCCTTGATGAACTCCAGAATCTGCAGTTTGATTCCCTTCTGCTCATTCAGCCTGTTGGTTCCGGCATCCGCGACATACTTCATGCACGGCAGAATTTCACTGACGCGGATATCATTTCTTGTCAGCCAGGCTGAAAGCGCTAGCCTTGACAAATCTTCATATCCGCGGTACGGGGCGTTTCTCTGCCAGGATCTCTGGCTTGGGGACGGCTCATTCAGCAGATACCGTTCAAATGCTTCGGTCTTTCTTCTTCTCCGCATGAGCGCATAGGTTTTCTGCATATCCAGGATGCCGATCTTCGTCCCGTACTCCAGAAACATGTACTCCTTTCTGGTGTACAGGTGTCCGCTGCCGATAAAAACGGGACCCAGAGTCTCCAGTTCAGCCTGGTAGGATTTCAGATGTCCATTCATTTCCGCACCCCCATCATCATCGCCATGGCATACCGGTAGACCGGGTGATTTCCACCGTCCGAAACGTCATAGATTCCTCCCCGGAACCTGGTCAGAAAGCAGCTTCCCGCGCTGAACACATAAAGATCCCGCTTTTTTCGGAAGGTATCCGCATAGGTGTCCGAAGCGACAAAACCGCTGCGCTTCACGACCGAGGTGCTGCTCCCTTCCATGGCCGCCTGAAGCTCATCCTTCCCGGGAAGGGACACGGACAGTGTCATGTATTCCCGGTAATCCTCCTCCAGGCGCTTTCTCAGCATGCGCGGCATCTCCTCACCCGTAAAAGAGAACCTGCCGCAGCCGGAAGATCTCCGACCGCCGATACCGCTGGCGGAAAGCGAGGCGAGAAGCGCCTCAAAACGTGCTCTGATGTCACCGTCCCGGAAAAGAACGGCCTGCCAGAGTCCGCAGCCCTCCGAAAAGCGGTAGGAGGCGACACGGTACGGCACCGTTTCGCTCAGTCCCCGGACCGCAGCCGAAGTTCTTGTGTCCTTCCGGCCGAGAAAATCCAGGTCCGCTGTCCTGTCGATGGGAAAGTCTCCCTGAACGTAAGCGTCAAAAAGAGAAAGCGGCACATATTTCAGGTTCTTGTAAGCTTTTTTGACGATGGAATTTCCCGGATCTTTTCTGTTCTCAATATAAACATAAGGCTTCGGGACGTAGTACTCGTCCCGCATGTAAGGAAAGGCGTCCGAAACCAGAAACTGCCCGCTCCGGGCTGCGTCCAGAAATTCCTGAAGCGCATTCCCGCCCGCGCCTACGGCCTCCTGGCACATCGCAGAGAAGAAGGTATCCGCCTGAAAGGTGCATTCCGTGCTGTCTGCCGTTCCCTCTCCGAAGTGCACCGCTGTGGGAAAATGGTAGCGATATATTCTGTATTCCATCCTGCGCTCCTCAGCCTGAGATGGCCTTTTCCAGAATCTCCTGGCAGCGGTCGATGACGTCCTGCCCTACCTGGCCGACGGCGCGCCTGACGGCAAGATCCCTGATTCTGACCTTGCCGTAGCCTCTCGAGCCATGTCCGCGCCAAGATAATCCATCTGCAGCAGCCTCATGCCTTCCCCGAGCATTTCAAAATCTTCGACAATCTCATCGTCCTTCACGCATTCGTAGATGAGATTCATGCCGAACTCTGACCCGCGGATTGACCGTTCGATCTGTCTCGGGTTGGCAACCGCGGTAGCGCGGTTGATACTGTTCTCAAACTTGATCTCCGTGACGCTCTGTGCACCGCGGGCGCGAAGCTCCTTCTCATTCGTCAGCATCATATCGGGCACCAGGATCCGGCTTCTGCAGGTGTGTCCCTGTTTTGCCGAGCCGAACAGGCGGAGAATCCTTTCGTCGTCATTATCGGGCTTTGCTTCTACCTTTTCATCATATTCCCGGGCGAGGAGCGTGCGGATTTTTCCCTTGAAGGAGCTCCCCGGAATCATCGGAAGATTGGTGAGCACATCCCGCATCACAGGCGAATCCACGGCGCCGATGGCTGAGAAGTCGGAGGACCCTCCGATGTGCATTCCTGTCAGCACCTCTACCGTACCAGCAATCTCAATTTTACCGTACATAACCGTTCTCCTCCTCAGTCTTTTCCGCCGTAATACCGGTGAAATGCCACCAGCGCTTCCATGTATCTGTAGAAAAGAATATAGTTTTTCCTGCTGGAACCGATCTCTTTCAGGATATCCAGAAGTTCCGCTTTGGTGACGAAATCCCTTACACTATTATCTGTGTCTCTGCCGACTTCATAAGCAATGCGGACTCTGAGATACTGAATCCGGCTCAGGAGATCGGACGGCAGGGTTTCGCTCTGGCAAATGATAGCGTCGTTATAGATATCCGACGCGATGGACAGAAAGCCGCGGATTTTACTGGTTGTGACCAGTTTCTTTCTGAACCGCCCTGCCGCGGACGCGGATACTTCATCCCGGAGTTCTTTAATCACCTTCTCCGCCTTGTCCACGTAATTCTCTTCGTTGATTCTCACTGTTCTTCAGCCTCCCTGTGCAGATATACATAGATTTCCAGTGCCGTGATGAGCTGCCTTTTGTCTTTCTCATTCTGGATCCAGTTCGCCATTTTTACTGAAAACGACCGATAGTCCTCCCGCTGCGCGGCCGAAGCGTTTTCATCCGGTTCCAGTCTGGCCAGCAGATAGACATACCTGGCGAAATTGATCTTTTCGCCGGAACCGCGGAGAAGCGAAAGAAGGCGATACAGGAAGGCATTGCCGCGCTCTTCTGACGAATCGAAGAAGGCGCGGACGGCAGCGTATTTCCCGCCTAACACTTCGTTCTCAAATTCCGGCCAGTGCCATGTCCCGTCGCTCACACGCACAGGATTTTCGCTCTCTGACTTTTCATAATGCCAGGTGCCTTCTTCAAAGAGCGTCACGGCATTCTTGCCGGGCAGTTTCTTGGAGCGGTCTTCCTGAGCGGCAGTTTCATCGGCAATGACATGGATGGGATACGTAGGATGATACAGCCCGATCCCTGCTGACAGCGACAGTGAATGCTCGGTGAACCGGTCAAAGGCCCGGCGGATATCGATGGAAAGCTCCAGGATATCATTCCAGGCACCGACGATAAACAGGTCATCGCCGCCCGCGTACACAATGGTTGCGAGGCGTTCTGACGGAGCGCCGTGCAGGGAACAGGAAGGATTTTTCAGGATACTGTTGATGTTTTTCTTAAAGAACACCGACAGCTGCCTGGACAGCGCCGCGGTGCGGATGATGGATACCTTTCTGTCATGATTTTCAGGATCGGCAAAGCCGGCAGTAAAGGCATGCCCGAGGTTGTCCACATCTGCCCGGAGCACGCCGAGGCGCTTAATCCCCTCCGCCTTCTGCGCGAATTCCTCAAAGGTACTGCCGGTCGTGTAATCGCCCGTATAGATGGTGACGGATGGAATTTCCGGACTCCCCAGCCGGTTCTTGCGGTAGGTCCGGACAAACCCGGGTTGATGGCAGTGTTCCGCGAGTGTCTTTTCCGTATCCGCGATCAGGACGCGGCCGAACGGTAGTTTCAGCTGTTCCCGTCCCCCGCTGACCCCTTCACTTTTCATCACCGTGAACGCATCCGCATAGAGTACGCCTTTGGAAAGCTCCCTGAGCGCTGCGCAGGTTTCGCAAAGACCGTCGGCATTGACCCGGCGGCTCTCCCTGCAGGCGCGGCATTCCCTGGCCGGGTCCTCAGCCCTGCGGCTGTTCAGTTCCATGATCTGCTCCGCGCTGTAGCGGCTGCTCTTCTTTCGTGAGATCTGGGAAGATACCTCCCGGAAAATCTCACTGTAGCTGCCCTCAGGGATGTTGTGGAGGGAATCCGCACTGCAGGGAGCGTATCCAGGCGCGATATAAAGCCGTGTTCCGAATGTCCCGAGAAACCAGTGATTCAGTTCCTCAGCAAAGGCGCCCAGAGTCTGTCTTGTCCCTTCCGTATTCGGCAGAAGCAGGTAGCAGTGGCCTCCTCCGGAATAGAGAAGGTTCACCCTGGTCAGGTCGAGTCTTTCGAGAAGCTCGTCGAGAACGTATTCCATCAGGATATCGAGATAGAAAGACCTGGCCCGCAGCATCCGGAGAGCGTCCTGCGAGGAAATGGTATAGATGAATTTCTGGATTCCGGAGACATCCATCGACGCCAGAAGGAACACGTTCTCCTTCAGAATATCCGTTCCGGCTGTCTGCATTGCCTGTTCAGCCTTCCGGTGAGGGTCCTCCTGATACCGGAGAAGACACACCGCGCAGGCTGCCGTCAGCCTTGCGTGATCGTACAGCGAGATGTCTTCTCCCTCAGGCTGTCCGCCGCCCTGCATAGGGATATAGGACAGGTTCTTCTCCAGAAGATGCAGAAGAGCATCCGCGCCATGCTTTGTAACGGACATTGTCCGAAGCCCTTCGGACAGGTTCCTGTCCAGCATGTCATACTGCTCCCTGCCAAACGAAGTCGGGTGATCCACGGGGTAATGCATTTCTCCGTCGTCTGTCGTCAGGGCTTCATAAAAGCCGTCCGCGTGATTCCCGTTCAGAATGTTGAAGATCGGGCGCAGCCCTTGATGAACCTCAAAGCAGCCGCTGTGCTTCACCAGACGTCCGCTGTCCTTCCGATACGGACCGCTTTCGGACGCGATGACAGACGCTGTATTGACAATGCCGGCGAGATCCGCGCAGTCGTTGTTTTTCTCCGCGCCGTTCCATCCGCTCATTGAAAAACTGTCCAGGATCTCCCTGCTGCAGTCCGGCCACGATTTGCGGACAAACTCCTGTCCCAGCTGCCCGATCGTTCTGCTCTTGTCGCTGCTGTACACCACGCTTCCGATATCATGCAGTAGTCCCGCTATGATACAGCTGATCTGTCCGCTGTCCACTGCTCTGTCTCCTTTCTGTTCCCGTCTTTTCCAACAGCCTTACGGCTCCCATGCCTATCCCGGTTTTCACGCCGATTCCGCAGTATTCCCCGAAGTGGAACAGCAGTCTCGCGTACCGGCGCATGGTTTCGGGACCGTTGATCCGGTAGAATACGGTGCCGGCAAAGCCCGGTATGTTCTTTCCCTCCAGCGGAAAGGTTTCCGTCCTGAGCTGGTATCTGGTGATGATCGTGTTCTGTTCGAGCTGGTCCAGCGTATCCTGGTCTGTCATTTCATAGTCGGAAGATGAACAGGAGTATCTGGCCATCAGGCTCTGATAAACCAGTCTGGGCTCCGGCAGCAGGCAGAATGAGCCGTTCTGCCGGAAAGCCGTCGGGGTGACAAACCGCAGGCCCTGTGCCCTGTCCGCAGGCACAGTGTTGAACTCATCGATCAGCTGCCTGTCCTGCACCGTCGAGAGTTTTTTGCTGACGATCTCAATATGCCGGCCTGTTTTTTCCAGATCGAAACCGGTGAACTCTGCCGACAGAAGCGGCTGAATCATGTGCCCGAAGGCCTCGTCTGTCAGCGTCTGGATATACCAGGCTGTTTTGCCTCCTTCCCTCTGCAGGTACTGGCTGTAAGGGTGCAGGGCCTGCTGATGCATGACCCGGGCGGTATCGCTGTCCACACGCTCAAAGAGGACTCCCTGCAGAAGGGAGGACTGCCGATAGGTAAGCGAATCATCGGCAAGTTCCAAACGTAGTTTTGCGAGCATAATTGTTTATCCTTTCCGACCCCTTTCGGGGAGTGAACTGCATTCGTGGAATCCAAATTCTATCAGTTTCTTATAGATGTTTCCGTCCCCTCGCGGGGCGTGAATTGCATCGGTATACTTGCGTTGAAAGTGGAAAATCTGTAGGTTTCCGTCCCCTCGCGGGGCGTGAATTGCATCTGAGCTGGCGGATCGGACGATCGTGAAGCGGCGCGTTTCCGTCCCCTCGCGGGGCGTGAATTGCATCCGTGCCGGATACCAACGACGATACAGTGCCGTTCGTTTCCGTCCCCTCGCGGGGCGTGAATTGCATCATCAGCATGATGGGAAACCTCATATTAATAAAAATGTTTCCGTCCCCTCGCGGGGCGTGAATTGCATCAAGCACTTCGGTTATGAAACTAGAAGCGCAGAGTTTCCGTCCCCTCGCGGGGCGTGAATTGCATCGACGATTGAGAAATTCTCTGCCGATGAACAGAAGCGTTTCCGTCCCCTCGCGGGGCGTGAATTGCATCATGGTCGGGAAAGCGTTCCGTGAAAATATCATGGTTTCCGTCCCCTCGCGGGGCGTGAATTGCATCGATTGCAGTTGTTATGGTAATCCTCGTTTTTGGGGTTTCCGTCCCCTCGCGGGGCGTGAATTGCATCGACGATTGAGAAATTCTCTGCCGATGAACAGAAGCGTTTCCGTCCCCTCGCGGGGCGTGAATTGCATCGGCGTCCACAGAATACTGCTTCTGCGACAGTTCCGTTTCCGTCCCCTCGCGGGGCGTGAATTGCATCCAGGTGTTCCCCGCAGGCTTTCTTTACTGTCTGGTTTCCGTCCCCTCGCGGGGCGTGAATTGCATCGACGTCGCGTTCGGAGCCGCCCCAGGCAGAATCAGTTTCCGTCCCCTCGCGGGGCGTGAATTGCATCTGAATTGGAAGCTGCTCCACCAGGCGCAGCAGCGGTTTCCGTCCCCTCGCGGGGCGTGAATTGCATCTACATTGCCTCGCTGTAACCTCGGTCAGCCCAGTTTCCGTCCCCTCGCGGGGCGTGAATTGCATCGCCTTCTTCGGTTCCGGTTCCTGGGGAACCGGTTTCCGTCCCCTCGCGGGGCGTGAATTGCATCCGCGTTTCAGTTTCATCCGGGTGTCGTAGATCGTTTCCGTCCCCTCGCGGGGCGTGAATTGCATCGTCAATCATTCACAATATAAGTGATGAGCTTTATACTCACACTGTCAGTATACCACCTTACCGTTCTTATGAATGTTAATTCTGCATAAAAATTGCAGGCGATATTCTGCATTATGCCGATTATCATCAGTGCGAACCTCAGATTTTCTCACTGATATTTTAGCTGGTTTTTCTGAGGTTCGCACCGCGTCAATTCTCCTGCAAGCCGCAGAATCTATTCTGATAATAATATATGAGCATCATCAACATCAGCGCTGTGCGTTTATTTTGCCGCCAATATTGCTTTCCGGATATCCTGGTTCATGACATCGTAAGAATCCCATTTGTCTTTGGGAATATTATAAGAAGTATATGAGAAATACTGGTGAAGCAGCTTTACGATATCCTCTGCTGTGTATCCTGTTTTTCTCCTGATCCAGTCATTCGTAATCAGGCGGATCTGATGTGCCGCTTCATTGCGGACTTTTCTTTCGATCTCCGACAGTTTCTTTGCGCATCCGGCTTCTTTGGAACTCTCACCAAGGAATCCGGAAATGAGATTTGCCATATGGTTGTTCTTGACCCATCCCCCTTTAAAGCCGTCAGCATAGGATCTGCCCAGAATATCGGACAGTTTCGTGCCTTCGATTTTTATCATATCCCATTCCGGAGCAAAATCATTTCTCGGCTGACGGGTATAATCCGAAATGTTCACACCGCACCTGCAGCTGAGTATTTCCTGATTCAGATCGAAAAGAAGCGGCGTCAGAGCACGCACAAAATCAGCATACTGGCCTTTGGCTACGTGGATCTGAAGAAGAAGCATATATTCATATGGCTCCCGAATTTTCTCATCGCTGAACGGACGGTAAATTCCCTGATCATCCTCCTGTCTGAGTTCATTATCCATGCTGTACCGATTCATCTGTTCCCTGTAATCTGCGAGAATCAGCTTGTGAAGATACGGCACCGGTGTCGTATGGTTGATATCCTCCGCAAGTACCCTTGCGGCATGGTAATCATAGGAGTCGATAAATTTAAGGATCACTTCCTCATATTTGAGCTGTTTGAGCAGGGGAAGCTTCTCTTCGTGGCATCTGTTGTACATGACGTCGGATGGATCCAACCTGTTATCTTCATTCAACTCCCACCTGACTTCAGGTTCATAGTCCTTACTGTGCGAATGCTGGTTCATCCTGCCTGCTGGCGTATCAACCTGAATGCACTTGCAGGGAATTTCGAGCATTGTTGCAAGCACAAACAGCGCGCTTTTCATCGAAGGCGTTCCCGAAGAGATATTGAGAAGCAGCTCGTCGCCCGGCTGGTACTGCTCTTTCACGATAGTCATAAGCGTACTCTGCAAATCCTCAAAGATCGGATTGAAAAGCTGGACTTTGACCAGTTCCGGACGCTTGATATCATGGATTTCAAAAGGATGCTGTAAACGCTCACCAAGTTTATTCAAGCAATAATGATAACGGTCATCTTTTTCGCTGTTCTGTAACATTTCTTGGGACAGATACAGATAAATCACATCAGGCTGATAGTGTCTTGCTACGTGCAGCAAAGCACCGTCATAATAGTTGATTTCTGACATTGGGTCCGTTCCGCCAACAGGTGAAAAAAGAATTGTTTTTCCCATTTCTTCTCCTTAGTTTGACTGCCTCTTCCAGCAAAATTTATTGCGGAAATCTCCCCTGATAAGCTCATACAACTGGCAGATTACTGCTATTGATCACGCAGAAATATAATCCCCGACCGCAATTGTTTATCATTATACTTAGTGACAGATCAGGTATCAAGTACCGATTATGACGGGTACAGCAGGGCAGAAAATGTAGAAAAACCTTCCCAGTGTTTTCCAGGCAGCCTGTCGATTTCTTTTACCGGCTTGGTTTTCGACAGATTTCGTCATGCCTCACGGCTGCCTCCAGACACCTGACTGCGGCAGTCCCATCTGTTGAATTTTTGATTTGTACTCACTTTTTTCACAATTTGCGCTTATAATAGATCCATTATTACAGAGGAGGTTTGTTTTTCATGAAAAAGGAAAACAGAAAAGCGGCCCAGGAACGCAGGGCGGCTGAGAGAGCAAAGGAGCAAACGAAAAAGAAAATCATCAACACCCTAAAGTGGCTGATCCCGACGATCGCGTGCGCTGCCATTGTCATCGCCATCATCGTATCCGGTGTGAATGAAAGCCGCCGAGTAGCCGAATACAACGCGTCTGTCGCCGCAGCGGAATCAGAGGAAGCCGAGCTGGAATCTGAGACTGAAATCGCTTCTGAAGCTGCCGACGAAACTCTGGAAGCTGAGACGGACAGCGAATCCGAGTCTGTCGCTGTCGATACCTCCGAAGAGACTTCCGAGGCAGAATCAGAAGCCGCTGCTGAGGAGGAGTCGGAAACAGAGACAGAAACCGCAGCGGTGACGGAAGCAGAAACGGAAGTGGAATCCGTATCCGATACGGAATCTGAGACAGAAACGGAAACGGCGGAATAACTGGCGGATTTTTCTCTGACAACCGGAAAGCCGGACCTTCCGGTTATTCCCACAGGGAAAGGATCCCGCTGCACAACGGATTCTGCCGGAACAACAGAATCGGAAGTCAGCCTGCTTACGGTCTTCCATTCCTGTCCGGGAACATCCGGGAAGTATAGAAACTGACTTTTTCGACCTTAACACCCGCAGGGCTGCTCCGGCAGCCCTGTTTTTCCTTTATTTACAAAAGTTTCTCGCGAATTTTAGTGACAACAGGCCGTTTTCTTTGTATAATGGTTTTGAATGCATCGGAGTACGGTGCACAACTGCCAAACGGAAGAGAGGTAAATAGAAGTATGGCTAAAATTGATTTAACCCAGTACGGAATTACCGGAACGACTGAGATCGTCTACAATCCTTCTTACGAAGAACTCTTCGAAGAAGAAATGAAACCGGGTCTGACGGGTTATGACAAGGGTCAGCTGACCGAACTTGGCGCAGTTAACGTTATGACCGGTGAATTCACCGGACGTTCCCCGAAAGATAAGTACATCGTTATGGATAAGAACTCCAAGGACACCGTATGGTGGAACACCCCGGAGTATCCGAACGACAACCATCCGGCATCCGAAGCTACCTGGGAAGCCTGCAAGGAAATCGCAAAGAAAGAGCTCTCCAACAAGAAGCTGTATGTCGTTGACGGATTCTGCGGCGCCAACAAGGATACCCGCATGGCTGTCCGCTTCATCATGGAAGTCGCATGGCAGGCACACTTCGTAAAGAACATGTTCATCCGCCCGACCGCTGAGGAAGAAGCGGAGTTCAAGCCGGACTTCGTTGTTTACAACGCTTCCAAGGCTAAGGTTACCAATTACAAAGAGCTCGGCCTTCGTTCCGAGACCGCTGTCCTCTTCAACATCACCAGCCATGAGCAGGTTATCATCAACACCTGGTACGGCGGCGAGATGAAGAAGGGCATGTTCTCCATGATGAACTACTATCTGCCGCTGAAGGGCATCGCTTCCATGCACTGCTCCGCCAACACCGATATGAACGGCAAGAATACCGCCATCTTCTTCGGCCTGTCCGGCACCGGCAAGACCACTCTTTCCACCGACCCGAAGAGACTTCTGATCGGCGACGACGAGCACGGCTGGGACGACAACGGCGTGTTCAACCTCGAGGGCGGCTGCTACGCGAAGGTTATCAACCTGGACAAGGAAGCTGAGCCGGATATCTACGGCGCTATCAAGAGAAACGCTCTTCTGGAGAACGTTACCGTCGACAAGAACGGCAAGATTGATTTCGCTGACAAGTCCGTCACCGAGAACACCCGTGTTTCCTACCCGATCTACCACATTGAGAAGATCGTAAAACCGATCTCCCATGCACCGGCCGCAGAGAATGTCATCTTCCTTTCCGCCGACGCATTCGGCGTTCTTCCGCCTGTATCGATCCTGACTCCGGAGCAGACCAAGTACTACTTCCTGTCCGGATTCACCGCTAAGCTGGCAGGCACCGAGCGCGGAATCACCGAGCCGACCCCGACTTTCTCCGCTTGCTTCGGCCAGGCGTTCCTTGAGCTTCATCCGACCAAGTACGCTGAGGAGCTTGTCAAGAGAATGAACCAGAGCGGCGCGAAGGCATATCTGGTCAACACCGGCTGGAACGGCACCGGCAAGAGAATCTCCATCAAGGATACCAGAGGAATCATCGATGCCATCCTCAACGGCAGCGTTCTGAAGGCTCCGACCAAGAAGATCCCGTACTTCAACTTCGAGGTTCCGACCGAGCTTCCGGGCGTCGATCCGGCTATCCTGGATCCGAGAGACACCTACAAGGATGCTTCCGAGTGGGATGCGAAGGCAAGGGATCTCGCTCAGAAATTCGTCAAGAACTTCCACAAGTATGAGGGCAACGACGCCGGCAAGGCTCTTGTCGCGGCTGGTCCGAAGGTAGACGACTGATTGTCCGAAGCCTCGCGGATTTCACCAGATCCGGCAGATGGCAGATTGAATTCTGATCCGCCGCTGGCTGGGGGAAATCCGGAATAAAGTGAAGGTAATCAAACGGCGGTGTGCCATGATGGCACACCGCCGTTTCTGTCTTTATAAATGTCTTATTTACCTTTAAAAAGTCATATTTTCAAAAAATATCTTATTTTCCGTGACAGCCCACCGCTTTTGCGAAAGTTAACCGCCCTTAGGGTCTGTTTCCCTGAGACTCAGCCGATCGAGAACACGCGGTTCGGCTTTCTCGGCGTTGTCCAGTGAACCTCGCCTTCCGGCCAGCCCAGAATGACATTGTCAACGCAGAAATACACTTCGGGGTCGATTCCCGCTTTGCGGAGGATCTGCTGTCCCTCCTCGCTCTTAAACTGGTCCGCTCCTCTGGTCACCCAGCAGCTGCCCAGCCCAAGAGAACTCGCTTCGCTGAGCATGTTCTCCATCATCGCGGCGCCTTCCTTCTCCGCGCCTCCGGCTCTTTCTCTCTTACCCAGGACGCAAAGAACAACCGGCGCTCCGTAAAACGCGTCGGAATCCCGGCCCATGACCTTCGCGTTCAGGAGGCCGAGCCTGCGCACGGTATCGGGATCTTCGATTCTCAGAATGATATCCGTCTGCGTATCCATGCCGCTCGGCGCGTAAAGCCCCGCTTCCACGACCTTGTCAACCAGTTCCTTCGGGACAGGCTCATCCTTAAATTTGCGGATGCTCCTTCTCGCTTTCAGCTCTTCCAGAATGTCGCTCATGTTTTTTCCTCCTTTTCTGTTTATATGGTTCGGAAACCGTCCTCAAACTCTCTCAGCCCTGGTTCTATTATAGGACATTTTTTTAAAGTTACAAAGTTCTGGCCTTTTAGAGGTGCCTGCTGTCATAGCTTTTTCCGCAGTCTCCAGCGTCTCCACAGTCTCCAGGGAGAATTTGCGACCAGTTTTTCCGCGGTCTCAGAGAAGGCTGCCTTTGAAACTTATATGATTGCCAAAAGTTATTATTCTGCCTGTTCTTTGCGGTTACGGATGACTGTTATGAAACTGTCGGCTGTGTTGACTGGCCATCCTTCCAGACCACCGTCAGCCTGCTGTTTTCCGGAATATGCACCGGAGAATGCCGCCGGATATAATCGGCCAGAAGATCCGGCATCTCGTCGGTTGTGCTGCGCACCACTCTGCTTCGGCCGATCGCATCGTAGCCGCCCGTACCGGTCGCGCGGTAGTTGCTGGTCACCAGCAGGTATTTTTCGCTGTCCGAAAGCTCCGTTCCGTCCATCTTTTTCATCCGGACGACACGGCTGCCCACCGGCCGTCGGAGATCAAACGCGTAGTCCAGATTCGCCCAGAAATCATAATTGTAATGCTCGATTTTGGGCTGGAGGAAGATCTCCGAGACTTCCGGCTTTCCGTCTTTCAGCGCAAAGTATGACGCCATGCGTTCCAGGGAGGCCCTGATCGTATCTTTCGTGACCTCGAGAACCATCAGCGTGTTGGAGAACTGATAGGCCGCGGTGACCTCGCGCATGGTGACGGCTTTGTGGAATCCGATCGGATTGTTTCCCAGGGAAGTGCACGAAAAATCCGCTCCGCTTTTCTCAAGCTGTACGGCATTGAACAGCGCGGCTACGCGGCTCCCGTACAGCGCGGCGGTCAGTTTGGGCTCCGGCTGAATTTCCGATTCGAGTTCGCCGATCGGCTCGTCGAGCCATTTCTGGGCGGCCTGCTCGACAGGACGGATTTTCCCGGCCGTATCCCGGTCTTCCTCGGATCCGGACGGCACAATCTTCGACACGATCGTAAACTTCCCGTCCTTCCCGGCTGTTCCGGGGCAGGTTTCCTCAATTTTCATGCTGCAGTAGGAGCCGCACTGATCTTTCGGCTGGCACGCGTGAGTTCCGGCCAGGTCAAACGAGGGGACCTCGATATGCTGGTGCCCGGTCAGAAGAAGATCAAAATCCAGATCCCGCATAATTCTGCAGGCGATGTTCTCGGTGGTATCGGAAAGTTTCTCCCCGGTCTTCAGATCTTCCTCAAAGCCGCCATGGTAGATTCCGACCGTGATATCGCAGCGGTCCCTGATCACTTCCAGGTTTCTGCGCAGGGCTTCCTCCGGTTCGGTGATCTCCAGTTCCGTCAGGTTCTGCTTCTGCTCCCAGACATTCACCCAATCCGTCACCGCCGCGGTAATGCCCACCCGCAGGCCGTCCGGCATGGTATGGATCACATAGGGGACGATCGGAAGTTCTCCCCTTTTGTCAACGACGTTGGCCGCGACGCACTGCGCCTTCATGGCTCTCAGGTAATCGCGGATCGCGTTGTAGCCGAAATTGAAGTCGTGGTTGCCGAGCGTGTAATAGCTGAGGCCGCAGGCATTGAACGCTTCCGCCACCGGATGTGGGGAAGAACTGCCCGCGTGAGACAGGTAATAAGCAGTCAGCGGAGTCCCCTGCAGGGAATCGCCTCCGTCGAGGACAAGCGTGTTTTCACGCGTCTGCCCGGGGAAATCCGGATTCCGGTCGAGTGTCTGCAGATGACGCGCAAGGCAGAGCAATCCACCGTCCTGTCTTTTTCCCGTCGCGTAATCGACCGGAAACACATGTCCATGCGTGTCGGAAGTGAAAGCGATGTACAGTTCTCTGTTCTTCACTGCTGTCTCCTCTTTTTCTTCTTTTCCCTGATGTTCCATACGATCAGATA
This sequence comes from Lachnospiraceae bacterium, assembly GCA_050944455.1. Classification (GTDB taxonomy): domain Bacteria; phylum Bacillota; class Clostridia; order Lachnospirales; family Lachnospiraceae; genus Anthropogastromicrobium. The sequence goes on from JBMNRC010000007.1 coordinate 107,964, forward strand.
AGCGGCTTCCATCAGCAGCGGGAGAATGACCGCGTTGAGAACCCAGCGGAGGATTTTCTGTCCCGGATTCTTTGCTGATTTTTTCGTGTTGTTCATAAATTCCTGCGATTCTGCGTGACAGTTGTTTCTGCTTTCGGCCTGTTTCTGTTTTTCACGCCTGTTCCTGTTAAAAGCCTGCCCGGAAGCTGCCCGTTTTTTCACTGTACGGCCAGGCACACCTTTCCCGTCTTCAGCTTTACTGTCTTGTCTTTGACTTTCCTGTTTTCCGCTTCCGCATCGCCGCCGCCCTGCAGCATAAATGTTGTCCGCGACAGCCCTCTGTTCTGGCTTACCGCTTACAGGCGGCTGCGGATCTGCCCGGCAAACAGGCCGGCGAGGATATCGTTGCCTTTCTGGGAAGGATGCAGCCCGTCATAGGTCATCTGCACCGCTTCCGGCGGATACGGATATTCATCTTTTTCCGGATCGAACGGAACGCCGATATAGTCCGGATACGGGAGATTGCGGTATTCCCCGTTTACCCGGAGTCTCTTGAACCGGACGGAGTTTTCGGGGGTGAAGCCCGAACGGCGGTTCAGGTCCACCGTTTCCAGGCCTTCCTTCTCCGCCATCCGGAGAATCGCATCGGCTACATCGGACAGCTTCTGGCCCTCCCAGGGAGCGTAAGATCCCTGGGCGTTGTTCAGATAATCAAACTGGTAGACGAAATCGCCCCGCTCCGTCGGATTGGCGACAATAATGCGGGCTCCCGGCGCAGCGGCTGCGCGGATGTGGTCCAGAAGGACAGCCATGCAGCCGAGAATCGTGTCCTTTGCCCGGCTGTTAAAATCTTCCTGAGTGCCAAGGCGCGTTCCCTGATGCCAGTCGTTGGTTCCGAGAAGAACCGTGTAGAGGTCGGCTTCCGGAATTTCCTGATTCACCCAGTCGGTATAAGTCGAGCCGTTGATTCCGATATTCTGAAGAGAAAGCTCCGGGCATTTCTCAAGGATTCCGGAAAGGTATCCCCTCCGGACACGGTATCCGGTTTCGTCCAGATGATCGTTCAGGTAGGTGAAGGAATCGCCTATCGCGCACCAGCGTATTTTTGAAGATGACATCATGATCCTCCTGTGCTTCCTGTGTTTTCCGTTTTTCAATGATTATATTATTACCTATTATTACTGGAATCAGCCTTTTCAGCTGTTCCATTATTACTGAATCAGCCTTTTCTGCTGTTCCGGATTTTCCGGACGCAGCGCATATCAGGATATAAAAATACCCCGAAAGAACGATCTTTCGGGGTCCGTAGCGAGAGGGAGATTCGAACTCTCGACACCGCGGGTATGAACCGCGTGCTCTAGCCAACTGAGCTATCTCGCCATATTGACATGTACCCTAAAAACTGCATACCGGCAATGACCATTGTATCCGCTTTTCCTATCCTTTTCAACCCCCAGGCACTGCCTGGTTAAGCCCTCGACCGATTAGTAGCAGTCAGCTCCGCGCATTGCTGCGCTTCCACCCCTGCCCTATCTACCTTGTAGTCTTCAAGGGGTCTTACTTCTCGCGAATGGGATATCTCTTCTTGAGGGGGGCTTCACGCTTAGATGCCTTCAGCGTTTATCCCTTCCCGACATGGCTACCCGGCCGT
>JBMNRC010000008.1:0-98950 GCA_050944455.1 Lachnospiraceae bacterium
TCGGACTACTATGCCGAAAGGCGTGTCACTTGTTAAGTTGATTGAACCGCCGTGTGCCGAACGGCACGCACGGTGGTGTGAGAGGTCGGGAAACAGTCCACTGGACTATTTCCCTCCTACTCGATTAACCGGAAGTCGGGCCGCCATCGCGGAGGAGGGCTTATGGAAGGCGTATATTACAGAAATTACAGCAGCAGTCTGGACCGTTACATGGAAGTGAAAAGATACGGCTGGGGCGGAAAGGTAGGCATATACTTTCCCTGCCAGAACGGCCGTTTTTATGATTTTGAAAACTTCGGATTGAACGATCTTCTTTCTGATTACATCGATTCAGGGAAGCTGACCGTTGTTTCTGTCGACACTGTTGACGAGGAGTCGCTTTCGGATTCGGGGTGGCGGTCATACGAAAACCGGATCGCCCGGCAGGAGCAGTATTTCAATTATATCATCAGGGATCTTCTGGCCGTTCTCCCGGAGATCACGGGGCGCTCTCCCGAGAACATCGGCGAGATGCTGACCTTCGGCTGCAGCATGGGCGCTTACCATGCCGCGAACCTGTTTTTCCGCAGGCCGGACGTGTTCTCCCGGGCGCTGTGCTTAAGCGGCGTCTACAGCCTGAGATATATCTTCGGGGATTTCATGGCGCCGCTGGTTTATCTCAATTCCCCGGTGGATTGCATCAGAGGCATGTCGTGGAATCATCCTTATATTGAGCTTTACAACCGCGGAAGATTTATCGCCTGCGTCGGACGCGGCGCCTGGGAAGTCCCGACGCTGGAATCCACCAGGGAACTGGACTCCGTGCTCCGCAGCAGGGGGATCAACGCCTGGGTGGACTACTGGGGAGAAGACGTCACGCACGACTGGTACTGGTGGAAAAAGCAGACCCGCTATTTCCTGCCGTTCCTGCTGGAAGACACCCTGGAAGGAGATCCCGCATGAAAGAACATAACTGTGTGCTGAACATTCTGCAGGCAGGCCCCGGCGAAATCCTCGACCGCGATGCGGGGCATATCATCCAGCTGGACAGAGAGGGCAGAGTGGCGGCCTCGTTCAGCAACGAAACGTCCGAACCGGAAAAAATCCGGATTACGCTGACTGCCCTTCGCCCGCATGCGATGTTCGAGATCAGGATCACCGGGGAACCGGCGAGAAACTACAGGGCGAACGCCGCGGGAATTCTCGAGTTTTCGGAGATTGTCCCGGCGGAAGGACAGATGGTTTTCCTGGAGAAGAAGCTCTGAATGCCTCTGGAAAAGGTTGTTAAAATATTGTCAATGACTATTGAATAAATGTGCGGCATTGTGTAAAATAATACCGTATGCGTTCTGTCACCGGCGCAGCTTCCGCGGTGACGAAGATGGATTCACCTGCAGCATCGAAGCTGCCCCGCCCGGTATCACAGGCTGCCGGACGGCTAAGTAATGCACCGGTTCCGGTGCATGGAGGAAACAATGTACGAAATTATTTCAGCTGAAAAGACGGCCGACCGGATCTTCGATATGGTCATCAGGGCGCCGCGTGTCGCACAGCATTGCGAGCCAGGCCAGTTTCTGATCGTGATCCCGGACGAAAAGGGCGAGAGAATTCCGCTTACCATCTGCGATTACGACCGGGAGGAAGGCACCGTCCGCATCGTTTTTCAGGTCGTCGGAGCTTCCACGCTCAGGATGTCCAGAATGCAGGCGGGGGACAGCTTTCATGACGTCGTCGGCCCCCTTGGCCGTCCGTCCGAATACGTGACCGAGCCGATTGAGGAAGTCAGAAAGAGAAAGTATCTCTTCGTGGCCGGCGGCGTCGGCGCTGCCCCGGTTTATCCGCAGGTTAAATGGCTTAAAGCCCACGGGGTCGCCGCCGATGTTGTCGAAGGCGCGAGAACCAAAGATCTCATTCTGCTGGAAGACGAACTCCGCGGGACCGCTGACAATCTTTACATCACGACGGACGACGGCAGCTATGTGCGCAAAGGGCTGGTCACCAACGTTGTTCAGGACCTGTACGACCAGGGCAAAAAATACGATGTCTGCGTCGTGATCGGGCCGATGATCATGATGAAATTTGCCTGCCTGCTGACGGAGAAGCTGAATCTCCGCACCATTGTTTCCATGAACACCATCATGGTCGACGGAACCGGAATGTGCGGCGCCTGCCGCCTGAAGGTCGGCGACGAAACAAAGTTCGCGTGCGTTGACGGGCCGGAATTCGACGGCCACAAGATCGACTGGCAGCTCGCGATGGAAAGACAGCAGCTTTATAAAACCGAGGAAGGAAGAGCTTACCTGAAAGAGCAGGAAGGCGATACCCACAAGGGCGGCTGCGGACAGTGCGGAGGTGAAAACTGATGGATATGACAAAGAGAGTACCTGTCCGTGAGCAGGACCCGCAGGTACGTGCCCACAATTTTGAGGAAGTCTGCCTCGGATATACCAGGACAGAGGCCGTGGAAGAGTGCCAGCGGTGCATTCAGTGCCGCAACGCGCGCTGTGTGACCGGCTGCCCGGTCGGCATCGATATCCCGAGATTCATCCGGGAACTCCGCGACGGCCACAGCAACGCGGCTGCCGACGTCATCGCCGAGGCTTCCTCCCTCCCCGCGATCTGCGGCCGCGTATGCCCGCAGGAAACCCAGTGCGAAAAGTACTGTGTCCGCGGCATCAAGGGAGATCCGGTCGCGATCGGCAAGATCGAGCGCTATATCGCCGACCATGCCCGCAGAAAGGGCTATGTAGCCCTGAAGAAAGATACTGACAACGGACACCGCGTCGCGGTCGTCGGTTCCGGCCCTGCCGGCCTCACCTGCGCGGGCGAGCTCGCGAAGAGGGGATATGACGTCACCATTTTCGAAGCTCTCCATGAACCGGGAGGAGTCCTGACCTACGGCATCCCGGAGTTCCGTCTGCCGAAGCAGGGCGTTGTCCAGAAGGAAATTGACAACGTAAAGTCCCTCGGCGTCAAGATTGAATGCAACGTCGTCATCGGAAGATCCCTCACCATCGACCAGCTTCTGGACGAGGAAGGCTTCGAAGCCGTCTTCATCGGCTCCGGCGCCGGCCTGCCCCGCTTCATGAATATCCCGGGCGAGAATTCCAACGGTGTTTTCTCCGCCAATGAATTCCTGACCAGGAGCAATCTGATGAAGGCTTATCGCGACGATTACTACACGCCGATCTATCACGGGAAGCACGTTGCTGTCGTCGGAGGCGGCAACGTCGCGATGGACGCCGCCAGAACGGCCCTGCGCCTCGGCGCCGAGGTCACGATCATCTACCGGCGCGGGCGCGCTGAACTCCCGGCCCGTGTGGAGGAAGTCGAGCACGCGGAGCAGGAAGGCATCAGATTCCGCCTTCTCTGCAACCCGACGGAAGTCCTGCACGATGAGAAGGGATGGGTGACCGGGCTCCGGTGCATTAAGATGGAGCTTGGGGAGCCGGATGCTTCCGGGAGAAGGAGACCGGTGCCGGTGGAAGGCTCTGAGTTCGACATTGAGTGCGACGCCGTCATCATGGCGCTCGGAACACTGTCCAACCCGCTGATCGCATCGACCACCAAAGGACTTGAAACGGACAGGTGGCATTGCGTGAAGGCGGAGGAAGCTACCGGTCAGACTTCCAGGGAAGGCGTATTCGCCGGCGGCGACGTGGTTACCGGCGCGGCGACAGTGATCCTGGCAATGGAAGCCGGAAAGAAAGCTGCCATCGGCATCGATGAGTACCTGAAGAAAAAAGACGCCGCGAAGGCACAGCAGTAATGCCGTTGTCCGGCAGCCGGATCATCCCGTGCGCCGGAGAAGGGAAGCTTTCCGGAAACCGGAAGGCTGATCCGGGTAAAGTTTTGCGGCGGACCCAGGCGATCTGCGCCGATGGATGGAAGCCCCGTTATCAGACAAGCTGGATAACGGGGCTTCCGGTTTTCCGCGGATGTTCCCGGCGCCCGGGTTCGCGCGGCATCCGCGCAGAAGAAGATCGTCCATACCGCAATCAGACCCAACGGCCTGCGCTCGGAATCCGTTCATCCGGAGGATCCGCAGGCCGCGGCCGGAACCGGGCGGCCTGGCGCGCGCGGAATCATGCCCCGGACGGCCCGTATCCCGGAAAGTTTAAGGAAACTGTAAAAACTGCGCTTGCGGTATCTGGTATAATAAGATGAGATACGGCGCGGACAGAATCCCGCCGGAAATGTCTGAACAATCACACGGACAAGGCAGGGAGGAAATATGCCTGACAGGAAAAAAACTGACAGTGAATACGGCCTCGCCCCTGAGGTGTCTGACAGAAGGCCGAAAAAGCGCAGGAAAAAGAAGAAAAGCCATCTGCTGGCTGTGATCATCATCCTGCTTCTGATTGTTGCCGTTGGAATGATCGGCGCCGGGGTTTATCTGGTCTGGTTCAAGAATGCCGACGCTTTCAAGCGGCAGTCCACCGAGGAAGATATCGCCGACGAATATATCGACGACCTGATTCTCCAGCTGAGAGATCCGGAAGCGTACGCCGAGAAGATGGCCGAGAAGGAGAGCGAGGCGGAGGCCGAAGCCGAAACGGATATCAGCGAGCTGTGGTACAGGGACGCTGACGGCGGATACTGGTTTGTGGACTCCGACGGAAATTTCTGGTACGGGACGGAGAGCGGCGAGTGGCTGAAGGCGGAAGACGACGAGGTCCCCACGAAGACGGTGTCGAACGCCCCGATGGACGGCTCCGATCCGGACAATGTGGAGAGCGCCGATGAGGAAAGTGACGTGAGCTCGTCAGTCGGGTATTTCTACCGCTCAGCCTCGGACAAATGGTATTTCCTCGCGGATATCGACGGGGAGGAGACGTCCTCTTCCTGGATAGAGGTGGAAGGCCCGGCGGCCCTCATCGAAAACGGGATGAAGATCGTGTCCGAAATCCGGCTGAAGATTCTGCACAGCCTGTTTGGCAGCGAGGAAGAGACGGAACCCGATTACGCGTCCGACGACATGGATTACACGGATGAGAATTATTACAGCCGGGACGGCGTCGTCTACACGCCGGATTACGCCCAGGGCGAGATCGACTGCGTGCTGGAAGTTCCCTCCGTGGAGATCCGGCGCGGCGTCTACACGGGGACGTGGGACCAGATCAACTACGACCTGGATATCTGGATGGTGACAGCAGCAAGGCCGGACTACGTGCTAGGCGAAACGCACTACTGCATTTACGGGCACAATCACACCGTTCAGAATCTGTCCTTCAACCGTCTTCAGAAGGTTCAGGTGGGCGAGAGGTTTTACCTGACGTCTGCCACCGGACGGTATATCTACACCATCACCAATGTATTTGCAGTTTCCCGCGAGGACGCGACCACGGACTATGTCAATAATTTCGATCTGGGAAGCGACAAATGCTACCTGATCACCTGCGGCCGCGATGATGGCGTCAGAAATTACCGCTATCTCGACCTGATCGTCGAGGGAACGCTGGAAGAGCATATGACGCTGGAAGAGTACGCGGAGTCCATCGGAAAGTAAGGCGGAAAACCGGGGGAAACGCGGACGCGGCGAAGCGGGAGAAGCCCGAAAGCAGTTCAGTTCGGGCAGGATTCGTGGTATAATAGCTGAACCGGCCGGAAGGCTTGCCGCCTTCCGGCCGGTTCTCTTGAATAAAAATGTTTTGGAGAAATACCGGAATGACAGACAACTTCAGGATCGGCGCCGAGAACGCGGCCGAAGCCGAAAAACAGCGCTCGTACATGGCAAAATGCCGTGAACTTATTGACCGCAGGGCGGCCGTAACCGGAAGGAGAATGACGTTCAAAGTCAATACCTTCGGCTGCCAGATGAACGCAAAGGATTCCGAAAAACTGGAAGGCATTCTCGAGGCGTGCGGCCTGGTGAAGGAAGCCGACGAGAAAAAGGCCGATTTCAACCTGTTCAATACCTGCACGGTGCGCGAGAACGCGAGCGAGAAACTTTACGGGCATCTGGGTCTCATGAAAAGCCTCAAGGAAAAAGACCCGGGGCGGCTGGTCGGCGTCTGCGGCTGTATGATGCAGGAAAAGGACGAGGCTGAGAAGATGCGCAGCAGCTATCCTTTCGTGGACCTGGTCTTCGGCACGCACAATATCAGCCGGCTGGCGGAGCTGCTTTACCGGACACTGACCACGGGAAAACAGGTGCGGGAAATCTGGGACGGGACGGATGAGATCGTCGAGGATCTCCCGCAGGACCGCAAATATCCGTTCAAGGCCGGAGTCAACATCACGTACGGATGCGACAACTTCTGTACTTACTGCATCGTCCCCTACGTCCGCGGACGGGAGAGAAGCAGAAATCCGCGGGATATCCTCCGGGAATGCGAAAAACTCGCCTCGGAGGGGGTGAAGGAAGTCATGCTCCTCGGCCAGAACGTCAATTCCTACGGCAAAGGCCTGGAGGGCGGCATTACATTCGCGGAACTGCTCCGCGAAGTGTGCAGGATCGACGGAATCGAGCGGATCCGTTTCATGACCTCGCATCCGAAAGATCTTTCCGATGAGCTGATCGAAGTCATGGCGCAGTCCGACAAAATCTGCCGGCACCTGCACCTGCCGCTTCAGTCGGGAAGCTCGCGGATTCTGCAGCGGATGAACCGCCATTACACGCGGGAATCTTATCTTGCTCTGACCGAAAAACTCAGGGCGGCTATCCCGGACCTGGCGCTCACAACCGACATCATCGTCGGCTTCCCGGGAGAGACGGAGGAAGATTTCCAGGCTACGCTGGATGTCGTGCGCACAGTGCGCTACTCCAGCGCGTTTATGTTCATCTATTCCCCGCGCAGGGGGACGCCGGCGGCTTCCTTCCCCGATCAGGTGCCGGCGGATGTGACGCATGAGCGCTTTGACCGCCTTCTCGCGCTGGAGCAGAAGATTGCGGCCGAAGAATGCGGGAAAGACGCCGGAAAAACGCTCACAGCCCTGGTGGAAGAAGTCAACCCGAAAGACCCGTCCCTGGTCACGGGACGCCTATCCAACAACCTCATGGTCCATTTCCCGGGGGAAGCGTCCCTCGTCGGGCAGATCGTACCGGTCAGGCTGCTGCGCAGCGGAGGTTTTTATTACATGGGAGAAATGGCAGGCAGAGATGGCTCAGACTGATACCGCGGAGAACCCGCTGCACTACAGCGATATAGATTACGAGAAACTTTCTCCGATGATGAAGATCTACATGGACACGAAGAAAGAATATTCGGACTGCATCCTGATGTACCGACTGGGTGACTTTTACGAGATGTTCTTCGACGATGCCCTGGCGGCTTCAAAAGCCCTGGAGATCACGCTCACCGGAAAGGAATGCGGCCTTGAGCGGCGCGCGCCGATGTGCGGCGTCCCGTGGCACGCGGTCGACAGCTACGTCGACCGGCTGGTGAAGGAAGGATACCGCGTCGCGATCGCGGAGCAGCTGGAAGATCCAAAGCTCGCGAAAGGCCTGGTCAAGCGGGATGTCATCCGCGTCGTGACGCCCGGAACGGTTATCAGTTCCGGGGCACTCGAGGAGACCAAAAACAACTACCTGCTCTCCATCGCTTATTTCGGAAACCTTTACGGGCTGGCTTTCTGCGACGTCACCACCGGTAATTTCCAGGTCACGGAAGCCGCGTCGAAGGAAGCCCTGGAGGATGAAATTTTCAAATTCACGCCGGCCGAAATCATCAAAAACGAGTGGTTCGACATGAGCGGCGAGGACCTCACGGAGCTGCAGACGCGCATTCACTTCAGCATTTACTCGCCGGACCAGAGATTTTATGACCAGGAGCAGGCTGAAAAGGTTCTTCTCGAGCATTTTCACGCGAAAAGCCTGGACGAACTGGGCCTGTCGAAATTCCCGGTGGGAACCGCCGCGGCCGGCGCCCTGATGCAGTATCTGTACGCGACGCAGAAAAACCAGATGCCGCATATCACGGAGATCCATCCGTACGAGAACGGCCGGTATATGGTTCTGGACACCTTCACGCGGCGCAATCTCGAGCTCACGGAGACGCTGAGGGAGAAAAACCGGAGGGGATCGCTGCTCTGGGTTCTGGACCGCACGAAAACAGCTATGGGGGCGAGACTGCTCCGCAGCTTTATCGAACAGCCCCTGCTGAATATCGATGAGATCACAGCGAGGCAGGACGCGGTGGAAGAGCTGGTGAACGAGTTCGCGGTCCGCGAGGAAATCCGGGAATATCTCGGCCCCGTGTACGACCTGGAACGCCTGATCGCCCGCATCAGCTATAAGTCGGCCGGCCCGCGCGAACTGCTTTCCTTCGCGTCGTCGCTGAAAATGCTGCCGCCGATCCGTGACCAGCTGGCGCTGTGCAAAAGCAGCCTGCTGCAGAAAATCCGGGAGGACATGGATCCCCTGGACGATATCTGCGGCCTGATTGACCGGGCGATCTCCGAGGATCCGCCGATCACCGTCCGCGAGGGCGGAATCATCCGGGAAGGATATTCGCAGGAAGTCGACCTGCTGCGCAAGACCAAAACCGACGGCCGTCAGTGGCTGCTCGATCTGGAGGAAAGAGAACAGAAACGCACCGGGATCGCGAAACTGAAGATCAAATTCAACCACGTTTTCGGGTACGCCATCGAAATCCCGAACTCCGCCAAAGCCCAGGTGCCGGAGGATTATGTGCGCCGCCAGACGCTCACGACTTCCGAGCGGTATATCACGCCGGAACTGAAAAAGCTGGAGGACCAGATCCTGGGGGCTGACGACCGTCTCGCCGGGCTGGAATATGACTTATTCTGCGACGTCCGCGACAAAGTCGGAGCGGAAGTCAGCCGGATCCAGAAAACGGCGAGGGCTGTCGCGCTGCTGGATGTGCTGGCGTCGCTCGCCGCGGCCGCCCAGCAGAATGACTACGTGCGCCCGAAGATGAACACCCGCGGCGTCATCTCCATCAGGGACGGCCGCCATCCGGTGGTCGAAAAAATGCTGAAGGACTCGATGTTCGTCGCCAACGACAGCGAACTCGACCAGTCCAAAAACCGGATCGCGATCATCACCGGCCCGAACATGGCCGGAAAATCCACTTACATGCGCCAGGTCGCCCTGATCTGCCTGATGGCGCAGATCGGGAGTTTTGTCCCGGCCAGCAGTGCTGATATCTGCGTCAGCGACCGTATTTTCACGCGCGTAGGCGCATCGGATGATCTAGCCTCGGGGCAGAGCACTTTTATGGTTGAGATGACCGAGGTAGCCAACATCCTGAAGCACGCTACCCGCAGAAGCCTGATCATCCTGGATGAAATCGGCCGGGGCACAAGCACCTACGACGGGATGAGCCTCGCGTGGGCGATCGTCGAATATATCGCCGACCCGAAGCTTCTCGGCGCCAAGACACTGTTCGCGACCCATTATCATGAGCTGACGGAACTGGAAGGCGCTCTGCCGGGGGTGAAGAATTACTGCATCGCCGTCCGGGAGGAAGGTGACACCGTGCGCTTTCTCCGGAAGATCATCCGGGGCGGCGCGGACCGCAGCTACGGCATTCAGGTGGCGCGCCTGGCCGGGCTTCCCGACCGCGTGATCGAGCGGGCGGACGAGCTGATCGTCCAGCTGACGGACGCGGATATCGCCGCGAGAGCGCATGAGATCGCGCAGAGCGGAAAGAAGGAACAGCCCGCGAAGGTCCATGTGAAAAAGCCGGACGATGTGGAATCCGGGCAGCTTTCCTTTGCCTCTGTGGTTTCCGATGATGAGATCCTGAAGGAGATCACCGATATGGACATCACCCGGATGACGCCGATGGACGCCATGAATACGCTGTATCAGCTGCAGGCGAAAATCAAAAACCGCGTGGCTGCGCCGGGGAGCAAAAAGTGACCTGTCCGGCTGAGAAACGGAAAGCGGCTGTCCGGCGGCACGAAAGCGGCCCGCCCCGCAGGCACCAGGAAGTAACTCCGAGATCATGCGAACTCAGCATCAGGAATCGGCCCGCCCCGCAGGCGTCAGGAAGTAACAGGCTCATCGCCGGTATCAACAACATGCAGCAGGCCCGGCCCGCAGACGCAGGGAAGCAACGAATTGGAGACAGCCGGAGCGGATCCCGCTGAGCCGGTCCTGCAGACGCCGGGAAAAAGATCTGCGCGGACAGTTTAATGTAACATTGTTTATCATCAGAAGAAAAGGAGCGGAGGGAATTTCATGCCGGAGATCAGGCTTTTGAACAGCGAAACGATCAATCAGATTGCGGCAGGCGAAGTCATTGAGCGGCCCGCTTCCGTAGTGAAGGAGCTTTTCGAGAACGCAGTCGACGCGGGAGCGTCCGCCGTCACCATCGAAATCAGGGACGGCGGAATCAGCCTGATCCGCGTGACGGACAACGGGTGCGGAATTGAGAAAGACCAGATCCACACGGCCTTTCTGCGCCACGCGACCAGCAAAATCCGGGATGCGGGCGACCTCATCTCCATCCGGTCGCTGGGATTCCGCGGTGAGGCGCTCGCTTCGGTCGCGGCGGTCGCCGAAGTGGAGATGATCACCAAAACAGCCGGATCAGTGCTCGGCGTATCATACCGCATCGAATACGGCGAGGAAAAATCGCTGGAGGAAATCGGGGCTCCGGACGGGACAACGCTTCTGGTGAGAAACCTGTTTGGGCATCTGCCGGCCAGGAGAAAATTCCTGAAGGCGCCGGCTACGGAAGCCAGCTATATCTGCCAGCTGACGGAAGAACTGGCGCTGTCGCACCCGGAGGTTTCGGTCCGGCTGATCGTCAACGGCCAGAACCGTCTGTACACTTCGGGAACCGGACTGAAAAAAGACCTGATCTACCAGGTTTTCGGGCGCGAGACGGCCGGCAGCCTGATCGAATTCGAGGCGGACACCGAGTATTTCAAGGTGAAGGGATACCTCGGGAAGCCGATTATTTCCCGCGGCAACCGCAGTTTCGAGAATTATTTCATCAACGGCAGGTACATCCGCAGCAAGGTGATTTCCCAGGCTATCGAGAACGGCTACCGGTCCTTCCTGATGCTGCACCGCTACCCGTTCACCGATCTGTATTTTACGTTTGAGACTGACGCCGTGGACGTCAATGTGCATCCCCAGAAGATGGAAGTGCGCTTCCGCGACGAGGAACAGATCCTGCCACTGCTCGGCAGCCTGATCGATGAGACGCTGCACGGAAAGCAGCTGATACAGGACGTTTCACTCCCCGGCAGCGAAGTGAAGGCGAAAGAGAAAATCCCGTCGGCGCCGGAGCCCTTTGAGAAGGCGAGGCTGGAAGCGCAGAAAAATATCATTCCGCTGAACGGGACAAGAACTTCGCCTGAGCACGGATATCCATGGCGCGGTTCTTTTTCGGGCAGTCCGTTCCGCCCTTCCGGCGGCATGGGGCCGTCAGACTCCGGACAGCCCCGGGCGGGCGGTTCCCGGACCGGATTTCCCGGTCATGAAGAAAATGGCGGAGACCGCGGACTTACCTCCGGGAAGAGCGGCAGTGCGGATGAGGTCCTGAAAGAGGAAACGCTGTCTTACGAAACCGCCGGTCAGCCGGCGGCGGGACCGTCCGGGACGGAAAACGCGGATGACAGCGGAACTTCCGGAGGTCCGGAAAACAGCCCGGAGCCGTCGGAGGAAATTGCCGGGAGCCGGAACGGGGAAAATCCCGGTGCGGGAGGAGCTGAAAACGGCAGGGGATCCATGCCTGCGGCACAGGATTCCGGCTTTGAGCCGTCCCCGGAGGAAGCCCTCTGGACGCCTCCGCTCCTGTCAAAACAGGGGATGGAGGGACACCGCCTGATCGGGCAGCTGTTCTCGACCTACTGGCTGATCGAATACCGCGATAAACTCTATATCATGGACCAGCACGCGGCGCATGAGAAAGTGCTGTACGAGCGCCTCAAAAAGAGCTACGGGGAGAAGAGCGGAATATCCCAGATGCTGCAGCCTTCCCTCCGGATCGGGCTTTCCCCGGAAGAGATGAACACGTTCCGCCGGTTTAAGGATGAGTTCGGCCGGTTCGGATATCAGTTTGACGACGTCGGCGGGAATGAGGTTTCTCTCTCCGCGGTCCCCGCGGATCTCTACGGCCTGGACGAGCGCCAGCTGTTCATTGACATCCTGCAGGGATTCGAGGAGACCGAATCCGGCGACAGCAGCCGCATGATCGACCACCGCATCGCGACGATGGCCTGCAAGGCGGCCGTCAAGGGAAACATGAAAATATCTGCCCGGGAAGCGGAGGCGGTTCTGAATGAACTTCTCACCCTCAAAAATCCTTACAACTGCCCGCACGGAAGGCCGACCCTGATTTCGATCAGCCGATATGAGCTGGAGAAGCGCTTCAGGCGCGTGGTATGAGGACTCCCGTATGAAAGAGGATAAAAACACGGAAGCTTCCCGTCCGGGATGCGGAAATCCTGCCGGCCCCCCGCTGGTGATTGTGACCGGTCCGACGGCGGTCGGAAAAACGGATATCTCTGTTCAGCTGGCGAAAAGAATCGGGGGCGAGATCATCTCCGCGGATTCCATGCAGGTTTACCGGTATATGGACATCGGTTCGGCAAAAGTGACTCCTGAAGAAATGCAGGGAGTCAGGCATTACCTTGTCGATGTGCTGGAGCCCTCCGATTCCTTCGACGTTGTCAGATTCCAGAAAATGGCGGAGGAGGCGGCTGAAGAGATCGCCTCGCACGGCGCGGTCCCGATTGTCGCCGGCGGGACGGGCTTTTACATCCAGTCGCTGCTGTATAAAATTGACTTTGAGCAGACGGAGGAGCATCCGGAGATCCGGCGCAGATACGAACAGATCGCCGCGGAAAAAGGCGCTGAATACCTGCACACGCTTCTCAGGGAGGCGGACCCGAAAGCGGCGGAAGCCATCCACCCGTCCAATGTCAAACGGACGGTGAGGGCGCTCGAATACCATGAGCTGACCGGGAAACCGATTTCGGAGCACAACGAGAAGGAGCGGGCGAAAACATCGCCCTGGCATTTTGTCTATTTTGTCCTGACAAGGAACCGCCGCGACCTGTATGACCGGATCAACCGCCGTGTGGATTTCATGTTCGAGCAGGGGCTGCTGGATGAAGTCAGGCGGCTTGAACAGATGGGATACCGGGAGACCGACGTCGCCATGCAGGGAATCGGATACAAGGAACTGCTGGCTTACCTGCACGGGAAAGGGACGCTGGAGGAAGCGAAGGAACAGATCAAACTTTCGAGCCGCCATTACGCAAAGCGCCAGCTCACCTGGTTCCGGCGGGAGCGGGACGTCACCTGGGTGAACCTGGACGGGAAGACGGAAGACGAGGTGCTCGATGAGATGGCAGGGCGGCTGAGGGAAGCCGGAATCCTGCGGGATGATGCGGATTTCAACGAAGGAGACGAAAGGGCAGACAGATGAATTGCATGGATGATGAGATGAAGCGGCAGTACGCGGAGATGGGAATTTCCGGACCGGTTTATGATTACTGCGAAAAGATCGCGGACAGTCTCGCGGACCGCTTTCACGAGATCGACAGGATCGCCGAGGCAAACCAGTTGAAAGTCCTTCACGCGATGCAGAAAAACCACGTGGCCGAGATGCACCTCGGAGCCAGCACCGGATACGGCTATAACGACGAAGGCCGCGAGACGCTGGAAAAGGTTTACGCCGACACCTTTCACACCGAGGCCGCGCTGGTCCGCCCTCAGATCACCTGCGGAACCCACGCGCTCGCAACGGCGCTTTCGGCGAACCTGCGCCCGGGCGACGAACTGCTTTCCCCGGTCGGAAAACCCTACGATACCCTGGAGGAAGTTATCGGCATCCGCCCGTCGAAGGGATCCCTGGCCGAGTACGGCGTCACCTACAGGCAGGTCGATCTGCTGCCGGGGGACCGCTTTGACTACGACGGCATCCGCAGCGCGATCACACCCCGCACAAAACTGGTAACCATCCAGAGATCCAAGGGCTACCAGACCCGCAAGACCTTCTCGCCGGAGGAAATCGGCGAACTGATCGCCTTCATCAAGGGAATCCGCAAGGATATCCTGGTTATGGTGGACAACTGCTACGGCGAATTCGTTGACCTCACCGAACCGTCCGACTACGGCGCCGACATGACCGTCGGCTCCCTGATCAAAAATCCGGGCGGCGGCCTCGCACCCTGCGGCGGCTACATCGCCGGCACCAGCGAGTGCGTCGGGGAGTGCGCGTACCGCCTGCTGGCGCCCGGCCTCGGCCAGGAAGTCGGGGCGACCATGGGCGTGCTCAGCCGTTTTTACCAGGGCTTCTTTCTCGCCCCTGTCGTCACGGCCGGCGCGGAGAAAGGCGCGGTGTTTGCGGCCAATGTCTTTGAAAAACTCGGCTTCCCGGTCATCCCTGGCGGCGGTGAACGGAGGCATGATATCATCCAGGCGGTGACCCTCGGAACGCCGGAAGGCCTGATCGCGTTCTGCGAGGGCATCCAGGCGGCGGCGCCGGTCGACAGCTTCGTCCGCCCGGAACCCTGGGATATGCCAGGGTACAGCGATCAGGTAATCATGGCGGCCGGAAACTTTATCCAGGGGGCTTCCATCGAGCTCTCGGCGGACGGGCCGCTCCGCGAGCCGTACACGGCATATTTCCAGGGAGGCCTGACCTGGTACCACACGAAACTCGGCATCATGATGGCCCTCCAGAAACTGGTGGACCGCAATCTGGCAAAGCTCCCGTAAAGCGGTTCCGCGGCTGTTTCCGTGAAAGCAGCGGCGCGGGCGGCCGGAGTTCCGGCGCCGGAACTCCGGCACCGCAGATGAATCCTGTCGACAAAAAATCTTCCCCGTGCTATGATGAGTCGTGATATTTTCTGCCCGGAAAATACACGGAACTATGGACAAAGAGTACAGAACGGAGGAGAAGGAGCACCTTCAGGTCAAAGAACTTCCGGCGGAGCTCAGGCCTTACGAGCGATGCAGGAAGGAAGGCCCGGGCGTGCTGAATGACGCTGAACTGCTGGCGGTCATTCTCAGGACGGGAAACGTCGGGGAAACTTCGGTCGAGCTTGCCCAGCGGCTGCTGCGGGGCAGAAGCGTTTCCGACCTGGTTTCGATGACGTTCAGCCAGCTGACTTCCGTGAAAGGGATCGGAAAGGTAAAGGCCGTTCAGATCCAGTGTCTGGGCGAGCTTGCCCACCGCATTTCAAGCCGCGCGAAACCCGAGCGGCCTGTGCTTGATTCTCCCGCGCGCATCGCGGACCGCTATATGGACCGGCTGTGCAGGGAAACGCGGGAAAAGGTTATTGTGGCGTTTCTCAACCAGAAATGCAGGCTGGTGGGAGAAACCGTGCTCACCGAGGGGACAGTCAATTCGTCCCTGATTTCGGTGAGGGAGGTGTTTGTGGAAGCGCTCAGGCATGACGCGGTGGCAGTCATCCTGATACACAACCATCCGAGCGGGGACCCCGAACCCAGCGCGGAAGACCTGTCCGTCACCAAAAAGACGGCGGGGGCCGGGAAACTGATCGGGATCCGGCTCCTGGACCATATCATTATCGGAGATCACGTTTACTGCAGTCTCAGAGAACGAGGATTAGTGGATGAACAATAATAACAGCAGCGGCGCTAACGACCGGATCAACCGCAGCAGCCTGCCCAGGATCGCGCTTTTCATCCTGACCGTGCTTTGCGTGGCGTCGATGGGATATTATTATCTGCGTCAGGAGAACGCGGCGTCCGTCTCGAAAGTGACGGAGCTGATCGTGGTTCCCTTCCAGAAAGGGATCAACAAAATCGGCACCTGGGTCAGCGACAGGGCGGACGACTGCCGAACCCTTGCCGAAGCCAACGATACCATCGAATCCCTGGAGGCGGAGAATGAGAGCCTGTCCGACCAGATGGCCGCGTACGACAGGAATCAGCGCCGGTACCAGTCCGCGCAGGACGCCCTGGAGCTGACTGATACCTACAGCCAGTACGATACGGTCGGCGCCAATGTCATTTTCCGCGACGCTGCGTCAAACTGGTATTCGACTTTCACGATCGACAAGGGGTCGGAGGACGGCATGGCCGAGGGGATGAACGTGATCGCGGACGGAGGCCTTGTCGGCTACCTGAGCTCCGTAAGCAGCCATACCTCCATCGTCACGACCATCATCAATGACGGAGTCAATGTCAGCGGAATGCAGCCTTCCACCGGAAATACCTGCATTGTGGAGGGAGATCTCACCGGTATGAAAGAGAGCGGGCTGCTGCCGATCAGCTATATGGTGAGTGACTTTTCGATTGAGGATGACGCTCAGATCGTCACCTCCGATATCAGCGACCGCTATCTTCCCGGAATTGTGATCGGATACGCGCAGGACGTGACGCAGAATGCTGACCGCCTGACAAGCTCGGGGCATCTGAAGCCCGCCGTCGATTTTGAGCATCTGAGCATTGTCCTTGTCATCACCACGCTGAAAGAAGTCTCGGGCTGAAGGAGGTGCGGCTGTGAAACATTGGATTTTGCGGGCAGTGCTGCTGGTTCTCACGGTTATCGCGGCTTTTCTGCTCCAGACGAACCTGGGACGGTGGGTGCCTTTTCTGTCAGTGGCGCCGAATCTTCTCCTGGCGGTCACCTTTTCAGTCGGATTTCTCCGCGGAAAAATGGAGGGGATGGTCACCGGACTGCTCTGCGGGCTGCTTCTGGATTCCCTGAGCGGCGGGATTCTGGGCCGCTACACTCTGATCTACAGTTACATCGGATACTTCAACGGGCTGATCGGACAGATCTTTGTCAATGACATGATTGTTCTCCCGCTCGTTCTCTGCGTGATCAATGAATTTTTCTACAGCCTTTACTGCTACCTGACCGGCGCTTTCCTGCTCGGGCAGACCAATATCGGCGATTATCTGCGCACGATCGCGGTCCCCGAGCTGATTGAGACGCTGATCTGCACGGTTTTTATCTATGGAATCATCATGGCCGCCGTGCGCAGGCTGCAGGAGAAGGAAAAAGAACAGGAGGGGATTGCGTAATTGCTGAGGGAATATCTGGAAATCTTCAGGGACTGGCTGGTCCGCACGCTGAAATCCAGAATTTTCTGGATCGGCGTGGTCTGCACGGTTTTCTTTTCAGTGATCGTGGTGCGCCTGTACAACCTGCAGATCCGGGACGGAGCCTCCTATTATGAATCATTCGTCGATAAAACGACGCGCACGGTTTACACCTCTGCGGTCCGCGGAAACATCTACGACCGGAACGGCGAGCTGCTGGCCGGAAACGAGGTTGTATACAACGTAACGATGCAGGACCTCGGCGTTTACAACAAGCGGGACGGTTCCTACAACGCCATGATTCTGCGCCTGATCCGGCTCCTCAACCGCTTCGGCGTGGAGGTTGATTCCACCTGCCCTGTGATTATCAACGAGCATGGTGAATATGAATACTCGGGCACCGACAGCGAAATCCGCCAGTTCATCAGGGATGTCTACGGGGAAGAGACGATCGAAACCTACGCGGAAAAAGGCGTTGACGCTTACAGCCTCGACTGCGCGACAGTCATGGACCGCCTGTTCAGATCCTACAACTTCAGTACCTGGACGGACATACCCGAGATGACGGATCAGGAAAAGCTTGACATCTGCAACGTCCGCTACGCGATGAGCGCGACGAGCTACACCCGGTATATTTCCACAACGATCGCGACCGATGTGTCGGATGAGCTTTCCGCGGCTGTCATGGAGAACGCGAACGAGCTTCAGGGTGTGGAAGTGGTGGAATCCACCCGCCGCGTTTACCCGGATTCCGTCTATTTTTCGGGAATCCTCGGATATACCGGACATCCGAACAGCGACGAACTGGATGAGCTTCAGGAGGAGGATGAAACCTACTCCGCATCCGATTACATCGGAAAGAGCGGCCTGGAGCAATATTATGAGAGCACGCTGGCCGGGATCAAGGGAACCCAGGTGATTACCGTCAACAACGTCGGCAACATTCTGGAGACGCAGTCCGAGACGGAAAGCGTGAACGGAAACGATATCTATCTGTCGCTGGACAAGAACCTCCAGATTGCGTGCTATCATCTGCTGGAGCAGAGACTGGCGGCGATCCTCGCCGAGAAACTGGTTGACGAGGATTTCGAAGCGACCGAGGACACTCTGGCCGAGGATTTCAAAATCCCCGTCAAGGACACATATTTCCAGATGATCAACAACAATATCCTGGATACTTCGCATTTTCTGGCGGACGACGCGACGGAAAACGAAAAGGCGATCGGGACCGCGTTCACGGAGTACCGGGATCTCGTGATCAGCCACCTGAGCGAGGAGCTGACGGGGGACAGCCCGACCGTCCGCAATGACGCGGGGGACGAGCTGTCCGGCTACTTTGATTTTATCATCTCCCTGCTGACGGACCGCAGCCGCGGCATCATGCCGTCCTCATCGATCGACACGGAAGATGAGGTATACCAGGCATGGTCCGACGGCACAATCTCACTGCAGGAATACCTGAAGCACGCGGTGGACGAAGGCTGGGTCGACAGTTCCAAGCTGGACACGGAGTCGAAGTACGCGGATTCCGACACCATCTACTCGCTGCTGACGGACAGGATTCTCACGCTGCTGGAAGAGGACGACGATTTTGCCAAACTGATCTACGAGGCGATGATCGACAGCGAAGTGATCACCGGGAACCAGATCTGTATGGCGCTGATCGACCAGGGCGTCCTCGACGAGGACGATTCGGTCTACGAATCCCTGAAGAACGGCGATCACACGACCGCCTACCAGTTCATGCTGGAGAAAATCACCAATATCGAGATCACGCCTGCCCAGCTGGCACTGGATCCCTGCTCCGGTTCCGCGGTTGTCACGGATGAACAGACCGGCGAACTGCTGGCAGTGGTTTCCTACCCCGGCTATGACCTCAATGAGCTTTCCGGAACCGTTGACCGCGACTACTGGGAACAGCTGACTTCCGATCTTTCCAGCCCGCTTTACAACCGGGCGACGCAGGCGCGGACGGCTCCGGGATCGACCTACAAGATGGTCACGGCCAGCGCGGGACTCAACGAGGGCGTCATCACTGCGGATGAGCTGATCAACTGTGTCGGCACTTATGACAAGCTGGATCACCCCATGTGCTGGATTGCCAGAGAGCAGCCCGGCGGCATGCACGGTGAGCTCAACACCGTCGGCGCGCTGGCGCATTCCTGCAACTTCTATTTTTATGAAGTCGGGTACCGCCTGAGCCTGAACGAAGACGATGAATACGACGCGTCCATCGGCATTGAAAAGCTCAACGAATACGCCCAGATGTTCGGCTTCGGCGAGAAGACGGGAATCGAAATTTCCGAGAACGCCTCCGAACTGACGACCGAGTATCCGGTAACTTCCGCCATCGGACAGGGCACCAACAACTTCACGACCATCAGCCTTGCGAGATATGTGGAAGCCGTCGCCTCCAGCGGAAACCTGTACAGGTATCAGCTTCTGAAAAAGGTTACCGATTCGGACGGAAATACGGTTGAGGAATACGTGCCGGAAATTGAGAGGCACATTGAACTTTCCGATGAAATCTGGGATATCCTGCACGAAGGAATGCACCAGGTTACCAAGGGAGAGGGATCCCAGGCCCAGTACTTTACCGACTGTGAAGTGGATGTCGCCGGAAAGTCCGGCTCAGCACAGGAAAACAGGCTCCGCGCAAACCACGGTATGTTTGTCTGCTACGCGCCGTACGACAACCCTGAAATTTCCATGGCGGTTTCAATACCGAACGGCTATACCGCCGGAAACGCCGGGCTGGTGGCCAAGGAAATCGTCCGGTATTATTTCGGCTATCTGTCGATGGAAGACATCCTGGCCAACAATTACGAGAGCGTCGGATCCACTTCGAACGGAGACTGATTTATGGCTGAACGCGAAAAAAAGAAGCGGGCGAAATACCGGCTGAAAAACTACAACTTCAAACTTGTGCTCTACGCGGCAGTGATCAGCATCATCGGCATCGCGGTTGTGCGGAGCGCTTCCTCAGGGGAAGTGCAGACAGGCATGTTCAGCACGACCGAAAAACAGATCATGGCGGTGGCAATCGGCATGGTCCTGATGGTCGGACTGTCTTTCGTGGATTACCATTTTCTGGTAAAATACAGCTGGCTGATCTATATTCTGAATATCGGGCTGCTGCTGTACGTGCGCTTCCTGAACCCCTACACCTTCATGGGAGCGAAGCGCTGGATCTACCTGCCGGGTTTCGGCACAATCCAGCCTTCGGAATTTTCAAAGATCGCCGTCGCTCTGACAGCAGCCTGGATCCTGGTGCGGATCAGAAAGCATATCAACAACTTTTTCTTCATCCTGCTGTACCTGGCTGTGACCGGAGTGACCGCGGTCCTGATTCTCATCGAGCCGAACCTCTCGACCACGCTGGAAATCATCTGGGGCATTTTCTCCATGCTGTTCATCGCGGGGATCAGCTGGAAATGGGTCGTAGGCGCGCTTTCCGCGCTCGCTGTCCTCGTGGGGCTTTTCCTGTTCGCGGTGTACCAGCCCGACCAGACGATCCTGCAGAGCATGGCGGACAGGGGGATCATCCAGCAGTATCAGATCGACCGGATTGACGCCTACTTTTTCCCGGAAGATTACCCGGACGAAGTCTACCAGCAGACCAACTCGGTGCTGGCGATCGGAAGCGGCCAGCTGACGGGGAAAGGGCTGGATACGGATGATCTGGAATCGGTCAAGAACGGCGGCTTCCTCTCCGAGGAACAGAGCGATTTTATCTTTGCCGTCGTGGGAGAGGAGCTCGGTTTTGTAGGCTGCGTTTTTCTGATTCTGCTCTATTTCCTGATCATGCTGGAAGGTTTCAGGATCGCCGGGCGGAGCCCTGACCCAGAGGGAAAGATTATCGCGGGAGGCATGATTTCCGTTTTTGCCTTCCAGACTTTCGTCAACATGGGCGTGGCCACAATGATCCTGCCGAACACCGGAACGCCTCTGCCTTTCATCAGCGCGGGCATGAGCTCGGTCATCGGCTCCTACATGATGATCGGCATCCTGCTGAACATCGGGCTGCAGAAGAGCCGGGAGCATTCCATGTTCAATTTCTACGAAGAGAGCGACGAGATGAAACTGGGCGATTACGTTCCGGTACAGGAGCGGGAAGCCCGGGAAGCCGCGAAGAAAGCCGCGAAATCCTGAATTCAGAAAACAGGGAAGAACGGTGTATCAACGGCAGCGGCATCCGGAAGAATCCGGCGGGGATTCGGAAGGAAGCCCGAAAGGAAAGCTCCGGCCCGAGATCATGGGCCGGAATCAATGAATCAGGTTACCATTATTGATCATCAGCACACCAGATGAAGCTGAGCGCGGGAGCTGCTCCGGCGCGGATGGGAGGGACGAATGAATATCGGACTGATTGCCCAGGATTCCAAGAAAAAACTGATGCAGAATTTCTGCGTCGCGTACAGAAACATTCTCGCGAAACACCACCTGTTCGCGACCGGAACAACCGGACAGCTGATCGAAAGTTCCGCGGGACTTCCGGTTCACAGCTATCTCGGCGGCGAACTCGGAGGGGCAGAGCAGTTCTGCAACCAGATCGCGCAGAATGACCTGGATATGGTGATCTTTTTCCGCGACGGCGAAACCGACGGCTTCAAACGCACGGGAACTTACTCGGCATTTGACCCGAGAAACATTATCAGCCTCTGCGACCAGTACAGCATCCCGCTGGCCGAGAATCTGGCGACCGCCGAACTGCTGATGAAGTCTCTGGAGAACGGAGACCTGGCATGGCGCGAGATACCGAAGGAATGATGATCTTTCAGGGAAAATTCAGAAGAACCGCCGCGGCGGCCTGCTGCCTTTTCCTCGCGGTCCTGTCTGGGTGTTCGTCGGAGAAGTTTACGCTGCTTTCCCCGTATGAGGAGCGGCTGGAAGCCGGGATAAAATCGGATACGGACCAGCTGAGCGGAGCCGTCGCCGGAGGGATCGCGGGAAACATCTGCACAGTGAGCGATGAGAGCCAGTTCGACAGCGCGCTGATTACTTCCGACGCTGCCGTTTCCTTCAACATCACGCAGAAGAAAACTCTTTACGCGAAGGAATACCTGACGGAAAGGCCGATGGCGAGCCTGACCAAGCTGATGACAGCCCTGCTGGTGATCGAGGACGGTGACCTGGACCGCGATGTCACCATGGGCGAGGAAGTGGTGATTACCACGTACGACGCCTGGCTGTGCGGCTTCGAACCGGGGGACACCATGCCGCTGCGGACGCTTCTGGAGTGTATGCTTGTCTACTCCGGAAATGACGCCGCGAACGCCTGCGCCGTGGCCGTGAGCGGATCCGTCGACGATTTCGTTGACAGAATGAACGAGCGGGCGGAAGAGCTCGGCGCGACGCACACGCATTTCATGAATCCGAACGGCCTGGACGAGGAAGGGCATTACTCGACTCCGTATGACATATACCTGATTCTGAATGAATGCCTGAAATACAATGAATTTCTTTCCATCATCCCCATGAGGGAGGTGAACGCCGAATGGACCCGTGACGGAGAGACAATGACGCAGACCTTCACGAGCGGAAACGGCTACCTGGTGGGAACGGCTGTCCCGCCGGACGGCGTGACGGTTTACGGAGGGAAAACCGGACATACCGCCAACGCCGGATACTGCCTTGCGACCTACTCGCTGGACAGCGAGGGAGATGAACATATCACCGTTGTCTTCGGCGCCGACGAGAACCAGAAGGTGTACGCGGATACCAACACGCTTCTCGGACTCAGCACGGACTGAGAGACGGGAGCGGGTCCGCCGATGCCTGCCTCCCGGCACGGACTCAAGAAAAGCTTGCTATCAGCGACCGGATAGTCTATAATAAAACTAATAATGAATGATATGGGTCAGGAAATGCGCGACTCAATGGATCATATATACAAGGAGGGTGTCAGCTATGGTTCAGATTATTTCTGGAAAAAAGGGGAAAGGAAAAACCAAGTATCTTCTTGACAAGGTCAATAACGCGGTGCAGACTGCCGAAGGCGATGTGGTATATCTTGACAAAACCGCAAAACACATGTATGAACTCAGCAACAAGGTCCGTCTTGTCAATGTGTCGGAGTATCCGATCAATTCCTATGACGGATTCATGGGTTTCCTGTGCGGCATCATCGCCCAGGATCACGACCTTGAAGAGATGTATCTCGACAGTTTCCTGAAACTTTCCTGCCTGGAAGGGAAGGATATCACTGACGCGGTTGCCGCTCTCGAGAATCTCTCCGACAAATACAAAGTGGATTTCACGCTCAGTGTTTCCGCTGACGCTCAGGAGCTCTCCGAAGCCGTGCGTTCCCACATCATCATTTCACTGTAATCACTTCTGGCCGAAAACTGAAGCTGCCCGGAATTCACCCGGAAATACCGGGAGAATCCCGGGCAGTTTTTGAACATCAGCCCAGCCTGACGCCGCATGCCCCAATACCGAACTGAACCGGAGAAAAACGGGCTGCGGGGAGAGACAGATCCAGCAAGGAGTCAAATTACGCCTAACGATAAGATACAGAGAGGGACCGGCCGCAAACCGCCCAAAGCCGGAAAAAAGCCCTCGGACAGGAACGGCGGCAAAAAGGAAAGCAAAAGGAGCGCGTCCCGCTCCCTGCCGGAGTTCAACCCGGTATATGTTTTCTTCACCCTGCTTCTGGTTTACCTGGCTGCGAGGGTTGCGTCGTGGACCAATACCTCATCGATCGCCGTCTATACCGTTCCGGCGGCGTCCGACAGCGCGAGCCGCACTGACTACAGCGGGATTATTCTCCGGGATGAAACCGAGGTTTCGGCGGACGCCGCGGGGACGGTCCAGTATCTGGCCGCTGAGAACGAAAAGGCCTCCGTCGGAGGCGAAGTTTGCGTGCTCGATACGGATGGATCTTTTTCCGCCCAGATTGATGAAGACCAGGCAGACGGCCTCTCGGAAAACGTGAGTGATGAAGTCCGGAGAAGAATACTCCAGTCCGGCCGCGAAGCGCAGCGCGGAGATTTCCTCAGCGCGGCGGAGGAAGCCGACGCCCTGAGTTCCCTGATCCGCAATTCGGCCATGCTGGACGCGGTTGTCGCCGCGCGGAACAGCGGCACGCTTTCCTTCGGCGCTGAAATCAAAACGGCGGAACAGAGCGGATATGTTCTGTATTCCACAGATTCGCTTTCAGGGCTGACGGAAGAAGAGGTCACTGCGGAATCCTTTGACAGCAGCCGCTGCGCCTCTGTCAGTTCGTGGAGCGGAAAATCCGTGATCAGCGGTGACTTCCTGTGGAGAACCGTGCCGGACGACTCGTTCACCGTTGTCTTCGAGATCTCCGGGACAGAGGCTGAAAGCTGGGAGGACTCCCGGGAAGTGAGCGTATATCTTTCCGAGGAGCAGACTCCCGCCACAGGCGTTTTCCACCGGAGCGAAGGGGCGGACGGAACCGGGCTGGGATGTATCGAACTGAATCAGTACGGTTTCCGCTACCTGTCGGAGCGGTACATCACTTTCCGCGTGCAGTCCTCGGAGACTTCCGCTTACCAGATTCCCCGCAGCGCGGTGACCACAAAAGATTATTTCGTAGTTCCGGCTTCCTATGTCACAATTCCGGAGGACGGCACGCCGACTATCGACATTGAGCAGGAGGACGGCAGCACGCTGACCGCGAAAATCAGCGTATATTCGGAGTTCCAGAGCGAGGATGGAGACCAGGCGCTTTACTACCTGATTGCCTGTACTTCGCTTCAGGAGGGAGATTATCTGGTCAGCGGCGCAACAGAAAGCCGGTATCTGGCGAGCCTGAAGTCTTCTATCACGGGCGTCTATCAGGTGAACCGGGGGTACTGTATCTTCCGCCAGGTCAGGATTCTCCGCGAGGATGAGGATTACTGCTTTGTGGCGACCGACACGAAATACGGGATAACCATGAACGACCGCATTGTGATGGACGCCGACAGCGTGGAGGAAAATCAGATCCTCTAACGGGACGAAGGTCATGGCGAAGGTCAGGTACGGCGGCGCGGACCGCCGGATGGCTCCGGGGACAGGGCGGGAACCCGGTAAAGGACGAAGAAACCGGAAATTTTCGGTAAAAATCAGGAACAGACAGGGTTTCGAAGCAGTCAGGGATTGACAATCCGGAAAAAATCATTGATAATAATAAAATGATTGAACTGTCAGCAACCTGGCAGGCACCGCGCGGCGGACGGTGCGGCGGAGAGTGTGTCTCCGTCTTCCCGCACAGCAGGCTGAGCAAATAAAGGAGAGTAAACAGTATGGGTTTTCTTGATAATTTTCTTGGAAAAGGCCTTGTGGATCCCGAGGATACCGAAGAGGGATATGACGACGAGAATGCCGATGAGGATGAGCCGGAAGAAGAAGAGGCCGACGGCGCCGCCGAACAGCGCGCGAGGACAGAACAGGGTGAAGCTCCCCGAAAGAAAACCGTTCTCCGCGGGGATGTAAACAATTCCAGGGACAGCAGAAAGGTGGTACCGATGCATAATCCTACAGAAAGCCGCAGTGACTCGAACCGTGCGGAGGTCTGCATGGTTCTTCCGAAGGGATTCGAGAATTCCAGCCAGATCGCTGACACCCTTCTTCAGGGCAAGACTGTCGTTCTCAACATGGAGGGCATGAATATCGACCAGGCGCAGAGAATCATCGATTTCACCTGCGGCGCCTGCTACACGATGGGCGGCCAGCTCCAGAAGATCAGCAAGAAGATCTTCATTGCCACTCCGAGCACGGTGGAACTGTCAGGCGATTTCGCCAACCTGATCGGCGAAGACGTCGACATGAGCAGCCTGAACCTTACCGTATAAGGATTGTGCCATGACGAGAGAGGAACAGATTCTCTGCGGGCATCTCCTGGATCTCGCCAGGATCTGCGGCAATTCCGGAAGACCGGTATCCAGCGGATTTCTGAGCCTTGCGGAGCAGGATCTTTTCCTGACCGTCTGTGTACCGAAACTCCCCGGGGTGCAGTGGCGCCTTGACGGAGGAACTGAAAACGCAGAAAGAAAAGCCGTATGTTATACGGCGCAGGGGGCCGGACGTGATGAATGTCCGGCTCCTTGTGTTCTGCTGAAAGCGGAACAGACGAATCCGCGGTTCGCGGAAAAACTCACGCACCGCGATTACCTGGGCGCCCTGATGAATCTGGGCCTTGAGCGCTCGGTGATCGGCGACCTGCTTCCCGTTGAAAACGGATGCTACATCATCTGCCTTGAGCATGCCGCGGATTTCATCTGCGGGCAGTACAGCCTGGTACGCCATACCGCCGTGCGCTGCGCGCGGGTTCCGTGGACAGATTTTCAGTATACGCCCGCGACGAAGGAAATCCGCGGAACGGTATCGTCGGTCAGGCTGGATTCCCTGATTGCCATTGCCTTTCGGGAATCGAGAAGCAGAATGGCGCCGCTGATCGCCGGCGAAAAAGTGTATGTCAACGGAAAATGCGTCCGCTCCGCATCGTACCTGCCGCACCCCGGAGATCTCATCTCTGTGCGCGGCAAGGGGAAATTCCGTTACGCTGAAAGCGGCGGGGTGACGAAAAAGGGGCGGGTTTCCGTTCTGATTGAAAGATTTGTGTGAGCTTCCGGCAGGGAACCCCCGGAAGCAGCAGGATATTCAGACTGAAAGTCCAACAGAAAGGTTTTGCCGAAATGTCAGAACAGCTTACCATTCATGATCCGCAGGGCAATCCGGCTTACAGGATTACTATTGATAAAAGCTTTGACCTTCTGCCGGAGGAAGTCAGGAAATGCGGTCTGGCCGGGAAGCGCTGCCTGATTGTCACGGATTCCAATGTGGGACCTCTCTACGGGGATGAGGTTGCCGCAAAACTTGGGGAATGCGGCTGCAGCGCGCGGGTTTTCGCGTTTCCGGCGGGAGAAATCCACAAGAACCTGGACACCGTCAGCACGGTATACCGGGAACTGATTGAGCGGAAGTACGACCGCGGCAGTTTCATCGCCGCCCTCGGCGGCGGCGTTGCGGGCGACCTGGCCGGATACGCCGCGGCGACCTATCTGCGCGGGATCCCCTTTATCCAGATCCCGACCACGCTCCTCGCGCAGTCCGACAGCAGTGTCGGCGGAAAAACCGGAGTGGATTTTGAAGGCTACAAGAACATGATTGGCGCTTTCGCCATGCCCCGGCTGGTATTCATGAATACCGCGGTAATGGCAACGATGGATGAGCGGGCGTATCTGTCCGGGATGGGGGAAGTCGTCAAACACGGGTATATCTGTGATCCGGGGTTCTCCGAATTTATCCGCAGCCATACGCGGGAAATCCTGAGCCGCGATCCCGATACTCTCATCCGGCTGGACCTCGGCAACTGCCGGATCAAAGGAGCGGTGGTGGAAGAGGACCCGGAGGAGAAGGGTCTCCGCCGCATCCTGAATTTCGGCCATACGCTGGGCCATGCCATCGAGAAACAGAAAGCCGGAAGTCTGTGGCACGGGGAATGTGTTGCCATCGGCATGACAGCCGCTGTCTGGATCAGCGAGCAGCGGGGCCTGCTCCCGGCCGGCAGCACCGAGAAGGTGCGGGCTGAGCTCACCGGCCTCCGCCTGCCGGTTCAGGCGGATTTTGACATCGACGCCGCTCTGGACGCCGTGCGGAATGACAAGAAGGTGAAAAACGGAAAGCCGGTTTTCATCCTGCTCTCTTCGTTCGGGAACGCGTTTGCCACGGACACCGTGACTTTCGGGGAGATGCGCGCGGCATTGGAACAGGTCTGCCGAAAGGCCTGATCCGGGAGGAATTTTCAGAATGAACAAAACGCAGAACCGTGTGCCCGCTGACAGTTCGCGGCGGGCAGGCAGAATCAGGGATATCATTCTGTTTTTCTGCTTTGCGGCCGCGATTGTGCTGCTCGATCAGAAAACCAAGGACATCGCCGCGAGGACGCTGGCCGCGGGGGACATCATCCTGATCCCCGGAGTGCTGCGGCTGACGCTGGTTCTGAATACCGGCGCCGCTTTCGGGTCCTTCTCCGGGAAAACGGCTTTCCTGGCTTTCTTCACTGTTTTTCTGCTTGCCCTCTGCGTGTGGGTTTACTGGAGGATCGCGGGCAGGAGCGGCGTCCGGATGCTCAAAGTGACTGTCGTCATGATTTTTTCCGGCGGGCTCGGCAATTTCATTGACCGCGCTTTCCGCGGGGCCGTGACGGATTTCATCTACTTTGAGATGATTGACTTCCCGGTGTTCAATACCGCGGACTGCTTTGTTACCGTCGGCGCTTTGATGCTGCTGTTCTCAGCTTTCACTGTCTACAGGAACAGGGAGATGCGGGAACTGCTCGGTTTTCCGGCGCGGAAGAACGCGGACAGCGGGGAATGACCGATGAGTGCGGATAACAGTAAGATCTCCGCGGCAGGGCCGTCCGGCCCGACAGCGGCGGCAGGAGAGACTTCCCGGGAGACCGGGAAAAATCTGCGGCGGGAGAGCGGGGAAGCCGATGAGACCGACGCGGACGAATGGGCGTTTACCGTGGCCAGCGCCTCGGCGGGAACGCGCCTGGACCGCGCGCTGGCCGGCCAGCTGCCGGAATATTCGCGGAGCTATCTGCAGAAACTGACGGAAAACGGACGCACGGAAGTCAATGGAAAAACCGCGGCAAAATGCGGGATGAAGCTGAAGGCAGGGGACGAGGTCCATATCGTCATTCCGGAGCCTGAGCCGCTGAAGGTCGCGGCCGAGCCGATTCCTCTGGATATCCTGTATGAGGACAGCGACGTGATCGTCGTGAACAAGCCGAAGGGAATGGTCGTACACCCGGCGGCGGGGCACACCGGCGGAACGCTCGTCAACGCTCTCCTGTACCACTGCGGAAGCAGCCTGTCGGGAATCAACGGTACCGCCAGGCCCGGCATCGTCCACCGGATCGACCGGGACACGACAGGCGTGCTGATCGCCTGCAAGAATGACCATGCCCACCTGAAGATCGCGGAACAGCTCAAAGAGCATTCCGTGACGAGAAGATACGCTGCGATCGTCTGCGGAAACCTGAAAGAAGACAGCGGCGTGATCGACAGCCCGATCGGCCGCGATCCGGCGGACAGAAAGAAGATGGCCTGCGGCGTGAGGAACGGGAAGCGCGCGGTGACCCACTGGCGCGTGCTGGAAAGGTTCCGCGGGTATACTTACATTGAATGCCGGCTGGAGACCGGACGGACCCACCAGATCCGCGTCCACATGGCGTCGATCGGCCATCCGCTGCTCGGCGACACGCTTTACGGGGGACAGAAAAGTTTTCCGGGGTTCGATCTGCAGGGACAGACGCTTCACGCGTATATCCTGGGATTTATCCACCCGGCCACCGGAGAATATCTGGAATTCACCGCGCCGCTTCCCGATTATTTCGCGGACCTGCTCACAGCGCTCAGAAAACGCTCCTGAAATCAGAAATTTTCCCTTGTATTATTTACATTTTGCTGTATAATAATACCAGAAAATAAAATTTCAGACAGTAACCTGAAGCGGCAGAGGCCGTACGTGAAATAGCAAGGAGAGTGAACGCATATGACAGGAAACAGGATTATCACTATCGGAAGGGAATGCGGCAGTCATGGCCGTGTCATCGGCAACAAACTGGCTGAAAAGCTCGGGGTGAAATGCTACGACAAGGAACTGCTCACGCTGGCAGCCAAACAGAGCGGCCTGGCGAAAGAACTTTTTGAGGCGCACGACGAGAAGCCGACAAGAAGTTTTCTGTATTCCATGGTGATGGACAGCTATACCATGGGCTATTCCACTTCGACTTTTGCCGACATGCCCCTGAACCATAAGGTTTTCCTCGCTCAGTTCGAGACCATCAAAAAGCTGGCTGAGAAGGAAAGCTGCGTCATCGTCGGGCGGTGCGCGGACTACGCGCTGGCTGATTACCCCAATGTCACTTCAGTTTTCATCAGCGGCAACATGGAGGACAAGATCCGCAATATCGTCGAGGCTTACGGGCTTGACGAAGCCAAGGCGAAGGACGTCATTGTGAAGACCGACAAGAAGCGGTCCAATTATTACAACTATTATTCCAGCAAGACCTGGGGGGACGCCAGAAGCTACGACCTGTGCCTGAACAGCAGCATTGTGGGCGTTGAAGGCGCGGTCGAGGCGATCCTCAGCTTTGTCTCCATCAGGGAAAAGTACGAAGACAGCAGAAAGAATGAGGCAAAGAGCTGACAGACCCATCCGCGGGAAGCAGTCCGCTCTGAACCGGAGAGCCGCAGAGATTTTCTGCGGCTTCTTTTTATTTGGTGGAACGCCCGTGCGCCGCGCCGGGCTGCCTGCCGCTATTGCGCGGCCGGAGACACAGACTGCGCCAGGCGCGTTGCGAAACCCGGCCGCCGGGATTATACTTAAAGAAAAGAGGTTATTCACAGGTGAGGGAACAGATATCACTGCTCCCGAAAACCCTGTCAAGAGGTGCAGATGGCAGAAAAATCCTACAGTTATCAGGAAGATCTCAGCAATATCAGAAAGCTGCGCGAGCTTGAAAAACAGCTCCCGCCGTACGCGGCGGACTATTTCCGCGGTATCCAGGAGAGAACGCAGACCCGCACGAGGGTGGCCTACGCCTACGACCTGATCGTTTTTTTCCGCTTTCTGAAGGAGAGCAACCCGGTTTTCTCCGACAAGCCGGTCCGGGACATCACGCTGGAGGACCTGGAAAATCTGACGGCTTCGGACATCGAGGAGTACGAGGATTATCTGCAGGATTATTCCGGAGGATCCGGCGGGAACAGGACGGAGAGGTCCAACCGGCCGACTGCCGTCAAGAGAAAACTGTCAGCCCTCAGTTCCTTCTTCCGGTATTTCCAGCAGAAGGGATACATCCGGGTCAATCCGGTGTCCCTGGTCAGCATGCCGAAGCTGAGGGATAAGGCGATCATCCGGTTCGACGACGGCGAAACCGAAGAATTTCTGGACCATGTGGACGACGGGACGAGCCTGACCGCCAGGCAGCAGGTCTGGCACGAAAAGACAAGGCTGCGGGACCTCGCGATGATGACCCTGATGCTCGGAACCGGCATCCGCGTGTCGGAATGCGTCGGCCTGAACCTCACGGACGTCAATTTCAACGACGATTCCCTGCTGGTTCACCGGAAAGGCGGAAAGGAATCCGTGCTGTATTTCAGCGACGAGGTGGAGCTTCCCCTTCTGGATTACCTGGAGTGGAGGGAAGAATTCATGAAGGACACTCCGGATGAGCCGGCCTTTTTTGTCTCTCTGCAGAAACGGCGGATCACCGTGCGCTCTGTGGAAAATCTGGTGAAGAAATACGCGCAGACAGTAACGACAACGAAGCACATTACGCCGCATAAGCTCAGGAGTACCTACGGGACGAGCCTTTACCGGAAAACCGGGGATATCTACCTGGTCGCCAACGTGCTCGGGCACTCCGACGTGAATACCACCCAGAAACATTACGCCGCCATCGACGAGGACCGCAGGAGAAACGCGCGCAACGCTGTTACCCTGCGCCCGGACAAAAAAGAAGAAGAGGACTCATGACAGAAGAAATCTACAATGAATGTGCGGAGACAGTCTCCTTTGACGCCGAAACCGTTTCCTGCCGGGAATCAGGCCGGGAAGGCGTTTATGAGCTGGTGCTGGACCGCACGGCCTTTTTCCCGGAGCAGGGCGGCCAGTACGCGGACCGGGGGACGATTGCCGGCGAGGACGGAATCCCTGTTCCCGTGACTGACGCGAAAATGAGGGAAGGCGATGTGATCCACTATGTCTCCAGGGCTTTCCGCCCGGGGGAGAAAGTTCACGGGGAGGTGGACTGGGCCGACCGGTATGACAAAATGCAGCAGCATACCGCCGAGCATATCGTTTCGGGGATCATCTGCAGCGCTTTCGGCTGTGACAACGTGGGATTCACACTCGGGCCGGACCATATGCACGCCGATTACAGCGTGCCTCTCACCGCGGACCAGATCCGGGAAGCAGAGCTCCGGGCCAACGAGGCGGTCTGGAAAAATCTCCCGGTGGAAATTTCCTGGCCGGACGAAGAGGAACTGAAGCACCTCGCGTACCGAAGCAAAAAGGAGATTGAGGGAAGAGTCAGGATCGTCACGATTCCCGGGATCGACGTCTGCGCCTGCTGCGCGCCGCACCTGAGGAGAACCGGAGAGATCGGCCTGATCAGGATCGTTTCCGCGGAAAAATACAAGGGAGGCACCCGCGTGCTGATTCTCGCGGGCAAACGGGCCTACCGGTACGATTCCCTGATGATCGGCGCGCTGAACCGGACAGCCCGGGATCTCTCGGTGAAGGCGGAGGCGGTGCCGGAATCCGTCGCGAAACTGAAGGAGGAAAACAGCCAGCTCCGGTATGAAAACCGCGGTATGCTCCAGAAGCTCCTGAAGGCAAAAATCGCGGAGGCCTCCAGTGAGGAGAACCCGGTCATTTTCGGGCAGGGCCTGGACATGACGATGATGCAGCACGCGGCTGACGAGCTGATGCAGGGAAAATCCGGGATCGGCGGAATATTTTCCGGAAACGACAGCGACGGATACCTGTTTGTCATCTTCAGCAGCCAGGCTGACTGCAGGCAGATCGCGGCGTCAGTCCGCGCTGAGCTGGGCGGAAAAGGCGGCGGTAGAAACCCGATGATCCAGGGAAGCATACCGGCTTCGGAAAAGAGTATCCGCCGCTGGTTTGAAAAGATCGTCCGGAGCGCGGAAACAGCCGCCGGACAGCAGAACGAAAGGAGATAAAATGGCAGAAATGGTCAGAACGCCGCATATCGTCGCGGCAAAGGATGATTTTGGGAAAACCGTGCTGATGCCGGGAGATCCGCTCCGGTCTAAATTCATCGCGGAGAACTACCTGACAGACGCGAAACTCGTCAACAACATCCGCGGAGTGCAGGGCTACACGGGCTATTACCGCGGAACCAAAGTGTCCGTCATGGCAAGCGGCATGGGAATTCCGGCCATCGGGATCTACAGCTACGAACTGTTCCACTTTTTTGATGTCGACAATATCCTGCGCGTCGGCACGGCGGGATCCATGCAGGAGGATATCCATGTCCGCGACGTCGTACTCGGGATGGGAGCCTGCACGAATTCCAATTACGCGGTTCAGTACAGCCTGCCCGGAACCTTCGCGCCGACCGCAAGCTGGAAACTTCTGCGGGAAGCCGTGAAGCAGTCGGAAGCGCTCGGCGCATCCTTCCATGTAGGAAATATTCTGTCCTCCGACTCTTTCTATAACGACGATCCGGACACTACCGCAAAGTGGAAAAAGATGGGCGTCATGGCGGTTGAGATGGAGGCCGCGGGGCTGTACATGAACGCGGCGCGCGCGGGGAAAAACGCCCTTGCCATTCTCACCATTTCCGACAGCATGATCACGCACGAGGAGACCACGGCGGAGGAACGCCAGACATCCTTCACCCAGATGATGGAAATCGCGCTCAACACCGCAGCCGCGATGGAACACAACAGCTGACTTCAGGCCTGACAGCGCGGACTCCTGAGAAACCTGCGGCCGGCACTGCCGACCGACAGATTTCATACAGGCCCTGCCGCAGCACCGAAGAGCTGACACCCCGGACGAATCAGCAAAACTGATTTGTCCGGGGTTCTTTACATTGACCGCCAAAGAGGGTATATTTTAAACAGAAAGGAAGAAAACGTGAACCTGACTGAAAAAAATTGAATAAGGAGGAGATTATGAGAAAACTCAAAAAATGTTTCGCGGTTCTCACCGCCGCCGCCGTCCTCTTACTGCAGGGAGCTGTACCGGCTTCCGCCGGGCTGATGGCTCCGGACGCCGCAGAAAACGCGATGACTTCCGCATCGGTCATCGAATCTCTGTCGGAGCTGACGCAGAATCAGTTTTTCTCCCTGATCACCATCGGCAACTCAGTAATGTATGATCATCTGTATTCCACATTCTCCGACTCGGAGCATCTCGACCAGGGCAATTACGACGGATACTGCTTTCTCTCCGGAAGTCTGTACAACAGCTCTCCGGAAAATATTCTGTACCTCTATTTCGACTACACCGTCTCAGCGTCCGCACAGGAAAACGGGCAGACGGTGAATCTTGTCTCCGACCCGGTATACTGGTATGTCCGCTTTGACAATGTCAGCGTGGGAGACAGCGGCGTTGTCAGCTACACCATGAGCGTGGATACCGCCATCCCCCAGGTGACTTTCTACCCCGGCTCCATGAACGGGCACTATTATTACAACGGGTATGATTCCGCCGATCACCTGACGCGCAATACGGAATACATGATGAGGCCATTCTATGCCTCGGACGAAACGCAGTTTGCGGATCCCTCAGCAGGCAGCACAGGCTACCCTGAGTTCTCTGATTCAGCGGCAGCGGAGGAAACGACGGCTGAAGATGAAACCGCTTCCGCGTCGGAAACCCAGCCGACTGACGCGCAGACGGCCGCGTCTGAAGAGACGACAGCTGCCGAAGCGGACGGACTGACGTACAGCCAGGCTGTCGCGGAGCGGGGAATCCTCGCGGCGGAGCAGTATCCCCTGACAGGCTCCTACTATTACCTCAGCACAAACGGGTATCCCCTGCTCCTGACAGCCGGATTCCAGGGCGCTGAAGGCATCCTGACGGCGTTCCACTGCGATTTCGACGCGGACGGGACCAGTGAGATCGCGATGATCTACCGCACTTCCGAGGCAGTCCAGAATACTGAGCTTAATATTCCGATTGTCCACTGGACGATAGCACTCGACCTGTTTGAGCTTCAGGCGGACGGATCGTGGGTCAGAAGCAGCACGGCGGCACTGTATGAGATCGACGAGCAGGCGGAAGGCGGGTCGCTCCTGCCGGACAGCTATGATATGCGCGTCTTCCTCAAGAAGACTTCCTCGGGAGCGGCAGTGATCGCCGAGGGAAACGCGGATGTCTTTGTCAACGCGGACGGCATGAATCCTTCGTTCATTGCTTATACCTACGACGGAAGCCAGCTGGTGAAGGCGGCGGAGGACGCCGAGTCCGGCTCTGATTTCTACGGGATTTTCTCGAACGGCTTTATGAACCAGCTTCTGGCTGATATGAACGCCCTGGAACTGAATACCTCAGCGTCGGAACTTCTGGCGGAGGACAACTGGCTGACTGCCTGGAACGGCACCTCATTGTATATTTCTGAAAATGAACCTTATTGCCAGCCCGTGCTCCATATGACCACGGTGACGGATACCGCGCTGATCAACGATTACTTTACCAGAACCGCGGACGGCACGATCGATTCCCTGGATACCTCTTCAGGGAAGGCGGCAATCAATTTCGAGCTGTATTATCCGATGAACGGGACCGATCCGTATATCACTGATTTCAGCCAGGGATAAACGATGACGCCGGCAATTCCGGCGGAGAGATCAGTCCGGTCTGATGAGGCCGCGGGGCTCCTCCCGGAGCCCCGCGGCATTTCCATGGAATTCACCCGGCGCGCCGGCGCGCGGAATCAGCAGCAGGATCCAGCTGTTCGGCGTATCCGTTTCAGCCCGGCCCGCCGGCACGCGGAATCACCAGTGATGCGTATCGGTTTCGCGGTCCGGGCGGAATCCTGATGCCGGATTCTCCGGATCCTGCTATAATAGGCAGTACGGCTGCCTTCCCCGTGCAGGCAAACGGCATCGGGACCGCGGCTGTTCCATTCTGAGATGAACCTGAGAAGGAGGTATTTCATGCGGCTGCTGCTGATCCGTCATGCCGATCCCGATTATTCTATTGATTCCCTGACCCCGTCCGGCTGGAAGGAAGCCGAAGCGCTGGCCGAATTCTCGCCGAAGCTCCATATTGATACCTGTTATGTCTCGCCCCTCGGCAGAGCCCGGGACACGGCTTCCCTCACCCTGAAAAAACTGGGAAAGACCGCGGAAACCAGGGACTGGCTTGAGGAATTCCCCGCTCTGGTTGATGTTGAGAACTCCGAACACCTGAAGGAAGCTTTCAGCACCCAGCATATGACAGCGGACGGGAAGTACGCGAAACGGATCGTCTGGGATATGTACCCGTCTTACTACGCCGCCCATCCGGAATACTGGGACGAAAAAAAATGGCGGGAAACCGAGGTCGCCCGGATGTCCGACCTGGTTCCGGTCTACGACAGGGTTGTGTCTTCCTTTGACGGGCTCCTGGCGGAGCATGGATACGAGCGGGACGGCCGCCTGTACCGGGCGGTCAGGCCGAGCCATGAGACGGTTGCGCTGTTCTGCCATTTCGGGGTGAGCTGCGCGATGATGTCCCATCTGATGAATGTCTCCCCCTTTGTTCTCTGGCATATGCTGTGCCTGCAGCCGTCTTCCTTTACCGAACTGATCACGGAGGAGCGCCAGGATGGCAGAGCGGTTTTCCGCGCCCTGCAGATCGGCTCTGTCGCCCACCTTGCGGAAGCCGGCCTCACGCCTTCCTTCGCGGCGAGATTCTGCGAAACTTTCGCGGACGACACACGGCACTGAATGTCCCGCCTGCCGTTTCCTGATCAGGGATCTCAGGGATCTACCGGGTTTTCCAACAGGACAAAAGGCCAGATCGGCAGAAGATTTTCGGCATGAGGAATGCCCGTGCCGGGTGACCGCGGGAATCCGCCGGACGGGAACGGGCCAGAGCCTGTCCCGATTATGGAATTTTTATATTTCAATCCCGTACCGGTCTTTTCTTTCGTGGTATACTGTTAGCCGTATGACTGAAAAGAGAGAAAGCCGGACTGCGGTTTAACGGCCGGACAGCGCTTCTTGCCAGGGGGGATCACCGCGGGTGGTTTCCCGGAATCCGCGGAGAAAACGGCAGCCGATTCAGTCCAGAAAGGGGAAAAAAATGAAAAAATTATCTGTCAGGATTTCGGCCGCGGCAGCAGCCGTCATTGTGTGCCTGTGCGGGAATGTTTTCGCGGCAGGCAGTTCAGACAGCAGTGAGTCGGCGGAGGAAACGGATGCCGAAGAAACCGCTGAAGAAGAAACGCTGGCTGAAAATGAAGTCCTGGATCCTGCGGGAAACATCATCGAGCTTCCCGACAATGACGGCCCGATCATTTCCATGGCCCCGTCGAACACCCGCATCCTGATCGATCTGGGCCTGAGCGACAGAATCGGGGCCTGCGACACCTACTCCGAGATGTACTACGGCGACCAGCTGCCCGAGGATATCCAGACCTTCGACATGATGCAGCCGGACCAGGAGCAGATCGTCGCTATGGATCCCTATATCGTATTCACTACCGGAATGAGCTACGCCGGCGGGGAAGACGTGTATGCTTCCGTCCGTGAGGCGGGAGTCTGCGTCGCGGATATTCCCACGGCTTCCTCCATCGCGGAAATCCAGGAGGACATTATTTTCATCGGCGCCTGCACGGGGACAGAGGACGAGGCGGAAGCGATTGTCAGCGATATGCAGGATACGGTCGACGAGATCATCAGCCTGTCCGAAAACATCGATGAAGACGGCCGCAAGACGGTTCTCCTCGTGACCAGCACGCCTACAGCCGATTATCCGACGATCTACGCGGCCGGTTCCGGAACTTACATTGATGAGATCCTGACGGACGTCGGCCTGGTCAATGCCGCTGCCGATGCCGGGGACGCCTGGCCCGCGCTGACCGAAGAGGCGGCTGCCGCCCTGAACCCGGATATCATCATTTCCATCGATACGTACACGGAGGATGTCGTCGACACCTGGCTTTCCATGGATGGATGGGAGAATGTCACCGCTGTTCAGAACGGCGACGTTTATCTGCTGGATTACAGCAATGAGCTGAATCAGCCGAACCAGCATGTGGTGAGCGCCATGGTTGAGATCGCGAAGGACATTTACCCGGACGTCTATGAAGATCTGGAGGATCCGTTTGCGGAAGAAGACAGCGAGTAACCGCCGCGGCGGGGCGGCAGGCAGAACGGAAGGCAGGCGGCGCAGCGGTGCCGCGGTCCTCGCGACAGTCCTGGTTTCCGTTTTTCTTGTGCTTCTCTGCATCGGCATCGGGAGCGTGCCAGTCAGCCTGACTGACATGCTCTCTGTTTTTATCAGCAGGATATCGGGAGCGGCGCTGCCCGCTTCCGTCAGCGGGCAGACGGAGTCCATTTTCTGGAACATCCGGCTGCCGAGAGTCCTCACGGCATTTCTTGCCGGAGGCGCCCTGTCGGTTTCCGGTGCGATCATCCAGGCGGTTCTGCAGAATCCGCTCGCGTCCTCCTACACGCTCGGCGTGTCGAGCGGAGCGTCCCTCGGCGCCGCCCTGGTGATCGCCTTTGACTGGACGCTGCCGCTGTTCGGGAATTTCACGCTCCCGGTCATGGGTTTTTCGCTGGGCCTCGCGACGGTGCTTTCCGTCCTTGCCATCGCCTCAGCGGTAGACCGCAGCCTTCACACGCAGACGGTCATCCTGATCGGAATGGTCGTCTCCCTGTTCGTCAACGCGATGATGACTCTGGTCAGCACCTTTGCCAGCAGCCACGCCCAGCAGCTCCTGATCTGGACCATGGGATCCTTCAACGCGAAGCGGTGGTACCATGTGAAGATCATGGCGCCGGTGTGCATCGCGGGAACAGCCGCTGCGGCGATGTTCGCCCGCCCGCTTGACGTGATGTCTTTCGGCGACGAGCAGGCTTACTCCATCGGCGTCAGCGTAAAGAGGGACAAGAAACTGCTTCTGATTCTCGCGGCTCTGATGACCGGCGTTTCGGTGTGCTTCACGGGAACCATCGGATTCATCGACCTGGTGACGCCGCATGTCGTGCGAAAGATTTTCGGCGCGTCGCATAAGCTTGTCATTCCGATGTCCTTCGTTCTCGGCGGCGCTTTCATGGCCGTCTGCGACATGATTTCGAGAACGATTCTTTCGCCGAGGGAAATCCCGGTCGGCGCCGTCACCGCGCTTGTGGGGGCTCCGTTCTTTGTCGCCCTGTATCTGCGCGGAAGAAGAAATACCTGAAACCGGAAACAGAAACGGAGACCACCGCAAACCAGGGATGCCGCGGCCGGCGGCTTCTGAAACCGGACGCGGAAAGCAGCGGCAGCTGAAGCACCGCCAGCCGTCATTGTCACTGCCGAAAGGAAAACGAAGAGCCGCGGATCTTTCTGATCCTGAAGTTCAGAAAGCGGAGGAAATGAACCGATGAACAAACTTCAGACAGCCGTAAACCGGAATCCCGGCGATTCCGGCCGTGAAGCGGAGACACTTCTGAAGCCCGCCGTGGAATGCCGGAATCTTTCCGCCGGCTACCGGAAGCCGGTCAGGGAAGGAACGCGCATTCTGCATGACCTTACCTTCACGGTGAGGGAAGGGGAGTCGGCCGCGCTTCTGGGGCAGAACGGCTGCGGAAAAACCACGCTTCTGCGGACGCTGACGGGACTCC
The DNA here is from genome assembly GCA_050944455.1 of Lachnospiraceae bacterium. Taxonomy (GTDB): domain Bacteria; phylum Bacillota; class Clostridia; order Lachnospirales; family Lachnospiraceae; genus Anthropogastromicrobium. The sequence goes on from JBMNRC010000008.1 coordinate 39,250, forward strand.
TGCCATACCGGGGTGAAATCCGTCTGTGCGGGGAAAATCTTTCCGGTCTGAACCGCAGGGGAATCGCGGAGCGGACCGCTATGCTGACCCAGTTTTCGGAAGTGTATTTTTCCTACACGATCCGGGAAACCGTGGAGATGGGGCGGTACATCCGCGGGACGCGCTCGGCGTATGACAGGGAAAAAATCGACGAATGCCTGGAAATGACGGGACTGGCGGATCTGCAGAACAGACAGATCAGCGGGCTGTCCGGCGGACAGCTTCAGCGGGTTTTCCTGGCCAGGACTCTCGCGCAGGAGACGCCGGTGATTTTTCTGGACGAGCCGATGAACCATCTGGATCTGAAATACCAGATCCGGCTGAGGGAGTACCTCGCGAAATGGTCGGAGGGCAGCACCGCGCTTCCCGGCGGGCAGGTCTACCGCAACACCCTGATCGGCGTCTACCATGACGTCACCATGGCGGCGGAGATGGCGGATCACCTGATTTTTCTGAAGAACGGGAGAATTGCGGCGGAAGGCGGCCGGGACGAGGTTTTCCGGCGGGATATCCTGGAGAGCGTGTACGATGTCGACGTGGCTTCGCACCTGCACAGGGAGCAGGAGATCCAGAACCGTTTTCTGTTCGGCGGCGGGAAAACGCGGAAGGAACCTGAGCTTTAGCCGGGGAAACCGGACAGGAGAGAGACCTGCCGGCGGTGCCGCGCAAAGGTGGAAGAACCGGACAGGAGAGAGACCTGCCGGCCGTGCCGCGCAAAGGTGGAAGAACCGGACAGGAGAGAGACCTGCCGGCCGTGCTGTACAAAGAAATCCCCGGGAGCAGACTCAGCTCTGCTCCCGGGGATTTCTGCAACTGTTCAGTTTTCGTGATTTATGGATTCTGCCGGGGCGGATCCCCGGATTCCGCGGGTCCTTCATTTTCCTTTCCGCTGTCCGGCGCGGAGGCGCAGAACAGGGTACAGCCCTGGCTCCGGAAATATTCGATCTTATCCCTGAGGAAAGATTCTGAAATTCCCAGATGCTTTGCCAGACAGGGAATGCAGTAAAATTCGGACGCTCCGCGGCTGATGAATTTTCTGGTTGCCCCGATGTCGTCCGGCTCCAGTTTCCGGCCGCAGGCCGCGCAGCGGCTCATAGGTCGACGACGTCCGCGGTGAACACTCCGCAGTCATAAGGTTCCATCGTCCAGTGGAACGTGCCGTTGTCCACGGAGTAATCCTTCCCGTCCCAGACATTGTGAAGGCGGAGCGTTTTTCCGCAGCTTACCGGAAGGCCGACTTCATCCATGTTCAGGTGCGCGGACGCTTTCTGGTCGCTGAGATTGAAGAAGCCGACAGCCAGCTTTCCGCCGGCCAGGTGTCTCACGTAAACCAGGACCTCGCCGTTCTTCGGATACCCGAAATCCTCGTGGACCCGGTACGGCTGCCTGGCCGCGGGATCCTGGTCAATGGCGATCATCCTGTCATTCATCAGGATGTTCTTCGTGGCCTCGTCCATGTTCCGGACATCGCAGCCGATCATCAGCGGGGAGGAGAGGAACGCCCACAGGGAATAATGAGTTCTGTACTGGACGTCCGTGCAGCCGCCCAGTCCGACGTTCCCGGCCCCATGCATGCCGACAATCAGCATGTCCATATCGTTGAAGCAGCCGACGCCGTTGTAGGGATGCAGTTTTTCCTGTTGAAGGGCGAGATCTTTCACGGAGTTCCAGGTGTCGAAAATGTCGCCGGTGGAACGCCACATGGACGCTCCGGTGGATTTGATCCATTCGTGCGTCTCATCGGATCCCCAGCTGCAGGCGGAAAACAGGATGTCCCTGCCGCAGTTTTCCAGGGCAAGCCCCATGCGGCGGTACAGGTATCTGCCGGGGATAATCGGGCTGTGATAGCAGTAGTCGTATTTGAGGAAATCGACGCCCCAGGACGCGAAGGTCTGCGCGTCGACGAACTCATGTTCGTAGCTGCCCGGATACCCTCCGCAGGTCAGGTTGCCGGCGCAGGAATACATTCCGAATTTCAGACCTTTGGAATGGACATAGTCGGCCACGGCCTTCATGCCGTGCGGGAATTTCTCGTGGTCCGGAACCAGACGGCCGTTTTCGTCCCGGGTCTTTTCAGACCAGCAGTCGTCGATGACCAGATATTCGTAGCCGTGTTTCAGAAGGCCGGTATCGACAAGCGCGTCCGCGGTCTCAAAAATCAGCTTTTCATTGATGTTGCTGCCGAAGGTGTTCCAGGAATTCCATCCCATCGCAGGTGTCAGTCTGAGCATTTTTTCTCCTCCTCGTGTTTACGGACTGTGTTCCCGGTTCCGCTGCTCCGTCAGGGCTGAAACCCGTATTCCGGGCAGGGCCTGAGGGCAGCGGTACCGGACTCTCCGGCATTCATTCTAGCATAATTGCCTGATGCCGGCTATCGGTTTTTCCAGGTTCAGACAGCTTCTGAAAGAACAGTCTGCCAGGCGGGCCCGGTACACGGAAAATCGCGTTCCGCCAGGTCAGACAGCTTTGGGAGGAAGGCTGCTGTTTTCCCGGATCCTCCGGTCCATATAGGCAGATACCTTCTGACGGATGACCTGCATTCTGCGCCGGGTTTCCGCATTCCTGCTCTGGAAACCGAGAACACGGGCCAGATATCCCTGGTCCTTCATCAGCCTGACGCTCTCCGGCCAGACGAGGCCGAACACGAAGCTGATCTGGCCGATGATCAGGTCGATCCCCGGCCTGACGTTCGTCCGGTCAACGTTTCTCTCGTGGAGAATATCGTCAAAAACAGCGTCGGAGACGGCGCTGTCCGTGAAAGCCTCCTCCGGAAGATCATAGATTTCGGTCCGGGGCAGCTCCGCGTTGACGCGCACAATATCGATCTTGTCCGCGTCCCGGAGGATGGTGCAGAAAACATATTCCCGTTCCGTCATCTCCGGGAGGGAAAGAACGTTGTGAAGCCGCACCGCCTTTTCCATCAGGCTGTTTTCGCTGCTGTCCGTGACAAAATCTGCGATCAGCCCCTGGCGGAACAGCAGGTCCGCGGAGAGAGCGGCGTGATTGACGCTGACCTTATCCTGAAAAGTGCCGAAACGGCGGAGCTGCTCGAAACGGCCGATATCATGGAGTATCCCGAGCAGCCACGCGAGATCGCAGTCGTCCCCGGGCAGGGAAAGACTCTGCGCGATGCGGTCCGAGAGCTCCGCCACGCGGAAGGTATGGTCGTATTTGAGCCTGATTTTCAGGTCGGAAAGATCGTACTGTTCCGCATATCTGCTGAAAGCTTCCGCTGTTTTTTTTCTGTCGATTTTCATCATTCTCCCCCTGTCCGGCAGAGCCGGAATTTCATCCATCCGCCAGCTCCAAAAACGTCAGCCGCCGGATGCTTCATCGGTGACAGCCCTAATCTTACCGCTTGCGCCGCGCGATGTCACCGCCTGAAAGGGTTCTTTCTGTTTCCTCCCGCGGGAAACGGACCGGAAGTATCCTTTCTCCCGGGGATCTCAGGATCTGCTGCGGATCAACAGTATCCTGTTCTGCCGGGGATCTCAGGATCTGCTGCCGAAACAGGACTGCCGCGGACCGGCAGTATCCCATTCTCCCGGGGACCTCAGGCCGCTTTTGTGCTACAATAATCTGCAGATCATGCTGAATGACCGCCGGGGCGTCTGTGCTCGTGGCTTTATGGAAGACCCGGCCGGCAGCACTGCCGGATGATCCGCGTCCGGTTTTTGCGGCAGGTCCCGGCCGGCGGGATAGTCGGCGGCCCGTTTTCGCGGTAAGCAGGCACGCTGCCGGGGCATCCGTATTCCGGCTGTATCGTGAGAGGAGGACAAGCACAGTGAAAGCTGATTTCTGGGATATCGAGTCTCTGCGGAACGTATTTCTGCTGTCAAATTATCTTCAGGACGAAAATACTGTCGAGATTTATTACCTTGCGGACGACCCGAAGCTCTGCGCGGATCCCCGTTTCGCGGAAGCCGCGGCGGAGCGCGTGCACGGGAGAAACGCGAATTTCGCGGGCGGTTCCGTGCGGCTGTACAGCCTGACGGAAAAAGAAGCCAATGTCCGTCTGGCGGAGACTTTCGGGCTGTCCGACGCCTGGCCTGCCGTGAATGATCCGGACGCGCGGTCTTCCTATCCGAAGGAATTCCGGATCCGATGCGATACAGACCCGGATTATGACGACGAGAAGGATCCTTACTTTTTCGGATACAACAGTTACAATTACGACACTGCCATGCTGTCAGCCTATTTTTCCGAGGCCTGGAAAACGGATGCCTCCGTTTCCGGCTCCGCGGATTTCTCACCGGTGTCCGCGGGCTTCCTGCGCTCCGTCAACAACGACCTGTTCTCCCCGCAGTTCCGGGGCAATATGTCCCTGTACCTGACCCAGAAAAAGCAGGAGAGGAAAAACGGCGCGGCGTATTTCGGCCCCCGCGACTACCGCGACCCGAGATACCTGATCCGCCGGAACATGCTTCTCACCGGCCGTCATCTTGACCTGGCCCGGCTGAACGAAAAGCAGCGCCATGTGCGCCTGAAGCGCCTTCTGGGGACGATCGGGTGCCAGATCCTGGAGTCGGACCGCCTTGCCTCCGGTCAGGACGTGATCCGCAGCGCGGACGAACTGTACGACCTGATCGCCTACAACGTCTCCGACTGCGTGAACGCGGCCCGGCTTTTTGAACAGCCGCTGTACCAGACGCAGTTCTCCCTCAAAAAGCAGCTTCTTAAAACTTACCCCGAGCTGATTTACCAGCAGAAGGCCGACCGGTACGAACCCGACATCGCTCCGTCGAAGGTCCGCCGGGACCGGCTGATGATTGACTCCTCGTCGGCACAGTTTGTCACCCTGGCGCTCTGCCCGTACGGCCATCTGAAGGATATCGAGACCGTCAGTTTCGACTATCCTTCCAGGGAGAAAGCAGAGGAACTCGGGGTCCCTGTGGTCAATGTCCTCGACGAGACCCGGAAATTTTTCTACAGCCATTTCCCGCAGCCGGAGCTCAGAAGGCAGTTCGACGAGATCCTCGCGTATTACCGTTCCATCGAGGGAAAGAATTTCAATTCGTCGAAAAATTATCAGATGGATTACCCGGGCCACACCGAGGTGTCCCCGCTGGAATCGATCCCGCTCACGCGAAGTTTTCTGCCCTACTTCGACCGGGACGGGAATCCGACTTCCTGCTACGCCAATTTCTCGATCGGCGGCGTTCACGGAGCGGAGTACAACAAAGCGCTGTACGAGGCCGATCTGGCGGAATGGGAGCAGTACAAAAAAGACCTGGCTGAGCTTCAGGAAGCCAGGCCGGATCCCGCCGACTGCTATCGGCTCGGACCGCAGATCACGCTGAAGGACGGCCGCACCGTGCGGCGCTCCCAGTTTCTCACCGGAAGCAGCGCCGCGAAGGCGCAGTACCGCTCGCCGGAGGAGAAAAAGCCTGAGCTTTTCCCGAACCACGGGATGAAGATGAACGACCGCTATTCCTATACATCGGCAGACGCGGCCAACCACGAGGATTTCACTTCCTACTACCCGAATATGCTGCGCATGATGAGGGCTTTCTGGAACGATGGCCTGGGATACGACCGTTACGCGGAGATCTTCGACCAGAAGCAGAAATACGGCAGGCTGATGAAAGATCCTTCCCTGACACAGCATGAGCGGGGAGAATACCGGAGCATGCGCGAAGGCACGAAACTGCTGCTCAACTCGGCTTCCGGCGCAGGGGATACCAATTACGACTCGAATATCCGGATGAACAACCAGATCATCTCCATGAGGGCGATCGGGCAGATGTTCACCTGGCGGATCGGGCAGGCTCAGGCCTATGAGGGCTCCCGCATCGTGAGCACGAACACGGACGGCCTATACTCGGTCATGGAGGAGGAGCGCAACAATGAAATCCTGAGAAAAGAGTCGGCCGATATCGGCGTTGAGATCGAGCCGGAGGTCACATACCTGATTTCCAAGGACGCGAACAACCGCCTGGAGTTCAGCAATCCCGACCCGGACAGCACGGACGGTGAAATCACCTCCGCCGCCGGCGGAACCCTGGCATGCCGGGAGGGGCCGAATCCCTCCAAGGCGCTGGCTCACCCCGCGATCGTGGACTGGCTGCTGGCGGAATATCTGGTAGCCGCATCCAAACACAGAAACGGGCTCACGCTCGCGGATCCGTTCGATGAAAAGCTCGGCATGGAGATCCTGCGCGCGGCGCTGGACCCGGAGAACCCGAGGCCGGAATTTGACAGCCGCACAAAGCGGCTTCTGATGTTTCAGAACATGCTCGCTTCGGGCTCCGAGGAAGCCGTTTCCTTCCATTTCGGGCTGACCGACGATGACCCCGGGCACCCGGTGGTGCTTCTGCGCGACAACCGCGTTTTTATCATGAAGGACGGGACTCCCGGGACCTATCATCTGCGCGCGGCGAAAGCCAGAGTGATCACGGCGGCGATGCAGAAAAAAAGATTGCGCGACGGGGAGCCGGCCCAGGTGATCGAGCCTGCAGCGATGGAAGTGCTTCGCGCAAACGGAATTGCCGAAGCTCCCGCGGGCCGGGACGTGAAGGCCGAAAATATTTCCGGGATCGATCCTGACTGGTATATGCTGGTGGAAAACCGCGACCTGTACTGCCTCACGGAGGAAGAAGCCGGGAACATCCTGAGCCATCTTGACTTCGGGAAATACCTGGAACTGGTCCGGACTGCCTTTGACAATAACTGGAGAAACCATATGCCTGAACGGACGTGCGGAGCGGGTCCGGGGAATCCGGCCCCGGAAGCCTGGAGAGGGGAGAACCGGGAAGATGCCGGAGGAAAGGCGGGAGACCGGGAAGATCCGTGTTCCGCCGACGGACAGATAGATCTTTTTTCCTATTTCAGGATGAAAGAGAAGAACTGAAAAAAATTCCCTGCCGCAGCAGCGCGGCAGGGATTCATTCGGATTGATCTGTCGATTGCCTGCCATTCAGGACAGGGATGGCAGCGCGGAAAGGAGTTTGTATGCTGGTAATTGCTCACAGAGGATTCAGCGGAAGATATCCGGAGAACACGATGCTCGCTTTCCGCAAGGCTCTTGAAGCCGGCGCGGACGGCATCGAAAATGACGTTCAGTTTACGAAGGACCTGGTCCCGGTGATCATGCATGATGAATCTGTTGATCGGACGACGGACGGGAAAGGATGGCTCCGCGATTTCACCTATGACGAACTGCGGAGGCTGAACGTCAGCTATCCGTCAAAATTCGGGGAAGATTTCGCGCCGCAGAGCATCCCGACGCTCGATGAGTTTCTGCGCTGGATGGCGGAGGACGCCGTGAATCTCTTCACGAACATCGAGCTCAAGAACTCGGTATATTATTACGCCGGCCTCGAGGACGCTGTTATCCGGATGATCAGAAAGTACGGTCTTGAGGAGAGGATCATCCTGTCCTCCTTCAACAACGCTTCGATCGCCCTGTGCAAGAGAATCGACCCGGAAATCCGGTGCGCTTTTCTGTATCCGGTCGCCATGGACAATCCCGGCGCCTACTGCCGCAGGATGGGCGTGGATTATTATCACCCGGATTACCGCACCCTGACGGCAGAGCAGGTCTGGAACTGCACGCAGAACGGAATCGGCGTGAATCCCTGGACAGTCAACGATGAGGAATCGATCCGCAGGGTGAAGAAATGGGGCGTCAACGCGGTGATCAGCAATTTCCCGGACATTGCCGGGAGGATCAGGGACGAATAGCGGATGAGCTGAGCCGTGCGCTCACGAGTACCGCTCGTACAGAAGCGGGTTTTTGTACAGGACGCAGTCCGTGTCTATGTTGCGCCGGGTGACAAGCCGCGGCTTCGATACCGCGGTCGATTTGCGGACAACCAGCTGCGGATGCAGAAGAGTTTTGCTGACGGACGTCCCGCTCATCATGGAATAGAGGGCGAAAAAGCCGCTTTTTCCGAGGGCAGTGCGGTCCTGCCGGATGGTCGTGAGCGGCGGAGTCATCTTCCCGGCGACAGGAAGGTCGTCGTATCCGATCACGGAGACATCGCCGGGAACCTCCATGCCGCAGCTGCGGCAGCTTTCGATCACGCCCTGGGCGATCAGGTCATTGCCGCACAGAATCGCGGTTGCCCCGAGCTCCAGCATCCCCGGCACATGGTAATGAGCGGCATCCGCTGTAAAGTAGGAATAGACGGCGAGATTCGGATCGATCGGGAGATTATGCTTTTTCATGGAGAGAAGGTAGGCCGCCATGCGCTGGTCTGAAATCATGGATCCGGTCGAGCCGTCCAGAAAGCCGATCTTCTCGTGGCCGAGCGTGATCAGGTGCGAGATCGCGCTGTCGACGGCCTCCTGCGTATCGGTTCCCACGGACGAAACATTGGGGCTGACAGCCTCGTTGTCAAGCAGAACCGTGGGGTAGCCGGTCTGCTGGATCTGGACCATCCAGGGATCCTCCAGCGAGAAACCGAGAAAGTAGCTGCCTTTATATCCATTCTGCAGCATCAGATGCTCATACAGATTTTCCGACTGGAACGCGGGCGTGACCGGGATAACCTCAACGTCCCATTCTCCAGCATAGGCAGCCTTGCGGAATCCCATGATAATATCGTACCCGAAGTCGTCAGGACTGTCGGCTTTCATGTTCTCGATAAAGACAGCGAGATACTGGCGGCCTCCTTTTCTGGCCCGCCCCTGGTAGCCCATTTCGACCGCTGTTTCAAGAATGGCGGTGCGGAGCTGTTCGCTGATGTCACGGCCTCCGTTCAGGCCCTTGGAGACAGTTCCGGGGGAGACTCCGAGCTTCTCCGCTATATCTTTGATTGTCGCTTTCACAACAGAACCCTCCCAAATTACAATAATCAACTGTTAGAATTATAAACTTGCGAAAACTGAAAATCAAGGAATGCGAAAACTTGCGAAAACAAAACGTGATATTGGACAATTTTCAGGGTTAAAAATTGTTTAACCTGCCGAATAAAAGAATTTTCTATCGGAAAGTATTGACAAATTTTCCTGAGGAATTAAAATTACAGGCAGAGAACGAAAATAAACGAAAACTTCTGGAAACCAGAAGGTCTGCGGACGGACCGCATCCGTGCAGTTTGTATCGTAAATTTTCGTCAGCATCGAAAGTCCTTTCCGAGCGGCCGCGGACGTGAGGACGGGCAAAATTCCCAGGATAATACCAGGAGGAGAAAAAATGAAAAAGAACGCTGTATCTGTTTTACTGGCAGGCATCGCTGCAGTCTGCATGGCAGGCACGATCGCTGTTCCGGCAGAAGAGGAGACCGTTTCCACGGATCCGGCTACCTATGACGGCAAGGAAGTCAAGGTGTGGGTCGCTGACGGCGTTGTTGATTTCACGAACGAGGAAATCGCAAAATTCCAGGAAGAGTATCCGCAGTACGCGGGCGTTACCTTCACGGTTGAGCCGGTAGGCGAGGGAGACGCCGCTTCCAACGTCATCACTGACGTTGAAGGCGCTGCGGATGTCTTCGGCTTCGCTCAGGACCAGATCGCAAGACTTGTCGCCGCGGGCGCGCTGATCGATGTCAATCCGGATTACGTTGACGACGTATCCACCCGCAACGACGAAGGATCCGTCAATGCCGCGACTGTCGGCGATATGCTGTATGCTTATCCGCTGACTTCCGACAACGGCTACTTCCTGTACTACGATTCCAGCGTAGTTACCGACCCGACAGATCTTGACGCGATTCTTGCTGACTGCGAAGCGGCAGGAAAGAACTTCTACATGGAAATCAACAACGGCTGGTATCAGACTGCATTCTTCTTCGGCACCGGCTGCGAACTTACTTATGAAACCGATACCGACGGCAACTTCACGACGTGCAACGTTGACTACGCTTCCGACCAGGGCCTTGTCGCTCTGAAGGAAATGATCAAGCTCAACAGTTCCTCCGCTTTCCAGAACGGTTCTTCTGCTGACAACGCTACTGAGTACGCTGCCATCGTAGACGGAACCTGGGACCAGGAGTCCATCAAGAAGATGTTCGGAGACAACTTCGCCTGCGCACCGCTTCCTTCCTTCACTGGTTCTGACGGCGAGACCTATCAGCTGTCCGGATTCTCCGGCTACAAGCTTCTCGGTGTCAAGCCGCAGGAAGACGAAGACAAGCTTCAGATCTGCGATGATCTTGCCAACTTCCTTTCCGGCGAAGAAGCACAGCTTGACCGCTACAACGCAGTAGGCTGGGGTCCGTCCAACATCAACGCGCAGCAGGATGACGCTGTTCTTGCCGATGTCGCTCTGACCGCTCTGAACCAGCAGATGCTCAACGATGTTCCGCAGGGTCAGTATCCTGAAGATTACTGGTCTCTGGCAACCAGCCTCGGCGATGACGTCATTCAGGGCAACCTGAGCACTGACACCTCCGATGACGATCTGATGGCTGCTCTCCAGACCTTCCAGGATACCTGCATCTCCTATGCGGATTCTGCTGCCGAGGCGGAGACTGAGACGGAAACCGCAGCTGAGTAACTGACAGAGAAGTTAATGATCTGCCCTGTGTCCGCCATGACAGCGGCAGGGCAGGCCGCAGGCCGGCGAAGGAAACTTTGCCGGCCTTTGTTAAACAATTCGGGAAAAGGGCAGTCCTGCTGCATCCGGGAGGAGTGAGATTATGGCTGGCACCACCAAAAAGAAGAATGCCCTGGCCAGGGAGTTCTCCGATATCGGTACGACATTCCGCGACGGTGACTGGAAGACCAGGCTTTCGTACGTCATTCTGGGCTTCGGTCCCCTCATGAGAGGGCAGATCGTCAAGGGCCTCGCGTTTCTTGCCTGCGAGGTTCTGTTTTTCGTCTATTTGTTCAGGGTCGGTCTGCAGTACCTGGCAAAGTTCAATACGCTGGGTACGGTAGAAACCCAGAGGGTCGGAAGAAAAACCATTTACGGCGACAACAGCTTTTTCATCCTGCTGTTCGGGATTCTCACCATCATTATCATCGCCGCGTTTATCTTCCTGTGGAGACTGAACGTCCGGGAGAACAGGAAGGAACAGGATCTTCTCAGGGAGGGCAAAAGCCTTCCGTCCAACAAAAAGGTCATGGCTTCCCTGCTCGACGAGAATTTTGACAAGACGCTGCTCGCGCTTCCGTGCCTCGGCATTTTCGTGTTCACTGTGCTGCCGATCATCTTCATGATCTGCGTGGCGTTCACGAATTACGACAAGAACCATCAGTCGCCGACGAACCTGTTCACCTGGGTCGGACTGGAAAACTTCAAAAATCTTTTCTCGTTCAGTTCGACGGGCTTCGGACCCACATTCCTGAAGGTCCTGCTGTGGACGCTCGTGTGGGCTTTCTTCGCTACCTTCCTGGATTACTTCCTCGGCCTCGCGGTCGCGATGCTGATCAACAAGAAGGGGATCAAGTTCAAGAAGCTGTGGAGAACCATCCTCGTCATGACCATCGCTGTCCCGCAGTTCGTCTCTCTGCTGTACATCTCCAAGATGTTCGCTGACGACGGCATTATCAACAGCACGCTCATCAAATGGGGGTGGATCAGCGATCCCATACCGTTCTGGACCAACGCGACGCTGGCGAAAATCACCATCATCGTGATCAACATCTGGATCGGCATCCCGTACATGATGCTGATCGCCACGGGCCTTCTGATGAACATTCCCGCGGACCTGTACGAATCCGCCCGGATCGACGGCGCGAACGCGGCGCAGATGTTCTGGTATATCACGCTTCCGTATATGCTGTTTGTGACAGGCCCGTTCCTGCTGACGCAGTTCACCGGAAACCTCAACAACTTCAATGTCATCTACCTGCTGACGGGCGGAGGACCGCAGTCCCTGAGCCTGGTCGGAAACGCCGGTTCCACCGACCTTCTGGTGACCTGGCTGTACAAGATGACCGTCAACGACACCAACTACAGGATGGCGGCTGTCATCGGCATCATGGTGTTCGTCGTGACCGCCGTGACCTCGCTGATCGTCTACAACATGCTTCCGTCTGTCAAGGATGAGGAGGGATTCCAATAATGGCTGATCAAAAGAAAATCGGATCGATGTCCCGCAACAAGAAAATCGGAAACGCGATAGCCTATGTGGTCCTGATTCTCATCAGCCTCATCTGGCTGTTCCCGTTCTTCGGCCTGGTCATGCAGAGCTTCCGCTCGTACGATACCGAGTACGGCGGGATGGTGAACTATATCATCCCCAAGCATTTCTCGCTGGACAACTATAAATTCCTGTTCTCCGACCAGACAAACTACCTCAGATGGTATGGCAACACCATCATCATCGCCGCCGTCACGGCCGTTCTGCAGACGCTGATCGTTCTCTGCGTTTCGTACGTGCTGTCCCGCATGCGCTTCAAGGGAAGAACATTCCTCATGCGCTTCTGGCTGATCCTCGGAATGTTCCCCGGCTTCCTCACCATGATCTGCCTGTATTTCCTGTTAAAGCAGTTCGGGCTCACGCAGTCCGGCGCCGTGCCCGGCCTGATTCTGACCTATGTCGCCAGTTCCGGCATGGGCTACTACGTCTGCAAGGGATACTTCGACACCATTCCGAAGTCGCTGGACGAAGCCGCGAGAATCGACGGAGCCAACAATTTCCAGATCATGAATATCATCATCATGCCACTGTCCAAGCCGATCATCATCTACACGATGCTGACCGCCTTCATGGCGCCCTGGTGCGATTACGTCTTCGCTTCCTACGTGGCCTTCGGCTCGGACAAGAACTACAACGTAGCGGTCGCGATGACCCGCTGGGTGAAGACCAACGATTACCAGGGCTACTTTACCTGGTTCTGCGCGGGCGGCGTCCTGGTAGCCATCCCGGTGACCATCCTGTTCATGGCCCTTCAGAAGTACTACGTGGAAGGCGTCACGGGCGGTGCCGTCAAGGGATGATTTCCTGCCCATGCAGCTGATCTGATCGAACCTGATTCAACAGGCGGCGGAACATGAAAAAATCCGCCGCCTGTTTTCTGTAAACGCAGAATTTCAAAACACAGCGGAAAGGAGAGGGCTGCGGTTCCGCGGCTTCACCGCGGGACAGGACGCCTGAAAATTTGCGATGAAAAAGACGACCATTCTGTGCGCGGCGCTGCTGGTTTCCCTGGCCGCGCCGGGCAGCAGCGCGGACGCGGGACCTCTGGAGCGGAGGGGCAGTACCGGAGAAACCGAGACCGAAGAAACTTCGACGGAACCGGGACAGATGCACGAACTGGCTGACGCCCTGACGCCGGTTCCCTCAGACGACGGATACCGCACCTGCTATGAGGTTTTTGTGCGGTCATTCTACGACAGCGACGGGGACGGCATCGGCGACCTGAACGGCGTCCGTGAAAAGCTCAGCTACATCAGCGATGAAATGGGATTTGACGAAATCTGGCTGATGCCGATCTGCCCGTCGCCGTCATACCACAAGTACGATGTGACTGACTACGAAGCCGTCGATTCCTCCTACGGAACGCCCGACGATTACCAGGCGCTGGTGGACGCCTGCCATGAAAAGAACATCACCGTCATCACCGATCTTGTCCTCAACCATACCAGCAGTGAGCACCCGTGGTTTACTGAGGCGGCGGATTACCTGAGGTCGCTGCCCGAGGGGGAGGAGCCGGATCTCTCCGAGTGCCCTGAGGTGGATTATTATCATTTTTCCGACACGGCGCAGGACGGATACGCCAGCCTGTCCGGAACCGGATGGTATTATGAGTCCAGGTTCGCGGAAACCATGCCGGACCTAAACCTGGATTCCGAGGCTGTGCGCGATGAAATCCGCGATATCGTGAAATTCTGGCTGGATTTCGGCACCGACGGATTCCGCCTGGACGCCGTGACTTCCTATTATACCGAATCTTCGGAGGACACGACGGCTTTCCTTACCTGGCTGAACAGCACCGTAAAGGAAATCAGCCCGGACGCGTACCTCGTGGGAGAAGCCTGGACGGACCAGGCGTCCTATGCCGCGTATTACGCGAGCGGCGTCGATTCCTTTTTTGATTTTGCTTTCTCCGGGAGCGAAGGAGCCGTCGCCAGACTGGCCAGGGGGAAAATGAGCGCGCTGAAATTCGGAAACAGCCTCATGCAGGAAGAAGAGCTGTACGCGTCAGTGAATCCGGATTACATCAACGCTCCTTTCTTCACCAACCATGACATGGCGCGCGCCGCGGGATATTTCACCGGAAGCGGAGCCAGCGCTCAGACCAAACTGGCGGGAGCGCTGAACCTTCTCATGCAGGGGAACGCCTTCGTGTATTACGGTGAGGAGATCGGCATGCGGGGATCCGGGAAGGACGAGAATAAGCGTGCCCCGATGTACTGGGCGGCCGACGGCTCCGCGGAGGGCATGTGCGACGCGCCTCCCGGGATGGACAGCTTCAGCATGACCTACCCGTCGGAGGAGGAACAGTCGCAGCAGCCCTGGTCGATCCTGAACTATTACCGCACAGCCATCCGCATCCGCAGCGCTTTTCCGGCGCTGAAAAAAGGAACCACGGCTGTCGTGGAGGAGCTCTCGGATTCTGACGTCTGCGTTTTCATCCGCACGAAGGAAGGCGAGGAGATCCCCCGGGTACTGGTATGCCTCAACGCCTCTGAGGAGACGCGGACGGTTGATCTCTCCTCGGACGGGACAGCGGCCGGGTTTGCGGACCTGGCAGCTGTTCTCACCGTCAATTCAGATCCAGTAACCTTATCAGACGGCATCCTGGAGCTTCCGGCACAATCCATCGCTTTTCTGATTCCCTGACCTCACGGTCCGGACTGATCCGCGCGCCTGCCCGGCAGCAGTCTGCCCCGGGGCAGACTGCAGAGGAGCAGACACCCACGGGCTGATCCCGGGACTTCCGGCCCCGCAGGGGGCTTCCCAGCCAGACGCAGCTTGATCAGTTCCAGGGCGGGAAACTTCCGGCCCCGCAGGGGGCTTCCGGCGGCAGGGATACTGTCCGGAAACAGAAACCAGATCACAATTGAATTCCCGGCCGGTGCGCCGGGACTACAGGAGACTGCAATGTACCGGAATTATCTCTTTGATCTCTACGGAACTCTGATTGACATTCACACGGACGAAACTCCCGCAGGTCTCTGGAGACAGATGGCCGGAATTTACGCGAGGCGCGGTGCAGATTACAGTCCGAAGGAGCTCCACGCGGCCTATCTGCGAATCTGCGCGGAGGAGATTGAAAAGAAGCGGGAGGAGACCGGATCCCGGTGGCCGGAACCCGATATCGGCGTTGTTTTCCGGAGACTGTACCTGGAAGCCCCGAAGCATCATGCGGCAGGGCTTGAAATCGGTGACGCTGTGATCCAGATGACAGCGGACGCGTTCCGCACACTCTCCATGAAACGGCTGAAGCTTTATCCGCATACCGCGGCAGTCCTGAAAAAGCTGCGGGAACAGGGTAAGCATCTGTATCTGCTTTCCAACGCCCAGAATCTCTTCACCATACCGGAGCTGGAGCAGCTCGGCATTCTCCCGCTTTTTGAAGCCGTCTATATCTCCTCGGACAGGGGCGTCAAAAAACCGGATCCCGCTTTCATGGAAATGCTGCTTCAGGAGCAGAACCTGGACCCAGCTGAATGCCTGATGATCGGGAATGACCTGGATACTGACATGGAATCCGCGGCCCGCTGCGGCGTGAGGGGAGTTTTTCTCAACACGTACAATGTTCCGCTGGAGGAAGTGAAAAAGTGGAAGGAAGATCTCACGGCCGAAGGCATCACCCTGGATATTCAGCTTGCCATGACGGGGGACATCAGGGTTCTGCTGAGGCGGAGCCAGGACGCGTGACGACGGCCGGATTATCCGCCAGGACCGTTTCCGCCCCTGCAGGACATGCCGAAATCAGAATGGATTCGAAATTTCATAAATTATTCACACAATTGACAGCATTTTGATTTGTCCTGCTCTTAACACAGAATTGTATTTCTGCTATAATCAGAACAGGATTCGTACCGTGGTTTTTGTTGAAAAGTTACGAGAAAGTGGAAAATGAGCGGGCGAATCTGTTCCGATGGGTTGCCATCGGCAAAATATTGGTGAAACGGGAATATCGGGAATGGAAAGTATCTATGGCAGCCGTCTTCCGCAGCTGGAAGAAGTGATGAATTTTGTTCTGAGCCGGATCAGCACAATCCGGCAGAATTTCAGGGACAGCGGCCAGATGGATCCCATCGACCATGTTCTCTCCCGGATCAAGACGGAGGCCAGCATGAGAGAGAAGTGCCGGCGCAAGGGAATCCCGGAAGACGAACATTCCGCCCTGGAGATCTGCCAGGATGCCATCGGTGTGCGGATTGTCTGCCCTTTTCTGAATGATGTCTACACGGTATCCGACGCCCTGAAGAACGAGCCGGATTTTACCCTTGAAGATGAAAAAGATTACATCAGGCACGTGAAATCGAACGGCTACCGCAGCCTTCACCTGATATTCCGGGTCCATGGGCTGTTCGTGGAAATCCAGGTGCGCACCATTTCGATGGATACGTGGGCCGCGCTGGAGCATCTGATGAAGTACAAACAGGACATCTCCGGCAATGAAAAACTGATTGTGGCCGAGCTCAAGCGCTGCGCGGACGAACTGGCTTCCACGGACGTCTCGATGCAGGCGATCAAAGATATGATTACGGACGGTTCCGGAATCTGCCTGCAGAATGAACCGACAAAACAGATCAGAAAGGATAACGCCATTCTCCTGGCCTCCGGGGACGACAGCTGACCGCTGCTGCCCGTGCTGAGAAAAGCGGCAATGGAATTGAAAAATGAATCTGCTTATCGCGGAAGACACAAAAGATATGAACAAGGCGCTGACCGCCGTGCTCACCCATGAAGGGTATGAAGTAGACTCGGTTTTCGACGGCATCGACGCCGAAAACCACCTGCAGCAGAATGTCTACGATGTTGTCATTCTGGACATCATGATGCCGGGCAAAAACGGCCTGGAAGTTCTGAAGGACCTCAGAAAAACCGGGGACAGCACTCCGGTTCTTCTGCTCACAGCAAAAGCGGAAGTCGATGACCGCGTGACCGGTCTCGACGCGGGGGCGGACGACTACCTGCCGAAGCCTTTTTCCCTGAAAGAACTGCTTGCCAGAGTGCGCTCGCTGGGAAGGCGGAGCGCCCAGAACGCCGCGGAAGACCTCCGGTTCGGGGATTTCTCGATGAGGTCGGACGGGCTGGAGATCGTCAGCGAGAATTCGGTCCGGCTCTCCGCGAAGGAATTTGAGCTGCTGCAGGTGCTGGTTCAGAACAGCACCAGGCCGCTCAGCACACAGTGGCTGCTCGATCACGTGTGGCACGGGGAGGATGAGGGACCGGATACGGTTACTCTCTACATTTCCTATCTGCGCGGAAAGCTCAGATCCATCGCCTCCAGCGTCACCATTGACGAGACAGCGGAAGGCTACATTCTGAAGGACAGCCGAAAGGCTGTATCCTGAGGAAATCGGAAGGTAAACTCGCATTCACTAATAACAATGTTATACTTATCGGGGTATGGCATTGTTATTATTTTTTTCCAGATGAGCGATCATCCGTTCTTCCGGACAGAAGAGGAGGGAAGGCACTGATGAACATGGATGGAATCCGTAAACTGAAGCACAAAATCATCAGCATCATGACCGTGTCGTTCATCATCGTCATGGTCATCACCGGCCTCTGCGTCAACCTTGTCATGCAGAACGCGAACAGCAGCAGGATGGACCAGATCCTGGAATTCATCGTGGAGCACGGCGGTGAGCTCAGCGACGAGGATATGCAGGAAGCCGCCGATGACCGGAGCCTGCCCGGAAACCTGTACCTGACGCGCTATTTCACCGTCTACCTGGATGCCGACGGCAATGTGGAGGACGTCTACCTTGACGCGATTCAGGGGATTACTTACAGCGAGGCAAGCGAGTACGCGGAGCGGGTGATGAACCCCGACCTGATCACGAGGGTCATTTCCGACCAGATCGACAATTATTATTACAAAATCGCGGCGCAGGACGACGGCACCACGATAATCGTCTTCGCCGACGGGTCGACCCAGTCCTCGCTGCGCTCCGAAGTATTCATGTATACGATCCTTATCTGCCTTTTCGGAGCTCTGGTGACTTTTGTCATCATCAGCATGCTGTCCAACCGGATCATCCGGCCTGAAGTGGAGAACGCCCGGCGGCAGAAAGAATTCATCACTAACGCGAGCCATGAGCTCAAGACACCGCTCGCGGTGATCCGCGCGAACACCGAAATCCTTGAAATGATGAACGGGGAAAACGACTGGACTCAGTCCACCATGCGGCAGGTGGAACATCTCAACAGCCTGATCCAGAACCTCGTGATGATCACGAAGAGCTCAGAACAGTCGGAGCGCGGTATTTTCTCGGATATCGATCTCTCGAAAGCCGTGCGGGAGACAGCGGAACCCTTCAAAGCGCTCGCTATTCAGGATAAAAAGCAGTACGAGATCAAAATCGAGGACGGCCTCAAAATCAGGGCCGACGACAGCCAGATGAGACAGCTTGCGTCGCTCCTGACGGACAACGCGTTCAAGTACTGTGATGAGAACGGCCGGATTGAAGTCGGGCTGACCCAGTGGCGCAAGGGGAAAATGGTGCGGCTGTGGGTGTCCAACTCCTACGCGGAGGGAAAAAACGTCGATTACAACCGGTTTTTCGAGAGATTCTACCGCGAGGACAAATCCCACACCAACCAGAAGGGGTTCGGCATCGGGCTTTCCCTGGCCGAGAGCATCTGCCAGAGCTACGGAGGAACGATCTCCGCTTCCTGGAAAGACGGGATTATCACGTTCCAGTGCCTGCTGCCGGTCACTCCGGCAGACCGGATCATGACGATATCAGACCGGATTGAAGCTCTGGCGAAGGAGCTGGAGAAAGCGGGCCCGAAAGAGGTCGCGAAGCACCTGAAAAGAAATCAGAAGAAAAAAAAGGACGGCTGGGGCGGAAAAGGCACAAAAGAAGAAAAAGAGAACGGGGTTTCCGGAGCTGACGGCAGCGCCAGCTCCGGCGCAGGCTAAACCGAGCAGGATACCGGCCGCACCAGCACCTGCAAAGCTTCAGAAATGAATGGCAGTGCCGGGAACAGCGAAGCTGTGAACACGGACGGCTATGGCGGCTGCTGATGTCAGCAGGCGGCAGAAGAGCGCAGAACGGCACGGTCACGGAATACCGCTGCTTGCTTTTCGGGCATCCATGGTGTAAAGTATTCGCAGGCCAACAGCTGACTGACAAAAAGGTGTCAGGAGAATCTCCTGGCGCCTTTTGTTTACCATCGGGAGGTGAAAAGATGTTCTATCATAAAGAAGGGACCTTCTTCATGGACGGCGCTCCGTCATCCGCCGGGGACGCGCCTGCGCGGGAAGCCCGGAAGCGCACGCTGGCGTACCGCATTATGTCTGCCCACGAGAAGGGCGGTTCCTATGACGGCGGTGGGACCAGGCACATGGTTTTCGACGGCATGCTGTCTCATGACATCACCTATGTCAATATCATACAGACCGCGAAAGCCAGCGGAATGGAAAAATTTCCCCTGGAGTACACGCTGACCAACTGCCACAACAGCCTGTGCGCGGTCGGCGGAACCATCAACGAGGATGACCATATTTTCGGGCTGTCCGCGGCAAAGAAGTACGGCGGAAACTTTGTCCCGGCCAATGTGGCCGTCATCCACCAGTATGCCCGCGAACAGATGGCTGCCTGCGGAAAGATGATTCTCGGTTCCGACAGCCATACCCGCTACGGGGCTCTCGGCACCATGGCCATCGGCGAAGGAGGCCCCGAGCTTGTCAAGCAGCTGCTGCAGAACACGTACGATATCAAGGATCCCGATGTTGTGCTGATCTATGTCACCGGGAAACTCCGCAAAGGCGTCGGCCCGCATGATGTGGCTCTCCTCCTGTGCAGGGAAGTGTTCGGCACGGTGAAAAACCAGGTGCTGGAGTTCGCCGGTCCGGGTATCGCCGGCCTCTCGATGGAAGACCGCATCGGAATCGACGTGATGACAACCGAGACGTCCTGCCTGTCCTCCATCTGGCAGACGGACAGTACGGTAGAAGAGTATTTCGCGAATCACCGCCGGCCGGAGGCCTACCGCCGGATGCAGCCTGAAAACGGCGCCTACTATGATCACTGGATCGATCTCGATCTTTCGAAAGTGGAGCCGATGATCGCGCTTCCGTTCCATCCGTCCAACGCGTTCACGATCCGCGAGGTGAAGGCGGATCCGCACAAATACCTGGATCCGCTCGGACTGGGCGGCAAAGTGGGTTCCGACGGGCAGATTCACGTGGATCAGGGGGAAATCGCCGGATGCGCCGGCGGCCTCTTTGAAAATATTCACGAGGCCGCGGATATCCTGCGCGGCTGCGACGTCGGGAACGGCGAGTTCGGCCTGAATATCTATCCGGCTTCCATGCCGCTGGAGCTTGCCCTGGCAAAGGACGGCACCATGGCGGAACTGCTCGGGGAAGGCGCTGTGTTCAAGCCGGCGTTCTGCGGCCCCTGTTTCGGCGCTGGAGACGTTCCGGGAAACAACGGATTCTCTGTCCGCCACACGACGAGAAATTTCCCCAACCGCGAAGGATCCAAACCAGGCGAGGGGCAGAAAGCGTTCGTGGCGCTGATGGACGCCCGTTCCATCGCGGCTACGGCCAGAAACCACGGCGTACTCACCGGCGCCGATGAGATTGATTATGAGAAGACGCCGGCGCACTACGGGTATAACCCGAAGATTTATGAGAAGAGAGTGTATCACGGATGGCAGGAAGGCCCGAAGCCGGACCAGGCCCTGGTGTACGGCCCGAACATCAGGGACTGGCCGGAAATCCCAGCTCTGAAGGACGATCTTCTGGTCCAGCTTGCCGCCGTGATCCGCGACGCGGTGACCACGACGGATGAGCTGATTCCGTCCGGGGAAACTTCCTCCTACCGCAGCAATCCGATCCGCCTTTCCGAGTTTGCGCTGTCGAGGCGCGAGCCGGCGTATGTCGGCCGCACGAAGGAGATCAGGAAGAAAACGCCGGAGGAGCTCGGCTTTGACAGCGCGAAGACCAGCATCGGTTCGGCGATTTACTGCGTGAAGCCGGGCGACGGCTCCGCGCGCGAACAGGCGGCTTCCTGCCAGCGCGTTCTGGGCGGCGCGGCGAACTTCTGCAGAGAGTATGCCACCAAGCGCTACCGCAGCAACGTCATCAACTGGGGCATGCTGCCATTCACGGTCGACGGGGAATTCCCCTATGAAACCTGGGACTGGATCTATGTCCCGGGCATCCGCCAGGCGCTTCTCGACGGAAAGGATACTGTCACCGGCTATGCGGTGACGCAGGGCGCCCTGAAAGAAAACCCGGAGAAAAAGGGCCGGGATCTTCTGACTGTTCCGGTCACGCTCCATCTGGGAATACTGACGGACGAGGAGAGGCGGATTCTCCTCGCCGGATGCCTGATCAACCGGTACCAGGAGCTCAAAAAGCAGAAATAAGGGAGAAAACCATGAGCAGAATTGTGATGAAGAACCCGATTGTGGAGATGGACGGCGACGAGATGACCCGCGTTCTCTGGAAATGGATCAAGGACGAACTTCTTGACCCCTTTGTGGAGCTGAACACAGAGTACTACGATCTCGGGCTTCCGCACAGAGACGAGACCGGCGACCAGGTGACGGTCGACGCCGCCGAGGCGACGAAACGGCTCGGGGTCGCGGTCAAATGCGCCACCATCACGCCGAACGTCCAGAGAATGAGCGAGTACAAGCTGCACGAGATGTGGAAGAGCCCGAACGGGACGATCCGCGGCATGCTCGACGGAACGGTTTTCCGCACGCCGGTGATGATCAGCTGCATCCGGCCGAACGTCAAAACCTGGGAAAAGCCGATCACCATCGCCCGCCACGCTTACGGAGACGTCTATAAGAACACGGAAATCCGCACCACGGAAGGCGGAACCTGCGAGCTGGTTTTCACCGGGAAGAGCGGAGCCGTGACCCGCAGAAAAATCCAGACGCTGGACGGCCCGGGAATTTTCCAGGGCGTACACAACAAGGAGGAGAGTATCGAGAGCTACGCCCGCTCCGTGTTCAACTACGCTCTGGATGTGAAACAGGACGTCTGGTTTTCCACGAAGGACACCATCTCCAAAATCTACGACGGCTGCTTCAAGGAGATTATGCAGCGGATCTATGATGAGGAGTACCGGGAAAAGTTCGAGGCGGCCGGTCTGACCTATTTTTACACGCTGATTGACGATGCTGTGGCAAGGGTTATCCGCTCGAAGGGCGGTTTTATCTGGGCCCTGAAAAACTACGACGGGGACGTCATGAGCGACATGGTTTCGACCGCGTTCGGCTCACTCGCCATGATGACCTCCGTGCTGGTCAGCCCGAGCGGCGTGTACGAGTACGAGGCGGCTCACGGCACGGTAACCAGGCATTATTACCGCTACCTGAAGGGTGAAACCACGTCCACCAATCCGATCGCAACGATCTTTGCGTGGACCGGTGCGCTGAGAAAGCGCGGAGAACTCGACGGGCAGAAGGAGCTCTGCGCCTTTGCCGACCGCCTGGAGAAGACCTGCCTGGATGTCCTGGAAGACGGATACATGACCAAGGACCTGGTGCTGCTGGCCAGGGATGAGCTCGCGGCGAGGGGCATAGAGGTTCACCAGCTGGATACCATGTCCTACCTGAAAATGGTGCGCGCCAGGATGGAACAGTAAAGGCCGCGGCCTGACCGCAGAGATCCGCGGCAGCCTGCCGGGCAGGATTGAACCGTAAGCCGCTGTCCGGAACTGTCGGGGGGATAGCCGGGAGCGGAGGGATCCCGCTGGGGATCTGCCGGGAAATCCAGATCTTCCACAACAGATTTCCCGGAAATTTTTCTCTGTTCCTGCAACATTTCCGTCTCCCGGGCTGTATAGAGGGCAGAGAGGACAGCAGCGTTTTTACCGTACAGCGCCTGTCCGGCCTCTGTCAGAAAATCCGAAAACAAACCGCCGCCCGGAAGATGGATACCAGGCGGGAGAGAAAACAGAAGGGGGAACAGATGATGAGAAAAAGATTGGCAGGAGTGATTCTGGCGTCCGCGCTGGCCGGCGCTTCCGTCTTTGCGCTGGGAGGCTGCACCGCGGAAAGCGCGCTGAATGTGCGCACGGTCGGTTCAGATTCGGAGGTGGACAGCACGCTCACCGTGTCCGCTGAGAGCTCGGTGAAGGTCGTTCCGGATAAGGCGGAGATCGTCTTCGGCGTGACCACAACCGAAACGGACGCCGCCGTGGCTGAGGCGGAAAACAGCGAAAAGGTTGACGCCGTCCTCGCGGCGCTCGCCGGGCTGTCCATCGACGAGAGCAATATCTCAACGTCCGGATACAGCATGGACCCGGTTTACGACTACGACCAGACGGACGAGGAGGGAAATCCGAAGCTGACCGGCTACAAGGTATCCACGACGCTCAGCGTCACGGGGCTTGAGATCGACCAGGCCGGCAGCGTCATCACCGAATGCGTGGCAGCCGGAGTCAATGACGTTCAGAGCGTCAGTTTCCTGGCCAGCAACTATGACGAGGCGTATCAGCAGGCTCTCGCCCAGGCCGTGGCGGACTGCCGCACCAAGGCTGACATCATCGCGGAAGCGTCCGGGATGAAAGTGGACAAAGCGACAAACATCGACGAGGGATACCAGGATCTCAGCGCAAAGTACGTCAATTCGGGTACCACCGCCAGCTATCTGCGCGTCGCGTCGGATGAAAGTTCCTCCCGCAGCTTCTCGGCGGGCGAGCTGGAGATCACCGCGAGCGTTACCATCGACTACCTGCTGACGGAACAGTGATTCCGCTCCATTTCTGCAGCCGGGGCCGTCAGGCCCCGGCTGCTGTGCTTTCCGCGTTTCCTTTGTTTCTTCCTGTGATCTGTTCCGCGGCAGAACCGCAGGACGAAGATTCAGGTTCCGGGTTCGTCCTGGGGCGAAACCTCCAGGTGAGAATTCAAGACCCGGGAATCTGGAGCCGGGCGTACCGTACATCCGTGCATCAGACAGGGATTCCCCGCTTTTTTGATATTTGAGTGGCGTTTTTCCATATGCGGAAAGCATTTTCCGGTGTAAAATGGACGAAGTACAGAAACTGCGGTACAGAATTGAAAATTCTGTGTGAGCAAGGAGAAATCTTATGTCTGAAGAAACGATCAGCGCATCCGTTCTGAATCAGTATCCGCCGATGGATGAAAAGTCCCTGGACCGGCTTCTCGCCGCGGAGCTGGCCGCGAATCACACCAAATTCGTGGTTCTGGACGATGATCCGACCGGTGTGCAGACCGTCCACGACGTCAATGTCTATACAGACTGGAAGCCGGATTCCCTGCTCCGGGGATTCGGGGAGGACAGCCGCCTGTTCTTCGTTCTGACCAACAGCCGGGGGATGACAGCAGCGGAGACCGCAAAAATCCACCGGGAGATCATCGCCAGTGCGGAGCTCGCGGCGGCCCGGACCGGCCGCAGCTATCAGTTCATCTCCCGGAGCGATTCCACGCTTCGGGGACATTATCCGCTGGAGACCGAACTGCTGCGCGAAGGGATGGAGAAAAACGGCAGAAAGACGGACGGCGAGATTCTTTTCCCGTTCTTTAAGGAAGGCGGCCGCTATACGATCGACAACACCCATTATGTCAGGTACGGGGACCGGCTGGTTCCGGCGGCCCAGACTGAATTCGCCAGAGATCCGACTTTCGGATACACCCATTCCGACCTTCCGCAGTACATCGAGGAAAAAACAGACGGACGGTACAGGGCCTCCGATGTCGTGTGCGTCTCCCTGGAAGATCTCCGCGCCGGGAAAATAGATTCGATCCGGGATCAGCTGCTGTCTGTCCGCGATTTCGGCAAGGTCTGCGTCAACGCCATCGATTACTGCGACGTCAAGGTGTTCTGCATTGCGCTTTACCGGGCGATGGCCGCGGGAAAAACCTTCCTGTACCGCACCGCGGCGAGCTTCGTGAAAGTTGTCGGAGGGATTTCCGACCGGCCGCTCCTGACCCGGAAGGACATGGTGACTGCTGAAAACGGAAACGGCGGCGTTGTCGTGGTGGGAAGCCACACGGCGAAGACGACTGCCCAGCTGGAGGAGCTCCTCAGAATGCCGGGAACGGTTCCGGTCGAATTCCGTTCCAGCCTGGTTCTGTCCGGGGACGACGCGTTCTACGGCGAGGTTTCCAGATGCGCGGCGGAAGAAGAGAAGATAATCCGGGCAGGAAAGACGGCGGTCTGCTTCACCGAAAGAAAGCTTCTCACGGTGGACGGGGACACCAGGGAATCAGCGCTGCTG
This sequence comes from Lachnospiraceae bacterium, assembly GCA_050944455.1. GTDB lineage: Bacteria > Bacillota > Clostridia > Lachnospirales > Lachnospiraceae > Anthropogastromicrobium. The sequence continues at coordinate 64,523 of JBMNRC010000008.1, forward strand.
CGCTCGGTGAAAATCAGCGACGGAGTCCAGCGGCTGGTCGGTGAACTCAGGGCAGTTCCCTCGTTTGTCATCGCGAAGGGAGGCATCACTTCCTCGGACGTCGGCACCAAAGCGCTCAAAGTCAGGTGCGCGAAGGTCCTCGGCCAGATCCGTCCGGGCATCCCGGTCTGGCAGACCGGCCCCGAGAGCAGGTTTCCGGGGACGCCTTATGTGATTTTCCCCGGAAACGTCGGCGAAGCCGGAACCCTGCGGGAAGCTGTGGAAATCCTGAGCGGGACAGATTCCGCGAAAAACTGAGTCCGGCTGGGAAATATCACGGCGCTGCCGATGAAACTGCGGAACGATCATCATCAGACCGGCAGTCACAATGCGCCGGCGGATATCACGGATCGCCGCGCGGCAATGAAAACGCCAGAGAAAATCACGGAAAAGCAATTAAAGCAATTACAGAAGAAAAAACGACGGAAAAGAAAGGATTTGCCCGAAAATGAGCCAGTTTGACCGGTACGTGCTGCTTGCGGACCTCGACGGAACCCTGCTGACCAGCCATAAGACGGTTTCCCGCGAGGACAGGGAAGCCATCAGAATTTTTACGGAAAACGGGGGAATGTTCGGCGCGGCTACCGGCCGTTCCCCGCAGAGCGCTTCCCGCTGGCTCAGCGGGCTTCCCGTGAACGGACCCTGCGTCCATCTGAACGGGAGCCTGATCTGGGATCCGATCGCCGGTAAGCCCATGATGATCCGGGAGATGGACAAAGCGCCGCTGATTCCGGTGCTGGAATGGGTTCTGGCGAACCTGACTGACACCGTGGCCGAGATCTTTACCGCGGATGAGGGAATGTTTCAAATTTCAAACAATAAGTATCTGGATCCCTATGTTGAGGAGGACCAGGATCCCTACCGGTGGTCCACGCTGGATCAGGTGGTGAGGATGCCGTGGGTAAAGATCCTGATGTACAACAGCCATGAAAAACTGCTGAAGGTTTACAAAAAACTGGCCGAAGCGGAAAACGGGACCGGAGCTTTCAATTATTTCTTCACCCTGGATATTTTCCTGGAAGTGACGCCTGCCGGGACGGACAAAGGAAGTGCCGTGCACTGGCTGTGCCATGACGGCAGGGAAACCCTCGGCGGCAGGAAAATCATCGCGGCCGGCGATTTCGACAACGATGTGACCATGCTGAGGGAGGCGGACTGCGGGGCTGCCGTGGGCAACGCGCAGGATGTGGCCAAAGAAGCCGCGGATATCATTGTGGCGGACAACGACCATTCGCCGATGGCGGATATCATCCGGAAACTTGCGGCCGGGGAAATTCCGTTCAAGAATTGAGGATTGCCGCGGAGCCATTCACATTCAGGATCAGAAGGTCAGTCATTGGATTCAGCAAGTAAAATAGATTATGGCAAACTCATGACATCCGCAGAGAATATCCTGGCCGAAACACAGGAGCAACCACAGGAGCAGCCGGGCTGCGGGCTGAGACCGACAGCGGCATCCGGAATATTTCGGATTTTACCCATATCTATTCATTAAACCGGAGTTTAGCGAATAGATATGGATCTCTCCCGCCGGCTGTCCCGGACAGAAAAAAGCTTTCCCCTTTGGTCAGGGAAAGCTTTTTTCGACTGTCTTTTTGGCTGTTTTCCTTCGGCTAAATGCATGTATGATTCGCGCATGTTTCAGTTATGCAATGGTTTCGGGCATCCTGATACCGTGTCAGGTATTCAGGTGCCTGGGGATTTCCCCGGCGCTGTCGGTAACGCGGTTTCTCTCGGATTTGAGGATGCGGTCCGCGATCGACTGGATTTTGCCGTTGATCCACAGCCAGGCTGTCGTGTCCTTCGAGTAATCGGCCTCAGCGTACATGTCGACACGGCCGTCCTCCCGCATCTGTTCAACCTGCTTCATGGCCTCCTGGTCCCCGTGCGGATAAATGGCAAACGTCGCCCCTCCGTTGCGGTGAACCAGGGAGAAAGCCGGGATATCGCTCGGGCCGTCCGCGATGTAGATCATGTTTTTGAAATGGACGCGCCGGTTTTCCTCAGGGATGCTGGAGTTCACATTAATATCCGTGTAGACCGGGATTCCCTTGTTGATCTCGAAGATCGCCCGCGTTTTGGTCGTGTTGTCGATCGTGTAGCCGATCTCGCTGATGATGGGCTCGCCCGTCTCCTCATCCGGCTGTTCGATCAGCTCGCATCCCCAGATGCCCTTGACGTAATTGTTCAGCTCCGAGCCCCGGATGATCTCCGTCAGCCCGGTGCTGACGATGTAGTGTTCCACGATGATCCCGTACTCCGAATAGGCCGGGTTGTTGCGGATGATATCTGAGGATTCCCTGAGAAAATTCGGGATTCCCGGATAATATTTCTGCTTTTTCCCGAATTCCCTGAGCTTCGCGTTGTTCAGCCCGGCGAAGCAGCCGCCCTTCCTCGCCTCCCGGATAAAATAGTTGAGGTAAATGGTATCCGGGTTGACTTTCACGCCCTGCGAGGCATAGTACGCCGGGGCTTCGCCGGTTTTTTTCCAGAACTCAGTCTCGTTGACGCCGTACTCCTCGAAAATCGGGTCTTCCATATACCCGTCGATCAGCGTACGGTCGCAGTCCCAGATGACTGCTATGACGTTCGACATCAATCAGTTCCTCCTTTCTCCGCGGATTCCTGAGCGGGATCCGTCCGGACATCCCTCCGCGGGATCTGACACCCCGCGGAACAGCCCTGAAGATAGAACTTAGAACTTCTCCAGGACCCAATCACAGGGACCTGACACTCCTCTGCGGAACAGCCGGAAGCGCTCAGAAGGTGTACCCAAGGCGGAACAGATCGCACGCCGCCGCCTGGGTCACCCATACGGAAGCGTTGCCGCCCAGCACGCTGAAGGTTCCGTTTCCGTTCTCATCGATAATGACAGGCTGCCGGACGCCGCCGGTGGTATCGACAAACTCGGTTCCGGCGAACCGCTTCCCGACATACATGGTTTTCACCCCCTGGTCGCCGTCCGTCATCACCGCGGCGATGCCGGAGTTCCGGTATTCCGGGGAGCCTTCTCTCGTGAATCCCACGATATGGTCGTCGTCAAAATAATCGTGAAGTTCGCCGTACGCGTACAGCTGCCGCTCCTTCATCATGATGGACAGCCCTTCCACCGGCATGATATGGTTGTGCGGAATCCCGTACAGGTCGCCCCAGAATACACACGGCGTTCCGTAACCCCGCAGAAGGATGATCGCGTAGGCGATTTTCTTGAACCAGGAATTGACAAAGGATTCCAGGGACTGGCCCGGCTGGGTGTCGTGATTGTCCACGAAGGTGACGGTGTGTTCCGCGTCCGCCGAAAGCAGCGTGCCGTCCAGGATGTTTCTCATCGGGTATTTTCCGTCCGCCCAGGACGCCTCGCGGAAATGGTAATGCAGCGGAACGTCGAACAGGGACATGCAGTTTCCGCATTCCTTCAGGTAGGCGGTCAGCTTTCCGCAGTCGGGGGTCCAGTATTCTCCCACGGTGGGAAGCTCGCGGCCGGTGCGTTTTCTCAGTTCGCCGAGCCACCACGGATAAAACTTCCGGCTGATGTGCTTCAGTGCGTCCAGCCGGTAGCCATCCATCTGCGCGGTACGCGTGTACCACTCGCCCCAGCGCAGGAGCTCTTCGCGCACTTTCGGGGAATCGAAATCGACGTCGCAGCCCATCAGGTAGTCATAATTTCCATTTTCATTGTCGACTTCCGGATCCCATCCCTTGCCCGAGAAAAGATAGATGCTCTTCTTTTTGCGGTTTTCGTCCCAGTCGGTTCCGTCAAAGCAGGAGGCGTCCCACACGAAATCGGAGTATTTTCCCCGGCGGCCCGGGAAGGTGAATTTTGTCCAGGCGCTGATTTTCTCCGGCCCGTGAGTCTCCTCCAGACGGTTGGAAGGATTCTGCTCAATGGCGGTGATCTCTTCCGTCTCGTCGGCGCCGACCTTATGATTCAGGACGATGTCGGCATACACGCGGATGCCTGCCGCCTGCAGGGTGCGGATGCACCACAGGTACTCTTCCCTCGTTCCGTATTTGGTCGCGACGCTGCCCTTCTGGTCGAATTCCCCCAGATCATAGGTATCATAAACGCCGTAGCCGACGTCGGACCTGCCGCCATTGCCCTTATAGGCAGGCGGAAGCCAGACGGCGGTAATGCCCATGCCATGGAGAATTCCGGCACGCACCGCCGCCCGGATCCAGAGGGAACTGTTCTCGGGAAGATACCATTCAAAGTACTGAAAAATCGTCTCGTTTTCTTTTCTGTACATATCGCTGATCTCCGAAAGTTTTTCTTTTCACGGCCGGAACCGCCCCATCCGTCTGCCCCGAGGACGGAACCGATTCCGGAATGCCGCGGTACTGCAGGAAATTCGCCGCCGTTCCGCCATATCGGGATGGGACCGCCGCCGATTCTGATTTACCCTGACACCGGCGGATTTTTCATCGCGACATGGATGCCGTTCACTGTCTTTACGCTGACGGAAAAATCAAACCGGTCCGGCACCGAGCAGCACTCAAAATCCGGTTCCGGGTAAATTTCCGCGTTGGCGGGATCGAAGAACTTGGCTCCGGCCGTGGCGCGGAGAGCCCGGCAGCGCTCTGTAATATCCTTCATCGGGTTACCCCGGAGGATCGAACGGATATACTCCGCGCAGAGTTCGTCCTCCCCGGCAGCCGTTCTGCCGGCAAATCCCATCGCGACGAGGGAAACCACCGGCGGGTTTTCCGAGAGGATTTTCTTTGCAACCGCGGAAGCGTTGACCAGGCTTCCGGTGAAAATTTCAGAAGCATGGACAGCGTTCGCGATGCCCTGGGTCCCTGCGCTCGTGGTGAAAACCGCCGTCCGCCCGGACAAATCCCTGCCTTTCAGTTCGGAAGGCGAATTGCCGAAATCAAAGCCTTCGCATTTTTTCCCGCCGCGCTCGCCGAGAAGGATTCTTTCAGGATCCTCCGCTTTCATCTGATAGGCCTTCTGCAGATCGCCGAGAAGATACACCCTGCTTACACCCGCGTCAAACAGGTAGCAGATGGTGCTGAACGCGCGGTAGACATCGATGATGACAGCTGTGCCTTCAGCCTCTTTGGCGCCTTCCAGAAGATGACAGATCTTTATTTCCAAAACAGCCTCCCCTATTATTCCCTCATTTATCCCCTTATTGTTTTCTTCTTTACTGCTCCGGCTTCCCGAGAATTGCTCTCATCAGTTCAGGATAATAGTACCGGCATGCCGTCCGGTCGATCAGGGCCATGTTGTCGCCGGGAGTGATGTGATTGCCGTTGTCCCACCAGATCCGGTGGACCCCGTACTCCGAGGCGATCCGGGCGGTATCCCGCTCCCAGGCGGCCATGGCCGGCTCGTTCCCTTTGCAGATAGCCCCGTCCTCGGTGACCAGGACCGGGTATCCCCTGTACAGGAAATAGCGGCTGAACCGTTCATACACGGCGCGGATCTCGGGGACTTTGCTCCCGTCCCACACCGCGCTTTCCGGTGAAAAATCCCCGTTCAGCCCGGTAAACGAAGTCGGTTTGTAGCTGTGCAGGGATATCATCAGATACGGGTCATGGATCTTCGGAAGCCGGACATCCTTCTGCGCTGTTTCCGAAGGGCTTGCCGCGGCGCTGGTGATCAGGAGAATCCTTTCCGCGTTGTTCCCGCCGGATCCGCGGACGGTCCGCACGAAGATATCCTCAAGGTCATTCACTTTCTGCCTGACCGCCGGCACCGCACCGTCCCACTCGTTCTCCCCGCCCTCAAAACGGGGCTCGTTCAGTCCCTCGAGCATCAGAGTGTCGGGCGCGTCCCTGAATCTGTCCGCAATCTGCTTCCAGAGGGATGCGTAGCGGCTTCTCTTCTGCTCCTCCGCGGTCCCGGGATCGTTGAAAAGCCAGGAGTTTTCGTGGTGGGTGTTGACAATCGCGAAAGCGCCTTCTTCCAGCACCCATCCGGCAACCTCGGCGACACGGTCCAGAAAAGCGGGGTCAATGGCAAAATTGTTCTCCGGATCACAGTGATCCTTCCAGGTGACGGGGATGCGGATGATATTGAATCCGGACGCCACGAGTGTGTGAATCAGTTTCCTGGTGGTCACGGGATTTCCCCATCCGGTTTCCCCGGTCCCCGCGCAGCCTTTCCGGCGCATGTCAAAGCTGTCGAAGGTATTGCCGAGATTCCAGCCGACTCCCAGGGCTTTGTTGATTTCTTCTGCTGTGCGCATTTTTGATTCCTTTCTGAGCTGAGCAGTTTCCCGGCCTGTCGGAAAACCTTTCGCAGGCTGCCCCGGCGTATCCGGGCAGAACTTTCCCGCAGGGCGGAAATCTGCCTGCGGCGTCTCTGTGCGGAGTCTCCCGCGGAATCCGGGAAACAGGCTGAAAAAAATGATCCCCCGGTTCTGCCCGGGGGTTAAGTCTGCGGGAGCCCGGACCGGCCGGACTGGTCCGGCCGCTATTTCCGTCCCTGGCGGGGATTGCGGGTCACTCTGCCTTCAGATAATGGGACATGACCTTGTAGAGCTTTTCCGGTTCGACCGGTTTGATCAGATGTTCGTTCATGCCCGCGTCGAAACTCTTTTCAATGTCCGATTCATAGGCGCAGACGGTAAGAGCGATCACGGGGATGCTCTCGCAGCCCGGAAGGCCGGACGACCGGATTTTTCTGGTGCATTCAAGGCCGTCCATCACCGGCATGCGGATATCCAGCATGATCATGTCAATGCTTTCCGCGTTCTTCCGGTAAAGGTCAAAAGCTTCCGCTCCGTTTTCAGCCTGCAGGACTTCGCAGCCCTCCCTGTGCAGCAGGCGGCTGATCAGTTCGCGGTTGATCTTATTGTCATCGGCGATCAGAATCTTTTTTCCTTCGTATGGATTCTGCTCCATGATAAAATTCATCTCCTTTTCTTCCGGCAGCTGCAGGGAAAAACGGACGGAAAAACGGATTCCCAGATCAGGATAATTTTCTACCGACAGGCTGCCGCCCATCACCTTTGTGTAATACTGAAGCAGATTCAGCCCGAGATCCCAGGCGTCCGGATCATTCTGCATGATCTCGGACAGGGGTTTCATCGAATCTGAAAACTGCCTGACATGCTTTTCCGCGTCAGGAACGGTTCCTCTCCCGAGCGCGGAGAAAACGATATCGGCGGACTGTCCGTCGCCGCTCTCCCCCTCAGCGTGGAGCTCGACCGTACCGCCTTCGACCGTCTGGCTGATGACCAGTTCGATCAGTTTTTCCAGGCACTCCTGGAGCCAGGTGCTGTCCGTGATGACGACATTCACCGAAAGCTTCGACGCGTCGAGAAGAAAGTGCAGGTTTTTTTCCTGCAGCCGGAACAGGATGGATTCCTCGATGCGGATCAGAAAGCGCCGCAGGTTCACCGCGCGCGGCTGCAGCCTGGGCGGATTGTTTTCCCTGTGCAGGATCTGCAGGATATCGTCGATGACGTCGCCCATGTAGGTACCTGACATGGAGATCTTGCGGAGATATCCGTCCACCGCGGAGATGTTCGCGTGCCCGTCCTCCGACATTTTCTCCCGGTCCTGGCCCATGACGTTCTGGATGGACTGCAGCGGGGAGCGCTGGTCCTTTCGCATCATCTCGAGGAAATCGCTGGTTTTCGCGTTCTGCTGGCGGAAACTTTCAAGCTTTTCCTGTTTGGCCGCATTCTGGCTGTCATGAATGGCGAAACTTTCCGTCATGTCGCGGCGGATCATAAAAATGAGGCCGTCCTTCCCGACGCTGTAATAAAAAGCTTCATAATCCCGCACTTCTCCCTCGCCGGTTTTCATGCGGAAGCAGACCCGGTAGCAGTCCTTTCCCTCTTTCAGTTTTCTGACAATCGTTCCGAGCGACAGCGCGTCCAGAACGGTCCGCGGACTCTCATCCACACAGTTTTCAGAGATCGCGTCCCTCATGACCCGCTCATAGTAAAACCCGTCGGTCGAAGCGCGCAGCGCCGGGTCCGCGTAGCTGAACAGGTCCAGCGCAACCCCGCTCTCGGGATCAATGACCCAGAGACTCGAAAAATCCCGCCTGACAAGCCGGGCAGCGAGATCAGCCTGAAAAAGCCCCGTCTCACTGCTGACATACGCGGCGATACGGTTCTGAGATAACAAATCAGACATCTGTACTCCTCCCTCGGAGATGACCATGACATTTTCGGAGAGAGAAAATCCCCTTTTGCTGTCCTGACTTTTCCGCACAGATCAGGACAGCTGTATATCTTTCATAATCATACCGCGGAATCCGGTTTTTCACAATACCGGAAACCGCTCGCGGACAAAATAAGGCGGAATAAATGTCAGAAAAAGGCGGAAAAAACACAGAAGGTTCAAAAAATACACCTGAGAAGCAAACTCCCGGGATTCGACTTTACCGGAAAAATGGTGTATAATTTAACCTGCCGCTGTTTACCGGCAGAAGGTCACGGCACCCGCTTTTCACGCGGAACGGCATCCGTTTTGTGCGCTTGAGAAGCCCCGCAGTCTTCCATTTTGCCGGGAAACGGCAGAAGGCAATGATTATCTGAGAGGTGATACTCATGGATTACAATACTCCGGCAGCCAGACAGGAGATCCCGCCTTCCTGCGTCGTCGGCATCGGCGCGTCAGCCGGCGGGCTTGAAGCTCTCCAGCAGTTTCTTACCTTTCTGCCGGCCAATACCGGCATGGCTTTCGTCATCATCCAGCATCTGGCCCCGGATCATAAAAGCCTTCTGGCGGAAATCCTCGGCAAATACACCAGCATGCCGGTATCGGAAGCAAAGGACGGGGAGCGCGTAAGGCGCAACCATGTCTACATGATCCCGCCCAAGTACAACATCGAGATTGTATCCGACGTGCTCCGCCTGCAGGAATACGACCACACCAAGATCAACCACCCGATCGATATCTTCTTCCGTTCCCTCGCCGAGGCCTACCAGAACCGGGCCGTCACGGTAATCCTCTCCGGTACCGGCTCGGACGGGACAAACGGGATCCGCTCCATCAAGGAGAAGAACGGCCTGATCATCGTGCAGTCCCCGGAGAGCGCCAAGTTCGACGGCATGCCGCGCAACGCGATCGCCACCGGCTTTGTGGACCTTGTCCAGAATCCCGAGGGGATCGCCCGCGAGATGTCGCATATCTCCTCGTCCATGGCCGACCAGGCGAACCGCCTGCAGCTCACCGATGACGACCTGATGTCCCAGGTGTTCTCAATTCTCCGGGACGTTACCAATATCGATTACACCTACTATAAACAGACGACTATTCTCCGCCGCATCGAGCGCAGAATGGTCGTCACGCACTGCCGCAACCTGCAGGAATATGTCAATTACCTCAAGGCAAACCCTGACGAGACCAAGATTCTCGCCAAGGAAGTCCTGATCGGCGTGACCAGCTTTTTCCGCGATCCCGAGTATTTCGAGGTGCTCAAGGAAAACGTCATCCGCCCGCTGGTGCAGCGCTCCACCAAAGCCAATCCGATCCGCGTGTGGGTGGCCGGCTGTTCCACCGGCGAGGAAGCCTACTCGATCGCGATTCTTTTCTCGGAAGTGCTCGAGGAGCTCAATTTTCACCGGGAGATCAAAATCTTCGCGACCGACCTTGACGCCGACGCGATCAGCACCGCTTCCCGGGGAATCTACGGGGACAACATCATCGAGGACGTCTCCGTCGCGCGCCTGAGCAAATATTTCTCCCGCAGGGGCAACAAGTATTCCATCCGCCCGGACATCCGCAAGATGATCATCTTCGCGCAGCACAATGTGTTCCAGGATCCGCCGTTCGGGAAACTGGATCTCATCTCCTGCCGCAACCTTCTGATTTATTTCCAGTCGGTGCTGCAGAAGCAGCTGTTCGGGATTTTCCATATGGCGCTGAAGGACGGCGGATATCTTTTCCTGGGCCGTTCGGAATCCATTTTCGATTACGACGACATTTTCCGGGTTCTCTGCGCCAACGAAAAGATTTTTGTCCACAACGCTTCCGGGAAGGAACCGCCGCACACCAAGATCACCTACTCGATGCAGGGCGTCATGGACTCCCCGCTGGCTTACCCGGTGACCGCGGAAAAACAGGAGCTTCCCGAAACGCACTATGACGAGAAGGAACTGGATACCGCCGTGCTGGAGAATATCGTTCCGACTTCCGTCCTCGTGAACGGAAAGAACGAGCTGTGCCGCACCTACGGCGATTCCTCCGAATTCATGACGATTCCGCGCGGCAATGCCACGCTGGATATCTTCTCTCTCCTGCGCGAGGATCTGAAGATCGCCGTTTCCACCGGGCTCAAGGAGAGCCGCCAGCGCAGGGACGCCGTGACTTTCGACAAGGTTCCGGTTTCTCTCAAGGACGGCATGGAAAATATCGCGGTGACGATCCAGCCGATGAAGGATCTCCATGGCGCGGACACCGAGTATTCGGTGATTTCCTTTATCCGCGGCCGCCAGAAACTGGTCGGCGAAGTCAAGCAGTACCAGGTGGATATCGTCGCCGCGCGCCGGATCTCCGACCTGGAGAAAGAACTCAAATCCTCGCAGGACAACCTGCGCAAGACGGTCGCCGAACTGGAGTCCGTCAACGCCGAGCTGCAGGCGGCGAACGAGGAGCTTCTCACCGCGAACGAGGAGCTGCAGAGCTCCAACGAGGAGCTGCAGTCGGTCAACGAAGAACTTTACACCGTCAATTCGGAATACCAGTCTAAGGTCAATGAGCTGGCGGACCTGAACGACGATATGGCAAACTTCCTGTCCACCACGTCCGTCGGCATTATCATGGTGGACCGGGATCTCAATATCCGCAAGTTTACGGAATACATCGCGACGGAGTTCAACATCGCCAACCAGGACGTCGGCCGTTCTCTCCGCTATATTGCCTACAATTTCCCGACCATCGATATGATCGGCCTGTGCCGCAGCGTCATGGACAGCATGAAGCCGGTTGAGCAGCTGTGTGCTTCCAGCACCGGAAAAACTTACATGCTGCGCATCGCACCGTATCATAAAATCGCGCAGAACCACACGCCGGACGACAGGACTGACAGGCTTCCGGAATCCGCGGACGCGGATTCCCCCGGGGACTCGGCTGCCGGCAGCGGCAAGGATGACAGCCGCCTGCAGGGACTGGTCATCACGTTCGTCGATACGACGAAACAGGTGGATGACCAGAAACAGATTGACGAGATGGCCAAGGCTCTCCGCAGGCAGATGCAGACCAACAAGGAACAGGAAGCCTTCCTGTCCAACATGAGCCACGATATGCGCACCCCGATGACAGCGATACTCGGCCTGACCGAGCTCACGCTGCAGGACAGGTCGCTTTCGGACGACTCCCGCGACAACCTGGAGAAAATCCTGGATTCCGGCCGCTACCTGATCAGCCTGATCGAGGAGATTCTGGAGACCAGCCGGATCAATGCGGGCAAGGTAGTCCCGTCCTACTCTGTAGTCAACGAGAAGGACGTCGCCGACGAGGCTGCCGGAATCGCGCAGGAACAGGCCCGCGAGAACGATATCCATTTCAGGTATTCCATCACCGGCTGCCAGGAGCGCTACGCGATGATCGACGCCGAGCATGTGGAGCGGATTCTGCTCAACCTGCTGAACAACGCGATCAAGTTCACGCCGGCCGGCGGAAACGTGAGCCTGTCTGTCCATGCGGCCTACACGGACGACAAAGTCACGCACACGTACATCGTGCGGGACGACGGCCGCGGCATCAGCCCGGCTTTCCAGCAGAGCATGTTTCTGCCTTTCCGCCAGGAGACGGCGGATGAAGGCGCCCGCTCTGGGACCGGTCTGGGCCTTTACATCTGCAAAAACCTGGTCGATATACTGGGAGGCACCATCACCTGCGAGAGCGACATCGGCAAGGGGTCTGTGTTCACGGTCACCCTCACCTACAGCCTCGCGACGGACGACCAGATCCGCCTGAGACATAATTCCGCCTCCACCTACGAAGATCATATCCTCCTCGGCAAAAATGTCCTGATCGCCGAGGACAACCACACCAACGCCGAGGTGATCATCCGCATCCTCGCCACCAAGGGAGTTCACGCGGACGTCGCGAGCGACGGCCAGGAAGCCATCGACCTGTTCCTGAGCAAGGGAGCCTATCATTACCAGGCGATTCTGATGGACCTGATGATGCCGGTGAAGGGCGGCCTGCAGGCTACCCGGGAGATCCGCAAGTCAGACCAGAAGGACGCTCGGGATATCCCGATCATCGCCCTCACGGCCGATGTCCTGGAAGAAACAAGGCAGCGCTGCCTTGACGCCGGAATGACCGATTTCCTCGCGAAACCGATTGAACCGGCCGATCTTCTCGGCATGCTTGCCATCCAATTTGAGAAGGAGAATCAAGAGAATCATGAATGAGGTTTTGAGAAATCTGAGAGATCTTGGATGTGATATTCCCCGCACCGTACATCGCTTCGCCGATGACGAAAACTTTTATCTCGATTCCCTTCGGTCTTTCGTCTCGGACGCCCAGATCCTGACTGTCAACTCCCTGGTTCTTTCGGGGAATCTCAGCGCGGCCTTCAACGAGGCTCACGAGCTCAAAGGCGTGACGGCGACGCTCGGCCTGGATTTCCTGCGCGAAGATATTTTCACCCTGGTCGAGGCTCTCCGCCCCTGGGCTGACGCCCCGGAACCCGAACAAAAATCGACGGACCCCCGCGAGGACGCCCAGCGTGACGTCGCGATCCGCGCAAGCATCACTGTCCCCCTGTCCCGTCTCGACAAAAAATATCAGGAACTGATGAAAATCATGAAATGAGATTCATGGCAGGAATCCATGAATAAAAAGACACCGCCCTGCTTCCGCATGGGCGGTATCTTTTTGTCTGCCCTGCCGGCCCGGCAGTTCCGAAGTTCTTCCGGCCGGAAGGACCGCGTTTTTCCGGAAGAAAATTTCCGCTGTTCACTGGTCATCCTCCAGCGCTTCGCTCTGCGGAACGGAAACCTTTTTCTCATAACTCAGGAATGCGTTTTCGACTAGTCCGCGGTCAGGCTTTTTCGTGAACAGCGAAACCAGCGGGACGATCACCAGCCCCGCAATCATGCAGAAAGCGCCGGCGTTGATCGGCGACTGAAGCAGCTCGGGGAGCATCGGCCGGCAGAACATATCCGCCAGCATGAACGCGACGGAAAACACGAAGCTTGTCCAGCAGCCTGCCGCGGACGTTCCCTTCCAGTACAGCCCGTAGAGGAACGGAGCAAGGAAAGCGCCTGCCATCGCACCCCAGGAAATACCCATCAGCTGCGCGATGAAAGTCACGCTGCTGTGATACTGGATCAGGGCGATGACAACTGAAATCGCGATAAAGACGACGATCAGGCTGCGCATGACCAGAAGCTGCTTTTTCTCATCCATCTTCTTCCTTGAATGGTCGCGCACCAGGTCCAGGGTGATTGTAGAACTTGAGGTGAGCACCAGCGAGGAAAGCGTGGACATGGACGCGGAAAGCACCAGGATGACGACGACGCCGATCAGGATATCCGGCAGTCCGGAGAGCATCGTCGGGACGATCGAATCGTAGCCGTCGGCCGCGACATCCACCTGATCAGAGAACAGGCGTCCGAACCCTCCGAGAAAATAGCAGCCGCCGGCGACGACAAAGGCAAAAAAAGTTGACACGACCGTGCCCGTGCTGATTGATTTTTCACTCCTGATCGCATAGAACTTCTGAACCATCTGCGGAAGGCCCCAGGTGCCGAGGGACGTCAGGATGACAACGCCGAGCAGGTTGAGAGGATCGGGCCCGAAGAAAGAGGCGAACACGCCGGGAGTGTCGGAAACCGTCTCATCCGTGACTCTCGCAAGACCGTCCAGAGCTGCCATGAATCCTCCCCGGCTGTTCAGCACGGAGACAATGACGGCAATAATGCCGGCGATCATGATCAGGCCCTGGATAAAGTCATTGACCGCCGTCGCCATATAACCGCCGACAATTACATAGACGCCGGTGAGAACCGCCATGGCGATTACGCAGACGCTGTAATCAATGTTGAAAGCCATGCCGAAGAGACGCGAAAGGCCATTGTAAAGCGACGCGGTGTAAGGGATCATGAAAATGAAGGTGATGACGGACGCGGCGTCCTTTAAAGCGCCGCTGCCGAATCTCCTGCCGAAAAATTCGGGCATTGTCGCCGAATCCAGATGCTGTGTCATGATTCTCGTTCTTCTTCCGAGAATAACCCATGCAAGGAGCGACCCGATGAGCGCGTTTCCGATTCCGGCCCAGGTTGCGGCGATTCCATATTTCCATCCGAACTGGCCGGCGTAACCGACAAAGACAACCGCGGAAAAATAAGAGGTTCCGTAGGCGAAGGCCGTCAGCCAGGGGCCGACTCTCCTCCCGCCGAGGACGAATCCGTTTACGTCTGCCGCGGATCTGCGGCAGATGACTCCGATCGAGACCATCAGAGCGAAAAACAGAATCAGCATCAGAACTTTGATCAGCATGTCCGATATCCTCCGGCACTCAGAAAACTTTAGCGCATTAAAACGCAACGCTTTATTGCAGTAAAGTATATCAGGACACTCCGCCGCTGTCAAGCAGAAATGGCAGCCAACCCCGGCCGGAAAACTTTTTCAGTTCACCGCTGTGATGATGTCCTTCCGGACGGATCCCCAGACCCGGGTTTCCCTGAGTCTGGGGATCTGCTGTGTGATCTGATTGTCTGCCGGTTCTGAAACCTGAATTGCCTGCGGACCTGTCTGCCGCCCTCTGGCGCACGGTCTACCGGTCTTCCATCTCAACATAATCCCTGTCCGGAATAACGCTGCGGTAGGCAGGGCGGATGATCTTTCCGTTGTTGGCCAGTTCCTCCATCCGGTGCGCGCTCCAGCCGACGATTCTGGCCACCGCGAAAATCGGCGTGTAGAGTTCCCTGGGAAGGCCGAGCATCTCGTAGACGAAACCTGAATAGAAATCCACGTTGACGCAGACGCCTTTGTACATCTTTCTTTCTTCGGAAATGACCTGCGGCGCAAGCTTCTCGACTTTCTGGTACAGCCGGTACTCGTCGGTGCAGCCTTTGACCTCGGCCAGGTTACCGACGAACTTCTTCAGAATCACCGCGCGGGGGTCGGACTTCGAGTAAACCGCGTGGCCGACGCCGTAGATCAGCCCGGAGCGGTCGAAGGCTTCTTTGTGAAGCAGTTTTCTGAGGTAATCGCTGATCTCGTCGTCATCGTTCCAGTCCTTCAGGTGTTTCTTCATGTCGTCGAACATGTTCGCCACCCGGACGTTCGCGCCGCCGTGCCTCGGCCCCTTCAGCGAGCCGAGCGCCGCGGAGATCGCGGAATAGGTGTCGGTCAGGGAGGAGGATACCACATGGGTGGTGAACGCGGAGTTGTTGCCGCCGCCGTGATCCATGTGCAGTACCAGGCAGACATCGAGGATCCGGGCTTCGAGCATGGAGTAATTCCCGTCTTCCCTCAGGATATGCAGCAGGTTTTCGGCCAGGGAACCAGTCGTCAGCGGCTGGTGGATGTAAAGGCTTCCGCCCTCGTTGTAATACCGGTTAGCCTGGTAGCCATAGGTCGCCAGCATCGGGAAAAGGGAGATCAGCTGCATGCACTGACGGAGGACGTTCGGAAGCGACACGTCGTCCGGATTGCTGTCGTAGGAGTAAAGCGTGAGCACGGAACGCGAAAGCATGTTCATCATGTCGCCGCTCGGGGCCTTCATGATGACATCGCGCACGAAGTTTTTGGGCAGGCTGCGGTAAAAGATCAGCTGGTCCGAAAACTTCTTCAGCTGCTCTTCCGTCGGAAGCTCCCCGAACAGCAGCAGGTAGGCGATCTCCTCGTATCCGAAGCGGCCGGCCTCGGAAAAACCGTGGATCAGGTCCTCGATCTGGTATCCCCGGTAGATCAGGTGGCCCTCGTCCGGCACCTCCTGCCCGTTCTCGATTTTTTTTGCCCGGACTTCGGAAATGTTGGTGAGCCCGGCGAGAACACCCTTTCCGTTGAGGTCGCGGAGTCCTCTTTTCACGTCGTATTTTGTATACAGTTCCGTGTCTATCCTGTCAGACTGCTCGGCTTTCTGCGCGAGAGTGACAATCTCCGGGGTCACTTCGGAGTAAACAGAACCTTTCGTTTTTTCAGCCATCTTATTTATCCTCCTGTTAAAGACAGTACGGAGATCCGCGGCACGGGGAGCTTTCGGGCCGGGACCGGAGCGTCAGCCGGAAAAGGGCTATAAAATTCCGGAGGCGCGCATGCAGCCGTGTCAGCCTGGCGTACCCCCGCAGATCAGCCTGCCGCACCCCGGATTTTCCGGGAAACAGCGGGCTGTTGATTTTACTTTTCTGACTACATCTTATTATACCATAAAATTTGCTGAAAGGCGAAGGGCGTTTCTTAACTATTTCTGAATTGAAAATAAAATGAAAAAATTATGCCCGATCCATAGAAATAGTGAGATTTGTCTGTATTTTCCCAGCCGTCAGTTCCGGACACGGAAACGTCTGCCTCTGCCGGCCGCACACAAAAATATCAGCCTTTCAGCCGTCTTCCCTCGAGAAGGCATTCTTCATGTTCATGCTGGCGACGGAAAGAACTCTGTCGAGAAGTCCGTCGGTCTCTTTTCTCAGGAATTTTTCCATCTCGGCGTTGGCCGCCTCGTTGGCTTTCTGCGCGTTCTCCGGGTCCGGCGCCGCCAGGTATCTCCGGTCAGCCGCATGGATCACGGCGTAGCCTTCCGCGGCGATTTCCATCTGGTAGCGCTCGATGTACTGGATGCATTTGTCGAAGCACGCGTCCGCCAGAGCCGCGATCACGCGGTTTTCCCAGTAGAAGTTCTCGGTGGTCACGCGGCCTTCCGTCGCGAAATAGGACGGCGCGCGGCTGATGTTGCCGTAGAGCGGGACGAACGCGTTGAACGCGTTTGACCCGTAGGCCACCCACTCGATGGAGCGGATTTCCTCCGGCAGGTACGGGCGGATCTGAACCAGCGAGAGGAAGTTGTTCCGGTTGATGCCGATCGGGCGAAGCGATCCTTTCACGCGGGGATCCGCGTGTTTGCTGTACGGATCATAGGGAGTTCCCTGATAATGCGAGGACAGGACGTACTTGACGTCTTCCACCGTGATTTTGTGCTCCGGCACGCGGCACCAGGAGATGTCGTCGGAATCCGGACGGTACTCCGCGTCAGGGCCGTCCCAGATGTTCTCCGCCGGGTTGAAATACCGCTGGACGAACCACGCGCGCGGAGTGTTGTAGGTGTGGTCGGCGTCAGAGTGGCTGCCGAAAGCAAGCCTTGCGTTGAAGGTTTCGCCATTCAGGGTCAGGTCGAGGAAATTGTCGCGGATGAATTCCCTGAGGTCCGTGGAGCACAGGAATTCTTTCTGCGCGCCGAAAGCGTCCTCCAGGTCGAAAAAGTCGATGCCGAACTGGTTGGGCATCACGACATAGCAGTCATCCGGGACCCGGCGGGCGATCCAGTGGTGTCCGCCGATGGTCTCGAGCCACCAGACTTCGTCGGCATCCTGGAAGGCGATGCCGTTCATCTCGTACGTTCCGTACTTTTCCAGCAGGCTGCCGAGGCGCAGGACGCCCTCCCTTGCGCTGCGGATGTACGGCAGGGTGATGGAAACCATATCTTCCTCCCCGATACCTCCGGGCTGCTCCGGGCGTCCGTTCTCCGCTTCCCTGAGAACCACGAAGGGATCCGCTCCGAGAACCCGGGCGTTCGTCGTCAGGGTTTCCGTCGCCGTCATGGACACATTGGCGGAGTTGACGCCGGCGGCGCCCCAGATCCCTTCATTGCCCACGGCGTTCGGCATGCAGGTGTAGCGCATCGGATCGTCCGGCAGATCCATCTCCACGTGGGAAAGCACGGATCTGTAATGGCGCGGCTGGTCCTGCGGCAGGACGACCGTCATCTTTTTCGCGCAGAAGCTTCCGGAGCCGGAATCCTCGTTGCGCGCAGCGAAAGTGGAACCGTCGTAAGTGGCGTTTTTTCCGGCGAGAAGTGTTGTACAGGGCATAAGTTTACCTCCATTCAGTCTGTCAGCCGCAGGGACATACAGAAGACGCGGCGCTGAACGTGACAGGTCACGCATGGCTGCGGTTTGGCAGCCCCTTGCGGTTCAAATTGTGATGATAACTTTCCGGCTCTCCGCCTGGATGCTTCCGCCGGATGTTTCTCCGCCGGGATGCCGCACCATGCGGACAGCTGTTATCCGGATCTGCTGCATTCCGGAAGGATTGTACGAGAAAGAACTGAATAAGCGTGCGTTTAAACCGCGGTACCGCTCCTGCTGAGCAGGGATTCGTAGACATGCATCAGCCGGTCTCCGGTTCTTTCCATCGGGAAGGTGAGGGCATACTGACGGTACTGCGACGAAGATCTGCGCAGTTCCTCCGGATGCTCAATCCACCAGTCGATTCTTTCCGCCAGCGCTGCCGGATCCCCCGCGGGAAACAGATGCCTCGCGTCGATGGCGTGTTCCCGGGAAGCGGACAGCGGAGCGTCCGCGATAACGGGTACACAACCGTCTGCGAAAGACTCCATGCAGGCCAGGCCTTCGGTTTCCGCCAGGGAACACTGCGCGTAAAGGTCGGAGCGCGCGGCCGCTTCCCGGAGTTCCCCTGGGCTCATCAGGCGGATTTCCGGCGGGTTGGGAAGCTTCGCGCCTTCTTCCCTCAGCGCTTCTTCCTCCTGCCCTGCTCCGGCAATCGTGATGTGAATGCGGTCCGCGTATTCTGACTGTTCCGCCGCCCTCAGCAGGGTGATCTGGTTTTTCTCCCCGGTGAGCCTTCCGGCTGTGAGGATGCGGAAACCATCATCTTCCGGTCCCCTCTCCCACCCCTGTTCAGGGCTGCTGCCGGGGATTCCGCTGGGGATGATTTCCAGGCGGCCTTTCCTGAAGTCGTGATCCGTCAGGTATTTTTTTACCAGCTTGGACGGGCATACGATGACGTCGCAGTAATTGAAGATATATTCGCGGAAACCATTGCGCAGAGAATGATTCAGGCCGTCCCACTCCCCTTTGTTCACCGCGCACGTCAGGTTCTCCGGGAAGAATCGGAAGGAACCGACCCGGGGTTTTCCCTGATGGTACGCCTCAGAGAGAACCTGGTGGCTCACCGGGAAGGGATCGAATGTATGGACGAGATCCGCCCAGGAAACCGCTTCGCGGATCAGGTCCGGGTCCCTCTTCGCGAAGTACAGCCGCTGTGCCTCGAGCTGTTTCCGGAAGAAGGGAACGTCCCATTTTTTCAGCGGGTAATCCGGCTTTCCCTCCATGCCGCCGGAGACGATCCTCACCTCAGCTCCGCGGCTTCGCAGCTCCTCAGCGATTCTCCGGGCGGAAACCGCCATCCCGACGGAAGAACTGTAGAAATTGTTCATGGCAAACAGCAGTTTCAAGTCTGTTATCCTTTCTTCACGGTCATGATTTCCGGCGGACAGATCCGGGCTGCGGGGATGCACGGCATCCGCCGGTCAGCTTTTGTCCGTCTCATCCAGCCACAGCGCCGCGGACGCGTCGCTCGGCATGCGCCAGTCGCCTCTCGGCGAGAGGGTGACTGAACCGACCTTAGGGCCGTCCGGAAGGCAGCTGCGCTTGAACTGCTGATGGAAAAAGCGCGAGTAGAAGCGGCGCAGCGCGGAGCGGATCTCTTTGCGGCCCAGCTGCGGGTAGGCGGCAAGAGCCAGTCCGAGGATCTTCTCCGGTTCCATCCCCCAGCGGAGCACGTAATAGAGGAAGAAATCATTGAGATCGTACTTCCCGATCTTCTCCTCCGTTTTCTGCGCGATCTGGCCGTTGCTGCTCGGTGTGAGCTCGGGTGTGATCGGCGTATCGATGATGTCATACAGGACACGGGCCAGCTCCGGGTCGCCGCACGTGTCGGCGTAGGACCGGCAGATGTACTGCACCAGCGTTTTCGGCACGGACGCGTTTACTCCGTACATGGACATATGATCGCCGTTGTAGGTGCACCAGCCGAGGGCCAGCTCTGAGAGGTCTCCTGTCCCGACTACAAGACCGTTTTCCATGTTCGCCGCGTCCATCAGGATATAAGTGCGCATTCTGGCCTGCGCGTTTTCATAGGTCGTATCACCCTCGCCGCGGTATTCCGTTCCGTGGCCGATATCGTTCAGATGCTGGCGCACAGCAGGCCCGATCGCGACTTCCCGCGATTCGACTTTCAGAGCTTTCATCAGCGCGACCGCGTTGCTGTAGGTGCGGCCGCTGGTGTTGCCCTCGTTCGGCAGCGTGTAGGCGATGATGCGGATATCCGGCACGATCTTTCTCGCCTCATGGCACACCAGAAGCGCCAGTGTGCTGTCCAGGCCGCCCGAGACCCCGATGACGAGCGTTTTGATGCCTGTCGAGCGCACACGGGTCGCGAGCCCGTTCGCCTGGATGCGCATGATTTTACGGCTTCTGCGGCCTCTCTCGGCGTCGTCTGCAGGCACAAACGGGTTGGGCGGGACCTCACAGCCTTCCGCGCGGAGAAGGGCCGCCAGTTCTTTGGCTGTTATCTCCTCTTTCCCGCCGGCGGGCTGCATCTGCACCGGGACTCTCCGGTATTCCTCCCCGCTGTTCTCCGGGGGAAAGGTATTCTGGCGGCGGCGGTCCCGGCGGATCTTCTCCAGGTCAATCAGGGCTGTACGGACCGTCCCGCTCGCGGGAAAATTCCGCTCCTGCAGGATGACCCCGTTTTCGGCGATCAGCGTATGGCCGGAAAATACCATGTCGGTGCTGCTTTCGTCGGTTCCTGAGGAGACGTACACGTAACCGCAGTAGCAGGAGCCCGACTGGCTGCTGACCAGCATTCTGCGGTAATCTTCCTTCCCCAGGGTTTCATCGGAAGCGGAAAGATTGACAATCACCTCCGCTCCGGCGAGACAGGCGTGCGTGCTCGGGCGGTCCGGAACCCAGAGGTCCTCGCAGATTTCCGCGCCGATCACGGCCCCGTCCTGCGACTCGAACAGCAGATCTGTGCCTATCGGAACTTCCCTTCCCGCGTAGCGGACCGTTTTCCCTTTCAGGTTCCTGCCCGGTGTGAACCAGCGCTCCTCGTAAAACTCGCTGTAATTGGGCAGATACGATTTCGGTATGATGCCGTAGACCCTGCCGTTCCCGAAGAAAGCCGCGCAGTTGTACACCTGTCCGTCCATCGGCACCGGCACGCCGCACACACAGAGAAGCCCGGGGTATTCCGAGGTCAGATCGGCGAGTTCTTTCAGCGACTTTTCCGCCGCTGCAAGCAGCGGACTCTGGCAGAACAGGTCAGCCGCGGTATACCCCGTCAGGCACAGTTCCGGGAAAACCAGGATGCTGCAGTCTTTCTGCGCCGCGATGATTTCCGCGATGCATGCGGCATTGTACACCGGATCGGCCACTTTCAGCTTTGGGACGGCCGCTCCGGCCTTGAGCAACAGATTTTTCATTTCATTCCTCCGGCAGGTATTCAGGCTTCGGCTCTTCCGGCCCCGCGGCAGTCCCCTGCGCGTTTCTGTTCATCCAGTCCAGGAGAACCGGCAGGATTTCGTCCGGGACGCAGGCCCGGACGCCGCGGAGCAGTTTCTCTTTCCTGTCCCCGTCAGGCTCCGAAGCCGCTTCCCTGAGCAGCTTTCTCACCTGAGTGGACGAGATATCCTGGGTAAACCCGGGCGAGCGCACAACCTTCACGTAAGGGCGGAGCGCGCGGAGATAGGGATCCGTTTCCAGGAGTTTCTCGGTGTCGTCGTGATTTCTGGACATGACAGCGATCCCGAATTCCCGCCCGATTTCCTCCACATGGCGCCACACCGACTGAAGTTCGGAAAGCTTGTCGGACCCGATCAGAAGCATCCCGTCAATTCCCCGCTCATCGCGAAGCCGGCAGAGAGTGCTGTAGGTTCTGGGCTGGGACGCGGATCTGAGTTCAATATCAGAGACCATCATCCACGGCCTTTTCTCCGCCGCCAGGCAGAGCATCCGGAAACGCTCCCCGTCGGGGATCGACATGTCCTTGTGCTGTTCCCCGCGGATATATCCCATGCGGGACGGGACAAACACCACCCGGGCGAACCCGGAATCCCCGCGGGCGATCTCCCGCAGCGCGTTTTCCGCGGAAGCCAGATGGCCCTCCGTCAGCGGATTGAAGGCGCCGACAAACACGAGGGCTCTCACGACAGGTGCTCCCCGCGGAGATCCTCGTACATTTTTTCCCGGACTTCCGCAACCTTCAGGGTGAGATCGACATAATGCTGGTGCGGCATCTCCGGGCGGAGTTCGCTCTCCCACACGTGATGCTCGAGCTGGTCCCGGATGTAGGCCTTCTTCTCGGCGACCGACGGAAGCCTGCGGACGAGCCTTCCGTTCTCGATGAACGGAACCAGGATTTTTTCCACGCGCACCGGCGTGATCTTCTTGATGTGATCGAATTCATCGGGATCCAGGTTGACGACCTCGATCGGCTTTCCCTGCTCGATGATCTCGCCGTCAAAGGAAAGGATGTCGCACTGCCCCTTGTCCTCGGCGTCGTAAACTCTCCAGGCCATCAGTTTGCCCGGGATAACCGCCTTGGACGGTGAATCCGAGATCTTCATCTTCGGGGTATAGCTGCCGTCCGCGTTCTTCACGGCGACCAGCTTGTAAACGCCGCCGAACACCGGGTCGGTCGAGGAGGTGATCAGCTTTTCCCCGACGCCGTAGGAATCGAACTTCGCGCCTTCGTAGAGCTCCATGTTGCTCATCTTGCGCTCGTCCAGGGAGTTGGACGCGACCAGTTTGATATAGGATTTTCCGGCGCGGTCCAGGGCCTTGCGCAGTTTCTTGTACTCGCGGGCCAGGTCCCCGGAGTCAATGCGGGCGGATTTCACCCGCTTGTTGCGGTCGTCCGGGTAGCGGCGGATCATCTCGTCGTCCAGCTTGATCAGGTTCGGCAGGCCGGACCCGAAGATGCTGTAGGTGTCCAGAAGCAGCGAAATATTGTCGGGATAGGTCTCCGCATAAGCGAGGAAAGCGTCGTACTCCGTCGGGAAGAATTCGACGAAGCTGTGCGCGATGGTCCCGACCGCCTTCACGTCCGGGCCGTATTTCATCTCCGCGAGGCAGTTGGCTGTGCCGACGCAACCGCCCAGAACCGCGGCGTAGGCGCCCTCATTCCCGGCGGATTCCCCCTGCGCGCGGCGCGTGCCGAACTCCATGACATTGCGCGGGGTGTGCGTGGCGAGGCCGGTGACCCGGGTCGCCTTGGTGGCGATCAGAGAGTGGAAATTCATGGTCTGGAGAAGGTAAGTCTCGATGAGGATTGCCCCGGCCATGTCGCACTCCACCCGCACCATCGGCACCTGCGGATAGCACACGGTGCCTTCGGGCAGCATGTAGAGATTTCCTTTCCAGCGGTAGGTGCGCAGATATTCGCAGAACTCTTCGCTCATCCCTTTGGTGCGCAGCCAGGTGATATCGCGGTCCGTGAAATGGTAATTCTGCAGGAAGCGGACCAGCTGGTGCTGCCCGCAGCTGATGGAATAGCCCATGTTGTCGGGGTTGTTCCTGAAAAACATGTCGAACACCATGACGCTGTCCTTGTATCCGTGCAGGAACAGCGAATTCGCCATCGTAAACTCATAAAAATCCGTCACCATCGCCGGGTTGTCATAATCTTCATCCGGCACGTAAGGTTCAACCTGAATGCTCATGCTGTTTCTCTCTCCTTTTTCCTGCCGACCAGCCCTGCCGGGCGGTTTATTCCACCGAATCCGCCATCGCGAGCACCGCGTCGGACAGAGCCTTCACCTCGTCGGCGGATTCGCCCTTCCGGCTGCTCTTCGCGTAGAAATAAAATTTGATCTTTGGCTCGGTCCCGGAAGGCCTCACCGCAAACCAGCTTCCATCCGTGAGCCGGTATTTGAGCACATTGGAAGCCGGGATATCGCCGGCGCCGTGAAGATAGTCGACCGTCTGCGCCACGCTGAATTTTCCGAACGCCGCGGGCTTTCCTTCCCGGAACGCCGTCATGATGCGCCCGATCCGCGCGGCGCCGGACTCCCCTTTCAGCACCAGGGAAATCTGCGACTCGGCGTAGTAGCCGTACTTCTTGTAGAGCGCTTCCAGCGCGTCCGCCAGGGTCATACCCTTCTTCTTATACCAGGCGGCCATCTCGGCGATCAGCATCCCCGCGCAGATTCCGTCCTTGTCGCGCACGGCCTCGCCCGGAGCGCAGCCGATACTCTCCTCGTAGCCGAAGAAATAAGTGTATCCTTTTTTCGTGAGCTCCGGGATCCGTCCGCAGATGTTCTTGAAACCGGTCAGCGCCTCAAAAACCGCGATTCCGTATCCGCGGCAGATCTCCGCCCCGAAATCGCCGGTGACGATCGATTTGATCATGGCCGGCTTCGCCGGGAGCGTTCCTTTCTCCTTCTGGCTCTGCGCCATGTAGGCGATGATCATCGCGCCGGTCTGGTTTCCGTTCAGCGCGCGGTAGTTTCCGTCCGGCTCCCGAACTTCGACAGCCATTCGGTCGCTGTCCGGGTCCGTCGCGATGAGAAATTCCGCTCCGGTTTCCTTGCCGAGTTTCTCCGCGAGAGCGAATCCCCTCGGGTCCTCCGGGTTCGGATAACCGACGGTAGTGAATTCGGGGTCCGGGTTCTCCTGCTCCGGCACGATCGTGAACCCGGTGAATCCGCGCTCAGCCATCACGGTTTTCATCGGGATGCTGCCGGCGCCGTTCAGCGGCGTATAGACGAATTTCACCGTCTTGTCGAGCTCGCTGTCGGGTCTCTGGGCCATCGACTCCACGTAATCCAGGTAAGCTCGGTCCATGTCCTCGCCGAGCATCCGGATCAGCCCTTTTGTGACAGCCTCTTTCATCGGCATGACGGCTGTCTTCTCCAGCAGGTCATGCGCCTGCAGTTTTTTCAGGATGCCGTCCGAGACGTCCCCTGAAATCTGGGCTCCGTCCTCCCAGTAAACCTTGTATCCGTTGTATTCCTTCGGATTGTGGCTGGCTGTCATGTTGATGCCGGCGGCACAGTGCAGCCTGCGGATGGCGAACGAAAGCTCCGGCGTCGGGCGCATCGACGGAAAAAGCCAGGACGGAATCCCGTTCTGCGCCAGAATCTGAGCGGCTAGCTCCGAGAACTCGCGGGAATGGTAGCGGCAGTCGTACGCGATCGCCACGCCGCGGCTGACGTCCAGCCCCGAGTCCAGAAGGTACTCCGCGATGCCAAGTGTTGCCCTGCCGACGGTCCTTTCGTTCATCCGGTTGGTTCCCGCGCCGCAGATTCCGCGCAGTCCGGCGGTTCCGAACACGATATCCTGGTAAAAGCGGTCTTCGATATCCGCCTGTCCTTCGGGCGTTTTCGGGTCGATCGCCCTGAGTTCCGCCAGCAGGGGATCCCCTTCGGGGAGGGCTTCCAGCCATCTTTGATATTCTTTCCAGGAACGGTCACTGATTCCGGTCATTTTTCCTCCTTTTGCCTCCTGTTATTACGGATTGCAGATGTATCAATTTCAGGTATCGGCAGCGGGCAATCCTGACGCCCGGTCAGGCGCTTGCCCCTCATTCTCTCACTGTTTTCTCTCTTCAGCCCCACACAAACCACAGGAACAGATATCCGGCCGTCACCGCCGTCAGGGTGAACGGGATGGATATGCGGCAGAAATCTTTATTGGATGTCGGATATCCGTTTTTTCTCAGAATGCCGACGCCGGTGATATTGGCGGACGCTCCGATCGGGGTCAGGTTCCCTCCGAGGGTCGCGCCGCAGAGAAGCCCGAAGTACAGAAGGTAGGGCTCGATTCCCATCAGTTCCGAAATTCCCTGGATGACCGGCAGCATTGTGGAAACATAGGGAATGTTGTCGATAAACGCGGAGATCGCTACCGATCCCCACACGATCAGCGTGTAGAGAAGGAACAGGTTGTTCCCTCCGAATCTGACGAAGAACCGGCTGATGTCGCTGATGATTCCGACCTCCCTGATTCCGTCCACCACGATGAAGAGCGACGCCAGAAGGATGATCGTCTCGTAATCCAGCTCCTTCAGCGCCCGGCGGATGCCGTCGCTCTTCCGCGTGCGGATCAGGTCGCTGACCACGCAGCACCCGGCGTAGACCATGCAGATAATGCCGTTGGTGAGTTTCGGACGGCTGGGGAGGAAACTGGCGAGAATCAGGGTGATCACCGTCGCGGCAAGAAAGAAACTGGGAAGGTAGTCCTTCACTTCAGTCCGCTCCTGCGCTTCCACCGGCTGTTTCATGTTTCTGAAAAGAATCATCATGACGGGGATCGTCATGGCGGCTCCCAGTTCCACTGACCAGAAGATGCCGGGTTTCCCGTCCATGAAGATGAAGTCCATGAAGTTCATGTCCGCGTACGCGCCGAGCATGATGGAAGTCGTGTCGCCGACCAGCGTCGCCGCGCCCTGCAGGTTGGAGGAAACCGCGATGGAGATGATCATCGGGACGGGGGAAACTTTCTGCTTTTTCGCGATTGCTATTGCGACCGGCGCGACCATCAGGACGGTTGCGACATTATCGATAAAAGCCGAAATCACGCCCGCGAAAACTGACAGGAGGATCGTCACCGTGCAGATGTTCTTCGAGCGGTCCATGATAGCATCGGCCATTTTCATCGGCATGTTGGAGGCGCTGAAGTACGACACGGTGATCATCATGCCCGCGATCATCATCAGGACGTTGAAATCGACGATGGTGAAGAATTCCTTCACCGGCGCAACGCCGACGGCAAGAAACAGGATCGCGCCGGCTGCCGCCGCGTAGACTCTGTATTTCTGGTTGAGAATCATGACGGCATAGACGGCAATAAAGACAATCAGTGCGAATATTTTCATGACTTCGTTTTTTTCTCCCCCCTGCCTGCTCCGCAGGCTCTCATCTCAGGCTGTCAGTTTTCATGCGGCAGGCTGGCGTAGGCCAGGATGCCGGCAACACTCTTCGCGTCCGTCAGGATGAGCTCCGAGATCATTCGTCTGAGTTCATTCAGCGGATAGGGCACTATGCGGATTTCCTCCGCCTCGTCGAGTTTCTGGGCTCCTTCCCTGCAGACCGGCCTGGCGAGAAACAGGTCGGTCACCTCGTTGCACCAGGCTACTGCCGTGGCGATCCTGCCCAGGCGGACAAAACGGTCCGCGGTATATCCGGTTTCCTCCAGCAGTTCCCGTCTTGCGGTCACTTCCGGATCCTCATCCGGGGAATCCCTGCCCCCGGCAGGGAGCTCCAGAATCACGGCGTCCATCGCAGGCCGGTACTGGCGCACCATCAGGATCCTGCCGTCCGGAAGAACCGGCACTATGCACGCCCCGGCGCCGTTTTTGTGGTGGACAAAATCCCAGGTTTCCTCCCTGCCGTCCGGCAGCCTCACCGTATCGTGGCAGAGATCCACAATCTCCCCGCGGTACACGGTTTCCCGCTTCAGGCGCTTCAGCGAATGTCTCTGGTCTTTCATAAACCGATTCCTCCGGCTGTCTCGCAGCTGCATCGCAAAGATCCGTCCGGACGTCTCAAAGCAGCGTCGCGAACATCCTCAGCACGGCCTGCCCGGCGCGCATCAGCGCTCCGCGCCCGGTCGTGTAATATTCCGTGACGTCCCGGCTGTCCCTGATCACGGATTCGATATCGCGCCGCACGTCCAGCACCGCGCTGCAGTCCGTGAAAAAGCAGGCGTCCTCGAAATGGTGATAAAAGCTCCGGTAATCGAGGTTGATCGTCCCGCAGACCGCCATCCTGTCGTCGCAGACGCACACTTTGCTGTGGCAGAACCCCGGCGTGTACTCGTATATCCGGACGCCGTTCCGCGTCAGCGTATTGTAGTAGGAGCGGGTTACGCTGTAGATGATCTTTTTGTCGGGGATTCCCGGGGTGACGATGCGGACGTCCACGCCGCGCTTCGCGGCGAGTCCCAGCGTATGGATCATCTCCTCCGTGATAATCAGGTAAGGCGTGATGAACCAGACGTATTTCTTCGCCTTCTCGACCATGCTGATATAGACGTTCTCCCCCACCGGCTCATGGTCGATCGGGGTGTCCGCGTACGGCTGGACGAATCCCTTCTCCGCCGATTCGTAGTGAATTTCCGGGAAGTACTTTCCGTAGTTCCTGTCATCGCGGTCATCCGAGCGGACGGCGTTCCACATCTCCAGGAACATCGCGGTGAAGTTCTTTACCGCTTCGCCCGTCACCTGCACGCCGGAGTCCTTCCAGCGGCCGTACGGGTGCGTGATGTTGAAATACTCGTTGGCCAGGTTGTAGCCGCCGGTGAACGCGGTCTCCCCGTCCACAATCATGATTTTGCGGTGGTCGCGGTTGTTCAGAAAAACATTGACGATCGGCCCCATCGGGTTGAAGACGCGGCAGCGGATCCCGAGCCTGCGCATTTTGTCGATGAAATCCGTGTTGATAAAACCGCTGCTGCCCAGGTCATCGTAGAAAATCCGCACTTCGACGCCCTCCGCGGCCTTCTCCACGAGCACTTCCAGAATCCGGTGAAACGACTCCTTGTCCTCGATCGCGTAATATTCCATGAAAATGAACCGGCTGGCCTTCCGGGCCGCTTCCACCTGGGCGTCGAGCGCCTGGTTCGTATCGCCGAAGTATCGGACGTCGCTGTTGCGGTACACGGGATATTTTGAGCGCGCCGAGATATATTTCGAGATGGAAGCCGCGTCCCAGTTCTCCCTCTCCTCCTCAAGGACGGGGCCGCGCTCCTGCGGGATCATCGGGAAAATATCAGCGTCGACGCTGCTGTACCGCTTCCGCATCGTCCGCGTCGCCCCGGAGAGGCCGACCATCAGGTAGAAGGTGACGCCGGCCACCGGATAGAACATGATCAGCACGATCCACGGCGTTCTCATCGAAACCGTTTTGTACTGGGAATTGATGGCGATGACCAGCACGAACGCGAGCAGACGCGTGATGAGGGACATCCACTCATTCGCGTTCAGGTAGGAGAACGCGACGACGATCAGGGCAATCTGCAGGCTGATGGAGATGATGGCGAAGACTACGCGCAGAATGCTGTTCCGCGTCTCAGCCTTCTGCACCACTGTGATTCTGTCCGACGGCTTTCCGCCGGAAGCCTGCACCGTGTGGTCGACTTCCTCCCGGATCTGCGCGGGATCGCCTGCGGCTTTTTTCGGCGCCTGGCGGCTCCAGGTTTTCTTTTTCCATCCCCTGTGCAGAGGCTTCCGCTGCTGCGCGGACCTGTCGGGGGAATTCCCACTCATGTTCGGATCACTCATGTCTCCCCCTGCTTTCTCCTTTTCAGAAGGCTGTCTGAATCAAGCCAGATCGTGAACGGCCCGTCATTGACCAGCGACACTTCCATATGGGCGCCGAAAACCCCGGTTCTGACGACCGGGACCTTCTGGCGGCAGCGGCTGACAATGTAATTGTACAGGTGCTCAGCCAGCGCCGGCTCAGCGGCGTCAGTGAATCCGGGACGGTGGCCGTGCCGGCAGTCGGCGTACAGCGTGAACTGGGATACCAGCATCAGTTCGCCGCCGACGTCCGCCAGGGAACGGTTGGTTTTCCCCGCGTCGTCCCTGAAAATGCGGAGCCCGAGCAGCTTGTCCGTCATCCGGTCCGCAATCTGTTCCGTATCTTCACGGCCCACGCCGATGAAGACGAGCAATCCCTCCCCTATTGTTCCTGTCAGTCGGCC
The DNA here is from genome assembly GCA_050944455.1 of Lachnospiraceae bacterium. Taxonomy (GTDB): domain Bacteria; phylum Bacillota; class Clostridia; order Lachnospirales; family Lachnospiraceae; genus Anthropogastromicrobium. The sequence continues at coordinate 94,153 of JBMNRC010000008.1, forward strand.
TTCAGCCATCACGCCCGCCTTTGTCACTTCCTGAACAAGGAACCTCATTTCAGCTACCGCCCTTTCCTCAGTATTCAATGTTCCATCCGCTGTGTTTCTCAGATCTGCTCTGCCCGGCGCCATGCCGGGCAGAAACGCGGGGCAGCCCCCGCGGCTGTATCCCGCCGGCGCCGGTTCATGTCCCGCCGTCAGCGCTTTATCCGCCGGTTTATTCTCCGCTTTCAGCGCTGAAAATAAATCATCCGCTCCCCCGGGGCGAACACATGGTATTTTCTTCCCGGATGGCTTCGGAACATGTAATCGGCAAGATGCGCGGGATTTTCGCCGTTTCCGGCGAACATGTCAAAGTGAAGCGGGATCAGCAGATCCGCGCCGATTTCGTCCGCGATATCCGCGGCTTCGCGCGCGTTCAGGTTGCCGATGATATCCTGATGTTTCCTGCGCCAGTCGCTGCCGTTGATCGGCAGGCAGCAGATATCGATCTTAAGCGGCGCGAGATCGCGCACCATGCTCTCCCACTCGACGGTATCCCCCGAGTGATAGACGGACGCGCCGGAAAGCCTGAGTACGTAGCCCAGGCTGCAGTAGCGTCCCTCTCCGTCGTACTCGAACTCTTCGTGAGCCGCGGGGACCGGGAGAATTCCGGTTCCCGGGAAGGAAATTTTTTTCCAGGCTTCCGCCGGGAGAATTCTCTCCTCGGGAATTCCGAGGTCCAGCAGGACTTTCACATGCGGCGCCGGGACAATAAACTTTGTTTTCGCGCTGGCTTCGGCCATCCCGCGGACCGTCTGCGCGTTCAGATGATCCATGTGGTTGTGGGTGCACAGAGCGCAGTCGATCACCTCTCCCGCTTCCTGCGGGGTGAACGGCCGGGGAAGCAGCCGTCTTTTCTCATCGCCGAGGTATACATCGATTCCGAAAACCGTCCCGCCGTCCTTCAGAAGGATTCCTGCCTGCCCCAGATACCAGACAACCAGAAATCCTTCCGGAAGTTTCGTGTTTCTGATCTCATCGAGAAGTTCTTTTCCGTCTTTGTACCATCCTGCCTGTGCCATATCAGTCCTCCGGTTCTCCCGTCACGGTTAGCCTTACGGAGCGGATTTCAAGCCCGTCCGCATTCTGGACAACCATGCCCCGCCTTCCTCTTGCGTCTATATTTTCCAGAACTATATCCGACAGATGCCTTTCCGGCAGTCCGCACAGATAGATCGCGCAGCCGCCGACGGTATCGATCGACAGATTCCGGAATGTCAGGTTTTTCAGCTCAGGCGTTTCCTCCGTCACCCGCTGCCAGGCCGAAAGATTGATCTCCTCGTCTTCCACGGAGTAGAACATATCCACGTTGATGGCTCCGCGGAACCACTTGCAGTCCCTGTAGGCGGGGCTGCGGTTCACGAGGGAGCAATCCTCAAAGACCGCGTTTTCTACGATGTTTCCGCGGCCGCGGCAGCATTTCACGGACGCGATGCTGAAGGAATCCCTGAATGTGCAGCGCGACACCCTGACGCTGCGGATGCCTCCGGACATCTCGCTGCCGCAGGCGACGCCGAATCCGTTGGAGAACTCGCAGTCCGAAACCCGGATATTTTCCGACGGGATTCCCAGCGCGCGGCCCGCCGCGTCCCTGCCCGACTTGATGGCGACAAGATCGTCTTCCGACTGGATGTAAGTGTGCATGACGCGGACATTCCGGCAGCACTCCGGATCGAAGCCGTCGTTGTTGGGCAGCCCGTTCAGCCGGCCGTCCTCCCGGTACAGGTTTTCGATTCTCGTCTCGCAGACCGTGACGTCTGAACAGTTGAAAAAATGGACGCACCAGGACGGGGATTCCCGGATGGTGACGCCGTCAATATAAATCTTATCCGTATTTTCAAAATACAGCACCCGTCCGCGCGCGGAACCGCGCTGTTTCATTTCGGCCGGCCCGAGAACGGAACCGTTCCCGCTGATGGTTCCCCTGCCGGTGATGCGGATGCCGGAAAAACGCTCCCCTTTTCCCGGGCAGGCATTCAGCAGGCTTGCCCGGCAGTTCTGCGGCATACCCTCGTACATTCCCTCCCGGATGGGGTAATCCGCCGGGTCCGGGCTTCCGAGAAGGACCGCTCCTTCGTCCAGACACAGCGTGACACCGCTCCTGAGGTAGATCGCGCCGGAAAGCCATCTTCCGGCCGGGATACGGACTGTCTGCCAGGGCCGGCAGGCATTCACAGCCCGCTGGATAGCCGCCGTGTCTTTTGTCTTTCCGTCGCCGACGCCGCCGAAATTCACGACGGAAAGCGCCTCGTTTTTCTCCGGCGTCCTGAACCCGGTGCTGAGGCTTCCGCTCTGCCCGTCAGGCTTCTTTCTTCGGCTGAACAGGCTATGGAAAAGAGAATTTCCCTGTCCGGATTCCGCGGGGTCACCGGCGGATTCCCCGGAATCTCCCGATTCCTTAAGGTACACGGAAACCGCATAGTCCGAGGCCGGAGAAAGATTCCGGAAAGTATAATCGCAGGCGGAAGTTTCCGCGATAAACCTGCCGTTCAGAAACACCCGGTAGGATGCCTCCGCAGCCGGGACTTCCTCCGGCTTTTCCCAGCAGGCAACCGCGCTCTCCGGCAGTATGGTCTCCTCAGGGACTGAGGCTTCGATCTGTTTCATGCTTTCTTTCTCCTCCCTTCCTGTGTCAGCCTTCCTGTGTCAGGCGCGCGAAGGGGGGACGCCGGGCGGCTTTTCGGGATCATCCCCGCGCGGAATCGGACCGCACAGCGCGGGCCTGCTTCCCGTGAACTGCCGCGCAGGCGTTACCGCACGCGCCGGATGACACATCTAACTTATTTATCTTATTATAATCGTGGCAAACCTGCAAGGCTTATCTGCCCGGAACAGCTTTTTCCCGCACATCCGCGTCCGTCCGCGGCTGTTACCATTGACAAGGGCGGCCCGCTGGCGTACATTTTTTCTGTCCGCTGCTCCAGCGGACCACAGAAGAAAGAGGACGAAATGACAAAAGACATGACAAAGGGGCCTGTCTTCACGACCCTGGTAACCTTCACCATCCCTCTGGTTCTCGGAAACCTTCTTCAGCTGACCTACAACGCGATCGACAGCATGATCGTCGGACGTTTTGTCGGGCGCAACGCGCTCGCCGCCGTAGGAACATCAAACCCGCTGATGACCCTGATCCTGCTGTTCACGAACGGGATCTGTCTCGGCGCGGGAATCCTGGTGAGCTTTCATTACGGCGCGAAGCAATACGATATTCTCCAGCGGCAGGTAAGCACGGGAATGATCTCGGGGATCATCTTCTCCGCCCTGGTCGCTCTCGGAGTGACAGCCGCGGCACGCCCGATCCTGATGCTGCTTCAGGTCCAGGATGAAATTCTGGACGAATCGGTCATGTATCTGCGGACAATCATGATGGGCCTGGTCTTCAGCTTTGTGTACAATTACCTGGCCAGCATGCTGCGCTCCATGGGAGATTCGAAATCCCCGCTGTATTTTCTCGGGGCGAGCGCGATACTGAACATTTTCGGAGACCTGCTGTTTGTCATTGTCTTCGGCCTCGGGACTTTCGGCGCAGGGCTTTCCACCGTCGTATGCGAAGGGCTGGCCGCCGTCCTGTGCTGGTTCTATACCGTCAGGAAAATCCAGATCCTGCGTCTCGGCAGGAAATGGCTGATTTTCGACAAAAGCCAGTTCCAGAAGATCTGTTCCTACGGCATTGTCAGCGCCCTGCAGCAGTCCACGGTGCAGATGGGCAAGATCGCGACGCAGGGGATTGTCAATACGCTGGGTGTCGCCGTGACAGCCGCGTTCAACGCAACCAACCGGATGGATGACTACGCCTGCATTCCCGAACAGAATATCGCCCACGCGATGACCAGCGTCATGGCTCAGAACGTCGGCGCGCGAAAAAATAAGCGTGTTTCCCTCACCTTCCGGTACGGGATGATCCTGGAAGTCTGCTTCGGCTTTCTCGCCGCCTTTGTTTTCTTTTTCGCCGCGCACCCGATCATGGCATTTTTCACGGACGATGAGGAGGTCATCGCGGAGGGAGTGCGCAATCTCCGCCTGATCGCCTTCATGTATCCGCTGCCGGGCATCACCAACGGCCTGCAGGGTTATTTCCGCGGGATCGGGGACCTGAAAATCACGCTCGTGAGCAGCATCATCAACATGGGCGTCCGCGCCGGAAGCCTGGCTGTCATGGTGTTCGGGTTCGGCTTTGGTTTCGAGGCGGTACCCTTTGCCTATCTGTCCGGCTGGCTCGTGATGATTGCCTTTGAACTGCCTTACCTGATCCGCTGCCTGAGAACGCACGCCAACCGTTTTGAACAGAATGCGGACTCTGGCGGAAACGACTGAATCGCGTGTCTGAACAGCAATGACCCGGAATGGCGGGAGGACCCGGAAAAACCGCGGTCCGCAGAAACTTTCAGGTTTCTGCGGACCGCTTTTTCAGTCTTTTTCAATCCTCTTGTCTGATGCCGGATGATCCGTCCGTCCCGTTTTCAGCGGAATTTTTTCCGCCGCCGTTTTCTCCGGACTGTTTTCCGGCCTTTTTCCCGGAACTGCCGCGCAGTGAAGGAAACAGAAAAAGAAGAATCATTCCGCCGACCACGCCTAAGCCGGCCAGGATAATCCTGACTACCGGACTGCCGTTTTTATGACTTCTGCTCATAACTCCCTCCCTCCTACAATAAAGTCAGGGTATAGAGAACCCAACAGCCAGTTGGGATCTACATCCTTCATTGCTAAAGCTGTTAGAATGGAATGGCATGGATCTGACGTCTCCCTCCTTGGGCCCATATGGCGT
>JBMNRC010000009.1:0-96836 GCA_050944455.1 Lachnospiraceae bacterium
GCGAAGGAGGTACATCATGACTGTTGGCGAAAATATCAGGCGTCTTCGCAAAGCGCGGGGAATGACTTTAAAGCAGCTCGGTGACGAAATCGGTGTCAGCGAGTCTTACATACGTGCCTATGAATCTGGCAGGCGGAATCCGAAACCCTCATCGCTGCAGGCACTTGCTGACGCTCTGGGCGTCAATGTTGAAGTGCTGAAAAATTCAGAAGTCAACGGAATCTCCGCAATGCATTCGCTTTTTCAGATGTACCGGAATTTCGGCGGTGCACTCTTCGAGACGAAGGATGATGATGGCAATGACTGTGTTGCCATCCGTTTCAATTCGCTGATGCTGATGCGCTCATGGTTCCAGCGATATCAGAAATATGAGGAAGATATCCAGAAAGCGGATAAGATCAAGAACGTGAAAGAACGAAAGGAAGCATTGGAAAAAGCTTACGTGGATTTTGACTGGTGGATGGATACTTATCCAATCAGCGAACCGAATGAGCTTCTCCTGAAAGCACAGGAAAAACATGACGCTTTCGTGGATCAGATAGGCCTTCATCCGAAGAATCCAGATTGAACAACTGCTTCGGAATAAAAGATCTGTACCCAAAATGTACCCAGCGGGCACAAAAAAATCCCTGCAAGTCCGATGAATTCAAGACTTGCAGGGATTCGTGTTTTTATTCAAATTCTATCGTCGCCGGCGGCTTCGACGTCACGTCGAACAGCACGCGGTTGACTCCTTTGACCTCGTTGACGATCCGGCTGGACACCCGGTCGAGCACGTCGTACGGGATGCGGGACCAGTCCGCGGTCATAAAGTCCGAGGTGTCCACGGCGCGGAGCGCGACCGCGTAATCGTAGGTGCGGCCGTCGCCCATCACGCCGACGGAGCGCAGGTTGGTCAGCACAGCGAAGTACTGGCCGATGGAACGGTTGAGGCCGGCCTTCTCGATCTCCTCGCGGTAGATGGCGTCCGCCTCGCGCAGCAGGTCAGCCTTCTCCTTCGTCACCTCGCCGATAATGCGGATCGCGAGGCCGGGGCCGGGGAACGGCTGGCGGTTGACCAGATAATCCGGCAGGCCCAGCTCGCGGCCAAGCTGGCGCACCTCATCCTTGAAGAGGATGCGGAGCGGCTCGATGATCTCCTTGAAATCGACGTAGTCCGGCAGGCCGCCCACGTTATGGTGGCTCTTGATCGTCGCCGCGTTGCCGAAGCCCGACTCAATCACATCCGGGTAGATCGTTCCCTGAACCAGGTAGTCGACCCTGCCGATCTGCTTTCCGACGCGCTCAAACACGCGGATAAACTGCTCTCCGATGATCTTTCTCTTGCGCTCCGGATCCGTCACGCCTTTGAGTTTTTCGAGGAACTCGTCCTCCGCGTTGATCCGGATGAAGTTGATATCCCACTTTTTAAAGGCCTGCTCGACCTCGTCGCCCTCGTTCTTTCTCATCAGGCCGTGATCGACAAACACGCAGGTGAGCTGGCTGCCGATCGCCTCGGCGAACAGCGCCGCCGCCACCGACGAATCCACGCCGCCGGACAGCGCGAGCAGCGCTTTCTGATCCCCGACCTTGCGGCGGATGTTCTCCACCGCGGTCCTGCAGTAGTCTCCCATGGTCCAGTCGCCGGCCGCGCCGCACACCAGGTAGAGGAAATTGCGGAGCATCTTCGTGCCGTTCTCGGTGTGCATGACCTCCGGATGGAACTGGACGCCGTAGAAGCCGCGGCTCTCGTCGCAGATCGCAGCGGTCGGGCATTTCTCCGTGTGCGCGGCGATCCGGAATCCTTCCGGGATCTTCTCCATGTAATCGCCGTGGCTCATCCATGCCTGCCCCTCGGAGGGAAGCCCCTGGAAGATTTTCACGCCCGTATCGTAGAACGCCGTCGTCTTTCCGTATTCCCGCGCGTCGTCATCCTGCGCCGGAACCACTTTCCCGCCGAGCGTATAGCTCATCAGCTGGCAGCCGTAGCAGATGCCCAGAACCGGAATCCCCAGTTCAAAAAGCTCTCTGTCGTAATGCGGAGAATCCGGCTCGTACACGCTGTTCGGCCCGCCAGTCAGGATAATTCCGATCGGATTTTTCTCCTTCACCTTTTCCAGCGCCGTTGTACACGGAAGCAGTTCGCAGTATACATGGCACTCGCGCACTCTGCGGGCGATCAGCTGATTGTACTGACCGCCGAAATCCAGGATAACAACTGTCTGTCTGCCCATTTCCCCTCGTCTCTCAGCGCACCGTCTGATTGATCGTCGTGATGTCGACCGCCTGGAGCTGGCCGGAGTGGCCCTTCTCCCTCGCGCGCAGGATAGCCTTCGCGGTATCGATGGCGGTGATCACGGGAATCGATCTTTCCGTGGCCGCTTTGCGGATTCTGAACCCATCGGTTGTGTGCGCCCGGTTCTTTCCGGGCGTGTTGATAATCATATCAAACATGCCGATTTCGATCAAGTCCAGCACCGAGGGGCTTCCCTCGCGGATGCTGTTGACGCGCTCGCAGCGCACGCCGTGGTTCTGCAGGTAGTCGTAGGTTCCCTTCGTGCAGTAGATGTGCATGCGCAGGGACTCCATCTCCTTCGCGATCGGGACGATCTCGGGCTTGTCCGCGTCCTTCACCGTGATCAGGATGCGGCTTCCCTTGTCCGGCAGCTCCAGGTTCGCGCCTTTGAAGGCCTTGAGCAGGGCCTGGTTAAAGTCTTTGTCGATGCCCAGCACTTCGCCGGTGGACTTCATCTGCGGCCCCAGCGTAGTGTCCGCGTCCTCCAGCTTGCTGAAGGAGAACACCGGCATTTTCACCGCGTAGTAATCGGACTCCGGGTAGAGGCCGGTCCCGTATCCGAGGTCTTTCAGCTTTGCCCCGAGCATGACGCGGGTGGCCAGTTCGATGATCGGGACGCCGGTCACCTTGGTGATGTAGGGGATGGTGCGGGAGGACCTCGGGTTGACCTCGATCACGTAGACCTTGTCGTGATAGATGACAAACTGGATGTTGACCAGGCCCACGACATGCAGCGCGGTGGCCAGTTTTTTCGAGTATTCCGTGATGACTTTCTGGTGCTCTTTGGAGATCTTGACCGGCGGATACACCGAGATGGAGTCGCCGGAGTGGATTCCGGCCCTCTCGATGTGCTCCATGATGCCGGGAATCAGGATGTCCTCCCCGTCGCACACGGCGTCGACTTCAAGCTCCTGGCCCATCAGGTACTTGTCCACCAGGATCGGGTGCTCCTGGGAGTACCTGTTGATGATTCCCACATAGTTCGTGATATCCGTGTCGTCGTAGCAGATTTCCATGCCCTGGCCGCCGAGCACGTAGGACGGGCGCACGAGCACCGGATACCCGATGCGGCCCGCGATCTCCTTCGCCTCGTCCACGGTGAAGCAGGAGCCAGCCTCCGCCTTCTCGATGTGCGTCTGCTTGAGGATCTCGTCGAACTTTTCCCGGTCTTCCGCGGCGTCCACGCCGGCGGCGTCGGTCCCGAGGATCCTCACGCCCATATCGGTCAGCGCCTGCGCCAGGCTGATCGCCGTCTGCCCGCCGAACTGCACCACCGCTCCCCAGGGCTTCTCCAGCTCGACAATGTTCTGGACGTCTTCCGCGGTCAGCGGCTCAAAATACAGCTTGTCCGCGACGTCGAAATCCGTGGAGACGGTCTCGGGGTTGTTGTTGACGATGATCGTGTAGCATCCGAGCTTTTTCAGGCTCCACACAGAGTGGACGGAGCAGAAATCGAACTCAATGCCCTGGCCGATCCTGATCGGGCCGGAGCCCAGAACCAGCACCTTCCTGGGGATATCCTCGCCGCTCGACTCATTCGCGTCGTCATAGGTGGAGTAATAGTAGGGCGTCGCCGCGTCGAATTCGGCCGCGCAGGTATCCACCATCTTGAAGGAGGCGTGGATGTTCATCTGATTGCGGAGAGCCTTGATCTCCTTCCCGCTGGTTCCGCGCAGCTCGCCGATATAGCCGTCGGTGAACCCGTACTCCTTGGCCAGGTGCAGCAGGTCGTAGGTGAGCGGCTCCTTTTTGAGGCGCTTTTCCATGTCGGTGATATCTTTAACGCGGTCGATGAACCACACGTCGATTTTCGTGATGGAATGGATGCCCTCGGGGGTGAAATTGCGGCGGAGCGCCTCGGCGATGACAAACAGGCGCTGGTCGTCGATCAGCTCTAGCCTGTGGCGGATTTCCGCGTCGCTCAGCTTCTTCAGGGTGTCAAGCTGCAGGGAGTTCACATGCTGGTCCAGCGAGCGCACGGCCTTCATCAGGGCGCCCTGGAAGCTGTTGTCGATGGCCATGACTTCGCCGGTCGCCTTCATCTGGGTGCCGAGCTTGTGGCTCGCGGTGATGAACTTGTCGAACGGCCACTTGGGAATTTTCACGACGCAGTAGTCCAGCGCGGGCTCAAAGCAGGCGGTCGTCTTCCCGGTCACGGCGTTTTTGATCTCGTCCAGCGTGTAGCCGAGCGCGATCTTGGCGGTGACTTTCGCGATCGGGTAGCCCGTCGCTTTGGAAGCCAGGGCGGATGAGCGCGATACTCTTGGATTGACCTCGATCACGGCGTACTCGAAGCTGTCGGGCTTGAGCGCGAACTGCACGTTGCAGCCGCCCTCGATGCCCAGCGCGGTGATGATGTCGAGCGCCGCCGTCCGGAGCATCTGGTATTCCTTGTCCGCCAGCGTCTGCGAGGGCGCCACCACGACCGAGTCGCCGGTGTGGACGCCGACCGGGTCAATGTTTTCCATGTTGCAGACAGTGATGACGTTGCCGGCGCTGTCGCGGATCACTTCGTACTCGATTTCCTTCCAGCCCGCGATGCTGCGCTCGATCAGCACTTCGCCGATGCGGGAGAGGCGCAGGCCGTTGCTGCAGATCTCGGTCAGCTCTTCTTTTGTCGAGGCGATTCCGCCTCCGGTGCCGCCCAGCGTGTAAGCCGGCCGCACGACGACCGGGAGGCCGATCTCGTCGGCGAAAGCCAGGGCGTCGTCGACGCTGCGCACCACCCTGCTGGTCACCAGCGGCTGCCCGATCTCCTCCATCGTGTCCTTGAAGCCCTGGCGGTCCTCCGCCTTCCGAATGGATTCGGCGCTGCAGCCTAAAAGCCTGACGTTGTACTTCTGCAGGATGCCCTTCTCGTTGAGCGCCATGGCGAGGTTCAGTCCCGTCTGGCCGCCCAGCGTGGGCAGGATGGAATCGGGGCGCTCTTTCTCGATGATCTGCGTCAGCGAGGGAACGTTCAGCGGCTCGATATAGACATGGTCGGCGATGTCCTTGTCGGTCATGATCGTCGCCGGGTTGGAATTCACCAGGACAACCTCGACGCCTTCCTCTCTGAGGGAACGGCATGCCTGCGTGCCGGCGTAGTCAAACTCTGCGGCCTGCCCGATAATAATCGGGCCGGAGCCGATCACCAGAACTTTTTTGATCTCTTTGTTCCTTGGCATTTCATTCTCCCTTCATGAGGTCCATAAACCGGTCAAACAGATACTCCGTGTCGCGCGGGCCCGGGCAGGCTTCCGGATGGAACTGCACGGTGAAGATCTTTTTGTTTTTATACCTGAGCCCTTCGACGGTGCCGTCGTTGACATTGACGTGGCTGATCTCGGCAATCTCCGGGTTCACGCTGTCGGCCAGCACCACGTAGCCGTGGTTCTGCGAGGTGATGTAAACCCTTCCGGTCTCCAGATCCTTGACCGGATGGTTGGCGCCGCGGTGCCCGTATTTCAGTTTGCCGGTTTTCGCCCCCGCCGCGAGCGCCATCAGCTGGTGCCCCAGGCATACCGCGAAGATCGGGATGCCGGACGCGCAGAGCTTGCGGATTTCGGCGATGATGTCCGGGTTGTCGGCCGGATCGCCGGGGCCGTTGGACAGCATGATCCCGTCGTAATTCCCGGCCAGGATGGTTTCGGCCGGAGTGTGGGCCGGGTATGCCGTGACGCGGCAGCCGCGCTTCTGCAGCAGCCGGATCATCTCCTCCTTGGCGCCGAGGTCCAGGAAGGCTACGTTTTTGCCGTCCCCCGGGTAAACCTGGACCTGCTCTCTGGTCGTTCTCTCGACGGTTCCCGCGACATGGTAGGAATGGATCAGGCGCTGAGCCTCCGCATGGTCGAAATTCTCCTCGGCTGTAATGATTCCGTTCATGGTTCCCTGGTCCCGGAGGATCCTCGTGATCGCCCGGGTGTCCACTCCGCAGATTCCCGTGATATCGTATTTTTTCAGGTAATTATCCAGGGTATCCTCATTGCGGAAGTTGCTTCCGCGGGGGCTGAGCCTCCGCACGATCATCGCCGACGCCCAGGGCTTCCGCGACTGGTTATCCTCGCTGTTCACGCCGTAATTGCCGATCAGCGGGTAGGTCATGACGATTCCCTGCCCCGCGTAGGAAGGGTCCGTAAGGATTTCCTGATAGCCGACCATGGAGGTATTGAACACCATTTCACAGACGCTGGTTTTGGCGGAACCCATGGAAGTTCCCGTAAAGACAGCCCCGTTTTCCAGCATTAGAGTAGCTTTCATTCCTTGCGCTCCATTCTTTGCCGCAGCAAACCGAAATTTATATATTCAAACTTGATTGACAATTTTCTTTGGCCTATTCTATTCTGTATTTTCAATAAAATCAAGTATTTATTTCAACTCATCTTATGTTTTTCCTTTCAGCAGATTCTGCATATATTCATAATAATATGCATTTCATAGACTTTCCCCCATCCGCATCCTACGCAGTGTTCCCGCTCATCCTTCGCAATACTGCTCCGCCGCGATCCCGGATCAAGCCTCTCCGCGCCGCCGGTCCTTAAAAAATCCGCGGCAGCGGCTTTTTCAGCCGCTGCTGCGGATCCTTCAAATAAATATATTCTACAATGTATCGAGATTGGCGATGATTTCTTTGGCTGCCTCTCTCTTGGTGATGGAACCGTCCATCGCGTATTTTTCCACGTAATAGTGAGCCTGCTCCTCGGAAAGATGCTGTCTCTCGATGAGAAGGCACTTGGCTCTGTTGATAATTTCGAGGTCGTCAAGCCTGCGGCGGAGCTTCTGGTTTTCGAGAGCCATCTGGTCCAGCCGGCGCTGCATCGTAATCATCACACTCGCGGTCTCCATGAGATACTGGCCCTTCACCGGCTTGCTGAGGATGAAAATCCCGGTATTCTGGGTCCGGTAAGCGACCTTGTCAAAAGAATCCGCGCTCACCAGAAGCATAATGCCGATCGCCGTTCTCTCCGCGATGTCCATCGCGGAAAGTACGCCGTTTTCATCCGACAGGGGAGTATTGATCACCATGGAATCAAAGTGCTCCGCCGCCAGTTTCTGTTTCGCCAGAACCATCGTGTCAGCATAGGCGATTTTTTGATACAGGCCGCCCAGCACCTGTCTGATAGAATGGCAGACATTCTGCGAAGAAGCAACGATCAGGAGACTGCTGTTATTCTTCGAAGAAGTCGGCATATTTTTTCCTCTTCTCGTCCGAGCAGTACAGGTCAATGTACTCCTCCGGCACATATCTGCTGATGAAATCGCTCTTCTGCGCGCATCGGACAGCTTCGCTGATATTCATCGGCAGCTGCTGAAGCCTTCTGGTGAAATCGGCGTCAGCCGTGTAAAGATTGGTGTTCATCGGAGCGTCCGGGCGGAGGCCCTGCTTTATTCCCTCCAGGCCGGCATAGATCACCAGCGCGTACGCCAGATACGGATTGGCCAGCCCGTCCGGGCTGCGCAGCTCCATCCGGGGCGTGTCGGCGGCCGGGATGCGGATCAGCTGGGACCGGTTCTGCGGCGACCAGCTCACGTATTTGGGGGCTTCCATCTCCCCGAAGCGCAGGTAGGACTTTTTCGACGGGTTGAGGAACAGCGTCATATCGCGGATGTATTTCATCACCCCGGCCATGAACTGCGGCAGGCAGTCGCTCCCGTCGTCGCGGGAGACGGAGAAGTTGATGTGCATCCCGCTTCCCGGCTTATCCCACAGCGGCTTCGGGGAGAAATCCGCCCACAGGCCCATGCTGTCGGCGATGCTGCGGATCGCCCACCTCACCGTCGCCGTGTTGTCCGCGGCGTTCAGCGGACTGCTGTAATGAAAATCCACCTCATTCTGCCCGGGTCCGCTCTCATGGTGGGAGGACTCCGGCGTGATGCCCATGTCGAGCATGGTGAAGCACAGCTCGCGGCGGAAATTCGAGCCGCGGTCATAGGGGTCTGAATCCATGTACCCGGCGCGGTCCTGCGGTTCGTAGGTGCGGTTTCCGTTCTCGTCCAGCCGGAAGATGTAAAACTCCATCTCCGGCCCGATGTTGATGCGCACTCCCAGCTCCCTGGCTGCCTGGGCCGCCTTTTTCAGGTAGTTGCGCGGGGAAAGCTCAAACGGGGTGCCGTCGGGGTTCTGGACTTCGCAGAAGATGCGGACCACGCGCCCGTCGACCGGCCTCCAGGGTACTGCCGTGAGAGTGGAAAGCTCGGGCTTCAGAAACAGGTCGGACTTTTCCCTCATGCCGTAGCCCGCGATGTTCGAAGCGTCGAACGAAATGCCTTCCTGCATCGCGCGCTTGAGCTCGGACGGCATGATTGCCACATTTTTCTGCGTTCCCATGGCGTCGAAGAACGTGAGGCGGATAAACTTCACATTCTCTTCCTCCATGTAGGTTTCCATCTCTTCGTAAGTTTTCATTATGTTCTCCTGCCCGGCGCCTCCGTCCGCCTCTTACTGCTGCTGTCCCTCGCGGTGCTCTCTCGCCGCCCTGACCAGTCCCGCAAACAGAGGATGGGCGTTGTTCGGCCGGGATTTGAACTCAGGGTGCGCCTGGGTTCCGATATAGTAAGGATGATCGGTCAGTTCGATCATCTCCACGATTCTGCCGTCCGGCGAAATTCCCGAAAGCTTCATGCCGTGCTTCGTGAAAGCCTCGCGGTAATCGTTGTTGACTTCGTATCTGTGCCTGTGGCGCTCGGAAATGTTTTTGGTCCCGTACAGCTGATAAGCTTTGGAGTTCTCGTCCAGCACGCACGGATAAGCGCCGAGTCTCATGGTTCCGCCCAGATCGGTGACGGTCTCCTGCTCCGGCATCAGGTGGATGACCGGGTGAAGGGTGTCCGGCGCGAATTCCGAGCTGTTCGCGTCATGCTGCTCAAGCACATCGCGGGCGAACTCAACAAGCGCCATCTGCATGCCGAGGCAGATGCCGAGGAACGGAATTTTGTGCGTCCTCGCGTAGCCGGCCGCCATGATCATTCCCTCCGTGCCGCGTTTTCCGAAGCCGCCGGGGATGATCATCCCGTCAATGCCCGAAAGCATGGCGTCGCAGCCCTGGCGCTCCACCTCCTCGGAATCCACCCAGCGGATATTGACCTTCGTGCGGTTTTTGGCGCCGCCGTGATGCAGGGCCTCGACCACCGAAAGGTAGGCGTCGTGCAGCGTGGTGTATTTGCCGACCAGCGCCACTTCCACCTCGGTTTCCGGGTGCTCCAGGCCTTCCACCATCGCGGTCCAGTCCGTGAGGTCCGGCTCCGGGCACGGAAGGTCCAGGCACTCGCACACGGCCTCGGCCAGGTGCTCTTTTTCCATCATCAGCGGAACTTCGTAAATCGATTCCGCGTTGAGGTTCTGAAGGACGTGATGCGCCGGGACGTTGCAGAACAGCGCGATCTTATCCTTGAGGTACTGCGGGATTTCCATCTCGCTGCGGCACACGATGATATCCGGGCGGATTCCCATCTGCTGCAGTTCCTTCACGCTGGCCTGCGTCGGCTTGGTCTTCAGCTCTCTCGAGCCGTGCAGGTAGGGGATCAGCGTCACGTGGATCATGCAGGAATTCTTCGGCCCGATCTCCTGCATAAACTGACGGATCGCCTCGTAAAACGCCTGCGACTCGATATCTCCGACCGTGCCGCCGACTTCGATGATGGCTATGCAGTTCTCGTTCGGGTCCTCCGGGCGGTAGAACCGGTCCTTGATCTCGTTGGTGACATGGGGAATCACCTGGACGGTGCCGCCGCCGTAGTCGCCGTGGCGCTCCTTGTTGATCACCGACCAGTAGACTTTTCCCGAGGTCACGTTGGACTTTTTGGTCAGGCTCTCGTCGATGAATCTCTCGTAGTGGCCGAGGTCCAGGTCTGTTTCCGTCCCGTCGTCCGTGACAAAAACCTCGCCGTGCTGAATCGGATTCATTGTTCCCGGATCCACGTTCAGGTACGGATCGAATTTCTGCATGGTGACCCTGTAGCCGCGCGACTTCAGGAGCCTGCCCAGTGAAGCCGCGGTAATTCCCTTGCCGAGTCCCGAAACGACTCCGCCCGTAACGAAAACATATTTAACCATAACCTCTCCTTTAGAAAAAGTGACTGAAACCTCAAGCCCTGCGCTGAACGCGGTGCCTGTCCCAGCCACTGTACGGATCTGCGCCGCGTTCAGACGCGCAGGCAGAATAAGCCTGTCACAATATACATCAATGGGACGCATCTTGTAAAGCACAAAAACTTTGCCCGCTTTTTACCCACGGTTTTCCCGCGCCTGTCATTTGCCGGTCAGGCACGTTCCGTGAAAAGCGCGGCACCAGCCCGCGGCAGGCTGCTGCCCGACAGCCGGATGCTCCGATCCGGCGGGATTTCTCCAACATACCGGTGAGAGTTCCTGCGGGCAGTCAGACGAGCCTGCCCGGCGGATCGCTTCGACGCGCCGGGGGTAAATTCCAGCCGGCAGCAAAAGTGCCGGTCCGGCGGATCGCTCCCAAGCGCCGGGGAAAGTTCCCGCCGGCGGCCATATAATGGAAAAAGGCTGCCCGCGGCAGCCTTTTCCACAGCAATGAACCAGAAGGAGGTATAAGATGGCACTTACAGTCACTTATGCGGAAACCCGTCAGTCCTGAAAGATTTCTCTCCCGTGTGCTTTGGGAGCGGCCTTCCTGAAACTTCGCAGGTTCTTTCCGGTGTTTTGAAGTGCCTTTCAGAGTTCATCGGCAGAGCCTGTTTTCAGGAATCTTCAGATTTACTGCTCTTTCAGGATACTTCGGCAGCGCCTGTTCAGGAAGCTTCAGAAGTGCTTATCAGGGTACTTCGGCAGCGCCTGCTCAGGAAATTTCCGAAGTGCTCTTTCAGGGAACTTACCGGCTTTGCGCAGCTCCGGAAATGCATCCGGGGCTGCCTGTCGGTATCAAAAGGGGGTATTTGTCGGAATTCCCGCGCGCCAGTGGTTTCCGGGCCCGGCGCCGGGGTCAGAATGTCGTTTCCACGGACGCCGGATGCAAAAAACCTCATCCGGGGTCCTGCAGTTTTGAAGCTGACGCGGAATGCATCAGCTTTCGGTTTTTCACGGATGCCGAGGTTTTACTCTACATCCTGCAGGGCGGCCTCGTTCTCCTCGCCGGTCCTGACTTTGACGACCTTCATCACGTTGTAGACAAAGATCTTGCCGTCTCCGATATGGCCGGTGTAAAGAACCTTCTTGGCCGTCTCAATGACTTTATCGACCGGAATCCTGCTGACGACGACCTCGATCTTGATCTTAGGCAGCAGCGTTGAGTCGACTACCGCGCCTCTGTATCTGGTCTGGGACCCTCTCTGGATGCCCGAGCCCATGACCTGCGTCATCGTCATGCCGGTTACGCCGAGCTGGTTGAGCGCTTTCTTGAGCTCGTCGAACTTGTTCATGCGGCAGATAATCGAAACCTTGTGAATTCTGGTGTCGTAAATCGCGCCTTCCGGCGGAGTGACCACCTTGACCGCGGCGTTCTTCTGCGCTTCCGAAGCTTTCGTGTAGTCGTCCTCGCCGAGATCGGTGTTCTCATTGGCGACAACGTCAAGGTCGGTGACGTCGGAGATGGCGAATCCGGAGTACGCGCTCGCGAGACCGTGCTCATGGATATCCAGGCCGTCGATTTCGACCTGTGCCGGAACACGGAGGCCGATGGTCTTGTCGATGATCTTGAACGCGATGAACATCACGATCAGGACGTAGGCGTCAATCGCCACAAGGCCGAGCAGCTGTATGCCGAGCTGGGTGAAGCCGCCGCCGTAGAACAGGCCCTTTCTCACGCCGTCAGCGCCGGTGGAGAACAGTCCGACCGCGATAGTGCCCCATACGCCGTTGACAAAGTGCACGGAAACAGCGCCGACAGGGTCATCGATTTTCGCTACGTTATCAAAGAATTCTACGGAGAAAACGACAAGGAATCCTGCGACCAGGCCGATGATGAACGCTCCGGCCGGGGAGACGCAGTCGGCACCTGCCGTGATGGCAACCAGTCCTGCCAGGGACGCGTTCAGCGTCATGGAGACATCCGGCTTGCCGTAGCGGAACCAGGTGAAGATCATCGCCGTGGTGGTCGAAACCGCTGCCGCCAGGTTTGTCGTCATGAAGGCGAGAGACGCGGTGGAAACGGAGTCGTCGCTGTTCATCGCGACGGTGGAGCCGCCGTTGAATCCGAACCAGCAGAACCAGAGGATAAAGCATCCGAGGGCAACGGAAGTCATGTTGTGGCCCGGGATAGCTCTCGCCTTTCCGTTCTTGTCATACTTGCCGATACGCGGTCCGAGCATCGCGGCGCCGAGCATCGCGATAATGCCGCCGACATTGTGAACCTGCGCGGAACCGGCGAAATCGTGGAAGCCGAGCTGCGAAAGCCATCCGCCGCCCCAGGACCAGTGCCCGCAGATCGGGTAGACGAACAGGGAGATGATTGCGGAATAAACGCAGTAGGCTTTGAAGTTCGTGCGCTCCGCCATGGATCCGGAGACGATGGTCGCGGCTGTCGCGCAGAATACCGTCTGGAAAACAACGTAGGCCAGAAGCGGCATGGTCTGCGGCACCACGCTGTTCTCGGCGGTGTAGGATCCCTGGATAAAGAAATCCGGCACGCCAATCAGAGCCGAGGTGCCGTGGAACATCAGCGAAAATCCGATGATCCAGAAGCACGGCGTTCCGATACAGAAGTCCATCATGTTCTTCATCAGAATGTTGCCGGTGTTCTTTGCCCTGGTCAGGCCGGATTCGCAGAGCGCGAAGCCTGCCTGCATGAAGTAAACCAGTGCGGCGCAGAGAAGAACCCATATGACGGTGGTCGGTTCAAATTTCATACTCATTCTCTCCTTTCCGATGAACAACGGCGGCAGCGCTGCCTGCGCTGCCTTTCCAGGCCGGAATGTTCGCCATGGAAATCTTTTTCACTTCCGCCGCTCAGGGAACACGGCTGCCGCCGGTTCCGAAGAAGGGTTTCCGCGCGCCAGCTCTGATGCCGCAGCCTCTGTTCAGCATTCGCCGCGCCCGGCTCCGTGAAAAAGAAAAGGCGCCGAAACCGATAATTTCTTATCGGTTTCGGCGCCTTTGCCGTTTCTTATGTGCGTATTATAGCTCTGACTCCTGCCGATGGCAATCGTCAAAATATACCTAAATCAATTTTTTCTGTCCCGAAAATTCTCTCTTTTTATGACTCCCGGATGGTATCGGCGGATGTTTTTCCACTGTCCGTGCCGCCAGGCACTTCGCTTTACAGGCCCCGACGGCCTGCCCGTGAGACCACGAAACAATGGAGCAGGCCTTACCGGAAAATCCGGCAGAGTTCCCGGCGCCGGCGGCAATGCCGCTGCGAGCTTTAGCTGTGCCGGCAGCCGGCCTGTCACACGCTCTCGTTCGAATAGCCCATCAGGTACTCATCGACAGCGCGGGCGCAGCAGCGGCCTTCGTGAATCGCCCACACAACCAGGGACTGGCCCCGGTGCATGTCGCCGGCCGTGAAGACGCCGGGGACGCTGGTCTGATACTGGTCCGCCTCAGTGAGGACGGTATTGCGGCTGCCGAGCGCCACGCCGAAGCTTTCGGCCGTGTACTTCTGGCAGCCCGTAAATCCGGCGGCGACCAGCAGCAGGCCGCACCTGAGCGTCTGCTCGCTGCCTTCCACTTCGATCATCTTCCGGTTCTCGAAGCGCACCTTTACGGTTTTGATCCCGGTGAGCTCGCCTTTTTTATTGCGGATCAGTTCCTTCACCGTGGTCTCGTAGACGCGGGGATCCTTCCCGAACAGAGCGATCGCCTCTTCGTGGCCATAGTCGGTTTTCTTTGTCTTCGGCCACTCCGGCCACGGATTGTCCGGCGCGCGCTCAGCCGGGGGCTCCGGCATCATCTCCAGCGCCGTCACGGACCTGCACCCATGGCGGATCACCGTTCCGATGCAGTCGTTTCCGGTATCGCCGCCGCCGACAATCACGACGTCCTTCCCTTTCGCGCTGATGTATTTTTTGTCCGCCAGGTTGGAATCGAGCAGGCTCTTTGTGGTCGCTTTCAGGAAATCGACCGCGAAATAAACGCCCTTAGTGTCGGAAAAGCCGTCCACGGCGAGTTTTCTCGGTTCCTTGGCCCCGCAGCAGAGCACCACGGCGTCATACTGCTCCCGCAGCTCTTTTCCGGTGACATCCACCCCGACGTTCACGCCGGTGACGAACCGAACGCCCTCGGCCTCCATCAGCTTTCTGCGGCGCTCAACCACCGACTTGTCCAGCTTCATGTTCGGGATGCCGTACATCAGCAGGCCGCCGACGCGGTCGTCCCTCTCATAGACGGTGACGCTGTGCCCGCGGTGGTTCAGCTGGTCCGCGACCGCAAGCCCGGAAGGCCCTGAGCCGACGACAGCCACTTTTTTCCCGCTGCGCACTTCAGGGATTCTCGGCACGATAGCGCCGGTGGCAAATCCCGTTTCGATCAGAAACAGCTCGTTGTCATGGCAGCTCACCGGCTCGCCGTACTCGCCGTTGATGCAGGCCTTCTCGCAGAGCGCCGGGCAGACGCGCCCGGTGAATTCCGGGAAGTTGTTGGTTTTGGTGAGCCTGGAGAGCGCGTGGCCGTAATGCCCCCGGTAAATCTGGTCGTTGTACTCGGGGATCAGGTTGTGGAGAGGGCACCCGGTGACCATGCCGTGCAGCTTCATGGCCGACTGGCAGAACGGCACGCCGCAGTTCATGCAGCGGGCCGCCTGCTCCCGGCGGTCATTCTCCCCCAGCGGGACATGGAATTCGTCAAAATTTCTGATCCGTTCTTCCGGCGGAATCTCGGTATTGCTTTTTCTCTGGTATTCCAGAAATCCTGTAGGTTTTCCCATCTTTCTTCCTCCAAAAAACGGATCTTCAGGCCGTAACTTCCCTGAACGCTTCCAATACCGCGTTATTGTGCGCGACGCCCTGCTCCTCGTACCTGCTGATGGCCGCGAGCATCTTCTGGTAGTCGTTCGGCATAATCTTCTTGAAGTAGGGAATATAGTCGCTGAAATGGTCCAGAACCTCCCTGCCGAGTTCCGAATCCGTCTCAGCCACATAGTCCGTCAGGATATCCTTCAGTTCCCTGATATCGTATTTCTCGGTCAGTTCCTCCAGCATGACCATGTCTTTGTTCATCCTGCGGTACAGCGTGTGGTCCATATCCAGGACGTAGGCGATTCCTCCGCTCATGCCGGCCGCGAAGTTCTTGCCGGTCGGCCCGAGAATGACGGCCCGCCCGCCGGTCATGTATTCCAGGCCGTGGTCCCCGCAGCCTTCCGCCACGGCGATCGCCCCGGAGTTTCTGACGCAGAAGCGCTCTCCCGCGACGCCGCACACATAGCACTTCCCGCTCGTCGCGCCGTACAGCGCCACGTTGCCGACGATGATGTTTTCACTGGCCTTGAAGCGGCTTCCCTTCGGCGGGGTCACCACCAGCTTGCCGCCGGACAGCCCCTTGCCGAAGCCGTCGTTCGCGTCGCCGGACAGGCGCAGCGTAAGCCCGTTAGGGATGAAGGCGCCGAACGACTGGCCGCCGCCGCCCTCCGCGTTCACCACAAAGGTGTCGTCCGGGAGGCTGCTGCCGAACTTCCGGGTGATCTCGCTGCCGAGAATCGAACCGAACGCTCTGTCCGTCGAGGATACTTTGATATGGACTTCCCCGCCCCTGACAGCTTTTCCGGCGTTCAGCGCGCCCTCGAAGCGCGGGAGCAGGACGGACTCGTCCAGGGTCTTCTCCAGGTGGAAATCATAGACATGGGAGGGGACAAAGTGGCTGTCCGGCGCGCCGGCGTACTTTGTGTTGAGCAGCCGGGACAGGTCGACCAGCCTGGAGCGCCCGGTGATCTGCTGTTCCCTGACTCTCAGGCAGTCCGTGCGGCCGATCATCTCCTCAACCGTGCGGAAACCCATCTGCGCCATGATCTCGCGCAGCTGCTGCGCGACGAACTTCATGAAGTTGATGACGTACTCCGGTTTTCCGGCGAAACGCCTGCGCAGAACCTCGTTCTGGGTCGCGATTCCGGCCGGGCAGGTATTCTGGCTGCAGACGCGCATCATCAGGCATCCCATGCAGATCAGCGGAGCGGTCGCGAAACCGTACTCCTCCGCGCCGAGCAGCGCCGCGATGGCGACGTCGCGCCCTGTCATCAGCTTGCCGTCCGTCTCGAGAATCACACGGTCTCTCAGGCCGTTGTCCAGCAGGCGGTGGTGCGCCTCGGCGATGCCGAGCTCCCACGGAAGGCCCGCGTTGTGGATCGAGCTTCCCGGCGCGGCCCCTGTTCCGCCGTCGTAGCCGGAAATCAGGATGACCTGGGCACCGGCTTTGGCGACGCCGCAGGCGATCGTGCCCACGCCGTTCTCGGAGACCAGCTTGACCGAAATCCTGGCGAAGCGGTTGGCGTTCTTGAGGTCGTAGATCAGCTGGGCCAGATCCTCGATGGAGTAAATGTCATGGTGCGGCGGCGGGGAGATCAGGGAAACGCCGGGCGTGGAATAGCGGGTCTCCGCGATCCACGGATACACCTTGCGCCCCGGAAGGTTGCCGCCTTCGCCGGGCTTCGCGCCCTGCGCCATCTTGATCTGGATTTCCACCGCGCTGTTCAGGTAGGCGCTGGTGACGCCGAAACGCCCCGACGCGACCTGCTTGATCGCCGAGTTGCGGATGGTCCCGTAGCGCTTCGGGTTTTCACCGCCCTCGCCGGTGTTCGACTTGCCGCCGATCGTGTTCATCGCGACGGCCAGCGTCTCATGCGCTTCCTGCGAGATGGAGCCGTAGGACATGGCGCCGGTTTTGAAGCGGTGCATGATGGACTCCACCGACTCCGTCTCCTCGATGGGAATCGGCTTGTTGGGCGAATGGAACTCCAGCAGCCCGCGCAGCGTGTGCGGTCTCCTCGCGTCGTCTACCATGTCGGAGTACACGCGGAACTGTTCGTAATCGCCGCGCTGGACCGCCTGCTGAAGGTTGACGATCGTCTCGGGATTGTAAAGATGGTCCTCCTTGTTCTCGCCGCTCCGGAGATAATGGAAGCCGACGCTGTCCAGCGTGGTGTCCACGCCCAGGTTGAGCGGGTCAAACGCGTGGTCGTGGCGGTAGGTGACGCCCTCCTGGATTTCCTTTATGCCGATGCCGCCGACGCGGCTCACTGTTCCGGTGAAATATTTATCGATCACATCCTGCGAGATGCCGATCGCCTCGAAGATGCGGGCGGACTGGTACGACTGGATGGTGGAAATCCCCATCTTGGCCGCGATCTTGACGACGCCGTTGAGCAGCGCGTTGTTGTAGTCCCGGATGGCCGTGTGATAGTCCTTGTCCAGGATCCCCAGGTCAATCAGCTCGGCGATGCACTCATGCGCCAGGTACGGGTTGATCGCGCGGGCGCCGAAGCCCAGAAGCGTCGCCACCTGGTGGACGTCTCTCGGTTCGCCGCTCTCCAGGATCAGGGAGATCGCGGTTCTCTTTTTGGTCTGGACCAGATGCTGCTCCACCGAGGAGACGGCGAGCAGGGACGGGATCGGCACATGGTTTTCGTCGACCCCGCGGTCGGACAGGATGATGATGTTGTAGCCCTCGGAGGCCACGCGGTCGACCGTGATGTTCAGCTGGTCGAGCGCGCGCTCCAGGGACGTATTGTTATAGTACAGGAGGGAAACGGTCTTTGTGTGGAATCCCGGCCGGTCGAGAGCCTTGATCTTCATCAGATCGACGCCCGTCAGGATCGGGTTGTTTGCTTCCAGGACGGAGCAGTTGCTGCTCTTCTCGTTGAGCAGGTCGCCGTCGGACCCGATGTAAACCGTCGTGTCCGTGACAATCTTTTCGCGCAGCGAATCGATGGGCGGGTTTGTGACCTGGGCGAACTGCTGCTTGAAGTAGTTGAACAGCAGCTGGTGCTCCCTGGACAGGACCGCCAGCGGGACGTCGTGCCCCATGGACTTGGTCGGCTCGCTGCCGTTCTCCGCCATCGGGAGGATCGCGTCCTTCACGTCCTCATACGTGTAGCCGAAAACTTTGTACAGCTTGTCCCGCATCTTCTGCGTGTGGACCGGGATCTTCTTGTTCGGGATCGGGAGGTCCCTCAGATAGAGCAGGTTGCGGTCCAGCCACTCGCCGTACGGCTGCCGGTGCGCGTAGGTATTTTTGCACTCGTCGTCGGAGATGATGCGCTTCTGCCGGGTATCCACCAGCAGGATTCTGCCCGGCTCCAGCCTGGACTTCTGTACGATGTGTTCCGGCGGAATATCCAGAACGCCGACTTCGGAGGCCAGGATCAGGCGCCCGTCGTCGGTAATGTAATAGCGGGACGGGCGGAGGCCGTTGCGGTCCAGCGTGGCGCCGACGATGTCGCCGTCCGAGAACAGGATCGCTGCCGGGCCGTCCCAGGGCTCCATCATGGTCGCGTAATAGTGATAGAAGTCCTTCTTGTCCTCGCTCATGAACTTATTGTGTTTCCACGGCTCCGGAATCAGCGTCATGATCGCGAGCGGCAGGTCCATCCCGTTCATGTACAGGAACTCCAGGGTGTTGTCGAGCATCGCGGAGTCGGATCCCGTGCTCTGGATGACAGGATAGATCTTGTCGATATCCTCCTCCAGATACGGGGACGTCATGGTCTCCTCGCGGGCGAGCATCCTGTCGATGTTGCCGCGGATGGTGTTGATCTCGCCGTTGTGCGCGATAAAGCGGTAGGGATGGGCGCGGTTCCAGGACGGCGTGGTGTTGGTCGAGAAGCGGGAGTGCACGATGGCGATCGCCGTCTCGTAGTCACGGCTCTGGAGGTCTTCGTAAAACTCCCTCAGCTGGCGCACCAGGAACATTCCCTTGTAGACGATCGTCCTGGAAGAGAGGGAGCAGATGTAGGTATCCTCGGAGGACTGTTCGAATTCCCGGCGCACGACGTACAGCCTGCGGTCGAAATCGATTCCCCTCGCGGTATCCGCCGGGCGCTCGATGAAGCACTGCATGATGTAAGGCATGCAGTCCAGGGCGGCCTTGCCGAGGATCCCGGGATGCACCGGAACCTCTCTCCAGCCCAGGAATTTCAGCCCGTTCTTCTCGGTGATCACCTGGAACATTCTCATCGCGAACGTGCGCTTAAGCTTGTCCTGCGGCAGGAAGAGCATGCCGATGCCGTAGTCCCTCTCGTCCTTCAGCTCAATTCCGCATCCGGCCGCGGCCGCCTTAAAGAACTTATGGCTGATCTGCGTGAGGATTCCTACGCCGTCGCCGACCTTTCCCGTGGCGTCCTTTCCGGCCCGGTGCTCCAGCTTTTCCACGATGCTGAGCGCGTCGTCCAGAACCTTGTAATCCTTGTGGCCGTCGATATTGACGATCGTGCCGATACCGCAGGAATCGTGCTCCTGCCCCAGCTGCGCGTAGTATTCTTTAAAGTTGATCTCTTTTTTCTTTTCCATGGCAGTGCTCCGCATAAAGATGGCAAAACCTGGCAAATGCGGCAACGGAGGAGACGGTTCCGTTAATCCGCAAATACCAGGCTGTGCGTGGATATATGTATAAGCAATTTTTCCGGCTGCGGAGCCGCTCCTGTTCTGGCAGGAACGGGGCTGCCGCCGTAGATCCGGCATGTGTTCCAGCTCATCTGCCGGACCGGATTGCGTTATACCGGATTTATCTCAGCGCGAAGAGAAGCTCACCGTAAGTCGGATACGGAAGGTATCCGTCCGGAATGATCGCTTCGGCCGAATCTACGCTGGCGCGGAGCTCATCCATATCGGTAAGGATCGTATCGTGGTAGTAGGTCGCGGCACTCAGGGCGTCCGTCTCTTTTTCCGCCTGCTTCGTGTCCGCTTCCAGTTTCTCGAGAGCAACTGCCATCTTTTCTGAAGTGTTCTCCAGCGTCGAAAGGATCTGCCGCTCGTAAGTGCACTTCATTTCCGGCATGAACTGCTTTTTCTTGATCACCTCATCGGTGATGTCCTTCATATATTTGACCAGGCCGTTGGTGAAATCCTTGCGGACCATCTCCTGCATGGTCAGCGATTCGATATGGATCGTCTTGGAATAATTCTCGAGGAAGATCTCATATCTGGAGTAGAGCTCTTCCTTTGTGAATACCTTGTGTTTGCCGAACAGTTTAATGCTCTTCTCGGAGATCAGCCTCGGCATCGCTTCCGGCAGGGACTTAAGGTTGTCAAGGCCTCTTCTCTCCGCTTCGGCGACCCACTCATCCGTGTAGCCGTTTCCGTTGAAGAGAACCCGCTTATGCTTGGTGAGCATCTCTCTGAGAAGCTTCGAAATTTCATTGTCCAGCTGGTCTTTCGGGACATCCTTCAGCCTGTCATACATGCGGGAGAGTTCCTCGGCGACCGCCGTGTTGAGGACGATGCTGGGATCCGCGCAGGAAAGGGAGGAACCCGGCATTCTGAACTCGAACTTGGTGCCGGTGAACGCGAACGGCGAAGTGCGGTTGCGGTCCGTCGTATCTTTGGTGATGTGCGGCAGCACCTGCGGCCCGAGGCCCATCTGCTGTTTTCCTTCGGAGACGAACGGGGTGCCGTCCTCAATGGACTTGAGGACACCCTCCAGCTCCTCGCCGACGAAAATCGAGATGATGGCGGGCGGCGCCTCGTTGGCTCCCAGACGGTGATCGTTTCCGGCTGTGGCCACGGAAACGCGGAGCAGATCCGCGTACTCATCCACAGCGGCGATGATCGCCACGAGGAACACAATGAACACCTTGTTGTCCGCCGGATTCTTTCCCGGGTTGAGAAGGTTCACGCCGGTGTTGGTGGAAAGCGACCAGTTGTTGTGCTTGCCGGATCCGTTCACGCCTTCAAAGGGCTTTTCATGAAGCAGGCAGGCGAGATGATGCCTGTCGGCTACCCTCTTCATCACTTCCATCGTGAGCTGGTTGTGGTCGACGGCGATGTTCGCCTTCTCGTAAACCGGCGCCAGTTCATGCTGGGAAGGAGCGACCTCATTGTGCTTGGTCTTGGCCGGGACGCCCAGCTTCCAGAGCTCCTCATCAAGGTCATGCATGAACTCGGATACCTTCGGCTTCAGAACGCCGAAGTAGTGATCCGCCATCTCCTGCCCCTTGGGAGCCGGAGCGCCGATCAGCGTCCGGCCGGTCAGCAGAAGGTCCTTTCTCTGCATGTACATGTCCTTGTCGATCAGGAAATATTCCTGTTCGGAACCGATCGTCGTGTTGACTCTGGTGACTTCGGGGTGGCCCAGCAGGTGAAGCAGCTTCACGGCTTCGTCGCTCAGCGCGTCGATGGAGCTTAAAAGCGGGGTCTTCTTGTCGAGGGCCTGGCCGCCGTAGGAGATGAACGCGGTGGGGATGTAAAGGGTTCCGTCTTTCACGAACGCCGGGGACGAAGGATCCCACGCCGTATATCCGCGGGCCTCGAAGGTGGCCCTCAGGCCGCCGGACGGAAAACTCGAGGCGTCAGGCTCGCCCATGACGAGCTCCTTGCCGGAGAATTCCATGATCACGCTTCCATCCTCCTGCGGAGCGATGAAGCTGTCGTGCTTTTCGGCGGTCAGCCCGGTCATCGGCTGGAACCAGTGTGTATAATGAGTCGCACCGAGTGCGATTGCCCACTCCTTCATGGCCGCCGCGACGGAATTCGCGACGTCCAGTTCCAGGTGCGTGCCGTCCTCGATGCATTTGTGAACTGCCTTGTAGACATCTTTCGGCAGGCGTTCGTGCATGACTCTGTCGTTGAAGACATAGCTGCCGAATTCTTCGGGAATTGATTTGACTGCCATACTTCGTCTCCTCTCCTAAAATGAAGCTGGACGATCCCATCACTGCCGGCTGCTGGCTGCCGGAGCCTTTGGACCGCCGAAAAACATTGCCTCCGGGAAGAAGTCCCGGAAAAGCGAAAAGGCGCTTGCACAGAGTTAGTTTCTGCCAAGCGCCTTTGCTTATGCCGTCATTATAGCCGATTCACCGGCTCTGTCAAGAACTTTTTTTCCGGAACCGATTCCGATTTTTTCCGATTTCCCGTTCTGATTTCCAGTCCTGATTTCCCGCCCTGATTTCCCGTTTCCTCCCGGTGATCTTCATAATCTTCCGCCTCCGCAAAATCCCGCTTGACATTTGCCGGGAAGGAAACGATAATGGCACTAATCAGACGACAAAGACGTCGTTTCAGCCGGGATTCCAGGCCCGGCTGAAACGGCGTCTTTTTGCATTCCGCGAAAAATCCGCGGGACATGCGGCAGAAGCCGCACCTGCGGAATCCGATGCGGGAAATCAGGCTGAAGGAGACGAGGTATCGCTTATGTGTTCTATTTTAGGGTATTGCGGCACGCAGATGTCTGAGGGCGCCTTCCGGGAAGCTCTCTCAAAAACCATATCCCGCGGTCC
Organism: Lachnospiraceae bacterium; assembly: GCA_050944455.1. Taxonomy (GTDB): domain Bacteria; phylum Bacillota; class Clostridia; order Lachnospirales; family Lachnospiraceae; genus Anthropogastromicrobium. Next base: position 22,570 of record JBMNRC010000009.1, read on the forward strand.
GGACATGTCCCGGGTGATCAATACGGGAAACGGATGGCTCGGGTTCAACCGGCTCTCCATCATGGGGCTGACCGAAGCCGGGATGCAGCCGTTTGAGCTGAACGGGAACTACGTCGTCTGCAACGGGGAGCTCTACGGATTCCGTCCGATGAAGGAGGAACTCGAGGCAAAAGGCTATACCTTCAGAAGCGATTCCGACTGCGAAATCATTCTTCCGCTGTATGAGCAGTACGGTCTTTCTCTGTTCAGCATGCTGGACGCCGAATTCGCGATGATCATCTACGACGCGAAAAAGAACCAGTACATCGCCGCCCGCGATCCGATCGGGATCCGTCCTCTGTATTATGGAAAGGACAGCCGCGGCGTGATGATGTTCTCCTCCGAGCCGAAGAACCTCGTGGGACTCTGCAGCCGCATCATGCCGTTCCCGCCGGGATACTACTACGCCGACGGAAAGTTCACGCAGTACCGCGACATCACCAGAGTGGACGCTGTCTCCCGCGACGACCTCGAAACTGCCTGCCGGAAAATCCACGACAAGCTGACCGCCGGCATTCTCAAGCGCCTGGATTCCGACGCCCCCTGCGGCTTCCTGCTGTCAGGCGGCCTGGATTCCTCCCTGGTGTGCGGCGTCGCCGCGAAAGCGCTGGACAAGCCTCTGGAAACTTTCTCCATCGGCATGGACCTGGACGCCATCGACCTGAAATACGCCCGCGAAGTCGCTCAGTTCATCGGCAGCAATCACCACGAGGTCATCATGACCCGCGACGACGTCATCGCCGCTCTGGAACCCGTGATCTACGCCCTCGGTACCTACGATATCACGACCATCCGCGCTTCCATTGGCATGTACCTGTGCTGCAAGTGGATCCACAAGCACACGGACGTGCGCGTGCTGCTCACCGGCGAAATCTCGGACGAGCTGTTCGGCTACAAGTACACCGATTTCGCGCCCAGCCCCGAGGAATTCCAGAAAGAAGCGGTCAAGAGAATCTCCGAGATCCACCAGTACGACGTCCTGCGCGCGGACCGCTGCATCAGCGTCAATTCGCTGGAAGCCCGCGTTCCGTTCGGCGATCTGGATTTCGTGCAGTATGTGATGAGCATCGACCCGGATATGAAGATGAACCACTACGGCATCGGGAAATACCTGCCCCGCCACGCCTTTGAAAAGGACAACGTCATCCCGCACGACATCCTGATGCGCCAGAAAGCCGCTTTCTCCGACGCCGTCGGCCACTCCATGAGGGACGACCTGATGGACTACGCGAACTCGCTGTACACCGACGAAGAGTACGAGGAAAAGCGGATGAAGTACACGCACGCGCGGCCCTTCACCAAGGAATCGCTGCTGTACCGCGAGATTTTCGAGAAATACTATCCGGGACAGAGCCAGATGGTCGTCGACTTCTGGATGCCGAACAAGACATGGGACGGCCTGCAGAACGTCAACGATCCTTCCGCGAGGGTGCTCTCCAACTACGGGGCGAGCGGAGTTTAACCGCCCTGTGAAGCTTCATCTGAAGCATACCCGATACCGTTTATCTTCTTAGAAAATTTACGAATCCGCAGTCAGAAAAAGCCGCCGCTCAATGTACCTGATGTACAAAGAGCGGCAGCTTTGGTCAAACATACAATATTTCTCAACTCATTATATCCCTGGCAAATTTTCATGCCGGCACAGCTATCAGGGGAGATACAGCCGGCTCTTGCACATTCAGGTTTGGATGAAATGGAGGAACGGCTATGCAGGCAGGCACAGCCATCCTGGCAGGTACAGCCGGCCCCGATGTTCTGCCTGGCAATGTCCTGTCAATCCGGCTCATTCACGTGATCGCGTCCTACGCCGATAATCGTATGGACATGATCATCGGCCAGAGAATAGAAAATCTGCTTTCCGTCCCGCCGCGCCGCGGCCAGCTTTGCCGTCCGCAGGATTTTCAGCTGATGGGACACGGCTGAGGTGCTCATTCCCACTTCTTCGGCAATCTCATTGACTGATTTTTCCCCGTCATAAATGCTCAGCAGGATTTTCAGCCTTGTGGCGTCCCCGAAAACCTTGAACAGTTCCGCAAGGTCGGAGATCTCTTCATCATCCGGTATCCGGTGTTTTTTACTGGTTTCTTCCATCTTCTCCCGCCTGTTCCCTGAATTTCACTGACTGTTCCCACAGGCAAACCCGTGGGGTTTTGACGATCGATTGCAGTCTGCAAGCCGTGCATCATTTTCGGACTTTGGCAATACAAGTACTACATCCGTCGGCACGGCACTTCTCTCTGATATCCGGCTGCGGCAGCGCATCGACGCATGAATTGCTCCCGAATGTGCAGTACCTTTGCCGAAGTTTCAGAATACAGAACATATCGGGTATGCCTCATTTTCTCCCTGCAAAGGCACCGGATCAGGTTACTCCCTGATGCGCAGCGTCCTCATCGAGTTCAGCACGCAGAGGATCAGAACGCCGGTATCGCCGAACACGGCCAGCCACATCGGCGCGTATCCCGCCGCCGCAAGAACCAGGATCAGAAGCTTGACCGCGATAGCGAACACAATATTCTGGGAGGCGATCGCCTGCGTCTTTTTCGCGATCGCGATGGCTTTCGCGATTTTGCTGGGTTTATCGTCCATCAGGACGACGTCCGCCGCCTCGATCGCCGCGTCGGAGCCCATGGCTCCCATCGCGATTCCGACGTCCGCCCTGGCAAGTACCGGCGCATCGTTGATGCCGTCGCCGACAAACAGGAGACGGCCCTGCTCGGGTTTCTGCTGCAGCAGCTTCTCCACCTGCGCAACCTTGTCCGCCGGGAGCAACTCCGCGTGGTACTCGTCGATACCCAGTTCCTTCGCGGCTCTCTCCGCGACATTCTCCCGGTCTCCGGTCAGCATGACGGTCTTGCGCACGCCCTCCGTCTTCAGGGAGCCGATCGCCTGCTTCGAATCGGGTTTCACGACGTCGCTGATATGAATATGGCCGGCGTAAACGCCGTCGACCGCCACATGGATAATGGTTCCCGGGTCCCCGCAGGCGGTCCACTTCGCGCCGATGTCGTCCATCATGCGCGTGCTTCCGACGCATACCGTCTTTCCGTTGACTTTCGCCCGGATTCCGTGACCCGCGATCTCTTCCACATCCGAAACCTTGCAGCCGTCATCCTCGTTGCCGAACGCCTGCTTGAGCGAAATCGCGATCGGATGGGTGGAGAACCGCTCGACATGGGCGGCCAGATGAAGCAGCTCACGCTCATTCATCTTTTCCGGGTGGATGGTGGTCACCTCAAAAACGCCTTTGGTCAGGGTGCCGGTTTTGTCAAAAACAACTGTATCCGCTTTCGACAGGGAATCGATAAATCCGGATCCCTTGATCAGAACGCCGATTCTGGACGCCGCCCCGATTCCTCCGAAGTAAGCCAGCGGAACCGAAACTACCAGTGCGCACGGGCACGAGACAATCAGGAATGTCAGCGCGCGGATCAGCCATTTCGCGAAGTTCGCGGCGAAGTGGCCGGAAAGGAGAGGCGGAATGAACGCCAGCACCGCTGCCGCCCCAACAACCACCGGTGTGTAGATCCTGGCAAATTTCGTGATGAATTTTTCACTTCTGGATTTGGCGTTCCCGGCGTTCCGGACAAGATCCAGGATTTTGGACGCGGTGGATTCGCCGAAAACCTTGTCGACTCTCACGCGGACCAGGCCGGACTGGTTGACGCATCCCGAGAGGATCTGGTCCCCGACTCCCGCGTCGCGCGGAACGCTCTCACCGGTCAGCGCGACCGTGTTCAGGGAGGTGCTCCCCTCGATAATCGTTCCGTCCATCGGAACCTTTTCACCCGGTTTGATCACGATAGTCTCCCCGACCGCGACCTGCTCCGGGCTGACGGTCACGACTTTTCCGCCGCGCTCTACGTTCGCGGTATCCGGCCGGATATCAAGCAGCTGGGAAATCGCGCGGGTGCTGTTGCCCTCGGCAATTCCCTCAAACAGCTCTCCGACCTGGAAGAACAGCATGACGAACACCGCTTCGGCAAACTGGGGTTCGCCGCCGGGGACAAAACCGATCAGCAGGGCGCCGATGGTCGCCACGCACATCAGAAAATCTTCGTTCAGGCCGTCATGGTGCATTAACCCTTCCGCGGCTTCCTTCATCACATCGAACCCCGCCGCGCAGTAAGGAATGAGGTAGATCAGCAGTTTCTTCCACATGGCAAGGCCGGGAACGCACTTGTCGATGATGATCGCGGCGACAAGAAGACCTGCGGAAACCAGGATCTGAAGCAGTTTCTGCCTCGGCTCAAATTCCTCCTCCTCAGCTTCCTCTTCTTTTTCTTCTTTTCTGATGTCCGGGTCAGTACCGGTCATTTTCTGCTCTTTCCGTTCGCTTTTCATAAGCGGCTCTCTTTCCTTCCCGGCGCTTCAGCGGTTTTTCCGCCGGGAACTCATTTTTTATCTTGAACATTTGAACGATTGTTCAAATCTTATCATCATAATACTCCGTACAGAAAATGCTGTCAATGGCTTTTTCTCTTTTTTTATCCATATTCTCTTCTTTTATCCATTTTCTTTTTCCTCTTTTAAATCGATCATTTTTTCTTTTTCATCTGGCATTTTCATTTCTGCTTTTTCATCGATCATTGTCTGCTTTTTCATCTGTCATTTTCTACTTTTTCATTTATCATTTTCCAATTTTTTCATCTGTTATTTCTTCTTTTTCATTAATCATTTTCTTCTTTTTCATCGTTCATTTTTCATTTCTTCAATTTCATTCATCATTTTCTTCTGCTTCAGAGTCAAAATACCCCGACCCTGAAGGGCCGAAGCTTCTTAAAAACATTTTTTGATGAATCTCTCCGCCTGCGCCGCGGTTCAGACGGAGCCTGCGCCGCAGTTCAGACGGAGTCTGAACTGCCAGATCTTTCAGCCAGGGGACAGAGACCGGTACAAAGACCGGATCAGCTGGCCGGATACTATATCCCTCATTGCTTTCAGATTCCTTTCTTTTCCAAAAAGGAAGCGTTCCGCCCGCTTCGCGTATTTCCCTGCGGTTCCCGCTATGATATAATTTCCACCGGATACCAGGCAGTATCCGCTGTCATCTCATTCCCGTATAACCGATCCCATTACAGCCTGCTTTGCATTGCTGCAGGATCGGTCGTTTTTGTTCGTCCGGAACCGGACCAGCGGGGCGTGACCTGATGGCGGCCTTCCGCCTGGCGGGGAAAAACAAGGAGGGTTCTATCGGAAGATGAAAAACAAAACGAAAGAGAAGCCCGGAGGGCAGGTCCGGGATCCCCGGAAAATCAGCTCTTACTTTCTCTCTGAGATCCCGGCTCTCGCCGTGGTCACCGTCTCAGGTCTCATCTACAACATCGGCATGGTGGCCGGGCCGTATTTTGAAGGCCGGATGGCCCAGTGCCTCTACGACATATCACAGGGGAAAGCCGGCTGGCACGCCATGCTCAGGCTGGCGCTCATCTACGTCGCGGCGATCCTGGCGGTTCAGGCCATGCGGGCCGTCAAACGGTTCGGCGTGCGGCGGTTCGCCAACAACGTCAGCCGGAAGATGCGCGTCATCCTTTACAACAGCCTCGTTCACGCCGGCCCGAAGGAGCTTTTCCAGGAAAATCTGGGTTCCCTGCTGACCAAGGCGATTTCCGATGTGGACGCCTGCGTCGAGGGCATGCGGAAATTCACCACGGAAATTTTCGACACGGGCGTCGTCATGATCACCTACATCGTCATGCTGGTCTACTACGACTGGCGTCTGACGATCCTGTGCTGCATGTTCACGCCGCTGGCTTATATTGCGGCCGACCGCCTCAAAACCAGGGTCACCGCCGCAAACTCGGCCTACAAAAAGAGTTCCTCCTCGCTGAACAGCATGACTATGGACCGCGTCGGCAGCGCGGTCACCTACCGCGTGTTCGGCCGCGAGGCCAACCGCGACGAGGCCTATGAGAAGAGCCTCACCGACTACGAGAAAAAGAGCGCTGTATCCAACCTTTACGGCGGTTCGCTGGCTCCTCTCTACGACGCCATCGCCATGATCGGCGCGGTGATGATTCTCTATTTCGGCGCAAGAAATGTGCGCGGCACAGGCTGGACCGCCTGGGATATCGCCGCGTTCACCACCTATCTCTCCTGCTTCACCAAACTCGCGGTCAAGGCGAGCCACGCCGCGAAGCTGTTCAACGCGGTGCAGAAGGCCAGCGTTTCCTGGAAGCGCATCCAGCCCCTGATGAAGCAGCCTGTGGAGGACGATGAGCATCTTCTGGACACTCCTGTCGAGAAAACGGAGCTTTCCTTCAGCAATGTCTGCACCGGCTACCAGGATACGAACCAGCTCACCGGCATCACCTTTACGGCCAGGCCCGGAGAGATCATCGGAATCACCGGGCAGGTCGCCAGCGGGAAATCCCTTCTCGGCAAGATCTTCCTGGACGAAGTGCCGAGCACCGGGTCCATCACGGTCAACGGAAAAGATTTCCGCAGCCTCTCCCGTGAGGACCGGCTCCGTCTGATCACCTACATGGGACACGACCCGGAACTTCTGAGCACCAGCATCGCCGACAACATTGCCCTGGGCAAACCGGTCGACGTGAATACTTACCTGAAGGAAACCGGGCTTGACCGCGACCTGAAGGACATGAACGCCTCCGCGGAGACCGCGGCCGGCTCCGGCGGAACGATGCTGTCGGGCGGCCAGCAGGCAAGAGTAGCCCTGGCGAGATCCCTGGCGCACGCGCGGTCCATCCTGGTTCTCGACGACCCGTTCGCTTCCGTCGACCGTGCCACCGAGACGGAGATCCTCAAAGTGCTGCGTGAGAAATACAGCGACCGCGTCATCCTGCTGTTCTCCCACCGGCTGTATCATTTCCCTGAATTTGACCGCGTACTGTTCCTCCACGACGGGACTTCGGATTTCCACACCCATGACGAAATGATGAAAAAGGAACCGGGCTACCGTGCCCTGTACGAAGAGCAGATGAAAGGAGGCGACTACGATGAGCGCAGCGAATCCTGAAAAGAATAACGCGGGCGGCGGAAACACCGGGGCTTCCCGGGATACTGCTCCCGGAAATACGGCAATGCGGAATACGGCGCAACGCGGCTCCTCGTCCGCGAAACACGGCAGTTCCCTCCTCAGAAAGCATATCGGCGCGGTGGTTGCGGGGAATATCCCGCTTCTGGTTCTGATGATTCTTTCCATCGCGGCGTCCGTCGGCGCGTCGCTGATCCCGCCGCTGATCCTGGAAAAGATTGTCAGCAGGCTGACCGGAGGGCTGGACATCTCGTTCCCGCTCGCCCTCAGCTATTTTCTCTTCATCGTTCTCTCCGACGTATGGACGTCGCTGCAGAACTCCGCCATCACAATCTTCGGCCAGAAACTCACCCACGGCATCCGCTCAGCCCTCTGCGCGAAACTCAGCCGGCTTCCGGCCGACTATTTCCACACGCACTCCGCCGGCGCAACTGCCTCGATTTTCACCAACGACGGCGACGCCATCGACGTCCTGTACAGCGACGGAATCGTCAGCATGTTCGCCGACTGCTTCCGCCTGATCGCGGTCGTGGCCGTGATCTTCACCCGCTCCGCGGGCCTCGGCATTCTCATCGCGGTTCTCACCCCGCTGCTGTACCTGTTCACGCGCTTCTGCCAGAAACACATGCGCCAGGCCCAGCTGGACAACCGCCGCGCTATCGCCAAAGTCAACAGCCACGTACCCGAAACCCTGCGCTGCATCCGCATGATCCGCTCTTTCCACGCCGAAAAGCACATGGAAGATACGTACAACGGCTATATCAGCGACAGCTATGACGCCGTCAACCGCACCAACATCATCGACAGCATCTATTCGCCGGTGATTCTGGTAACGCAGGCCGCCGTGATCGCCGTGATGATGATTTTCGCTGCCAGGGGCGGCTCCTCCGCGGCCTTCTTCGGCGTTTCCGTCGGCTCTGCGGTCGCGATGATCGCCTACGTCAACAGCATCTTCACCCCGCTGGGCAATATCGGGATGGAAATCCAGAACATCCAGGCGGCGGCCGCGGCGGTCGAGCACATCGAGGAATTCCTGAACGAGCCTGAGTGGCAGCCGAAAACGGACAGCCCTGATACGCCGTCCTCCGAGATCGTGTTTGACCATGTCACCTTCGGCTACCGGGCGGACTGGGACGTGCTGAACGACCTCTCCTTCCGCATTGACCAGGGCGAGAGCGTCGTGTTCGCCGGCCGCACGGGCGCGGGAAAATCCACGATTTTCCGCCTGCTGACCGGGCAGTACGAACCCAGAAAGGGAACCATCGGCCTGATGGGGCAGAACCCCTGCGCCGTGAAGCCCGAAGAGAAACGGGAACTGTACGGGTACGTCGAGCAGAGCTTCCAGACCGTGCCCGGAACCGTCCGCGACCAGATCACGCTGTACGACTCCTCCTGCTCGGACGAGGAGATTCAGAAAGCCGTCCGCATGGCAGGCCTCACCGAAACGGTGGAGGCTCTCCCGAAGGGGCTGGATACGCCGATGGACGCCGGGACCTTCTCCAAGGGCCAGCTCCAGCTGCTCGCCATCGCCCGGGCGGTCGTGAAAAATCCGAAGATTCTGCTTCTGGACGAAATCACGGCCAGCCTGGACTCCGAGACGGAAGCCCGCGTGATCGCGGCGCTCCGCAATTCCTCGGAGGGACGCACCGTCGTTTCCATCTCGCACCGCCTGAGCAGCGCGATCGGCTCCAGCCGGCTGATCGAAATCCGTCCCGCCGGGGAAGCGTGAATGAGGAAGAGGCCTCCCCGAAAAGGAAGCCTCTTAACTATACGAGCCGAATGATGCGTTTCCGGCAGCAGGCAGGCCTCCCATTTCGGGAGGCCTGTCATTATTATTTTACCTTTTCCGGATTCCCTGTGTCCGCCGCGGAAACCTTCCCGTCCGTGATGTCAAATTCCGTTCTCGCGCTCCCGGCGCGGGTCACGGCTTCCACCGCTGCTTTTCCGGTTCCGAGAACCCGCACAATGACAGACGCGTGCCCTTCGTTCATCCGCACTGAATCCGCGCGCATCGGCTGGTCGTCGCAGAGATATCCGCTCTCGACGCCCTCGATCCGGACAGGGCCCTCCGTCCGGAATGTAATCTTTTCCGCGTACCGGCAATCCCGGACGCCCTCCGCATCCTGAGCCTCGGCCGTCAGCAGAATCTGGGCCGGCGAACCGTCCCAGGCGAACGACTGAGGCGCGCGGGTAAACGCGAGCCGTGCCGTCTCCCCGCAGGTTCTGATCGAATGCTCGCAGACAACCTTCCCGCCGACGACGCCCTCCACTTTCAGGACGCCCTCGTCCTTCGGGACAAATCCCTGAATGATTCCGCTGACGCACTCCGACGGTCTCGGAATATCGAAATACTTTCCGTTGAGCGACAGCCGGACCTCCTCGCAGTTGGTGAAGATCATGTACGGAAGCGGAACCATCGAAAACATCGGGTAATTCCAGCAGTCCGACAGGGGCATCTCGGACCAGGGCTCGCGGACCATCTCCATCGGCTTCGTGTAATCCAGAATGGAGATATGGACCGTCGGTTCATCGCTCCAGAAGCTCTTCCACAGCCAGGTGATCGGCTTGAAATCCATGTTGTTTTGGAGAAGCGCTCCCGCCCAGCCTTTGGACGGATAGCCCAGCGATTCGCCGAGATAATCGTACCCGGCCCAAAGGCTGCATCCGATCACATAATCGCGGTTTACGACGTCCAGCCACGGATTCTGCTGGCTGTAATTGAAATAATGGTCATAGCTTCCGCGGAAATACAGGTAGGTTTCCGTGCCCAGGATCAGTTTGGACGGACACTTTTCCCGGATCGCGTCATACCACATTTCCTGATAATTGCACCCGATGACGTCCACTTCCGCGGCGATTCTCGCAATCGAATCGATCACTGCCGGAACATTTCCGTCCACCGAATTTCCATCAATATCCTTATAATGCGGGGACATGGCGACCGTGACCGGCCGGCTGTCCAGGCTGTGCGCGATACCGACCAGCCGCCGGAGAATCTTCAGCATCGGTTCCGCTCCCTGATCGTCGACCTCGTTGCCCACGCTCCACATCAGCACAGACGGGCGGTTTCGGTCCCGGAAGATCATCGAGGACAGATCGGCCTGCACATCGCTGTCGTAAAACCGGGAATAGGAGCCGGAAATCCACTTGTCGAAGCATTCGTCCAGCACGTAAAAGCCCATCTCATCGGCGAGGTCGAGCAGATCCGCCGAATGGATGTTGTGGCTGGTGCGGATGCCGTTGCAGCCGACGGATTTCAGCACCCTGAGTTTCTCCCTCAGAAGCGGTTTCGTCACAGCGCTTCCGACGGCGCCGGCGTCGTGGTGAAGGCAGACGCCCTTGATTTTCACCGGATTCCCGTTGACCAGAAGGCCTTTTTCGCTGTCGAAGATCACGGTCCGGAATCCGATGCGCATCTCATGGGTATATCCATTACTGTCAAGGCGGATTCTGAGCAGATACAGGCTCGGGTTCTCCGCCGACCAGGGAAGAACGGTCAGGTTCTCAAAGGATGCGCTGCCCTCAAAAAACGTCGGCGGCACAATCCGGCTGGTATGGCCTTTCCTGTCGGCTCCTTCCTGCAGACCAGGAATTTCTTCCAGAGAGACCTCCGCGCTGCCGTGGCCGGCGAGACTGACCGCGAGGCTTCCCTTTCCGTCGGAATAACCCGCGGCTATCTTCACTTCCTCCTCCCGGATATACTCCGTCGGCACTTCTCTCAGGACAACCGGTCTGTAGATCCCCGCTCCGCCGTACCAGCGGTCCGTCGGGACAAAAGTCTCACCCGGTTTCCCGTACTTCGGCGCCTCAGGGGCAGAGTTGTCCGCGCACACCGCGACCGCGTTGGATCCCGCCCGCAGAAACTCCGTCACATCGACCGTAAACTCGCTGTAGCCGTAATTGTGCCTGCCTGCCAGTGCTCCATTGATATAGACGGACGCCTTTTCATACACGCCGCCGAAATGGAGCAGATAGCGCCGGTTTTCCTTCACCTCCGGGACATCAATCTGTCTCCGGTACCAGCCGGTTCCCCACCGGCTGAAAAATCCCTGCGGTCCCCCGCCGGGCACATCCCGGTCCATCGGGCGGTAAATCTGGTAGTCATGCGGGATTTCCACATCTTCCCATTCCGCGTCAGGCCCGGGCATTGTCCCTGCCCCTGACGTGTCCAGACAGAATTTCCACTCGTCAAGCCTCTTATTGATCATCTTTGCTTCCTCCCCTAAGCTGCCCGGCGTCACGCCTTCTTCTCCGCCCTTCTCCTGCGGACTTTGCGGACCACCGCCCATACAACGGCGGCCATCACAGCCGCGGCGGCCGCCCATCCCGCGGGCGTCACATTTTTCAGGTTATAGCAGCGGACATTGATCCACATGCGGTTGGTCCGCGTGCTCTCCTCCGGCGTAAAACAGCGCATGATGCTGGCCCGCCGGATCACATCCATGTCCGGGTACTGGGCCAGAAGCTGTCTCTCGGTGGATTCCGCCGGAGCCTCAATCACATATTTCCCATCCTCCTGTCCCTCTCCCAGGAAGAAATAGCTGAGGTCATAATCGACGGTATCCTCTTCCCCATCTTCTGCTCCGTAGTTCCACTTCACGTATTCCAGAATGCGGCTGTCGTCCGGGCTGCCCGCGATGACGGAGGTATAGCCGATGTAATACATGTTGCGGATGGCGTTGTCAGGGCGGGAGAGAAAATTGATAAAAGCCTCCGCCGCTCTCTGCTTCGCGGGGTCCTCCGCAATGCCTCTTTTCAGCATCACCCATCCGTCGAAGTAGATATTCGTGCACTCCTCCGGAACCGCGAAATTGAGCTGGCAGCCGTCCTCGTCCGCCTGATCCATGGTGTAGACCGCGTCGCCGGACCACTGGTAATTGGCCACAACCTTGCCGCTGATCATATCGGCCTTGCCCGAATCCGTCTCAAAGGAATATACGTTGTCTTTGACGTTCTGCAGCCAGTCCTGCGCCTGCGCCACCATCTCCGGGGAGGTGTCGTTCATCTCCTCCTCCAGATTCGCGGAATAATCCGCGGAACCGGTAAATTCCGGCGACGTCAGCAGATCGCTCTTGATCGCCGCGACCGCCGCGAAATAACTGTCCCGGACGTTGTCCTTGATCGTGATCTGGCGGCTGAACTTGCTGTTGGAAAGGATGGTCCAGGTCGAGGCCTCCTCCCTGGTCACTTTCTCCGGATTGTAGACGATGCCGGTGATTCCCCACATATAGCCCGCCGCGTATTTCGACCATGCCTCCCCGTTCCGGGTGTGCGTGTCGAAGATATTGCGGAGATAGGGCGAAACGCCGCGGATATAATAATTGTTCTCATCCGTCCCGTCGAAGAAGCTGTCGGACAGCGGCTGAAGCTGCCCCTCGTCCATCAGTTTCATGAACATGTACTCCGACGGGCAGATCAGGTCGTAAGTGTCGCCCAGGCAGAGCATGTTGTAGAGATCTTCGTTGGTGCCGAAAGTGGAATACTCGACTTTCACGCGCTCTCCGTAGGTCTGCTGGTACCATTCCTCAAAATCCTGCACCAGCGAATTCTCCCCAAAGATGTCCCCGCTCTCCAGATCGATGGTCTCATCCTCAGCCCATCCGCCGGTATCGATGTACTCCTCCCAGCTGCAGACGCGCAGGGTGATCACCGAATCGGAGGTTCCTTCCGTTTTCTCTGTCTCCCCGGCGTCCGCGGCCTCGCTTTCCGCTGCCGAAATCTCATCAGCCGGGGTTTCATCCGCCGTGCCCTCTCCCGCCGCGGACGTTTCTGCCCCGGTCGCTTCGGCCGGGGTTTCATCCGCCGCGCTTTCAGTTCCGCTCTCCGCAGGAACAGTCCGCGTCCCGCCTGCCGCCGTCAGAGCGCCGCTCACGGCCAGAAACGACGCGGCCGCGGCCGCCGCTCCGGCAATCCATCTTCTGCGCATATCAGCGGTCCTCCTTCCGCATCGCCGGCTGTTTCCCGCGGTGCACATTCATCAGCACCACCGCCAGAACCACAACCGCGAAAATCACGGTGGACAAAGCCCACAGGGCTGTCTTGATCGTCGTCCGGGATCCTTTTGTCGCGTTCACGACATACGTGCTGATCGTGTCGAAGGTCGCCGGCTTCGTGTAGGTCGCGATGAAATAGTCGTCCAGGGAAAGTGTGATGGCAAGCCCGAAGCCGGAAATAATGCCGGGAACGATCTGCGGAATCACCACGCGGCGCATCGCCACGCCCGGCGTCGCGCCGAGATCCAGCGCGGCCTCGTACAGGGCCGGATCCATCTGCTCGATTTTCGGCATCACCGCCAGATAGACAAACGGCGCGCTCAGCGTGATGTGTCCGACGATCAGCGGGATGAACGTATCTTTGCTGATATTCATGACCACCACCAGCAGGATGCAGATGGAGAAACCGGTGACCACATCCGCGTTGACGACCGGGACCTCGTTCATCATCGACACCGCCCGCTTCGCGGCGGTCTTCGAGTAAAACGCCCCGATGGCGCCCATCGTGCCGAGAAGGGTCGCCGCGGCCGCCGAGCCGAAAGCCAGAAGCAGGGTCCCGCCGATCATGCGCAGAAGCTCAGGCGTGGTGAACAGGGTGACGTAATTCTGCAGGGAAAAATGATGGATGGCGCCGATCTGCGACGAATCGGTAAAACTGTACACCGCCAGGATCACAACCGGCAGATACAGGGCCGCCAGCACAATACAGAGAAAAACAGCTCTCGCGATCTTTTTCACAGCAGCGCACCTCCCCTCGCGCCCTGCTCCTCATCTTCGCTGCCGAGCAGCGTGAACAGGCCGATCACCGCCAGCAGGATCAGGGCGATCATCGATCCGCCGTGCCAGTTGTAGGCGCTGAAATACGAGCCGATCAGAGATCCCATGATATAGGTGGAGTTGTACAGCATATCCAGCACGACATAGTTGGTCATCGCGGGCAGGAAAACCATCGACACGCCGCTGATGACGCCCGGCATGGACAGCGGCAGCGTAACTTTCAGAAAAGCTTCGCGGCCGTTCGCGCCCAGATCGTTCGCCGCCTCGATGTAGGCCGGATCCAGCCTCGAAATGGTAGTGTAGATCGGAAGAATCATGAACGGAAGAAAATCGTAGGTCATGCCGATCACCGAATTCAGGAACGGATACCTCGCGAGATTCCCCTCGATCACATCCAGGATTTCCTTGAGCGCGGTGATTCTCAGGGAAAAATTGATCCACATCGGCAGCACGAAAATCAGGATGATTCCCTGGCGCTCCTTCAGCTTCCCGCTGGCGAGAATGTACGCCGTGGGGTAGGCCAGAAGCAGGCAGACCGCGGTCGCCGCTATCGCGATCGCGAAACTGTAGAACAGGGTTCCGAGCGCGTTCGGGTCCGTAAAGAAACCCGTCAGGTTTGACAGCGTGAAGACGCCGGTGCCGTCCGTGAACGCGTAATAAAACAGCACGACCAGCGGGAGCACCACAAACAGGACCAGCCAGACGGCGTAAGGAATGCAGAGGCTTTTTCTGGTGAATTTCATCTCGTTCCTCCCGTCCGCTTATCTTCCCTGCTTTTTCAGGGTAAAGGTCATTTTTTCGACCGGCATGATCAGTCCCACGCGGTCGCCCATGTTCCACAGGTCTTCGTCGTAAGCGACGAAATCCTGCCCGAAATCCGTGTGGATCACGTAGCTGTAATGGTCGCCCTGATAAATCAGGTTGGAGATATTGCCCTCCACGAGGCCGCTCTCCGCGTCGTCCGTCATCTGAATGTCCTCCGGCCGGATCGCCGCCAGAATCTTCGTTTTCTTCAGATCGAGGGTATCCCCGTTCTCATCCACGATCGTGCCGTCCTCCAGGCGCCTGCCGCCGCGGATCAGCTTGGTGAGGGAGGCGTGGAGCAGCTTTCCGTTGTACTCCAGGCGGTAGCTGCTGTTGATATCCACCATAAACCGGTTGGTATGGTCCTCCGCGATCATGACGTGAATGCCGTCCGGCTCGATCACCATCCCCACCTTCTGGCCGACTTTCGGAGCCTTTGTGGACTGCACTTCCATCTCGTTTTTTCCGGACTGGACCACGATCTCGTAGTGGATTCCCTTGAAGATCACGCTGGTCACCTCGCCGGTGATCATCCCCCGCTCCGGCTCCGTGAGCTGGACGTCCTCCGGGCGCACCACCACCGTGATGTGCGTCCCCTCGGGCACATCGTCCACGCAGGCGAACTCGCCGCCGCAGAAGCGGACCTTCAGTTTGCCGGTCATGATGCCCGAGAAGATATTGCTCTCCCCGATAAAGTCGGCGACAAACGCGTTCTTCGGCTCGTTGTAGATATCCTCCGGCGTGCCGGTCTGCTGGATGCGGCCTTCGCTCATGACCACGATTTTGTCCGACATGGTCAGGGCTTCCTCCTGATCGTGGGTCACGTAGATGAACGTGATGCCCAGGCGGTCGTGCATCTCCTTGAGCTCCAGCTGCATCTCCTGGCGCATCTTCAGGTCGAGGGCGCCGAGCGGCTCGTCGAGCAGCAGGATCTCCGGCTCGTTGACCAGGGCCCTCGCGATCGCGATTCTCTGCTGCTGCCCGCCGGACAGCGTGGAGACGCGCCTCTCCTCAAAACCCTCGAGGTCGACCAGGGACAGCACTTTCTTCACTTTTCTGGCGATCTGGTTTTTGGGCGTTTTCTTCTGGCGGAGGCCGAAGGCAATATTATCGAAGATATTCATATGGGGAAACAGGGCGTAGCGCTGGAACACCGTGTTGATCGGGCGTTCGTACGGAGGCAGGTTCTGGATCGGCTTCCCGTTGAGCAGGATCTCGCCGGAGGTCGGCTTTTCGAAACCCGCGATCATGCGCAGCGTGGTCGTTTTTCCGCATCCGGACGGCCCGAGAAAAGTGACGAATTCGCCGCGCCTGACCTCCAGGTTGAAGTCGTGCACGGCAGTGAAGCCATTGTCGTCGAAAGACTTGGTGACATGCTTCAGTTCGATGATATTTGTGCTCTCCATGGCTGTTTTCCCCTTTGAAAGTTAATTTGCTGTTCCATGAAAGTATTAATGCCGTTCCGTCAGAATTCCGGCGGCGTCGAGATCCACAGAAATTTCGCCGGGCGGTTCCCCGGATTGGATACCCGGTGATTCACGGTCGTCCGGTAATAAAAGCTTTCGCCTGCCTTCACGTGGTAGACATGGTCCGCCAGGGATACGACAAGCCTGCCGGAGAGGCAGTAGCCGAATTCCTCCCCCGGATGCGGCCTGTCCGACTCAAGCGAGGCGTGCGGCTGAACCTCAACCAGTATCGGCTCCATCTCCAGCTTCTGCGCCGGCGGAACGATCCACTTGATGACATTCCCGCTGCCATCCACCTTTTCGAAGTACTCATCCTCGTGAAAAACCACCGGCTCTTTCGATTCTTCCTTGAAGAATTCGGAGGGCGTGCTCCCGAGGCATTCGATCAGGTCCAGCAGCGTCGCCACCGACGGGGAAACCTGTCCCCGTTCCAGCTGTGAAATAAAACCTTTGGTAAGCTCCATGCGGTCGGCCAGTTCCTGCTGCGTGAGCCCGCTGCGGTTTCGAAGGTCCTTCAGCTTTCTTCCGATCGTCTCGTTAATCTGTTCCGTTTCCATACAGGCATCCCCCTTTCCGAAAGCAGCAAACGGCCGGGCTGGTAAACTTCGAGTCATTTTCTGCTAAACTTTTCGCGCCGTGCTGAATTATACTATTGCTAAACCTTTTGTCAACTGTCAGAATGACAGGGAAAGGTCAGATTCGCGAAATTTTTTTGACAAATCATCCGCGGTGACTCCGCAAGGTCTTCATTCCGTCCGCTTTCAGCGGGAACAGATTCTTACCGCTGCAATAATCTGCGGCGGAGCGTCTGATGATCCCCACTTCCGCGGGACGGACATGCCAGCTGCCGACGCCTTCCGCCTGTGCGGCAGATACCGAGGCTGTGCCTCTGATGTTCTCTTCTTGCGATAAAGCCTACTGCCCGCGCGACGGATACCGATATAGTTTTAATCTTTCAACTTTTACTTACATGCGGCGCATCGTTCCCATCCGGACCGGTAAAAGATTGATCATTTTTAAGATTTTACATTAAATTCTTATCATTTTTGCCTATTCTGTATGAAGTTCGCTACAAGTTTCGGAGAAATTTTGACATTATTTATACTTGCGCCGATTTTCGCCGGACGTTATAATTTTCTTCAGAAAAAGCGCAATGGAGTGCCCCGAAAGGGACAGCCGCGCTTTTTTTGTAGGACGTTTGATTCAGTGCTCTACCATGTTAAAGCCTTAACAAAGTAAAGTTCCGGATCGCGCCAGGCGGAAAACCGGTAAGCGGCCCGTCTGCCTGACCGGCTGAAAATCCCTCGGGACCCGCAGCCTGTCTGACGGTTTCACCACTACCCTTGCCTGATCTTTCCGCGAAATCATGGCCGCTGGACAATTCAATCTTCAGCGCGCCGACAAAGGAGGGCTTTTTTATGAAAGCAAAAAAGATCGCTGCGCTTGCGGTTTCGGCCGCTATGGCAGCAAGTCTCGCCGTTCCGGCGATGGCTGAAGAGACGACAGCCGCTGACGCCGCCGTTTCCACCGAGGATCTGTACGTCATGTTCGAGACCCCGGTAGAATCCCTGGACCCGCAGCAGGCTACCGACGGTACCTCGTTCGAGGTTATCGCGGATTACACCGACGGCCTGATGCAGATGGACGAGACCGGCAAGCCGGTACCCGCAATCGCTGAATCTGACGAGGTTTCCGACGACGGACTTACCTGGACTTTCCACCTGAGGGAAGACGCGGTATGGTCCAACGGCACGCCGGTAACCGCAGCTGACTTCGTATTCGCCTGGCAGAGAGCCGTCGATCCGGATATCGCTTCCGAGTATTCCTACATGCTCAGCGACATCGGGCAGATCAAGAACGCGGCTTCCATCATCGCCGGTGAGATGGACAAGTCCGAGCTGGGAGTCACCGCGGTTGACGACTATACCCTTCAGGTAGAGCTGGAAGCTCCGGTTTCCTATTTCGAATCCCTGATGTACTTCCCGACCTTCTATCCGGTCAACGAGGAGTTCTATAACACCTGCGCGGATACCTTCGCGACTTCCCCGGAGACTACGCTTTCCAACGGCGCCTTCATTCTGGACTCCTATGAGCCGGCCGCTACCGAGATCCACCTGAGCAAGAACCCGGATTATTACGACGCTGACAGAATTCAGCTCGCCGGCATCGATTATCAGGTCATCCAGGATTCCCAGACCGCGCTGATGTCCTATCAGAGCGGCGCTCTTGACCTGACGCTTGTCAACGGCGACCAGGTCGACCAGGTGAAGGACGACCCTGAATTCAGCGCCATCGCAGCCGGATATCTGTGGTACGTATCCCCCAACATGGACGCGGTTCCTGAACTCGCCAACCTGAACATCCGCATGGCCCTGACGATGGCCATCAACCGCACCGATATCACCGAGCTTGTGCTGAAGGACGGTTCCAAGCCGACCTACACCGCGGTTCCCATGGATTTCGCTACCGGTCCGGACGGCACCGACTTCTCCGCTGACCAGACGATGTTCTCCGATGTGTGCGCTGACGACGCCGAGAAGGCCGCTGAATACTGGCAGGCAGGCCTCGACGAACTCGGAATCACCGAACTCGAGCTCGAGATGGTCGTCGACGCCGACGACGCTCCGCAGAAGGTCGCCGCTGTTCTTCAGCAGCAGTGGCAGGAGACCCTTCCCGGCCTGACCATCACCCTGAAGGTTGAGCCGAAGAAGCAGCGTGTCGAGGATATGCAGAACGGCGACTTCCAGCTCGGCCTTACCAGATGGGGCCCGGACTACGCGGACCCGATGACCTACCTTGGAATGTGGGTAACCGGAAACTCCAACAACTACGGCCTGTGGTCCAACTCCGATTACGACGCCATCATCGAAGAGTGCACCACCGGTGATCTGGCGACCGACGCGGAAGGCCGCTGGGAGAAGCTGTACGAGGCTGAGAAGATCGTCATGGACGAGGCTGTGATCTTCCCGCTGTACACGCAGTGCAACGCCCAGATGACAAAGTCCAACGTTACCGGCGTCGAGTATCACCCGGTAGCTCTGAACAGAGTTTACAAGGACGCTGTCAAGACCGAGTAATCACCAGGCGGCCGCAAACCAGCCGGACCGCCCTTCGGCCCGCTGATTTTCCGAGACCAGAGGCTGATTCCGCAGCCTCTGGTCTCTTGTGCTGTCAGGTCCTGTCCGCAATGGCAATGCCCCGGACGGCGGTTTCCCGGCCGCCGCACTGCCACTGCGTTTCAGGCTGATCCGCCGCTGAATCTGTTTCCGGAAGGAGTCAATGTGAAAAAATACATCCTGAAGCGTCTCATCACCGCCGTGATGACCCTGCTGGTAATCCTTCTTGTCCTTTTCATCCTGATGCAGCTGATGCCGGGTTCCCCGTTCAACGACGAAAAGCTGAACGATTCCCAGCGGGCCGCACTGTACGCGAAATACGGCCTGGACAAGCCGGTTATCGTGCAGTTCGTCAATTATGTCAAAAACATGCTCACCGGCGACTTCGGCGTCTCCTACAACATTTCCAAGAACACGCCGATCTCCCAGCTGATCAAAACAAGGCTCCCGATCTCCATCGGCATCGGCGCCGCCGCCGTGGTGCTCGGCGCGGCCGTCGGCCTGATCCTCGGCCTGATCGCCGCCTTCAACCACGACACGATCCTCGATACCATCTGCACCATCATATCGGTCATCGGAGTCTCTGTGCCGTCCTACGTGTTCGCGCTGCTGCTGAGCTATTCCTTCGGTTTCCGCCTCGGGTGGTTCCCGATGCTGTTCGACGCGAAACAGGCGGTCCAGTCGTCGGTGCTTCCCAGCATATCCCTGTCGATGTTCACCATGGCGACCATCGCCCGGTTCACCCGCTCCGAGATGCTGGAAGTGCTGGACAGCGAATACATGCTGCTGGCTGAATCCAAGGGAATGTCCGGCGCTCCGCTGATCTTCCATCACGCGCTGCGAAACGCCCTGATCCCGATCATTACGGTTCTCGCGCCGCTGGTCGTCGACCTGATGACCGGTTCCCTGGTCGTCGAGAAAATTTACGCGATCCCGGGCGTCGGCTCCCTTCTGGTCAACGCCATCCAGTCCAACGACTACAACGTGGTTATCTCGCTGGCATTCATCTACTCGGCGATGTACATCGGCATCATGCTCGTGGTTGATATCCTGTACGGAGTCATCGACCCGAGAATCAGACTGGCAAAGGAGGACGGCTGATATGGCAAAAAAGAATAACGCGGCCCCGGCCGCCGCTGCGGCGGTTTCCGCCCCGGCTCCCTACGTGCCCACCGCCGACGACTTCCGGCTCAAAAACACCGAATCCATCGACATCGATACCAACTATGCCGCCCAGTCCTTCTGGAAGGACGTCTTTATCCGCTTCCGGAAAAAGAAGAGCGCTGTCGCCGGCCTCATTTTCGTCATCATCCTGACGCTGATGGCGATTTTCGGCCCGTACATGAGCGGCTACACCTACTACGGGCAGGATCTGACCGCCGCCAACCTGGCGCCCAGGATTCCCGGGATCGAGCGTCTGGGCATCTTCGACGGATCCGAGACCATGCACACTTCCTCCGGCGATACGGTAGTCAACGGCTACGACAACGACGCTCACCGGGACGACTACTACTGGTTCGGGACCGACCGCTACGGGCGTGACATCTGGACCCGCACCTGGAGCGGAACCCGCGTGTCCCTGATCATCGCCGTCGTGGCGACCGTCATCGACATGGTCATCGGCCTTTCGTACGGCCTGATCTCCGGATACTTCGGGGGCAAGGTCGATATCATCATGCAGCGGATCCTCGAGGTGGCCAACGGCATTCCCCGGCTGGTCATCGTCACCCTGCTGCTTCTGGTTCTCAAGCCCGGCATGCTCACCATCATCGTAGCGCTGATGCTGACGGAATGGGTCGGCATGAGCCGTATCGCCAGGGCGGAGATGCTAAAACTCAAGGAGCAGGAATTCGTCCAGGCTTCCCGCACGCTCGGCGCCGGATCCATGCACATCATCTTCAGCGAGATCCTCCCGAACATCATCGGGCCGGTCATCACGCAGGTGATGTTCTCCATCCCCACCGCGATCTTCACCGAGGCTTTCCTCTCCTTCGTCGGCCTGGGCATCCCGGTTCCGCAGTGCTCGCTGGGCTCCCTGATCTCGGACGGCTACAACAGTTTCACCACGCACCCGTATCAGATCATCCCGCCGATTATCGTCATGGCGCTGCTGATGCTTTCCTTCAACCTGATCGCCGACGGCCTGCGCGAGGCGCTTGACCCGAAGATGAAGGAGATGTGATTATGCCAGAAGAAAACAACAGCGTTCTCTCCGCGCAGAGCACCATCCAGGAGGTGCCGATCCACGGCGAGAAAATCCTGAACATCGAAAATCTCGATATCAGCTTCAAAACGACGGCCGGCCTTGTCCACGCCATCCGCGGCATCGATATCGATCTGTACAACAACGAAACCGTCGCGATCGTCGGCGAATCCGGCTCCGGCAAGTCCGTCACCATGAAAGCCGCGATGGGCATCCTGTCCAAAAACGCGATCGTGAACTCCGGCAAAATCGAGTTCACCTACCGCCACGACGACGGGACCAAGGAAACCGTCTCCATCCTGGAGAAGGACAAAAAATGGATCCGCACGCACATCAACGGCAAGCGCATCGCGATGGTGTTCCAGGACCCGATGACCTCGCTCGACCCGACCATGAACATCGGCAAGCAGATCATGGAAGGCATGATCTGGCATTTCCACACGCCGAAGAAAGAGGCCTGGAACCGGGCGGTCGAGCTGCTGCGAGAGGTCGGCATTGAGGACCCCGAAAAGCGCATGAAGGAGTATCCGCACCAGCTTTCCGGCGGCATGCGGCAGAGAGTCGTCATCGCCATCGCCCTGAGCTGCAACCCCGACCTTCTGATCTGCGACGAGCCGACCACCGCCCTGGACGTCACCATCCAGGCCCGGATCCTCGAGCTGATCCGCCGCATCCAGAAAGAGAGAAAGATCTCGGTTATCTATATCACGCACGACCTCGGCGTCGTCGCCAAGATCGCCGATTTCGTCGACGTCATGTACGCCGGCAAGATCGTCGAGAAAGGGCGCGTCAACGAGATTTTCTACGATCCGAAGCACCCCTACACCTGGGGCCTGCTGTCGGCCATGCCCGACCTGGAGACCAGCGACGACCGGCTTTACGCCATCCCGGGATCCCCGCCCAACCTGCTGCATGAAAAGCCCGGCGACGCGTTCGCGGCCAGAAACAAGTACGCGCTGGTCATCGACGACAAGCTGGAGCCGCCGATGTTCAAGGTATCCAACACGCACTACGCCGCGACCTGGCTTCTGGATCCCAGAGCCCCGAAGGTGTCGATGCCGCCGGAACTGAAGGCGAAAATCGAGAGAATGAAGAAAGGAGCGCGCAAGTATGACGATACACTATGAGGCCGAGCCGCTCCTTTGCGTCGATCACCTGAAGCAGTATTTCAAAGTGTCCAGCAAGTTCACGGTGAAAGCCGTGGACGACGTGAGTTTCAAGATCTGGCCGGGCGAAACCTACGGGCTCGTGGGCGAATCCGGTTCCGGAAAGTCCACCATCGGCCGCGACGTCATCCGCCTGTATGACCCGACCGCGGGGAAGATCATTTTCGACGGCATGGATATCTCCGCCAGAATGTCCCGGACGACGGACAAGAAGCTCCGCACGGAGATGCAGATGATCTTCCAGGATCCGATGGCTTCGCTGAATCCCCGGAAGACGATCGGCGATATCATCGGCGAAGGCCTGGACATCCACCACACGTACAAAACGCGGGAGGAGCGCAACGACGCCATCCGAAACATCCTGAAAAAGGTCGGTCTTTCGCCGGAGCACGCGACCCGGTATCCGCACCAGTTTTCCGGAGGCCAGCGCCAGCGTGTCGGAATCGCCCGCGCGCTGATCATGAACCCCAAGCTGATCATTGCCGATGAGTGCATCTCCGCGCTGGACGTTTCCATCCAGGCCCAGGTCGTCAACCTGATGAAGGACATTCAGGACGAAACCGGGGCGGCCTACCTGTTCATCGCGCACGACCTGTCGATGGTCAAGTACATCTCCGACCGCATCGGCGTCCTGCATCTGGGCCATCTTCTGGAAACCGGAACCACGCAGGAAATCTTCGACCACCCGGTTCACCCGTATACCCGCTCCCTCCTGTCGGCGATCCCCTCCCCCAACCCGGTCGTGGAAAAGCGCAGAGTGCCTGAAGTGTACAATTACAAGACTTCCGGCATCGACTACAACAAAGGAACGCAGCACCTCGTCGAGGGCACGCACTACGTGAGCTGCACCGACGATGAGTTCGCGGACTGGATGGCGAGGCCGAGACTCAAATACGACGAGTGACCGGCGGAATCCCAATCATCACGGCCGTCATTAGCCTGATGACCAGCGACTGCCGGTCACGGCCATCACCAGCCTGATGACCAGCGACTGCTGGTCTCGGCAGTCATCAGTCTGACCAGCAATTGCCGGTCACAGACATCATCAGCAGCGTAGCCAGTGACTGCCGGTCATGGCCATTGCAGAATAGAACCATCTGTCACAGACCATTGCCGGCTATCACAGACCATAATAGCCATCACAAACTATCACGGTCGTCACAAGCCCCCGCCGCGGAGTACCGATACTCCGCGGCGGGGGCCTTCTGTTACTGCCTTCTGAGTTTTTATTGCAGAACACTTAAAAATGACTCTGTATTTTGCATAACTATTCCCGCACAGTCTGTCCGCAGGATTATTCTGCTGCTTTTTTCGCCCGCTGCGCACCAATGATTTGCACCGCTGCCTGACTTATATCACGCCGGCTGGCCGGCATGGCCGTGCAGCTGAGTTTTCCTGCAGACCGCGGGCAAATGTGTCAGAACAGATCAGAAGAGATGACAGCGGCGCCGCGGGCAGCAATAGCAGCCGCCGCCAAGCCGGGCAAAAACCCGCTCAGTTTCCGGATAAATCCGGATAATAGCATTTTCTCCCGCATCCGCGCGGAAAGACGGTTCTTTTCATCTCGCTGATATAGCTTTCCCGGTCCGCTGAGTTCTCCAGGATGTCCAGCGCCGTCCTGAGCGCGCGGATATCCTCCACGGCTTCCGCACTTTCTTCTCCCCGGGAAACCACTTTCAGGTGCGTGACTCCGGCTTCCCGTAGGGAATACAGCGCGCAGAGCCCGCATCCGGACGCGCCGGGTACCGCTTCAATCCCAGGCGCTGCGTTGCTCTGTGTCATGTTTCCGGTCTGATCTTCCGCATCGCACCGCGGCGGCTGCATTCTCTGCCCTTTCTGCATATCCCGCCCTTTCTGCCCATCCTGCCCTCTCTGCGCATCCAGTGGTTTCTGCCCTTTCTGCGCTATCCAGCATACAGGTTTCGCGTTCTTCCTGTTTGCATTTCCGGCAGGGACCAGTCTGCAGGGGAGTCTGCACGCCGGAGAAAAAGCATCGCAGTGCAGGCTCATGCACCAGGCACCGTCGTAATGGCACATCTCGTTCATCGCGAAAGCCTCAAAGGACATCGGATGATCCGGCTCCCTCTCCCGCTCTGCCCGGATGACGGACGCCATCTCATCAATATCCGTCTTTCGGGGGAAGATGATCCGGGATACGCCATGTTCCCGCGCAAAAGATACGGCATAGCGGTTCACCGCGCCGGCTTCTCCCGACAGATGCAGATCAAGCCCTGTCAGTCCCGCGCCGCGGATTCTGCAAAGCAGAACCGGATCCGCAATGATAAAAGACGAAAAACCGAGATTCCTGCATCTTTCCATGATCTCAAGAATCATCGGATAACGCTCTGGAGAGTAGAACGGGCTGTTAATGGTGAGCGTCACCGGGACGCCGCAGGCGCGCACCATATCCGCAAGGATCTCCAGTTCGGACTGCGTCCCCAGCTGAACATTCACGAAATTGACCTCACGCCGGTTGAGAGGCTCCCAGGCGCCGGCGGAGAGCAGCCATTCCGCCGGCACATACCCCGCAAACAGTTCGTCCGCGCCGGCACGGACATAATCCTCATAATCGTCGATTCTCCCGAGTCCCGCCGTGATTTTCATCATCTTAATTGATTTCTTCCTCAATTCTCATTGATGCGCTGATTCTTATTTATATTCTATATTTATAGTGTATTATCAGCCTGCCATAATTTCTGTGACAATTATTTCTATATTTATCATTTACTATATTTATCGTTCATGTATCAGTCATCAGCAGAATCTGTCATCCGTGATCATTGCCTATGGAAATGCGGCATCTAATATTTCTATATTCATCGTTTATCTGCTGTTCACCGGCAGGCCTGTCATTCCTGCTGACAGGCCGCACCCAAACGGCCATTATTTCTATGTTCTATATTCATCGTTTATCTTTCATTCAACGGCGGCGTGGTCCTTGCTATCCCCGCTGACAGCCAGCGGTCAATGAGCCATTTTATATTCTATATTTATCGTTTATCTGTTATACGCCTGCGGTCCTGTAATCCCTGATTCTATCCCGGATCATTCAGCCGCCTGAATATTCTATAATTTTCGTTTTAATACTTCCCTTCCGTTTCCGGGGAGATCTCCGGAAAATCAAAGATCAGCCTGTCCGCGCCGGCGAGGGCTGCTAAGCGCAGATATCCGGCGTCCCACATGCCCGTGTCAAAGCCGCAGATCGAGTTCCCGATTCCTGCCATGCGGAAATCGTCTGGGTAAAGAAATGCGGAATGCTCACAGTATCCCGGACACGATGTCTTTCTTTTCTGCCTGCCCCGGTCCCCGGTTTCCACCGCGGCCGCCATCGGGCAGAAACGGCCCGTATTCTGCTGAAAATAGGGGCCGTACAGCGTGGCATGCCGGAAAGATATTTTCGGAAGGTAACCGCAGGTTTCCACCGCCTCGCGTTCCTTCGGAAAAAGCTGCGCGAAAGCCGGGTCGTCACAGGATGTGGACGCCACCTGCCTGACCGACATCCTAGGAAGATCGAACAGCCTGGGATCCTTCCTCCGGCGGGCAAGAAGCACCCCTGCCGCCAGGCGGAAGCGCCGGTATCCCCGCTCCTGGACTATCTCCGCTTCCCCGAAATCATTGCATTCAATGTCCAGAACGGTATCATGTTCCTTGCACCAGGCGTCAAGCCATTCCAGCCGCCCGGTGATTTCCGCCGTTTCACCTTCTGCCATCGGCGGAAGAACAATCACCGGCAGAACCTTTTCCCGTGCCATCTTTGTAAGCAGCGCAGCGAGTGTGTCCGGATCCGGGAACAGCAGGGAGCAGAACGGGTTCCCGATCACCAGGACAGATATCCGGATACGGGCAGCCGGCGGAATCCGGCCTTCCATACCCTTGCCATTCTCCCCGCAGAACGCGGAAGTCCCGTCTGGCATAGAGCCTTCACATTGCGCGGAGCTCTCCGGCCATACGGAATGCCGGGCAAAATAGGCTTCCGAAAAATCATTGAGACTTACTGACAGGTATTCATTCCAGAGCTTCGGTGAGAGCAGCACGATCCCGGCCCGCATGCCCTCCGGCAGGATGACAGACGTTTTCTGATTGCGGTACCGGCTGACAGAATGACAGTCAGGATGATTGACGGTATTGCTGGTATTGTTGAAAGATCTTCCATCCTGCCTCGGCCGCTCTCTCCAGGCCCGTTCCTGTTCGGTCAGCGAGCCTGAGGTATGGCTCCGGTCGGGCCGGAAAGAAGACAGCAGTCTCTCCATCCCTTCCCCGTCGCCGCTGCAGAACAGGTCAACATAGTCCAGAATGACCTTCGTAAGCCGCATCGCCAGCCGGCGGTACTCCGCGTCCTGTGTCTCGAACTTCCACTCATTCCAGAAACGCTCACAACCGCAGAAATATATTTTCGCGGAAAAAGGCGGGCAGCCGGTCTGCCCGCCGCACTTCCCCGTTTCTGATTCTTCTGCCGCTGTTTCCGGCTTCTTCTCCGACGCCGGTCCGGCCGCTGCCAATTCGAGTTCATTCTCTGCGGCTGGTCCGCCTTCAGCCGGTTCCGGCTTTTTCTCGGGTTCCGGTCCGGCCGACGCCAGTTCCAGTTCATTCTCTGCCGCCGGTCCGTCTTCATCCGGTTCCGGCTTTTTCTCCTGCGCCGGGCCGGCCACTGTCAGTTCCAGCTTCTCATACTCCGACGCCGACGGGTCAAAAAACCACAGCTCCGCCTTTTCCGCGTCGGGGACCGCGGTTTTTTTCAGCCGGAAGGTAAAGAAATCCGGGGCAAACTCCAGCGCGCGGATCTCCGCCGGCTCCCCGCCGCCGCGCGGAAAAAGCCGCGCGAAAAACAGCGCCGCGGGGATCATTCCACCGGCGTCGGCCGGCTCCAGTCAAACACGGTTCTGACGTCGAACAGATCTGATAAGCGGTTTGTGGCGCTTCCCGGAGAGACAAAGGATTCGATGGCCTCCCACATGCGCGTGCCGTCCACGTTTCGGCGGCCCATGCGGAAGTAATCGCTGCGCTCGCCGATCTGGATCCAGTACTGGCTGGAATCCACGTTGCAGAAGTAGTCAAAGCCGAGCTGTTTCAGGTACTGGAATTTCTGGTTGTCCTCCGCGTAACCGCGCCAGCTGTCGATATCGGCGCCGTTCGGGAAGATCATCAGGTCCGTCTCCCCGACCAGCGGCTGAACTTCTTTCTCCCACATGTCGGCGTCCCAGACCATCTCCTCGTAGCTGATAGCGCCCATGTCGCGGTGCCCCCAGCTGTGGCTCGCGAAGGTCCAGCCGAGCTCCCTGATCGCGTCCGCCACCTGTTTCGCGGTGGCTTTATCCTGCTCGATATTTTCGTTATTGTAATACATGCTCTCGCGCTGCGACGCGAACTTTTCATCAAAATAGTCGCAGTTCCAGTTGTACCAGAAGTCGCTGGTGCGGTAGCCCAGGATGCCCTCGTAGCCGGTGAGCGCCAGGGTTCCCCTCGCCCCGCGGTAGCTGAAGTCCGGGTGCGCCTCGATGAAATCCTCCAGAATGGTCAGCACGTCGTACGAGCCGTACATGACCGAGCCGTCCGGATTGATATACTCGTTGGTGACTTCCCCGTTCTCATCCAGGACAAGCCTGCTCGCGAAGCCGTGCCCCGTCATATACTCGTAATAGCTCACGTCGTCCACGGAAAGGACAAACGGGGTCTTCCCCGGCGGCAGCAGGATCTCCCTGAACTGCATGGTCTCCGTCCCGTCCACGTTCTGGGTCATCCCGGCGATATCGTGCAGGCCGACCAGAACATACCCCTTCTCGTACATGTCGCTGATGATGCGGCAGAACTCGTCCGCTGTCGTCATCACCTCGTTGTACGCGTTGACCTTGTTGGTTCCGTCCTGCTTGCTGATCGCGATGGTCTCGTCGAACGCCCGGCTCGTATCCACGACCAGCGAATGGAAGAAGATGTGCGTGATCGTGTTCATCGCCGGATACGGCGCGCACTGCGCCTTCTCGCTCTCGTACTCCGCGACGGCGCTCTGGTAATCCGCGTTGTCCGCGTAATCCTCCGCCGACTGCAGCAGGCTGATCGCGCTGTCGTAATCGTAGCCGGCCGCCAGACGGTTGGCCTCGTCCAGCATCTCGTCCCCCGTGGAAACCAGGGTGTTGGTCCACTCCGGCTCCGTCTCGAAAGACCCGGCTTCCCTCTCCGGGACCACCAGGTTTCCGGAAGCGTCGGTGCTGTAGGTCTGCTCCTCGGTTTCCGCGGCCGCCAGCCCGTCATTGGAAAAAGCGGAAGTCAGGGAAGCCAGCGCCTCGCCGGCGCTGCCTGTCTCCCCGCTGTCCTCCTGCCCCTCCAGGCTGTCCGCGGCTGAACCGTCCTCATTTTCCCCGGACGCCTGATCCGCCGCTGCCAGATCCTCTCCCGACTGTGTCTCCGCGGCCGCGGGAACGGCCGCGGAAGTTTTGGCCGAAACGTCCGCCGCTCCGTCAGAACGGGAAAACGCCTTAGGAATCGCAATCGCCAGGATAACCACAAAAACGACTGCGATCAGGACGCCGGCGTTCTGTTTCAGCTTTTCCCATACTGCCGCTGACTTGCCGCCGGCGGATCCGCTCACGGCCTTCCGGTTCCGGCTGCTGCCGGATTCCGCCGATGGACGCGCAGTCTGTCTGCCGCTGATCATTCTGCCGCTGGTTGTTCTGCCGCTGGTCGTTCTGCCGCTGGTCGTTCTGCGCGGATTTGTTCCGAACCGGTCTGCTCCGCGCTGATCCGCCCTGTGCGGACTTCGCGGATTCGCCTGATGCGGATTTTCCCGGTGCCGCGCCGTTCCATGCGGACGGCCGGCTGATGATTTACGCCCGAAGCGCAGGATATTCCCGGCATGTCTGGATGCGGTTTTCTTTTCCTGTGCCGCGGATTCCGCCGCGGAGCGGGAAGCGCTTCTCAGCCGCCGCATCTGCGCCGCCCGCTGCATTCTCTGCGCTCTCCTGATCTCCTCAATCTCCTGAACCGATTCCGCGGAAATTTCGCGTCCAGACTCAGCAGATTCTCCCTTTTCTGAGGCAGATCTGCCTGTCCCGGCGGCTGGTTTTTCTGCCTTTGAGGCGGATCTGCCTGTTCCAACAGCTGATTTTTCAGTCTTCGGCGTCCAGTCTCCGCTCTCGGCGGATTCTCCTGCTTCCGCCGCTGATTGTTCTGCGCCGGCGGCCGGCTTTCCTGTCTCTGCCGCCCAGACTTCGCTCTCCGCGGATTCCCCTGCTTCCACCGCTGATTGTTCCGCGCCGGCGGCTGACTTGTCTGTCCGTTCCGCTGATTCTCCCGCTTCAGCCGCAGAAAAATCACGCCCGGCACTTCCCGCAATCTTCCGCTCTGTATTTTCCTGAATCGAATCACCCGGATTCGAAGAAATCTCCGGATTCTGATGATTCGTATTTCTGTCATCCATTGACAATCCTCCTGACCGGTCGGAATATGTTTTGTTTAAACGCACTGACATCTGACAGGAACATCATTTCCCCTCCCGCAGACAAATTCCGAAAAAGATTCTATCATGACCGGCGGAGAGCGTCAAGGAAAAGCGGTCACTCTTTACCTGCAGAAATGGCGGAAAAACGCCATTCTGCAAACTTTCCGGTCATTGAACAGCCGGGGAATTCTTCGCTTCCGGGCTGCTGCCGGACAGGTAAATTGCACGGTCATTGAACGGCCGGGGAATCCTTCGCTTCCGGGCTGCTGCCGGACAGGTAAATTGTACGGTCATTGAACGGCTGGGAATTCCTGCCTGAATTCTTCACAGAATTGAACAGCCCGGGGTCCTGCCTGAATCCTTCGCATATTTGAAATGTATGGATGAACCGCTCTGCCTGAACCGCCTGATGATTTCCGCCAGAACTCAGCACACTGTTACTACTCAAAACAGTTCTGTTCCAAAACATTATTTTTTTAAAAACATTTCACAGTTCCGACATAAAGCTTCGTTAGAATATAGACAACACCGGCGGCTGGCCTTTCGGAGAAATTGCGATCAGATGGTCGGCGTCCTGTTGAAACCTGTTTCAGATAACCGGCATTATGTTGGAATCTTTCCGATGATTACCATTCTGACCAAACCATTCTGACAATCCGGATGAATTGCTTTCCTCAGAATTATTATCACCAGTGATGCCTTCCGCAATGAAAAGCGTCTGTTTCCGTCAGCGGCGCACACAGCCGCAGACTGCCTTTGCGCGGTTGTCACAACGCACAGAACCAGTGACATGCGAATGCTGTCACGCAGGCATAATCCTTTCCGTTTCGCGTCCCCAACAGCGTAATAACCCGGCGGGGAATGCGGTACACAGACGTGATCTCACGGCCTCACCGCTCTCACAGCCTGTGAACCTGGGAAATCCGTGTCCCCGGAGAGTCGGGCTGCAGACCGGGCGGATGCCGTCCGATAATTCGGAAATGAACCAGGAACACAGGAACAGCCGCAGGAATAAGGATCCGGAATAAGGATCCGGAACAGCGGAACCTTTCCTGCGGCCATCCCTCCGGCTGACCGGCTGCCGCCCTCTACGGGCGGGCCCGGCGGTTTTTACCGTGCGTCAGGCCCGCTCCCCTATCTATAACGAAAGGAAAACATGAACAAAAATCGGGTAAACGCGAAGCTGCTTGCGGCCGTCCTCTCGGCGGCCATGGTATCCGCTTCTCCTGCCGGCGTTCTGGCGTCGGAAGAAACGGAGGCGGAGAGTACAGAAGAAAGCAGCGAAAGCCAGACAGAGAGCAGTGCGGTAACCATCGACAGCAGCAGGGTCACAGAAGGCACTGTCAGTGATACCTCCGCGGACGGCATCGTGATCAGCGACAGCGAATCCGGCCATGAGGCAGTCATTGTGCTGGATTCCGACTACACGATCAGCGGCGCTGACATCACTCTGGACACAGACGCGGACGGAACCGATACCTGCGACTTCTCCGGAACCGGAACTGCCGTGGCGGTTTACGGCGATTCCAACGTCACGATTGAAGATTCCACAATCGAAACCACCGGCGTGGCGACCATGCCCGTCTTCGCGGACGACGGCGCCACTGTCACCATTCAGAACTCCACGCTGATCTCAAACGGCGGAACGCTTTCCGCCGACTACCTGAATACGCCGGACCAGTCGCTTATGGTCGCGCCGCCGTGGATTCTCGGAATCATGGGAACTTCCCGCTGCACCAACCTGATGGGCAGCAATACAACCATGAACGTATTCGACTCCGATACGAGCGCGGGGGCCTGGGCCGTTCTCTCCACGGATTCCGGTTCCAACATGTACCTGAACGTCTACAACACGGTTCTCACCCTGCTCAACGCGGATGAGAGCGCGGCTATCGCCATTCAGGCGGACGGCGGGCAGATCACGACGCTGGACAATCCCTACACGGTCAACTACGGCAGCGGATACGGGACTTACGCGATCGGAAACGCCGTGGAAACTTTCGCGGGTTCCACCATCAACGCGGGAACCTACGCGACCATCCTGACCGGCGGCAGCGTTCTCTTCACCTCGCTGGAGGAAGGCGAGACTTACGAAGTGGAACAGGCTGACGGAACCACGGTGGAATACACCGCGGACGCCACGCAGAACAGCGTCATCAATTCCGACACCTTCGGATTCATGGCACACCAGGACACCAACTCCATCACCCTGCAGAACGGAACCTCCGTCAATTCCGTGTACGCCACTTTCCTCGTGAAGACCGGTTCCTCCAACGAGCAGCTCACCGTGAGCGTGGATGACACCGAGATCCAGAACGGCGGCGTCCTGATCCAGCTGATGGACAACGACGACGCCACCAACGGCGGCATGATGAGCACCGACGACGAGGAAAACACCAACGGCGGCAGCCAGAACTTCAGGGCGGTCCACACCGAAAATGAAGGGTTCAACACTTCCGAAGCCTCTCAGGGCTCGGAGACGCAGGATTTTACCTTCACCAACGGCACCTACACCGGTAACATGTACAACGCTTCGGGTTCCGACAACTCCACCGAGGGAAGCCTGGACGGCAGCGCGCTGAATGTCACCCTCGGCAGCGGCGCGGAGCTCTCCGGCGGAGCTGCCTCCACCGCGGCGATCCACGTCACATACGACGGCTCTGTCTATGTGAAGGACGTTCTCGGCGGGCGTGCCCTGACGGGCGAGGATGACAGCGAATACGAAACCGTTCTGGGATACCAGAACACTTCCTTCCCGATCAGCCAGTATTATGACATCGGGCAGGTTGCCAACATGATCAATTACAACGGCGCCAACGACATCAACATGACCGTTGAGGACGGGGCTGTGTGGAATGTCACCGAAGATTCCCTGATCTCCTCCCTAACCATCGAGGACGGCGGCGAAGTCATTGTCCCCGAGGGCGTCACGCTGACCCTGACGGACGGCACCGTTCTGGCGGACGGCTCCGCGGAAGTAACCCTGGCGTCCGGCACCTACGGCAGCACCGGCACGGACGACACACAGGTTTCCACAGACAACGGCACTGGCACGGCGGAAGAGTCTTCCGACAGCGAGTCCGAAACCGCCGTCTCCGCGGACAGCGAGTCTGAAACCGCCGATTCCGCTGACGCTGAATCTGAGACTGCTGAATCTGCGGACAGCGCATCCGATTCCACGTCCGACACCGCGGATAGTGAATCCGAAACCGATAGTTCCGCAGCCGATGAATCCGCGGCGCAGAGCGACGGCTCCGCTGCTCCTGAGATGCCTGGCGGAGAAATGCCTTCCGGTGAGATGGCCGAAGGAGAAATGCCCTCCGGCGAGATGGAGATGCCGTCCGGTGAGATGGCTGAGGGCTCCACTCCTCCTGACATGTCTTCCGGCGGAATGGCTGACGGCTCCATGGGCCAGAGCGGTTCAGGGGATGGAACAGCCAGCAGTTCGGGCCTTGTGCTCGGATCCTTTACCGCCGGCGGCACAGAGGACTACATCTACAACACAGCGGTTCTCATCTATGACGGAACCTCTGTGACGGACAGCGAGGAAGCGGCGGAGCTGCTGGCTGATCTGGCCTCATCTGACACGCAGGCCAGCGCAGACGAAGCAGGCTCCATGGCCCAGGGCGGGCCCGGCGACGGCTCCACACCTCCCGAAATGCCTTCCGGGGAGATGGCAGAAGGTGAAATGCCTTCAGGGGAAATGGAAATGCCCTCCGGCGAGATGGCTGAGGGTTCCACTCCTCCTGACATGCCCGACGGGGAGATGCCTTCCGGCGACAGCGCCGGCAGCTCCGGAAGCGGAGAAAGCAGCGTAGCGAACGCGCAGAGCTCCGCGCCTGACACAGCCGGAATCTACATCGCGAACGGCAGCGAAGACACCTCCTCCGAGACAGACGCCGGCGCCTACAGCGGCAGCATCTCGACCGAGGACGACGTCACCGTGATCAAAAACGTGGAGATCACCAGCGGCGATTACACTTACACCGCACTCGCGGTCGCCGGAGACACCTCCAACGTCCGCCTGGAAGATTCCGTCATCGATCTGACGGTTGACGAAGCCGCGTCCGATGACGAC
This sequence comes from Lachnospiraceae bacterium, assembly GCA_050944455.1. Lineage (GTDB taxonomy): Bacteria > Bacillota > Clostridia > Lachnospirales > Lachnospiraceae > Anthropogastromicrobium. Next base: position 56,641 of record JBMNRC010000009.1, read on the forward strand.
GAAGGCGGCGCGGCTGTCGCCGCGGCAGACGGAGCAACCCTTTCCATCAGCAATTCCGACCTGACCGTGGACGGAGCCGGCCGCTATGTAACCAGCGTATACGACGATTCAACCCTGATCGTGAACGATTCCACGGTAACCTCCACGGGCAGCAATGACAACACCAGCGAAGTCAGCGAGCCGGAGTCCAACAGCAAGCTGCTGATCAGCGGAACTGCCCGCGCCAATTTCTCCGTAGGCAGTTCTTCTACCTATTATTTCAATTCCGTCGTCACCGCGGAAGGCTGGGGAGCGCTCTCCACTGACTCCGCTTCCGGCGACGGCCTGGATCTTTACGCTTACAACACCGAAGCCATCGCCCTGGACGGCGGATACGGAACCTACGCGGACACGGACTGCCGCGTGTGGCTCTACGGAATCACGATCAGTTCCGCCGAGGTCGGCGCGATTATCTCCAAAACCGGTGAAATCACCATCGACAGCGGCGACGCGGCCTCCGAAGAGCTTCTGGCCCTGAACGAGGGCGAGACCACTTCCGCGGAAAGCACCATTACAGCCGGCCGGAACGCGGTCGTCATCCACGCCCCGGATATGTCGGGACAGGGCGCCGCGGCGGCGTCCACCGGCGTGCTCAGCGTATCCAACAGTTCCCTGATCACCACGGATGACCTCGAAACCACCGAGGACTACGAGTCCAAGTACGGCGAGGCTGTCAGCGCTTACCTGGATTACGTCGACGGCGCCGATATCCTGGTAAAGAGTACCAGCGCGGATATCACTCTCGACAACGTCACCATGGAATCTTCCTCCGGCGTTCTGGTCATGAGCGCGATCAATTCCGACAGCATGGGCAACTTCCTCTCCGAAGGGGACGCCGACCAGGTCGACCCGATCTCCGTATCCATGACGGATATGAGCGTGGAAGGCGATATCCTCCACATGGATTACCAGCGCTATATGACCGTTACCCTCACGGATACCGACTGGACCGGCGCGCTGGTTTCCGGCACGTTTGAAGACTGGCAGGAACTCTGGAGCGATTACGCCGACGACGATTCCGTCAGTTTTCTTCCGGACGACAGCTGGGATTCCGTCTACGGGGCTTCCGTGGTCCTGAACGGCGATTCCGTCTGGACAGTCGACGGTGATTCGGTTATCTCTTCCCTGACCCTGAACGACAGCGCAAGCGTTACCATCAAAGCCGGCGTCAGCCTGACGCTGACCGACGGCACTGTGCTGGCGGACGGGACGCAGACGGAAGACGTCACCCTGGACGCCGCGGCGCTCGCAGAGCTTCTCTGATACGGCTCTCCTGAGGCGGCCCGGGTCCGGCAAACCGACCGAAACTGTAAAAACTCTAAAACTCAGACGATAAAATCTGAAGGCCGCGGCGCCTGCTGAGCTTTGAAACTGCTCTGCCGGCGCCGCGGTCTTCATTAGCTTATCCGATACGCACGTCTGACGCCGTGATGCCTGCTGAGCTACGGAACTGCTCTGCCGGCGCCGCGGCGTTTTTCTGAACAAATTTTATAATGGACGAAACCGGTTCTGAGGCTTATGATGGCACCAGAAAGAATCTGAAACCAGGTTCAGAAAACTTTGGCAATGAAGGATACGGAGCCCGGCCGGCTGTTGGGCTGCCTGATATCCTATCTTGACTGCAGGAGGAAAAAACAGAGATGTACAACAGCATCAGGCCCGGCCAGGTATGGCTGGATACCAACGGAAAGAGGATTCAGGCCCACGGCGGTTCGGTCATGTACGCGGACGGAACCTACTACTGGTACGGCGAAAACAAAGAAAAGACTGACGGAAAGAACGGCATCTGGACATGGGGCGTCCGCTGCTATTCGTCCAAAGACCTCTACAACTGGGAGGATCTCGGCTGCATTATCCCACCGGATCTGGAGGACGAAACCTCTTCCCTGAATCCCTACAAGGCCAAAATGGACCGCCCGCACATCATCTACAACAAGTGGACGAAAAAATACGTCTGCTGGATGAAGATCATGAATACAGACCAGACGCAGACAGAAACCGTGATGACGGCCGACAGCATCCTCGGACCCTACACCATGGTTCACGACCACCTGAGACCGCTGGGCATGAGCGCCGGCGATTTCGACCTCGCGGTCGCTCCGGACGGCAAGGCTTATTACTATTTCGAGCGGGTGCACAGCGAAACCATCTGCGCGGACCTGACGGACGACTACACCAACGTAACCGGCTATTACAGCACGCATTTTCCGCGCAAATATCCGCCGTACGTGCGGGAGGCAACCGCGCATTTCGTGCGGAACTACAAGCACTACCTGCTCACTTCCGGAACCAGCGGGTACTACCCGAATCCGTCTGAAGCGGCGATCGCCGACACCTGGCACGGCCCCTACACCGTTCAGGGCGACCTCTGCCCGAGCGACGCGAGCCGCACGACCTGGCATTCGCAGATCTCCTCGGTATTCAAAGTCCCCGGGAAGAAAGATCTTTATATCGCCTGCGGCGACCGCTGGCTTCCCAACAGCATGAACGTGCGCTACGAAGACGTCGAACGCCTGTTTGAGATGAACTTCAGCCGCCTGTACACCCGCGAGGAAATCCAGCGGCAGAGGGATAAGATCAAAGACGCCGGTGACGCCGGGCAGAACACCAGCCTTTCCGACTACGTATGGCTTCCGCTTAAGTTTGACGGGGACAGAGTCACCATCGAGTGGAAGGATGAGTGGCGGATCGAGGACTACGACTGACTTCAGCTGACTGCATGATCCTTACATGACTGGGGCTTTCATTAATGTCCGCCTGCTCCGGCTTCGGGGCCACACATGATCATTACATGGCCAGTACTTTCCGCTCTTCCCGGCCGCCTGTTCTTTCGCGGCCGGGAAGATTCTGTCCCGGCCATCCCTTATTCCTGCTGAGCGGCGGCTTCCACAAAGCTCCGGAAAATCCGCCGGCTGTTCTCATCCTTCCGGAAGAAACACTCCGGATGCCACTGCACCGCCCACATAAAGCGGCTTTCCGGGCGGAAGAGCGCCTCGACAATGCCGTCCGGAGCCACTGCCATCGCTCTCAGGCCGGGAGCCAGGTCCTTCACGGCCTGGTGATGCATGCTGTTCACCCCGATGGTGTCTGCTTTAAGCAGGGAGCGCAGCGGAGTCCCCTCCGCGATCTTCACTTCATGCTGGGCCCTGTCGTACGGGCTGTCCATGTGATGATTGACTTCGGACCGGCGCTGTGTCGGGAGATCCTGGTACAGCGTGCCGCCCAGAGCCGCGTTGATGATCTGGATACCGCGGCAGATGCCGAGAACCGCTTTGTCTTCCCGGACGGCACAGTCAACAGCCATCTTTTCCATGAGATCCCGTCTGCGGCACACCCTGCCCAGCTGCGCGATCGGCGCTTCCCCGTAGACCGCCGGGTCCACGTCGTCACCACCGGTGAACAGCAAACCGTCGCAGGACTGCACAAGCTGTTCTGCATCCGCCGGGTCTTTCACAAAGGGAAGCATCACCGGAAGGCCGCCGGCTTCCTCAATCCCGTCAACATACCCCGGAAGCATCCAGTAGCTCTTTTTTTCGTCATCCCACAGAGGCATTACACCAATCACAGGTTTTCTCATCTATTTCTCCTCTCAGATTCCCGTCATCCGGTTTTCTGTCTATTGATCAGCAGGAACGCTGGTCTTCGCATCAGTACTGTACCGGGCTGTGCATCGCTGTACTGCTCTGTACTGTACCGTACTGTGAAATATATTATACTGATTTCTCAGGCGCAATCGCGGAAAATTTCTGTTTTCTGCAGACCACGCAGACACAGAGCGCCGCGGCCGTCAGAAGCGCCCACATCGATATCGTCGCCGGCCATCCGGCTTTCTTCACCATCACCCCGATGCCGAAAACCGAAAACGCGCTTCCAAGATATGCCATCGAATTCAGAAATCCGGACACCGTGGAAACGCAGCCGATCGGACCGAAATGCAGCGGAATCATGTTGATGAAAAGCGTGTCCGCCGCCATCATGGAAGATGTTGCCGCGCCGAAGAAAATCACGGTCAGAACAACCGAATATTTTCCGAAAAACAGCATGCCTAAGATGGAAACCAGCGCCGCCGCGAAAAACACGATCGAAGTGCGGATTTCCTCGTCCGGATGGTTCCGGCCCGCAAATCTGGCGAGATAAGCTCCCGTGAGGTTGAGCAGCGGAAGAACCATCGTGATCACCGCCGAGGCGGAAGCCGACAGGGCGAACTGCTCACTGAGATAGGTGGGAACCCACTGGGTCACGCCGTCCTTGATCATTCCGTGGATCATCACTGGGAACAGGATCGACAGCAGGCCATACCTGATCAGAAGCGTTCCCAGGGAAACAGATCCGGCCTTGCGGGCTTTCCGGGGGCTGCCGGCACTGTCCGCCGCGGCAGCGCTGTTCATCCCGGCAGAGCGTTCCATCCCGGTAAAGCGTCCCATCCCGGCAGAGCGTTCCATCCCGGCCAGACTGTCTGTCACAGCTGCACCGTTCACTCCGCCCGCCGACCCGTCTGCCTCCATGGCGCGGCGCCTGTCCACTGCGGAATACCCGAAGATCCAGAGAAACGACACAGCCGCCAGCAGGGCCGCGGCCGCGAAAAAGACCGCCTGCCAGCGGAAGAAACGGAGCCAGACGGCGGAAGTCAGATAGGACATCAGCGTTCCCGCTGCCATGCTGGACACGATATCGACGCTGCACCGCACGCGCTGCTTTTCCGAAAACTTTTCAGCAAAAACCCGCATGATCGGCGGCCAGATCATCGACTGCACGAGGCCGTTCGCCGCCCACAGAAACGCCATGACCGGGAAAGTCTCTGCCAGCCCCATGAAGAAATTGGCGGCCCCGGCCAGAAAAAGTCCCAGAAAGATCATCCTCCGCGGCGAAATATGATCTCCCAGAATTCCGTTCACGCTCTGGCCGATTCCATACGCGAAAAAATAGCACATGCTGACGGTTCCGGCCTGGGTCAGGTCCAGGATACCGTCCCCGATGATGGAAGACATGGCTGACGAATAATTCAGCCGGCCGATATACGAAGTAAAATATGCGATCCAGCAGAGCAGGAAAAGAATCCTGCCGGTTCTGTCCCTCTCCGCCGCACGTCCTGTCATCTTCTCCCATCCCTCCGCTGCTCGTCATCCCGGTGTTCACCTGCCAGTACCAGGGCTGTTACACCAGGCTGTTATGTCAGTGCTGTCGCATCAGCGCTGTTACATCGTCACAAATTTCCGCCGTATATACAGAGAGGCATACAGTCTGCCTGACGGCAAGCCGTATGCCTGAGCACCACTTTACAGCTTCGGTGGGGAATGTCAAGAGCTTTCCATACTCTTTCCATGGAAGCGATTTTCCCTTAACTTCACGAGTAATTTAAGGGAAAATTCCCTCAGTTCATTGATTTTCCCTTAATTTATGCTATTATTTAAGGGAAAGTGAGAGGATTAAGGGAATGAGAACTTTCAACTATTCTGATATCAGGAACCAAAAATGGGATTCTGAGATACTTGGATATATTGCGGCAATCTACAAGGAGGCCGGAAAACAGGAACTGTATTTGAAGCAGCGCCCGGATGAGCTGGAAAAGCTGGTGGAGATTGCGAAAATCCAAAGCACCGAGGCATCCAATGCAATCGAAGGTATCGTTACCACCAGCGCCAGAATGAGACAGCTGGTGGAAGAAAAAACGACGCCGAGAAACCGTGATGAGCAGGAAATCGCCGGTTACAGAGATGCCCTGAGTATTATCCACGAGAGCTTTGACGCAATTCCTATCACACGGAACTACATCCTGCAGCTGCACAAAATCATGTACAGCCACATGAACAATCCTATGGCCGGCCGAACGAAAAATGTGCAGAACTATATCAGCGTCACCTATCCTGACGGACACACGGAGACGCTGTTCACTCCTCCTGCGCCGTTTGAAACACCAGAGGCACTGGACAGGATCTGTGAAGAATACAATCGCGTCATCGGAAACCTTGAGGTTGAACCGCTGATTGCGATTTCAGTATTCATTCATGATTTTCTCTGCATCCATCCATTCAATGACGGCAACGGCAGAATGAGCCGTCTTCTGACGACACTGCTTCTGTACCGCAACGGTTTTTATGTAGGAAAGTATATCTCCCTTGAGGCAAAAATCGCAAAATATAAAGACTTATATTATGAGGCTTTGCGCCAGTCGCAGGACGGATGGCATGAAGGGACAGAAGATGCGGCGCCATTCATCAAATATCTGCTCAGCACCATTCTTTCGGCATACAGGGATTTTGAGGACAGATTCTCTATTGTGGAAGAAAAGCTGCCTGCTATTGAAATGGTACGGAAGGCAACGCGTATCAAAATCGGCAGGTTCACGAAGCAGGATATCCGGGAGCTGTGCCCGACGCTCAGTGTCAGTTCTGTCGAAGGCTCTCTGCGAAAACTTGTTGACCTTGGCGAACTGAAACGTGAGGGTAAAGGCAAAGCCACCTGTTATTATTGCCTGAAATGAATACCGCCTGCGGCAGATAAGCTTATTTGCTTTCCGCCGCAGGCGATGCTTTGTTTTGTCATGAAAATCTTCTGGCTGTCAGGATCTCTGCCAGACCGGATCTCTGCCAGACCGGATCTCTGTCGAACCAGGTCTTTGCCGGACCGGATTTCTATCGGACCGGATTTCATCCGCGCTTTCAGCCAAAGCGGGGTTCAACCAGCTGACCGGCCGTTCGGCTGCTCAGTCTGTATCCCCGAGATCGTTTTCCAGCACACGGATGGTTTTCGCGGGAACTCCGCCGACGAGCACGTTGTCCGGAACGTCTTTCGTCACTACCGCCCCCGCGGCGACGACCACGTTGTTCCCGATCGTGACTCCCGGCAGAATCGTGACATTCCCGCTGATCCAGACGTCATTGCCGATCGTGACCGGCTTCGCTATCGCGAGATGCTTTCTCCTCCCGGCCGGCGTCAGGGGATGGTTGACCGTGCTGATCATGGTGTTGGGACCGATCATCACATGGTTCCCGATATGGACCGGCGCAATATCCAGGATGGTCACGTTGTAGTTCGCCAGAAAATCATCTCCCACGAAAATGTTCTTCCCGCAGTCGCAGATGAAGCCGGGAAGCACATTGATTCCTTCCCCGACCGCGCCGAAAAAGTCTTTGAGCACAGCATACCTCGCGGCCGTGTCCGACGGATCGCACGCGTCGAGTCTCTGGCAGCCTCTGACGGCGTTCATCTTTCTGGCGTCGACCTCCGGGTCGTGAAAATCATACAGAAGCCCCGCTTCCAGTTTTTCCAGTTCTGTCATATTTCATTCAGGCCGCGGCAGAAGCCGCAGGGATAACCCTGTGAGCGAAACCGCGCGGCCATTCTTCCCCTTTCAGATTAACTCAGGTCCCCGACTTTCAGATCAACTCAGGCCCTCGACTTTCAGATCAACTCAGGCCCCGGCCGCGGATTCCGGCAGACGGTTCATCGCGGATGCTCTGCCGCAGTCAATCGAGGCGCAGGCCCCCGGACGCCGGCAGACAGTTCTGACGCCGTCTCCGGTATCGCAGATTTGCCGGATGCCGGAGCGCATCACTGGAAATCCGCGGTGATCCCGGAGATTCTCCCTGCTCAGAAACCCCATATAATGTCTTCATCTTACCGCATCCCGTTAACGCATCACGGATACTCACGAATCGCAGGTTTCGCCTGATCAGCGGTAAGACTTCTCGTAGATCTCCAGATAATCCTCGTCGGAAAGCGGAAGCGGATCCGCAGTAATGTCTCCTCCGAGAACCTCATGAACACGCTTCGGATATTTCTTCAGTTCTTCCCTGGTGATCCCGGCGTCGCTCATCCGAAGATCCGAGCAGCCCACAGCGGCGATCAGATCGTCCAGCGCCCTGATGAAGTCTTTACCGGAGGTCGGATGCTCCACGCCCATCGCTTTGGCCATCTTCATCATCGGCTCTTCCGCGGCCTTTCTCTCCGCGAAGAAGTCGAAATAGGCGTGGGAAATCATGATCAGGCCGGCGCCGTGCACCAGATCGTCGTGGTATCCGCCCATGACATGCTCCATCGTGTGCTGGGAAGTGCAGAGCATGTAGTATCCGGCAAGGGTATTGGCCAGGGCGACATAGGAACGCGCCTCTCTGTTGGATCCGTCCTTATACGCGATCGGCAGATACTTCGCGATCAGCTCGATCGCCTTGAGCGCGAACATCTCTCCCATCGGATGCTCATTTTTGTTGATCACGGACTCCGACGCGTGATAGAAAGCGTCCATTCCCTGATAAGCCGTGAATTTGGGCGGTACGCTCATCATCAGGTTGGAATCAACGACGGAGAGAGTCGGGAACATAGAGGGGAAGAAGATTCCGGTTTTCTCCTGGGTCTTTTCGTTGGTGATGACCGACGCCATGTCTACCTCGGAGCCTGTCCCGGCAGAAGTCGTGATCGCGACGATCGGCGCCGCGTCCTTTTCGGGCTGCTTTTTCCCTCCGTCGTGCGAGAAACTGTAATCCCAGATATCGCCGCCGTTGGTCATCATCAGGGCGATGCATTTGGAGCAGTCCATGACGGAACCGCCGCCGAGGGCGATGATGAAATCGCATCCGGTATCCTTAGCCAGCTTCGCGCCGTCCATGACGTTGTCGCTCGTCGGGTTCGGACGGATCTGATCGAACAGCTCATAGGAGACGCCCGCCTGGTCAAGCTCCTTCTTCAGGGAGTCGAGATATCCGTACTTCTTGACCGAAGTTCCGTTCGTCGTCGCGATCAGGGCCTTTTTCCCCGGGAGCTTCTCACTGTGAAGAGACTGAAGTTTTCCCGCGCCGAATAAAACCTTTGTGGGCATGTAAAAATCAAAATAATACATCTTTCCTTCCTTTCCGGATATCCGGTCCTGCCGGATCCATCCTTTCCGATTGTTCCCGACGCCGCTTTCGCTTCCGTCGGGTAATTGAACGATAACGTGGAAACATCTGCGGAGCTGTGAGGAATATTCTCTTTTATTCTATAGTTTTAGATTTAAAGCAGTCGGAATGTACTGCCGTATATCCAATAAATCATCCGATAAATCATTCTATAGATTTAGAGATTAGAAGAATTCATATATTCTATAGTTTTAGAATTATCGGCATCCTGCCGAAGCAGCTGCTGATCTGTTTCTCTGGTATTCCGGCGTTGCATCGGCGAATTACCCCTTCTGAACGCTCCACTTTTCAGGAGGGGTATTCTGGCATATTTATACATTCCGGCGGAATATTCTATAGTTTTAGAATTCTTCTCATCCTTTTCTTATATTTCTACATATATAGAATATTTAACAGCAGCCTGCGAATCTGTCTCTTTCTGAACGCCTTCACCGGTTTCCTGTGATGCCTTTATTCTACATATATAGAAATATTCTGATTCCTCCCATAGTTCCTGCGCAAGTGAAGCCTCACACGACTGAAGTCGCGAGAAGCTCCGCCGATTTTTCAAAGCACCTCATCGCTCAGTGCAAGACCATTTTATCCCCGGGACTTGCGCGAATCTGCACTAAATGTTAACATATTCAGAGGTATATTTTAACTTTCAGATTCATCTTGTTCGGCCTGCAGCACTGCGATTCATCAATCTGCGGCCCATCAATCTGCAGCCCATCAATCCGCAGCCCATCAATCTGCGGTCCATCAATCGGTACGATCTGGAAAGCATACACGGATGTCCGGGGTTGACGGACGCGCTGCATGGCATTGCCGTTCACCCGCAGGCGCGCGACGGAAATAAGAGACGCGAATGGGGAGCTGATGGCGTACCCGTTTCACCAGCAGGCGCGCGAGGGAATTAGAGACACGAACGGGAGCTGATGGCGTACCCGTTCACCTGCAGGCGCGCGCTGGATATAAGAGACGTGAATAGGGAGCTGATGGCGTACCCGTTCACCTGCAGGGCAGCCACCGGGAAAGGAGAACACATGATCTGGCCGGATTACACACAAAAGTTCGATTCTGCCGCTGAGAAGCTGGCCGAACAGTTTCCGCACCTGCGCTGGGATTTCCGCCCGACGCCCACCGGCGGAAAAACCGAGCTGATCTCCCAGTGGCTCGGGGATCCTTCGGAGGACATCATGGTAGTCTGCTTCAAAGGAAAAAAGTACATCGAAAAATACCACCGCCAGGATTTTTTCTTCATCAACTTCGTCTGCCAGAACGGATACGACGTCCTGAGCTCCAAGTTCGACAACCACCTGCACCTGAACGAGGGCGACTGCTATATCGGTCAGCCTTTCAGCGGTTACGCGCTGAAGATCGACAGCGATAAAGAAGTGATCATGGTCGGCCTGCATATCCGGAAAGAGGTATTCTACCAGTACTATCTGTATCCTCTTTCGAGAAACACCACCCTGTTTCATTTCTTTCTGGATCCGCATACCAACAAGTTTTCGGATGAGTACATTCACCTGCATATCGAGCCGGACAGCCCGATCTGGGCGCTGCTGTTCCAGATGCTGATCGAATACGCGGATAAAAGCGAGAACACCCAGGCGGTTCTCCGCCCGATGATGCTCGCGCTCACCATTCATCTTTCCCGGCTGTACCGCCGCTCCAGCCAGGCTGAATCCGCGGACGCGTCCCTCGCGGAACAGATGGTCTCCTACATCGAATCCCATTCCGACACCGTGACCCTGAAAAGCCTGGCGCGGCACTTCGGCTATCATCCCAACTACGTGTCGCGCTATCTTCCCGAGCACACCGGGAAAACCTTCTCCGAAACCGTCCTCGAAAAGAGAATGGCCAGAGCCGCGCTGCTGCTGCGGAATACGGACCTGAGCATCGAAAAAACCGCTGCCATGCTCGGATACAGCAACACCAGCAATTTCTATAAGGCTTTTCGGGAATATTACGGGACGTCCCCCAGGGAATTCGCGGCGCATAAGCAAAGTATCTAACTGTTATCTGATCTGATAGTGCAGAATATCGCCCAGGGATTTTCGCGATCCATGGCCAGAGTATCAGATCTGATATTTGATCTGGTATTTATCTGATCAGTGTCAGATCACAGCGTTCATTTATCTGTCCTGCGTCAGTGTTCTACAGCAGTGCTATCGCAGGGCTCATCTCAGCACCGCCTCAAAGTTTTCCTTCCCTCTTCCATTTTCTGCAGACCACCGCAAGGCAGATGAAGCAGAGAATCATCTGGACCAGGGAGGAAGCCGGCGTCGCCAGCCCGATGTGAAACAGGGATACCGGGCGCTGCCGGCTCATCACATAGGACACCGGGACTCTCACGCAGAACGCGCCGATGATTCCCTGCGCCATCACGAACTTCGTCAGGCCGATTCCGTTGAAAAATCCGGTGCAGCAGAAGAAAATCGCGGTCAGCATGCAGTCGAACGCGTAGGATTTCAGATAGTCCCACGCGGCAGAAATAACCTTGCTGTCGTTCGAGAAGATTACAGCGAGGACGTCTCCGTGAAAGAAAGTGATATAAAACATGACCACGCCGATCGAGAAGGAAATCAGGATTCCGATCCGGAGCGACTTCAGCGCTCTCTTATATTTTCCCGCGCCGTAGTTCTGCGAGACAAAGGCCGCCATCGACTGCATGAAGGAAGAAGATACCACCATGATGAAGGCGCAGACTTTTTCCGCAACGCCGACGCCCGCGGAGACAAGCACGCCCAGCGAGTTGACGATGGAAAGGATGATGAGGAAAGAGATGCCGACCAGAAAATCCTGCAGGGCAATCGGGAATCCCAGCTGGACAGTTTTCCCGATGATCTGCCGGTTCCAGCGGAGGTCGTTTCTGGTCATGGTAAACGGCAGGTCCTTTTTGCGGATAATGAGAAGAGAAATGACAACGCTGACAAACTGCGCCGCGACCGTCGCGATGGCCGCGCCGGCGCAGCCGAGATGAAATCCCCCGACGAGGATAAGATCCCCGGCGATGTTGCAGACGCAGGCGATGGAAACGGTCATGAGCGGCGTTCTGGAATCCCCGAGTCCCCGGAAGATGCAGCTGATCAGGTTGTAGGCGGTCAGAACGAGCGTGCCGCCTCCGCAGATGCGGACGTACACGACAGTGTTGTCGAAGGCCTCTTCCGGCGCTTTCATGATCGCGGCCGCCTGCGGCGCAAAGATGACCAGCACGATGCTGAGGCAGGCCGCGATGGCCGCAAATAGAACGATGGAAGAGCCGATGATGCTCCCGCCCTCCTTTCCTCTGCCCTGTCCGATCCGCTGGCCGAGAAGGATGGTCGTGCCCATCGTGAAACTGGCGAGAACGTTCGTAAGGGTCTGCATGATCTGAGAGCCGGTGGAGACGCCGGAGATATCCGCTGCGGTCCCGAATTTTCCGACGACCATGAGGTCCACCGCGCCGTACATCGCCTGCAGAAACAGGGCGGCGAGAACCGGCCCGGCGAAAAGGAGAAGCGGCTTCAGAATCGGTCCCTGTGTAAAATCATTCTTCTGTCTGTTCTGTTCCATTTTTCTCACCTCAATTTTCCTCACCTCAAAAAGAAAAAGGCCGGAAAAGAAGTCAGGCGTTTCAGCCTGCATCTTTTCCAGCCTTTCGTTTCTATAGAATATTCGAACGAAGTGCCCTCCGATGAGCAAGAGATATTTTACGGAATCTGAAAAATTTTGTCAACATTTTCGCGGTACTGTACCGGGCGGTATCCCGGCGAAGCCGATCCGAAGCGCTGTTCTGTGCCGCCATCAGGGGCAGCACTATGACGCCAATCCAGCGGCAGCGGACTGACGGAATTCCAGCGCCGGGTTAAAGACCCGGTCCACAGCTCCGCCTCACACTGGCGTCCAGCTGTCACTGACTGACGAACTCAATATCGATATCGCCATTGTTGCAGGAAACGATCAATGATTTTTCGCCATCCTCCTTGCTCTCCGGCAGATTGCTGTCGCTGTAAATCGCGTTCGGGTGCATCTCAGGATAATACTTTGATTCGGCTATCGAGACCGCGTTGCAGCATAAAAACTCTTCCATTACTGTACCGACGCCATCCGGATTCGTCGTCAGGTCGCAGACATCGAACACATTATCCGCGTCGACAGGTTTGATTCTGATCACAATATCATCCTCCGATTACTATCTGGCAAAGGCAGCTTTTCGGCCAGACCCAGCGAAAAGCATTATTGAGCACTGATTTTCTGTCTGTTCCTGCGGACACGGTGTTTCTCACTGCAGCACCTCCACATATTGTCTCACCACTGTCTTTACGCGCAGCGCTTCCGCGTACCGCATAAGCCGGTTAAGATTTCTGTCCGGCGTGTTCATGTAATTGCGGATAACCTCAATCGCGGGCTCAAAGCCCAGCTTGCTGCGATAAAAAAGGACATCGCAGACGGTTTTTTCCCGGTCATATATATAGAAGGCATTGCTTCCCCGGGTGATTTTCTCCAGTCCTGTCCGGTAGCGGGCTTCGGAAAACAGGTAGAACCGCATCGGCGGCCAGTCCGGCGAGCCGGGGATCCTCGATGCCCGGGGAAGAGCAACATTCACCTGCGGCGGTCTCTGTGTGGTCATGCCATAATAGGCGGCCGCGCTCAGCAGGCACACCACACCTCTGTCATCCGTGTAAGCGGGAACAGAATAGAAATCATTGATTTCCCCATCGTATTCCCTGTTCTCATAATAGCTTCTTGTCACTTTGGCCAGTTTGCCTCCCCTGACAAGCTGATTGATCTTATATAGCGACAGGCCTTCATCCTTCAGGCTTTGCAGCGGGATAAACTGCTGCTTCGACGGAATACCAGGCATATAATCACCCCCTGCCTGATATTTTAATTTAATGTCAGCAGTTTGGTCAATCTGCAAACATATATTCAGATATTGGGATCCGTTATGCTCTTCCCTTATTGGGATCCGTTATGCCCTTCCCTGATCGCTCAGCAAACATCCCGGGCAGCATCAGAATTCCAGAAAAAAGCGATTTGCGAAAAGAGAGCCATATCAATGGTGATTTCTGCGCGGCGCTTATCCCGTAAAAACTGATCCCTGTCATAGTGTCACAGCACATTGTCCTCCTGAGAGCAAAAAGGGGCCGCTGCCCTTAGCACTGAAAAGCACTAAGGCAGCGGCTCCTGTCTATCCTGCCGCAGCTTCGGCGTTCCTGCCGGCATCCCGCGCTGCTTTGCCCGGGGCACGCGTCGGAAAACCACAGCGTTCTGGCGGACAGATATTGATATATACCTGTTTCTGTTCTGTTTACGCTCTCACCGCGGAAATCCGCTGATGAATATGATTTCCGCTCTCGATCTCATCGACCATGGCGATGGCATAATCCGCGTAGGAAATGATCGACTCTCCGCGCTCATTATAGCGGCATTCTTCTCCTGCCAGCAGATATTTGCCGGTGCGCTCGCCATCCGCCTGGAAATCCGCCGCCGGGCTGAGGTAAGTCCACTCAACATCGTTCCGCTTTCTCAGATCCTTCAGCGCGCTGGCCATCGCAGCCGCAAGCGGTTTGAAAGCATCCGGGAAGCCGGGGGCCTCGGCAACCGTTACCGTGTGCTCCGGATTGACATACAGCGAACCGGCTCCGCCGACCACCAGAAGCCGGATCTTCGTTCCGGAGAGCACGTCGCACAGGTGCTTCAGCGTCGTGGAATGCTGCGGAAGCGTTTCCTCCGTCCACGCGCCGAAACCATCCACAACCGCGTCGAATCCTTCCAGATCCTCTTTTGTGAGATCGAAGATATCTTTCTTCACATAATGCTGCGCCTCGGTGATGTTTTCGTCCTTGCGTCCGAAAGCGGTTACATCCATGCCTCTGCTGACTGCCTCACGGATTACCTGGCGGGATACTCTGCCGTCTGCTGCCACAACTGCGATTTTCTTCATCTTTATCCATCCTCCTGTGTTTTTTCTTGATGTAATATTCTTAATTACATCTTACGTGAAGCAGTATACTCCTTCTTCATTTGGATGTCAATAGTTTTATTACATCTTTTTTGAAAAATTTTTTCGGGGAGCATCCATCCATGGGATGAACACTCCCCGGAAACAAATGCGCTACCTGCTTCCTTCTCCCCTCGGTCATACCCCTTAGCCGCGGCTGCAGTCGCCGCCCGCGTTCAGATCTTCTCGATGAAATGGTTTTGATACCTGTCCCAGTACTTTTTATAAACAAAATCAGTATTGCCGTCCAGGTTCAGCTGATACATCCGGAATACCACGGGAATATTTTTCGGCTGCCACTGTTCTTCATAGGAATAGCAATAGTTCATCCCCGCTTTCTGCATAACCCTTCCGCTCGCCGGGTTGTTCCTGTCATGGGTGGCCGTCACATAGGAAATCCCGTCCTTTTGTACCTGCGCAATGACAGCCTTCGCCGCTTCCGCCGCAATTCCCCGGTGCCAGAATTCCTTCCGGAGCCCGTATCCAAGGTCATGGCTCTCGTCCATCTCAACCTGGATATAGCCGATGGGATAATTGTCCTCTTTCAGGCAGACGGCGTACGCGTAAGCCTTCGGCTGCGCGTACTTTGCCGCGTACCTTTCCTCATAAAACTTTCTGGTTTCATCCAGGTTTTTCACCGGAAACCATGGGAGGAACCGGTTGACCTCCTCATCTTTCAGGATGAGGAAGAGCGCTTCCAGGTCATCCTCCGTAAATTTTCTCAGGATGAGGCGCTCCGTAACCAATGTGGGGGTGTTCATTTATTCTCTCCTGTCTGCCCTGCTGCCCGATGCTTCAGCTGGCCCCTTCTCTGCGGTCCTGTCCCGCTCATGGCCTGCGCAGTCCCTCTGGCACCCGCTGATCCGTCGGGCGGCGGCCAATCTTCCCGCTAATCCCGCAGCAGTCCATTCTCTGACGACCGGTCTAGCCCACATCCTTCCGGCGGCACTCCGGTTATCCGCCGGTCTGCCGGGCAGGCGATTCCGTCTGTCACCAGATTTTCCGCAGCCGGATCTTCCGCCCGCGCCGCATCCGTCACTCCTGAAAACTCTGCGTCAGATACTCCTCCCCGAACAGGAAGACAAGTACCGGCGGGATCAGATAAATCACGGAGGCCGCGAAGGAGATTCCCACCGCTCCCTCCTGAATCCGCGAAAGGTAAACGGACAGCGGATAATTGAGCGGGGACGAAAACATGATCACCGGATACTCGACCATGTTCCAGTAATCCATAAACAGAAGAATCGCGCACGACGCGATCTCCGCCCAGCACATCGGCACGGCGATGGACCGCAGGATGCGCATCTCCCCTGCCCCGTCCACCCGGGCCGCGTCCAGCACTTCGCCCGGAATCCGGAACATCCGGCGGGAAAGCAGGTAAACGCTGAAACTGGAGAAGATTCCCGGGAGCCACACCGACCAGTCCGTGTCATCCAGGTGCACCTGCTTTGCCAGAAGATACGACGGGATTACCGTCACCTGCGCCGGAACCATAAAAAGCAGAATATACACGAAGAAAAGGACCTGCATGAATGTTTTTCTGGTCCGGGAAAATCCGTAGGCCGCCGGGATGGCGAATACCAGCTGGAAGAACACGATGGGAACCACAAGAAGCACGGAGCGCCAGAACCGGAACAGATAATCCGGGCTTCCGATCAGGACGGCGCGGTACTGCTCCAGGCTGAAGCCCTGAAAATTTTTCCCCGACAGGACCGCCCCGACGCCTTCCCCGTTCATCAGGCCGCCGAACGCTTCCTCGATGGTTCTCTCAGGGAGAAAAGAACAGAAGACCGTCCAGAGCACCGGCAGAAGAAAAAGGATCCCGAGCACGATCAGCAGAACCTTTCCGCCTTTCCCCATGCCCCGTCTTTTCCTTCGCGTTTTTCCAGAATTACAGCTTTTTCTCACGTCTCATCCTCTCCCGCAAACTTTTCCAGAGCTTCAGCTTTCCTTGCGTTTCATCTTCTCCCGCAGGCTTTTCCAGAACTGCGGCTTTCCTCGCGTTTCATTCTTTCCCGCGCGCTTTTCGGAACCGCTGCTTTCCTTACGTCTCATCCTTTCCCGCGCGCTTCTCCAGAAAATAGAGAACGCTCATCAGCCCCGCCGCAAACAGCGTATACACGATCGCCCCGGCGGACATCCGCGGATAGTTCATCTGGCGGAGCATGTTGTTGAGAAAATGCCCGAGCAGGTACATGGACTCCGGGGGATAGTCCCCGGTCAGCAGATAAATCTCCCTGAAAACCTTAAACGAGTTCATCACTGACAGAACCGCCGCAAATACGACCGCCGGCGCCAGATGGCGGAGCGTGACCAGAAAGAATACCTGGACGCGTCCGGCGCCCTCGATCCGCGCAACGTCCACGCGCTCGGTGGGCAGCCCTGCCATCGCCCCGGTAAACAGAACAACGTTGAGCCCGATGTTCCGCCACAGATACATCAGCAGAACGGCCAGCTTGCTCCACCCGCTGCCCAGCCAGTCGGCGCCGCTGCCTCCCAGCTGCCGCAGAAGGCTGTTTATCGCGCCGTTCTGGTCAAAAAGCACCCGCCAGACCATCACCACGCAGGCGGCGGGGACGAAAAAGGGCAGGATAAAGCTTGTGCGCAGAAAACTCTGCAGCCTGCCGCTCCGCAGCAGAAGCAGCGCAAGCAGGATGGAAAGAGGCAGAATCAGGGCGGTCCCCAGAACGCAGATGACAGCCGTGTTTCCGAGAGCCCGGAGAAAAGCCCGGTTCTGGAACAGCTCCGCGTAATTGCGCAGCCCCACGAACACCCTCTGCGACGCGGACTCCTGGAGGGACGTCAGAAACATTTTGAGATAGGGAAGCCCATATACCGCGATCATTCCCGCAAGCCCCGGCAGCACCATCAAAAAATACTTTTTCTCACGGTTTTTCACTTGTCGCGTCCTCCCGGAGGATCACCTGCTCTCCGTCCTCAAGCTCGCCGTCCGTAACCGCGACCGCCTGGTTCAGCTCCAGAATCGGGCTGATCGCGCACTGGCCGTCCGATACATTGAGTATCTCCACTTCCTGCCTCTTCACATAAAGGCGCTTTCCGAGCGGGGTGTCCTTTTCCGTGACCAGCCAGACAAATGTGCCTTCCTGCCCGCCGCAGATGCACTCCTCCGAAACGATGGTATTGTAGGATTCTCCCTCCAGATATCCGTTCCTGACATAGCAGATCCCCACGCCGGGAAGGCTGTTTTTCTGGATCTGCGTGGAAAACACCGTCAGAAAGACCAGCAGCAGGGTATAAGCGCCTGCCGCGGCCAGAACCGCTTTCTGCCGCCTGGAGAACCGCCCGCTTTTTCCTTTCTTTTTCACCGCCATCGCTCCTTGTTCTGTCTCCGTGTTTTCCATACAGTCCTGATCAGCTGCATCGGAACGCTGCTCCCTGTTCCGTCTCCGCGTTTTCCCTACAGTCCTGATCAGCTGCATCGGAACGCTCCCTGTTCCGCCTCCGCGTTTTCCGCACGGCCCTGATCAGAGACGCTGAACGCCCCGCCTGGAAAAGCGGAGCGTTCAGACGCGGAAACTCTCTTCATTACTCCATTTCATCCAGATAGTTTGAGGCGCGGCTCTGCAGGCGGCTGACGCTCTCTTCCAGGGATTCCGTCCCGTTCCGGTACGCCGCCATCTCGTCCTCAAAGATCGAATACATCGAAACGTCGTACTCATCTACCCTTGTGATCTGCGAGATCAGCTGGTTAATTCCATCCACCTGCTCCTGCGTGATCACCGGCAGCATCACATACCATTGCTCGTCTTCACGGGTAATTCCAACGCCTACGCTGTCCGGCTCTTTGGACATCTCCGTCTGGCAGGAGCTTTCCCACGACGAAAGCCGCACCGGTATCGCTTCCTTCAGCGAATGTAAATCCTCTGTATTGTTCTGTACCGCTTCTTCCAGAGCGAAACAGAAGAAATCCCAGACTCCCTCTTTTTGATCGGAAGAAACGCACATCCCCAGCGAAATCACGTTCTGAAAAGCCGAGCCTGCCCCAGTATCTGTCGGATATCCGGCAATGCAGACATTCTCTCCCCAGATGGCCGCGCTCGACAGATAGAGCTCCAGGGTTCTGCCCAGGCCTGAGATTTCGCCTTCCCCAACCGCGCGCATCCACTGATTTTTGTCATGCATATCATCGATCTGGCGGTTCTGTATTTCGTCCGGGTACGCGGAAGCGAACCGGAATAGCTGCTGCAGCCGTTCGGTATTGCCGATCTGGCCGCGCACGTCATCGGAAGAACCGTCCAGCACATACTTGCAGTACGACCGGAGGACATCCCTCCAGGTGTAATCCTGCCCGTATACCTTCAGGGGATCCTCCGACGCAAAGACCTCCTCCGGCGATATCTGGGTACGCTCTCCGTAAACCGACTCCATGCCGAACACCGTTGATATTTTGTAAAACGGCACGAGGTTATACAGGCAGCCGTCGATTTCATTGGCTTTCCATACCTGCGTCTGGAAATCCTCCCTGCTGAAACCGGGGTCTCTGTCCATCCAGGCATACAGGTCCTCGAGCAGCCCGAGCTTTGCGTACTGGCGCCGCACGCTTCTGTCCTCAATCCCGGAGAGATCCACCATGTCTATGGAATCTCCCGCGGTGAGATCCGCGTTGAGGCGGGTCTGCGCATCCGAGAACTCCGCGTCCGATCCGGCCTGATCAGCGTAATCCTCAATCTGCACCACATACGGCCTTCCGGAGCGGTTGTACAGCGCGACAAGCTCCCTCATCTCATCGGTGCAGTTCAGCGAGGCCAGGATAATCAGTTCGTCCAGATAGCCTTCGGCGCTCTCGGTCAGGGTGCTTACCCGGTACTGATCCGGCGCGGTTCCCTCCCAGCAGACGTACAGGGTTCCGGTGTTTCCGCCCAGGATACCGTACACCGTGCTGGAATCGATTCCGCATGCCGAGAAGGAAAACAGCTTTTTGCTGCTTCCGCTTTCCGGGTAATACTCCAGGACATCATCGCCGGAGGCATACAGAAACAGGCCTTTGAGGCCGGGAAGCACCGCGTCCGGCACTGTATCCCAGACCATCTTTTCCCCAAAGCCGCCCTGCGAGAGAGGGTAGATATCCGTCCCGCTTCCGTCCCTGTGCCCGTACAGGCCGTACAGGCCCGAGCCGCTGCCTTCCACAAGCATATCTATCCCATCTCCGGGCAGATCATAGGACTGGCTGACCGAACCGTCCGTCAGATACAGATACACTTTCCCGGAAACGACGTCGTTCAGCCACACGCCGCCGTCCACCGCGTACAGTCTGCCGGAAACGTTCTGGGAAAACACCGTCGAACTGACTACCTGTCCGCTTTCGTCCAGGCAGGTGAGCGTCTGCGTGCTGCTGCCCGAGAGCTCGGGCTTGTCGGTAAGAATCCAGGTGTATCCTCCTCCCGCGGCAAAAGAAGCCACAGCGGCCCCGCTTCCTCCCGGAATATCCTTCAGTTCCAGGGTGTTTGAGCTGCCGTCCCTGCCCAGTTTGCAGAGATAATAATGCGAGGTCTCATCCTCATCCATGTGATAGTAGAGAAGGTCGATCTCATCCGCCGACGCGTAAGAGCCCACGGCAATATCTCCCGGCGCGGCAATTTCCTGCGTACCCGCCAGCTGCCACGCCGCCGCGGCGGAGTCTGTCTCCCCCTGCTCCGACGCTGAGGAACTGCCGGAAGCCTGGGAACCCTCATCGGCGGAGGCTTCCTCCACGCCGGTCTGATCCCCGGTCCCTTCTTCGCTGTCCGCCCCTGCGGACGCCGCGGGGACAGCAGCCGCAGTGGTGCCTGAATCGGAAGAAGTGATCTTTAAGGGATGAAAATACAGGGCTGTCACGATCAGGCAAATGAGAACCGCAAGAACCACATCCAGAATGATCAGAAACAGTTTTTTCTTACTCACAATATCTCTCCCCGCAATAATTTGTTGGCCGAAATTCTCTCTGACAGAATTCCGGCCGGATACGTGAAAATGATACTATCTGACAGTAAATCAAGAGATAATAATCATCAATGCTGTATCGTGTGTTCTACAGCAAACCTGCAACTAAATGTACATAGATTCAGCCGTTCAACATTCAGTATCAATATGTACCAACGCCAAAAGCATTTGACGCGCTGGAAGAATTTGCTGTCATGTTGAATCCACAGTAAAACCTGATAAATGAATAGCCTTCGATAGAATCAAGCCAAAGGTTATATATTGTCGTTCCAGATCCCCTCTTATATAAGTTCGTATAGCCATTAAAGTACTCAATTACGCCAAGATAATAAGAGGAACTGGCATTATAACTTGTACCATAGAAATGGCATCTGTTAAGGTTGCAGTAAAAATAGTAGTTTGTGTACAATCGATATCCGTTCGTATATGCAGTACTTTTATAATCTCCACTGGAAACCAGATCAAATGCCTTTGTTGGAATCGCCTGTGACTGAATATTTGCATAGGCATTGTATCGATATGTACCAATACTAAAAATCAGAGATAAGGCAATAACAGCAAGCAGTTTTTTAACGTTGATTCTCATATGAACCTCTTTATCAGCCGAATGTAGAAATAATACATTCGTTTAGATTTATTATAAACACGGTAACGGATCCATTGCCAATTTCACTATAACACATTATAATTGCAGATAGTATGATAAATAGTGCAACAAACATGTTTCAATTTTGCAACGATAAATTTGCATTTCTGCATTGTTAACGCAATGTTTTCCCTATTAATGCATTTTAAAGAGGCAGAATATGGATCTCGATGATGTTAAAAAATTTTTACAAATAGTCAAATATAAAAGTTTCAGAAAAGCTGCTGTCTCGACTGACCAGAACGCGTCTGCCTTCAGCCGTGCGGTATCCAGATTGGAAAACGAATTGCATGTCAGTTTATTCTACAAATCACATAAGCCGATTCATTTGACAGAAGCCGGATATAATTTTCTTCCTTATGCCAGAAAAATGATAAATCTGCAGAGTCAGTCGATAGAAAAAACCAGAACGACAGCGGCAGAACTCACCGGAGAAATTTCCTTTGGGTGTCTGACAGGTTCTTCTGTACAGCATGCCGCAGAATATATCGCTGCTTTTCATCAACTTTATCCCCTGGTCAGTTTCAAACTGATCGTGCAGGACCCGGATACCCTGAAAACATTACTACACAGCGGAGAGTGTGATCTTGCGATTCTGTTTAATCTATATTTGTGCAACTGGATGAAATTCCGACATCTGTTCGATGAGGAAGTTGCTGTATGGATTCGATCAGATGATCCGCTTGCCTGTCGAAAAGGGGCTGTCGATTTTTCAGATCTTGCCGACAGAAAACTGATTATTGGAAGAGCACTGGAAATACAGGCATTCGAGAATCGATGGATGTCCCAAACGAAAAAAAAGCTTGATATTGTCTGCCGCACGAATGATTACAGCGCAATCATAAATCTCGTGAAAAAAGGAGTCGGTGTCGGAATTGCTCCGTTTCCTTATAATCATGTAGAAGAAGCCGACGGCAGCATAATAAGAAAACAAATTTCAAATGACGGGAAATTGGCTTCTGTTTCTTATAATCTGGTTTGGCCGAATTATGGCAAAATGCGAAATGAAGTCAGAAAGCTGATTCAATCGATCGCAGATGAATCAGATCAGATATAGAAAACGGCAGTTTCAGAGAATCCGGGTTTGCACGTTCTGCGCTCCGGTGAATCCGATAAAGGCATCCCTGGCTTCCTCCACGGTCTTTCCCAGGTCTGACTGCCGCTCGAAGCAGTAGATGACAGCCAGCACGTTCCGGGTGCTCACCGTCACCATGGTCCTCTTCGAATCCGACATGGACGAACCGAAAATACTGCTGTCATCCGCAAGAACCAGTATGTTTTCCATATCGAGGAAATCCTTGCCGATTCCTTCGTAGCCTTCCCCGCTTTCCGCTTTTCTGAGCACAATCGGCCCCTGAATCTTATCCAGATCGTAGAAACCGACCGAAAGGCCGCTCCGGATCGATATCAGGTTGTTCACGTCCACCACCGAATTGACGTGATACAGCTCGTCTCCCCGGCGGATTCTGCGGAGAAGCGCCTCCGATGAAACGCGGTATCTGCCGGGATTCCTCCCGAAAGCCTTGTATGCAAGCCTGCTTCCCCGGACTCCCGGAATCTCGCTCCACTCCTTCCCGCTGATCCGCTCCCTGACCGCCGGGATTTCATTCTGGTCCAGCGTATTCCAGAAAGCATCGTCCGACGGCTTCACTTCCGCGCAGAACTGAAGACTCCCGAGGCGGATCTCCGGATAAACGGAAAACAGGTTCCTGTCGATCGCGATTTCATGCATTTTACTCGTTCCTTCCTTCCCTCCGCGCCGGGATGTCCTTTGGGCTAAGGCCCCAGGCTTCTCCCGGCGCTGAAGGCGCTTTCCGGCATCCGTGATTCTGCGGCCGACAGCTCAATTCAACCCGGTCCGGAGAGTTTTCTCCTCTCTTGCGGTTCACGGTCCTGTCAGATCTTCCCTGTCAGATTCAGATTTCCCCTGTCAGATCTCCACGGTCATTCCGTCCCACGCGATCACAAAGCCGTCATCTTTCGTCTGCTCCTCCAGCTCATCCTGAAGAAGAGCGCCGTTGTGCGAAAAATGTGAAAGAATGATCTTCGTATTCTGGTCAACGCAGCCGATCTCCCTCATTCTTTCCGCGGTTTTTCTGTCCGCGGCAAGGCCCATGTGGCCGCGCCCGATCCAGGGATCCTTTCCCAGGGTCCCGTCCAGGCTGACGCAGTCATAGCGGACGCCTTCCAGCGCTTTCCAGGCGTCCTCCGTAAAGTAGCCCGTGTCATGCGCGTACAGATATCTCTTCCCGTCCTTCGCCTGAACGCTGTAGAACAGGCAGTCCTCCTTCGGGTCGTGATTGGCCGGCAGCGCCGTCACCTGATAGTCTCCCACGGCGAACCGGTCGAAAGCCTTCACCAGATGAAACGCGTAGCGGCTGCGCAGATTTCTGGAATCGTCCTCGGTGAACAGCATCTGAAGGAAGAGCCACTGGCATTTCTCGTCGCCGTACACGTTCAGCTTTGTGCCGTCCAGTTCATGCCCGTACGGCTCGCCGCGGTACATCATCTCCTGAGGATAAAAATGATCCGTGTGCGCGTGCGTGAGCAGGCAGTACCGCAGCCCGGAGAAATCCAGCCCGTACTTCAGGATATGGAAATAGGTATCCGGCCCGAAATCCATGAGCAGCGTATCGTCGATCAGCGCCTGCTGACGGCTGCGGAGGTTCTTCCCCTTCGCTTCCCTTGCCCTTCTGCAGTTCTCGCATCCGCAGAACACAGCCGGCCAGCCTTCCGCGGCGCCGGTGCCTAAATACTGGATTTTCATGAAAATCTCCCTTCTGACTATCTGAAAATTTATATTGAGAATCAGCGCAGGAAATCCGCGCTTCTCTCCCCGAGCCTCAGCGCTTCAAGCCGGAAGGCCGTCGGCCACGCCACCAGCCACTCGCTCGGCGCGTTCTCGTGCCATCCGCTGATTGTCAGCTGGACCGATTCGTCCTGGCTTCCGCGCGGTCTCGGATCCTTCCCGTTGATGACCAGGTCTCCGTCAGAAATGCACTGCTGCCCGTGGCGCCAGATTTCCCTCGCCCTGCTCTTCCACTCCGGGTTCCCGGTAAGCCCGGAAAGCCGGCACAGCTCGCGGACATAGCTGAGCGCGAACGGGTCCATCCCGCCGTGAATCGACACCGCTGTCCCGCCGAACGTATCGAAACTCATCGAGTGAAGCAGGCTGCCCTCCGGGTAAAAGCGCGTATAATGCCACTGCCAGGTGCTGAGGTACCAGGCGGCGCGCACCGCTCCGCCGAGGTATTCCGGCTTCCCCGTCAGTTCATACAGCATCAGGTTTCCCTTCAGCAGCGGGATGGCTGACTCTTTGTCTATCGAAAAGATATCCAGCGCTCCGGCCGTGGTATACCCGTTCTCCTGAAGTTCGCGGTTGTAGTAGCGGATGCTCCGCTCCGCGCCTTCCAGATACTGGTCCTCCCCGGTGCGTTCCGCCTCGTCGCAGAGCGCCATGGAGAGAAAGGCCCCCGTGGTTCCCTCCCGGACTGCCGGCGACAGGTCTTCCTCCAGCCAGCTCTTCCCGATCCTGCCCTCCTCGTTCATCACCCGCAGGGCGAAATTGCAGATCGCGCGGGAAAGATCGGCGTATTCCGGATGCGGATATTCCAGGCGGTAAGACCGTTCAGCGGCTTCATTATACTGGATGGACGCGGTTCCCAGGTTGCAGGCGTCCACCGTCTTCGCGAATCCGTTGGTGTACAGGTTGCTGTCGTAGTGCGTGGGGATCAGGCCGTGGGATTTTCTGGCGGCATACCACGCGTCCAGCACGGAAAAGCCTATCCGGGCGGCTTCCTGATCGCCGGTTTTCTGCGCTTCCGCCAGCAGCGAGTTGGCCAGGGAAGCGTTCTGCCCGCACCAGCCGATTTCGTACTTCTGGACCGGCCGCTTCACCCATTTTCCTTCCCAGGTGTATCCGATCGAGAAGCCGCGGAAGCCGTCCGGCTCCTCCGTGTACAGTTTTTTCGCGTAACTGACGCCGAGATCCCACAGCTCCTCATTGGACCTGCTCATCGGTCTCCTATAATCGTTTCTCCTCCAGGCGGAGGAAAGCATGGCGCGGTAACCGCTGTGCGCTTCCGCATCCTTCCGGAGAATCAGCACTGCGCCGAACATCTTCCGCGCAGCCGGCTTTTTCACATGCTCCTCCGGGCGGTCAAAGTACGAAAGCAGGCTGTCCTGTTCCGGCCAGAGCAGTTCGTGGACCGCGCGGCCGTCCGCGGTATACAGCGACATCGCGCCGCCTTCCTCCCATTCCGGGAGGAACAGGGATACGCTGTACACTCCGCCGCTGCCGCCAGAGGTCAGCGCTTTCCCGGGGCACTCGGAGTACGTGGCTCCCGGCACGGACGAGCGGTGCCAGATCATCCGCCAGGGACTTCCGTCCTCCGGATTCCTGTCGCCCGCAAAGTAGGTCGGAAGTTTCTTTTTCCCGGACGGACCGGCGTCATCCTGGGACGGGTCGTCCTCCCTGGCCTTTCCGTTCAGTCCCGCCTGCTCATCCCCTGCCCTTTTCAGGGCCTCGGAACCTTCTTTTCTCACCTCGTTGTAGTCCCGGACGGCGTACCGGTTTCCGTTGTAGGACACCGCCGGGATCATCGTCCACGAAGGCTCGTACTCCGTCACAAAGCGCATCCGCATCGTATCGGTCACGGAATCCGCCGTGCGCACCCATTCAATTTCGCCGGGGCGCTTCTCGGCAAAGCTGTCGGAAGTACCCTCCTGAGCGATCGCTGTCCCGATTTTCACGCCGTCCAGATAGAATTCTGTCCCAGCGTCCGTTTTCACCTGGCTGATCATTGGCTTAACCGCAATCCTTTCTCAATTGATTTCACGAACCGGGAACCCGAAGTATTCGAGCTTGTCCCGCAGTTCTTTCGCCATCACCGGCCCGACCGACCTGACCGGGCGGTACCAGTGCGGGTCTTTTTCCATCGCGCCGCGCAGATCGTCCACCGTGGTGATGCCGGCCTTCATCAGGTTCTCGAAAAGTTCGACCTTCACGCCGATCCTGAGGCAGAGGTCCTGCCCCGTGACGGTATCTCCCGGGTTTCCGGTGTCGAACGTCCAGTGTTCTCCCGCCGCGCAGGCCTTCAGGTTTGCCCGGTAGCCGTCCCGGTACCAGGCCGCGTTCAGCGGAAAGCGCAGCCTGCGGATTCCCCTCGCGCGGTAAGTGCCGATGGTCCCGCCGGAACGGTTCATGGTCTTCCCGATCTCATCGTTGGTGAGTCCGTCCCGGTACTTTCTGACCAGCGCCTTCTGATACTTGGACTGCATCTGCCCCAGCGCCACATAAAGCCCGCTGATCTGGTCGTCGGTCCACAGCCACGGATCCCGGTCCTTTTCCAGCACTTTGAGCAGGTTGCGGGGCCAGGGAAGCCCGCTCTTCTTCGCCGGGCGGTCCTCCCGGAAGGCCAGAAGGTTGAGGATCTGCTCCTCCGTGCTGCCCGGAAAACATTCCGCCGCGCGGGAGACCAGCCGTTCCAGCGAATCCTTCGGATCCTCCGAATAGGCGGACGTCACCGCCTCACTGCCAAACAGGTGTTCCGGCGTGCAGTACAGGGCGATCGGCCAGCCGTACTGCTTTCCGCTTTTGTTCGTTCTCCGGCGGAAGGCGCAGCACACCAGATACGTTTCCATCTGCAGCTTGGTCAGGACGCCCTCGAAGTTTTTCTCCCCGCCTTTGCTGAACCCGGCCTCCGCGCGGATTTCGAAGGAAAACCGCTCGCGGTCCGCGTTTTCCCCGGCGTAAAGATCCATGATCTTCTTCTCGCGCCATCCCGCCAGTTCGTCGTCGAAGCGGGCGTCAAAATCATAGCCGTCCCTCCGGTAGTTGGCGAAGCAGGGCAGCCAGGCCGGCGATACGAAGCCCGCCCGGTTGTTGAAAAACTTGCCGTAGGCGATCTTTCCTCGGCCGGCGATCACGGCCCGCCATTCCCACGGATCGGTCTGCGGATCCCCGGACCACCAGACGTCCGGCGCCGTCATCTCCTCCACGGAAAATCCCGGGACCTCTCCGGCAAACAGCGGCAGAAAACCGATTTCCTTGATTCTCCGCTCCAGCTCCTCCACGCTGTGAATGCAGGAAGGATCGTCAGGCGAGACGCCTTTCATCACCCATGCCCCATTGTCTGATGACATTCCTATTCCTTCACCTCTGTATCCTGTGTTTTCCGGCAGCCGGCCGGTTCAGGCGCCTGAACCGCTTTACCTCCGCTGCCGCATCTGACGCACCTGACGCCTGACGCGCCTGCAATGCGGCGTCGTCATATCGGAAGCCCATGCTTCCGCTGCCGGACAAAGCGGCAGTTTTTCTCAGGGCAGCGTCGGACCGTGGTAAAATTTCCAGAGGCAGCATAAGCTGCACAGGGCGGAAAGCGCCGCCGCGCTATTTTTCAGCCGCTTCAGCTCCAGCGCAGCGTCAGACCGCCGCGATATTCCTTGTCGCGATGACAGCCACGCCGGTTCCGCCGGCGTTTTCCAGCACCACGTCGCCGATCTTCACCGGCGCCTGGACAATGACTTTGTTGATGTCGCGCATGACGTCAAAAATCTTACCCTTGGGAACATCGGCCGCGGTTTTGACGGAAAGCCGCTCGTGGTCCCCGCCCCTGACGATCACCGTGGATGTGACGATCCGGGTCGGGTTCGTCACTTCTTTTCGAGCGTAAACATCCCCTTTCGGGCACGTGTTTCCGTTCACCTCAATGATCTTCCCGTCGTCCATCGTCACCTGGACGGTGCAGCCCATCGGGCAGCCGATACAGGTCAGTTCTCGTTTTGAAAGCATCTTATGCCTCCGCTCCGTTCTTTTGCTCTATCCATATTTCCACGCAATCAGGATTCGGGATTCGTGCCGAATTCACGCAGTCCGGATCCGCACAGGGATTCCGGCCCTGCTCAGCTCTGCTCATTATCATCGCCGGGGAATCCGGATCTGCATTCAGCTGCATTCGTTCCCGGATCCGCTCATCCCTGCTCTATCCTGATGGTCACGGAATCCAGATCCGCGTGGGATTCCAGCTTCGCTTTCGTCAGGATCACCTGCTGCATCTCCCCGGGAGCGAGAATCTTCTTTTTGACGGATGAAACCCGATCTTTGCCGAAATACACGCTCACGGCCGCGTTCTTATAGACGTTGTCCACCCGGAAGCGCACCGTCAGAAAATCGTCCATCCGGGCGACGCATACGCTGCTGGGAACCGTGTACCGGACGCCGTCCGCGGGGAGAATCGGAATCTCCTTTCCCTGAGGCTCTTCACGGTGTTCCGCGGAGGCAGCTTTAGCGGGATTCAGTTCCGCTGAGGCAGCCTCTGCCGCGGGATTCCCTGCGGGAGCAGCCTCTGCCGCGGGATTCCCCGCTGGAGCAGCTTCTGCCGCACTGTTCTTTGCAGAAGCAGCCTTTGCGGCACAGCTCCCCGCTGCGGCAGCCTTCCCCATGCCCTGCCCTGAGATGACAGTTCTCACCGCGTTCCGGCACGCGGCGATATATTTCACCGCGCTCCGGCCGGCTTTCCCGGCCTCCTCCGAGACATAATCCACCAGGTCATGCACGTGCAGGACGTTTCCGCACGCAAAGATCCCGGGGATGCTGGTCTCCAGGCTCTCGTTGACGACCGGCCCGCTGGTCACCGGGCTGATCTTCACTCCGGCGCCGCGGGAGAGCTCGTTCTCGGGGATCAGGCCCACGGAGAGAAGCAGCGTGTCGCACGTATAGCGCTCCTCCGTCCCCGGGATGGGTTTCCTGTCCGGGCCGACCTGAGCGATGGTGACTGCGGAGATCCGTTCCTTCCCCTCGATATCCGTCACGGTGTGCGACAGCCTGAGCGGGATGCCGAAGTCGTCCAGGCACTGGACGATGTTTCTCTTGAGGCCGCCCGAGTAGGGCATGATCTCCGCCACCACCTTGACTTTCGCGCCTTCCAGCGTCATGCGTCGCGCCATGATCAGGCCGATGTCGCCGGACCCGAGGATCACGACCTCACGGCCCGGCAGGTATCCCTCGATATTGACCAGCCGCTGCGCGGTCCCGGCGGTGAAAATCCCTGCCGGACGGTATCCGGGGATGCTCAGCGCCCCGCGCGGCCTCTCCCGGCAGCCCATGGCCAGGATCACCGCGCCTGCCCGGACGCGGAACATGCCGTCTTTGCTGTTCATGGCGGTAACGACCCTGTCCCGGCTGATATCCATCACCATGGTGTTCAGGCGGTATTCGATGCCGAGATCCATGACCTGGCTGATGTAGCGCCACGCGTACTCCGGCCCGGTCAGCTCCTGCTTAAACGTGTGAAGGCCGAATCCGTTGTGAATGCACTGATTCAGGATGCCGCCCAGCTCGCTGTCTCTCTCCAGAATCAGGATGCTCCGCTCTCCCGCCTGCCTGGCGGAAACCGCAGCAGCAAGTCCGGCCGGCCCGCCGCCGATGATAACAATATCATAACTCAGCTCGTATGTGCTCATCTGTCATTCCCGCCTTTTGTGCGCTCCAGCACGATCGTGGATTTTCCGCCTGATTGCGTGATCTCTTCCAGAGGGATGCCCAGCTCCCGGTGCAGGATGTCCATCACCCTGGGAGAGCAGAATCCCGCCTGGCACCGGCCCATCCCGGCTCTGGTTCTGCGTTTTACGCCGTCCAGCGAGCGGGCGCCGAGCGGCCTGCGGATCGCGTCGATGATCTCTCCTTCCGTCACGGACTCGCAGCGGCACACAATCGTCCCGTACGCCGGATTTTTCCGGATCAGTTCGTTGCGCTCCTCAAGGGAAAGTTTTGAGGGATTGAGAATCCCTTTCCGGACCGGATTCCAGTCAGGCTTTTCCTCCAGACGCATTCTGTCCCTCAGGATTCCCGCCGCGTACCGCCCGATGGCCGGCGCGCTCGAGAGTCCCGGCGACGCGATGCCCGCGCAGTCGATCAGCGTCGGGCAGTCCTCAGCCTCCCCGATCACAAAGTCCCCGCTGTCCTCGCAGGCGCGCAGTCCCGCGAAACTCCGGATGGTTTTGCGGCGCACCGGAAGGTCCCGGACCATGGCGCTCACTTTTTCCACAATGTCGTCGAGCCCTTCCTGCGTGGTGTTGACGGCCTCCTTGTCATCCACATCCTCGGCCGTCGGCCCGACGATCAGGTTTCCGTGAACCGTCGGCGTGATAAGCACGCCTTTGCTCTGGCGTGTCGGCTGCGGGAAAATCGTGTGCGACACGAATCCGCCCATCTCCTTGTCCAGCAGATAATACTCGCCCCGCCTTGCCGTGATATGGATTTTTTTCGCGCTGGCCATGTTGTGGATCACATCCGCGTACACGCCTGCCGCGTTCACGATATACCTTGACTGGTACTCCCCGTTCGGGGTGCGGATATGCCAGACGCCGCTCTGATCGTCCCGTCTCAGGTACTCGACGGCGGTGTTCATCCGGAAATCCACGCCGTTTTCGCAGGCGTTCTCGGCCAATCCGATCGTCAGCAGGAACGGGCAGACGATCCCGGCCGTCGGGGCGTACAGCGAGCCCTGGACATTGTCCGAAAGATTCGGCTCCATGGCAAGCGTCTCCTCACGGCTCAGCAGTTTCATCCCCGGAACGCCGTTGGCTGTTCCGCGGTCGTACAGTTCCCGCAGGCCGCCGATCCGCGCGGCGTCCGTGCAGATGACCAGCGAGCCGATGCGCCGGAAGGGAACGTCCAGTTCCTCCGCGTACTGGTCCATCAGCCGGTTTCCCTCGACATTGAAGCGCGCCTTGAGGCTTCCGGGCATAGCGTCGTACCCGGCGTGCACAATCGCGGAATTTGCCTTGGAGGTTCCGACGCAGACGTCCTCGCCTTTCTCCAGGACGCAGACCTGCGCCTTATATCTGGAGAGCTCGCGCGCGACCGCGCATCCGGTCACGCCGGCCCCGATGATCACGACATCGTAAACCATATCTTCTCAGCTCCTTTTTCTCCTTTTATTCCCTGTTTTTCCCTATTCCCTATTTTCCCCGTCCTATAGCGGAAACAGCCCGTATGTCCGGAACATGGACCGCTGCCCTGAAGTTCTTTCCCGTCCTTACCGCGCAAACGGCCCGTACGCCCGTAACATGGACCGCCGCCCTGACGTTCTTTCCCGTCCTGCCGCGGAAACCGAAGAACATCCGCGCGGCTCATGACGCAGGCAATGCTGCATGCGGCACAGGTTCTGATTCACGCCTTCCGTGCGCGCGGATCACGCGTGAAGAAGCTCCGCATTCTTCAGGGTGAGATTGTCGATGCTGCTGACGGAGCAGACTTCCGAAGCCGCGGTCAGGCGGACGTTCTCCAGCGTCAGGTCGTGGATCGGGTGATCCGGGATTCCGCGGACAAAGAGCCCCGTCTGATCGCTGGAGCCTGTGACATTGCGGATCACGATATTGCGGAAATCCGGCGGCGTCTCGGATCTCCCCGGCACGCTGCTGTACTCGTAATACATGGTGACCTGGATGGCCTGGCGTTCGATATGGCTCATCTGGAAGTTCTCGAACCTGACGTCTTCAACAAAGCCGCCGCGGCCCTGGATGGACTTGATCCGGATTCCCCACATGGTCTTGTTGACGATGCAGTCATGGGCCCACACATTCCTCACTCCGCCGGACATGCCGCTCCCGATGGCCACGGCTCCGTGCCCGCCGTTCATGACGCAGCCGCGGATTTCGATATTTTCGCAGGGGATACCCACTCTCCATCCGTCCTCGCTGATGCCCGAATTGATGGCGATGCAGTCGTCTCCCGTGTCGAACACGCAGTTCTCGATCAGGACGTTCCGGCAGGAATCCGGATTGCAGCCGTCGGTGTTCGGACCCTGGGTATGCACTTTGACGCCGCGGACAACGACGTTCTCGCAGTACAGCGGATGAAGCGTCCACATCGGCCCGTCAATGATCGTGAAGTCTTCCATCAGGACGTCCCGGCATCGCACAAACTCGACGAAATACGGCCGCAGCGCCGCCTCCTCCGTCCCGTACACGCGCTTTTCGGGCGGGATTCCGTCCGCCTCGGCGTTTCTCAGCGCACCTGTCGCGCAGGTCGTCTTTTTGGTCCACTCCCACCACTTCTGCCCGTTTCCGATCAGAGTTCCCTTTCCGGTGATGGAAACATGCTCGCAGCCGTCCGCGTAAATCAGCGGCGAATAGTTATAGCATTCGATCCCCTCGTGGCGGGTGAAGACAACCGGCAGATAATCCTCAAACCTGTCGCTGAACTCCAGTACCGCGCCGCTCTCCAGATGCAGCTCCATTCTGCTGCAGAAGCGGACCGGGCCCCTGGTTTTCCACCGTCCGTCCGGAATCACCACGCGGCCGCCTCCGGCGCGTGTGCAGG
Organism: Lachnospiraceae bacterium; assembly: GCA_050944455.1. Classification (GTDB taxonomy): domain Bacteria; phylum Bacillota; class Clostridia; order Lachnospirales; family Lachnospiraceae; genus Anthropogastromicrobium. The sequence continues at coordinate 89,457 of JBMNRC010000009.1, forward strand.
CCGCGACGGCTTCTTCCACCGAACCGCCGAAATCCTTCACGTTATAATCCGACATATCTTCCCTCCATTTGTGCTGTTCACGCAGATCTTTCTCCGACGTGGAAAACCGGCCTTTCCGGGCAGTCGGCAGTCAATGTACCGTTGTGCCGGACGCGGATATTCCCTAATGTAGGCGCTTTGTTCCGGCGCGGATTTCCTGGTCTGCAGGAAACCGGCAAGTCGGTTCACCGGCCTTTCAGGCGCGGATATACCCCTCAATGCGGGTGTATTTTTCCACACGGATTTTTTCTGTATTTATGATAATTCATCATACCATAAAAAGCCATCCGCGCATATCCACTGCTGCCCGCGGGTATTCCGCCGTCATCTCGCAGCCATTCCGCCGCCATGCCGCTGTCATTCCGCCGCTATTCCGCTGTCATTCCGCTGCCATACTGCTGTCATTCCGACGTCATTCCGCTGCTACCTGGCGCCATTCCGCCGGTCAGTCGGAATCCATCTGGATCTGGCAGGAGCGCATGGTTTCGAGCGCCGCCTCATGCTTCCGCGGCGTCACGCCCGCGCAGCAGGACGGATCCACGGAAATTTTCACCTCTGGAAGAAACGCCTTGAGCAGAAGCGCATTGGAGATCACGCAGATATCCGTGCACAGGCCGATCAGCTCGATCTCCAGCGGGCCCTCCTGCGCCAGTTTTTTCATCGCTTCCGCCAGTTGTACAGAGCCGAAGGTCGGCTTGTCGAAAATGTGATCCCCGGGAATCAACGCGGCAATCTCCGGGCGGATCTGCCACCCTTCCGTTCCCCGGACGCAGTGGACAACCGGCAGGTACTTTCCCTCCTGCGTCTCCAGGTAATTTTCCGGGTGCGTATCCCTCGTCGCGTAGACGTTTTCCGCCGGATATTCCCTGATCTTTTTCACCGCGGCGGGAATGATCGCCTCCGCTTCAGGCGTTCCGAGCGCGCCGTCGATAAAATCGTTCTGCAGATCCACCGCAATCAGAACTTTTCTTGCCATGTCCATCCTCCTCATTCTCATTGAACGCCGCAGGTTCAGCCTGATCTGTATACCCTGTCCGGCATCCGCCGGCCTAAAGCAGGCGCATGCAATCCGCAGCAGCTGGAAACAGACACGCAGCGGTATGGAATATCCACCCGCAGCAGGCTTTTGTGGAAGGGGACTCCATCTCCCGCCGGCAGCGCGGCGTCGTCCCGGCCGTCCCTCCATGCTGGAGCCTGCGTCTGCCTGATCTTCCGCGCCCCCGCGGCTGTCCGGTCTTCCGCGGCACCGTGCTGCCCGGTCCGCACCGTCAGCCTGACCCGCTGTGACTGCACAGGATGCCGGCTTTCCCGGCCCGGCAAAAACTGCTCATTGTGAATCAATTTCCCCCGGGCTATAATAAAAGCATATTGAATACTCAGGCGTCCGCCGCCGGCGGGCGCGGGGCCCGGGCCTCAGCCTTTATCGGACCCGTACTAAGGATATCACAAACCTGAGAATACGGAGGTGCATTTCATGGCAGAGAAAAACGGAATCGGAACGGAGTGCGTCCAGGCCGGCTATCATCCCGGCAACGGCGAGCCCAGGGAAATCCCGATTTACCAGTCCACCACATTCAAATACGATACCAGCGAAGATATGGGGAAGCTGTTCGACCTGCAGGCGTCCGGCTACTTCTACTCCCGGCTGCAGAATCCGACCAACGACTACGTCGCCGCGAAGATCGCCGCTCTCGAAGGCGGAACAGCGGCAATGCTCACCGCCTCGGGCCAGTCCGCGAACTTCCTCGCCCTCTTCAACATCTGCGAAGCCGGAAGCCACGTGGTCGCCTCCAGCTCGATCTACGGCGGGACCTTCAACCTGCTGAACGTCACCATGAAGAAGATGGGCATCGACTGCACCTTCGTCTCCCCGGACGCCTCCGAGGAAGAACTCAACGCGGCTTTCCGTCCCAACACCCGGGCGATGTTCGGCGAAACGATCGCCAACCCGGCGCTGACGGTTCTGGACATTGAACTGTTCGCCAGAGTGGCTCACGCCCACGACGTACCGCTGATCGTCGACAACACTTTCCCGACTCCGGTCAACTGCAGGCCGATCGAGTGGGGCGCCGATATCGTGACGCACTCCACCACCAAATACATGGACGGGCACGGCGCGGCTCTCGGCGGCGCCATCGTGGACGCCGGGAAGTTTGACTGGATGGCCCACAAGGACCTGTTCCCGGGCCTCACCACGCCGGACGAATCCTACCACGGGATCGTCTACGCGGAAAAGTTCGGCAAGGAAGGCGCCTTCATCACCAAGGCGACCAGCCAGCTGATGCGCGACCTCGGGCCGATGCAGTCTCCGCAGAACGCCTTCTACCTGAACCTCGGCCTGGAGTCGCTGCACGTCAGGATGCCAAGGCACGTCGAAAACGCCCAGGCCTGCGCCGAGTTCCTTCAGCGGCAGCCTGAGGTTACGTTTGTCAACTATCCGGGGCTCCCGGGAAACAAATACTATGAGAGGGCGAAAAAGTATCTGCCGCACGGCGGATGCGGCGTCGTAACCTTCGAGCTGAAGGGCGGACGTCCGGCGGCCGAGGCCTTCATGAAAGACCTGAAGCTGATCGCGATCGAGACTCACGTGGCCGACGCGAGAAGCTGCTGCCTGAACCCGGCGACTTCCACGCACCGCCAGCTCACGGACGAACAGCTCGTCGAGGCCGGCGTGCCGGCCGGGCTGATCCGCCTGTCCTGCGGACTGGAAGACAAGGAAGACCTGATCCGGGACCTGCGCCAGGCGCTGGACGCGACAGGAAGCGCCGCAAACTAAAGGTAACCGGCATTGCCCGCGCGATGAGCAATTGCCGCGTCAATAGCGGCGATAACTGCTTCAGGCATCCTATCGGAAACGGCGTGGAAGATGAACTCTTCCACGCCGTTTCCGTTTTTTATTCTCACACTTTTTCTATTTTTATGCGGAGCAGCCGCCCTCTGCTCAGGTTTCCATCCGGCCTGCCGCCCGCGCGGTTCATTCGTCTGAGTCGTCCTGTTCCTGCTTCTGCCAGACGCGGACCATGACTTTCCGGCACCGCTCCTTAATTCCGGCAATATCGCCGTTCTCCGGGCACTGATGATGATAAGCCTCCGTCCTGGCGCATCTGGTCAGGCGGATGCAGTCCGGAAGAATCGGGCACTCCCCGCAGACCGGCGTCTCTCCATCCTCCTCATACCAGCTGTCGTACAACGCCTGACCAGTGATTCCGTCCCGCACGTTTCCGCAGTCCTCAGCGCAGAAATGCTCGCACCGGCCCAGTATTCCGACCGGATTGATCATTATGCTCCCTCTGGTATCCGCCATGCAGTAATGGTACCGGACGCGCCTGAAACTCCCGGGATACCCGTCCGGCTTCCGGAGACCTGATTTTTCGATGGCTTCATTCAGTCCGTTCAACTGCGTACGCAGATCAGGGACCGTGTTGAATTCAAAAAGGAGCGCCGCGTACACCTTCAGATTTTCCTGCCCGGCGTATTCCCGGCCAAGAAAGTGGATGAGCGAAGCCAGGTCTTCACCGTTCTTTCTCCCCAGATTCAGGCGGATCGTCACTCTGACGCCTCTCTGCAGCAGCAGGTGAATGTTTCGGATCACTCTCCTGAACGGGCTTTCGCCGGCGCTGCCCTCCGCCGCCTGATAGTGTTTCACCCGGTTGTAGGTATTTTCCGTTCCGTCCAGGGTGATCTGGATATCCTTGAGATGCCACTGGGACACCGCCCTGTCGGCCATCTCCTCATCAAAAAGATAGCCGTTGGAGACCATAGAACTGGTGAACTCCCTGTCGCTGAGTTTCCCGGTGATGAGGTCGATCATCTCCGCATTGCAGAGGGGCTCCCCACCGAACCACCGGAGGGAGAACTTCTTCGACGCTGTGCGGCGGATATACTCCACAATTTCCAGAGCCGTCTCCTCCGTCATGCGGGGCTGCTCCATCCCCTTTTCGTAGCAATAATAGCACCGGGCGTTGCATTCCATGGTCGGGAGAATCGTGTAGCCGCTCAGCCGGCCTGAGCGCTCGCCGAAAAGCTTCGCGGTGCCGCGGAGCGGCTCAATGAGTTCTTTTTCCGCACAGCCGTCCGGAACCAGAAACCAATGCTCAGCCAGATACCGGAAGGCATCCCCCGTAAGATCTCCCGGCCGGATGTCTTCCGTCCGCACGGTGTTGCCGGTGTTGCCGCTTTTGCTGTCTTCGTCGGTCAGGAGAACCATTTCTTTGGTGAGAACGTTATAGCAGAGCGTCCCCTCCGGAACACTTTCCGTCACGCTGTATCGGATCCACCGATAGGTTTCTCCCTCTTTCCATTCCTGCTGCTTCAGCGCGATGCGCACGGCCGGATCCGGTTTCTGGCAAACAATCATCTTTACTTCCCCTTGTGCTGTTTTGCTCTCTCTTGATCTGTTTTCTTTTCCCTTGTGCCGCGCCGTCCGAAAATCCTTAAAACTTTTCCCCGGCACCCGGCACGGCCGGGCATCCTTCCCCCGGCTGCCCGTTTTTCACAGCATGTGCGGCCTGCCCTGAGGCAGACCGCACATACCAGTTCCGTTTAGGTTGATTGTACCATTCCGGCCTGATATAGGCAAGCGGGCGTTCTGCCGCGCCGTATGGAATTCTTCGGTCCCGGGCGGCACGGATTTTCCGCCTGCCTGCTGCAGTACCGCACGGCCGCTTTTGCCGCCCGGCTTTTTCAGCCCCTCGTGAAACTTTTTTCAGCTTTTTCCCTTCAGTCCGGGCAGTCCGCCGCCGCATCGCCTCTCATTCCGTTGTACGCCGTCCACACGGCTTCCCTGCTGATCGTACATTCCAGATGATAAAGCCCGGTCTTCGTGATCAGTCTGTCCGCAAGGCTGATCGCCCTGAGCCTGTACTGCGGCTCCCGGGGATAATAAACCGAATTGAGAATGGACTTCAGCCTCTCTGTGTTCCCCTGTATGGGGAAAATCCTGTCTGACGTTCCGCGGTGGAGCGCCGCGATCGCGCAGAGCGGAACGGAGGTATTCGTATCCAAATGTTCCTTCCCGTTCCACGGCGAACCGCAGGCCATGGCGCTGCCGTCGGCGGGCACCCGGACCAGCGGCATATCATCATTCACCATAAAGGTCCTGTCAGGGAAGCACTCCCGCCACAGGCGCGAATGCGTGGACTTTCCGGTACCGCTTTTCGCGGTAAACAGATACCCCACGCCATCCAGTGCAATACAGGAGCCATGAAAAAGCAGAGTGTCATATTCGAGGAGCTTATGGGCGATTTTCTGCCGGATCGCTAACAGCTCCATATCCGCTTCCGGAAAACAGCGGACCGTCCGACCTGCCAGCCTGTCGTTCTCCGCCATGTCGCGGCGGGCCGCGTCAATATCCGAAGGCTCAGCCGAAACGGAAAAGTCCACCGGGCTGTCATTTTTAATTCTGTATTTCTGACAATACTCTCTGGCGAGGCCGTGGACGGAAAATATCCTGATCCGGCGGCCCGCAAGACATACGCAAAATTCATCCATTAATTTTTCCACACGGCAAACGCGCAATATTCACTCGGTTTCGCGCAAGCCAGACGCGAAACCCACTCACTGATTTTATGTGCTTAATATACACGATCAGTCAAATTTTGTGTGAAATATTTACGCAAAACTTCAGGTGAAATCCGGAATCCGCTTTCCATGCACAGAGGCAAATATGAATTCCACCCGTCACTCCGTTCCACTGGCAAAAAATGCTCCCTGCAGGACCGCCAGATGAACAGGCAGATCCGGCAAAGAGCATCTCTTTGTCCCATTGATCAGATTTAAAAATCAGGCTGATCAGCCAAAAATGACGCCATCAGACGTGCATGAGCTGCCAACGCCGGCGCAGTCTACGCAATTCTGGCTCTGGCCGCCGATCGTTGTCGTCAGCACTTCCTCATCCAGATTGATAATCTCAATCTGCGGAATTTCAAATTTTTTCATTCAGATCCACCTTCCCTTTTCCCATTACCAGTTTGATGCGGCAGCAGCCCGCTGCCGGTCTCAGACACATGCGCGGTTTTATAGAAATAAGGATTCCGCGCAAAGCGAACGGCTGTTACTGTCCCTGCCGTTCTCCTCCGGCTCATAATAAGCATTTCAGATCCGAAGAAGAAACTCAGGCGGAAAAACTTTCAGACTGCCTGATCTGATTTTATCTCATACAGAAAATTTTAGCAATACTATATACAGAAAATGCAATGATAAACATTAGTTGTAAAATAATGTTTACATAATTATACATTTTGCTTTCGTCAAACGAATGATATCGCCATTATCTATATTTTAAGGGTAAAAAATGTGCTCCGCGGAGCTGCCTGCAAATCAGGCAGTCCCGCGGAGCGCATTTCCAGGGATTGATCAGGATTTGATAGAGATTGGCCTGATTTATCCACATAATGCTGCCGCCATCGGTTCTCAGCCAAAGCTGCTATGCTCTTCACAACTAGAAGTAGTAGGTTCGCTTACCGTATAACTGGTCAGCAGTTTATCGTTCAGGTCAATAACCTCAAATTCCGGAGTTTCGAACTTCTTCATTCGAATTCACCTCCTTCCCCTATAGCGGCCTGATAACGCACTAAACCAAAATTCTAATGCTGCTCTCTCAGGCTACAGGTACTTCAGAATCACAGCTGCAGCTTGTAGCCTCTGTAGTACCGCTTACCGCGTAGCTGGTCAGCAGCTTGTCGTCCAGGTCGATAACCTCAAATTCCGGAGTTTCGAACTTCTTCATTCGAATCACCCCCTTTCCCTTAACAATCTGATACCACGCCGGCCCGATGCCGTTCTCAGGCACGCGCAGTCTATACAGGGATAATGGTTCCGCGAAAGGCGGCACGGCCGTCATTATCCCTGCCGTTCTTCTTCAGGTCACGATACGATGCAAAATCCGAAGAAGAGAATTCATACAGAAAAATTTTTCAGGTTTTCTTCATTCTATATCTTACCGTACTTTCCTGCAAGGCTATGGCACAAAATATTTTCATCTGGCTGCAACTTTAATATAGTGTAAAATATATTTGCATTTTCCGCTCCGAAGGCACAGGATTCGCCTATCATCGATAATTCCAGGAAAAATATACGCTCCGCGGAGCTGCCTGCAAATCAGGCAGTCCCGCGGAGCGCTTTGCCAAGTCGGATTGATCACTTTTCCCGGGGCCGATCAGGTCCAGGTAATGCTGCCTTGCCGGCTCTCTCAGGTTATGGTCAGCTTTCGTACTTGAATAATCCGGTCTCCGTGACACCGCCTGTCCGGCGTTAGGAAACCACTGTTCCGGTTTAAAGGAAACCATGCTACCGGAGACAGGAAACCGACTTTCCGGTTCTCGGAAACCGTGTCCTTTACTC
>JBMNRC010000010.1:0-90490 GCA_050944455.1 Lachnospiraceae bacterium
GGGAAGACCTCCGCGCCGCACACCCCTGTATTATCTCGCCAGGTTTTCAACCATCTTCGCGATGGCGTCAATATTTTCTTCCATACTCATCCGGCCGGAATTGAGCATCAGGTCGTACAGGTGGTAATCGCCGATCGAATGATGCGTGTATTTGCGGTAGTACGTATCGCGGTTGGCGTCGACTTTTTCCACGTACCTGCGCAGTTCCATGGTTCCGTTTTCCTGAAGTTCACCGGCCCGGCGGATGCGGAGCTCGATATCCGCGTAAAGGTAGATGGAGAACGCGGGAATATGCTCTTCCCGGAGGATGAAATTCGCGCAGCGGCCCACGATGATGCAGGGCTCCTTCGCCAGATCCAGAATAACCTGTCTCTGCGCTCTGTAGATTTCATCGCGGGAACTGGTGTAAGGCGCGGCATTGTTGAGGACGGACTCCAGAATCCGGCTTCCCTGGCTCATCTGTTCGCCTTCCTCCCGGATGTCCTCCTCCGAGTAGCCGCTCTGCTCAGCCGTCTTTCTGACGAAATCCCTGTCGTACCACTGGATGCCGAATTTTTCGGCCAGCCCTTTGGCGATGGTTCTTCCGCCCGCTCCGTACTGCCTGTTGATCGTGATTACCGGAATCTTTTTCTCTGTGCTCATCTCATTTCCCTCTCTGCTCCCGGCAGGATCCCAGCGGTTCTCTGCCGTCACTGCCGGTTTTGCCGCGCCGGCCTGCACGCTGCCTGCGGTAGATTCTCGTTAGTTCCCCGTTGCTATACCAGGCAAGCGCTGACTGTACGCTGCCCGCGGTTAATTCCGCGGCGCAGTGCGTTATCTGTTTTCCCAGTCTAACGTATGCGTTTTCAGAAAGCAACTGAAAACCGGCACGGTCCCGGAAGGCTGCGGAAAGCCGGGCTGTTCCCGGTCAGGCGCTTCCGCTCCTGAGCGGACACCGCCATCGGGGCAGGTGCTGCCCCTGAATATGCCGTCCTGAAGGTGCTGCCTCTGAATATGCCGTCCTGAAGGTGCTGCCCCTGAATAAGCCGATCTGAAGGTGCCGCTCCTGAATATGCCGATCTGAATATACATTATAATCATTCATTATGCACCCGAAAAGCAGCCGGCCGCGATTTTTCCCGTTCCCCGGAGCCATTATTGTTGTTCCCCGAACCGCTCCGCGAAACCCGCGATGAATTTCATCAGATTCATATCTGTATTTTTGCGGGGTTGTATAGTAAAATTAAAATTAAATCTGAATAATTTGCACAGAGCATTCATTTCAGAGGGGGTATCAGTGTGAAGAAGAAGACTACGGCGGGACTCTCGGTCCTCACGCTCGCCCTGTCAGCCGTTCTGCTCACCGGCTGTTCGAGGCAGCGCCTGATGTTCGGGACCGGAGGCACCGCGGGTACGTACTACGCGTACGGCGGCGTGCTTGCCCAGTACATGACCAATTTTGCTGACGTAAAAGTCACCGCGGTGTCGTCCGGAGGATCCAAAGTCAACATCCAGTCCATCCAGGACGGGGATTTCCAGCTCGGCTTTACGCAGTCGGACGTGATGGCCTACGCCTGGAACGGCGAAAAATCCTTCGCTTCCGACGGACCGACGCACGATTTCCGCGTGCTCGGCGCCCTGTATGACGAAACCGTGCAGCTTTTCTCCATGGATTCGGATATCCAGAGCGTTGAGGATCTCCGCGGAAAGCGTGTCTCCATCGGGGAAGCCGGATCGGGCGTCTACTTCAATGCCCTCGACGTCCTCGACGCCGCTGGGATGACGGTTGACGACATCCTGCCCCAGTACCAGTCCTTCGACGCCAGCAAGGAAGCCCTGAAGGACGGAATGATCGACGCCGCTTTCATTGTGGCCGGCACTCCGACGCCCGCGATCACGGAGCTCGCGACGACCAACGGCGTCAGCTTTGTCCCGATCGACGGCGAGCTGCGGGACAGCATCCTCGCGGAGCACCCTTATTACACTTCGGCGGAAATTCCCGCGGGCACTTATCCCGGCCAGGACGAGGATATCGGCACGATCACCGTCAAGGCGACGGTTGTCGTCTCGGCTGATCTGCCCGAGGACACCGTCTACCGGATGACCGCCGCGATCTTCGACCACACGGAAGAGATCGCTCTTGAAAACGCCAAAGGCTCGGAACTCTCCCTCGAGAGCGCGACCAGCGTGACGGCGGCCCCGTTCCACGCCGGCGCGGCAAAATATTACGCGGAGCACGGCATCACCGTAGAAACGCTTGACCCGGAAGAAGACCCGGTGCTCAGCCCGGACGCTTCCGCGGAAGCGGGCAGTTCCGACGAGGAATCCGAGCCCGTGAGCGGCGCGGATCAGCCGTAAGGAGGCGGTATCGAATGAGTGAATTCAAAAAAGGCAGTGCAGACCTGAATAATAATATGGAAACTTCCGCCTCCTCCGGACAAGCCGGAGGCTATTCCGCATCCGGCAGCGACCCGGCGGGAAACGCCGGCGCCGACGTCGACGCCGTCATGAAAAAATACGACCGCGAGTCCAACACCCGCATCTGGACCGGCGCGCCGGCTGTGATCGTCAAAACCATCACGATCGCTTTCTCCCTCTGGTGCATGTATGTCACCCTGTTTGCCACATTCCTGGAGGAAATCCGGCTCACCTCTTTTCTTGGGCTGATCATCCTGCTGGGATTTCTGATCTATCCGGCGAAGAAGGGCGATCTCCGTGAAAACCACATGCCCTGGTACGACATCGTGATGATGATCCTGGGCGTCGGTTCCTATTTTTACTTCGCGTTCAACGCCAACGCCATCATCCAGCAGGGCACGAGGTTTGAGCCTTACCAGATCGTCATCGGCCTCGTCGGCATCGTCATTCTTCTGGAAATCACCCGGCGGTGCGTCGGAATCCCGATCCTGATCGTCGCGATGATTTTCATCGTCTACGCGCTGACGCTCGGGCTCACCAACCCGTCGTTCTTCGGCCGCGTGCGCTATTTCGTGCGCAACGTCTTCTACACCAAGGAGGGTATTCTCTCGACGCCGGTCAACGTGTGCTCGCGGTACATCGTCATCTTCATCATCTTCGGCGCGTTCCTGGAGCGCACCGGGATCTCCCAGTTTTTCATCAGCCTGGCGAACTGCGTCGCGGGACGCTTCTCCGGCGGCCCCGCCAAGGTTTCGGTCATCTCCTCCGCGCTGTGCGGAATGGTTTCCGGATCCTCCGTCGGCAACACCGTCACGACCGGTTCGGTGACCATCCCGATGATGAAAAAGACCGGCTTCAAGCCGGAATTCGCCGGGGCCGTGGAAGCCGCATCCTCCACCGGCGGGCAGATCATGCCGCCGATCATGGGCGCCGCGGCTTTCCTGATGGCGGATTTCCTGGGCGTTCCGTACTCGAAGATTCTGGTCGCGGCCATTCTTCCGGCGCTTCTCTACTTTATCGGCATTTTCATGTCGGTTCACCTGGAGGCAAAGAAGGAAGGGCTCGCCGGCATCCCCAGGGATCAGCTCCCGCACGCCGGGCAGCTGATGAAAAAGATTTATCTGCTTCTTCCGCTTGTCATGCTGGTGATCTGGGTCTCAGGAAACTACATGACCATGCAGAGAGCCGCGACTTTCGCCACGCTGCTTTCGATCATCGTCAGCCTGTTCGACCGGGAGAACCGCATCACCCCGAAAAAGTTCTTTGACGCGCTTGACGCCGGCGGAAGGGGAACCATCACCGTGGCCGCCGCCTGCGGCGTCGCCGGGATCATCGCCGGTTCCATCACGATGACCGGCCTGGCCAACGAGATGATCAACGGCATCATCGCCATCGCGGGCTCGCGCCTGATCATCGCCCTCCTGCTGACCATGCTCTGCTGCATCGTCCTCGGCATGGGCGTCCCGACCACCGCGACCTACTGCATCATGGCCGCCACATGCGCCCCGATCCTGACCCGCATGGGCGTGCCCGCCATCGCGGCCCATTTCTTCGTGTTCTATTTCGGCATCGTCGCAGACATCACCCCGCCGGTGGCCCTCGCCGCCTACGCCGGCGCCGCCATCGCGAAAGCCAACCCGATGAAGACCGCTCTGCGCGCTTCGCAGCTCGCGATCGCCGCCTTCATGGTGCCGTACGTGATCTGCTACAATCCGGCGCTTCTTCTCTCGGATACGACCGCGGTTCAGGTGCTGGGCGTTTCCGTCACCACGCTGATCGGGCTGTTCGGGCTTGCGGCCGCGTTCGAGGGCTATGTGTTCACGAGGATTCCCGCGTGGCTGCGCCTGGTGTTCGGCGCCGGAGGCATCCTGCTGATCGCCCCGGACCTTACGACGGACATCATCGGCATTGTTCTCGTGGTCGGCGGTATGTTCCTGCAGTACACGAGGAGCAAGCGGGAAAACGGCGGTTCCGGCCGCAGGCCGGGGACTGCGAAGGCCATGGCCTGAGACACTCCCGCGGGTGACAGAACAGCCGCAGGATCTGATCGCTGTCCGCAGCTTTGCGGAGAAGTGTTTCGACGGTATTATAACCGCAGATTGTTATGAAACTGCTTCCCCTGATGAGAGCTTAGATTTTAACTCCCACGGCGTATTGGGTGCGCCGTGGGAGTTTTTCTGTTCTCTGTTCTCTCGCGTCCATGCTGTTTCCTCCCCTTATTCAGACAAAAATGGGACCGCCCGGTATCCTTTCTGATGAAACTGCCGGCGGAGCCATGCTGCCGGAGAGCATTTCTGCCTCCGGCATGACTACCCGGCATAATTCTCTGCATCATCAGAACTCTGGAACCGGACGGTCCCTGTGTCTTCAGATCTTATCGGATCTCTTATCCGATCCTACCCTGTTATGGTTATCTGTTTTTGCGGACGTCCGCACTGCTGTCCCGCAAAGGATGAGGATCAGTACGTGCTGGACATATCCGCGTTCGTATCCTCGACCACGCCGGTCTTGCGCGCGGAGGACGCGCGGCGCTTGTTCAGCTCCTCCAGGAAGAGATCCTCGTCGATCGGGAGCTCCACCGCTTTGCCGAGCCAGGAAGAGAGATGCATGGCGTTGGAAAGCATGAGCCCGCGGATTCCCTCGCGGCCGTCGGCAATCAGCGGAGCGCCGCTGATCAGGTGATCGGCAAACGCCTGAAGGACGCCGTTGTGCTGCGGATTGTCCTTGGACAGCTCGAAGTGAACCTCATGCCCGGACGGCTTCTTGAAGCCTTCCGTCGCAGTGAAGCAGTATTCCCTCTCGTTGACGTCAAGCTCATACACGTAAAGCTGGTTGTTCTCGGCAACGATCTTCGCTTTCTCGAGGTCAACCTCGAAACGGTTGGTTCCCGGGGCGTCGCCGGTTGTGGTGATGAAGACGCCGGTCGCGCCGTCCGCGAACTCCATGTAGGTGGTCACGTCGTCCTCGACTTCGATGTGATGCCACTTGCCGTACTGCATAAAGCTCTGGACCTTCACCGGAAGTCCGCAGATCCACTGCAGGAGATCCAGCTGGTGCGGGCACTGGTTGAGCAGGACGCCGCCGCCCTCGCCGTTCCAGGTAGCGCGCCACTCGCCGGAATCATAGTAATGCTGCGTGCGGTACCAGTCCGTGATGATCCAGTTTACGCGCTTGATTTTCCCGTATACGCCGCTCTGGACCAGCTCGTGCATCTTTTTGTAAATCGGGTTGGTGCGCTGGTTGAACATGACGGCATAGGTCAGATCCGGATGCATGTCAGCGGCCGCGATCATGTCGCGGACCTGCTTCGTGTAAACGCCGACCGGCTTTTCGCACATGACGTTCAGCCCTTTTTCCATCGCGCGGATGCCGAATCCCGGATGGTCATAGTGCGGCACCGCGATCAGAACCGCGTTGATGTCGGGATCGTCCATCAGCTGCGTCTCGTTCTCATAGATTTTCACGTCCGCCGGCAGGTGCTCCTTCGCCCAGGCCCTGCGGGTTTCCTTCTTGTCCGCGACAGCAGCGAGTTTCATTCCGCGGATATCGCCTCTGGCGATGCGCTCCGCGTGGCTCGATCCCATGTTTCCGATGCCGATAATTCCGATTCTTACTTCGTCCAGCATTTGTTCTGTTTCCCCCTGTTTTTTTCCGTGCCCGGAGCCCGGTGCGTCCGCCTGCCCCGGCGCGGATCTGTTGTGTGCCCGCGGCCCTGGAATGATCACGCATTCTCCCGTTCCGGGTCCGCGCCGCTTATTTATTAGTGTACCATACCTGAGGCAATAATCCACACGTTTTCTTCGGAATTTTCGAAATCAGCTTTCAGAAACCAAGAAAACCGCTCCTCCCGGGGAAATCTGCCTGTCGGCAGGTCTCCCGCGGAAAGAGCGGCAAATCAGCAAATGAAGCAATCTCAGCGGCCGGCTGTCCTGTCAGGCGCCGTCCGATATGGCGGTCAGGCATTCAGGAATGTCAGTCCGAACATTTATTAGCGCTGGCGCGCCACAACGAAACCTGTCAAACCATGTCAGTCTGTCAGCGCCCAGGTCCGTCAGCTGTCCGTTCTGGCGATCTTCGCGAACACCGGCTCCAGCAGCGTGGCAAGGACCACGCCTACGGCGCCCTGGACAAGGTTGAAGGGAATCTCGGACAGCGAAGTCATGAACGCGGCGCCGATTCCAGCCTCGCCGAACCCGCTGCCCGTCACGCCGATGATAATGACGTTATAGAAGTAATAACCGATGACCATAACCGCCTCAGCTACTACGCCGGCCAGCACGGTCCCGGCAACGCGTCCCTTCGTAGTTTTTGCCTTCGCGGCTAGAGCCCGGAAGATCAGCGCGCCGACCAGCGCGGTGGCGAACTTGATGACGAAAGTGCCCGGAACCCAGATCGGATAGCCTCCGAGCAGATCGGACAGGGCGGAGCCGAGTCCGGCCGCAAGCCCTCCGATCACCGGGCCCAGGAAGAAACCGGACAGCAGAACAAACGCGTCGCCGATATGAATGTAACCGAAAGTCGGCGTCTGGATCTTAATGACAGAAGTCGCAAGGAGTGTCAGTGCGGTGAACATCGCGGCAACAGCCAGCTTTTTCGGTGCGGATAATGATTTAGCCATAGTGTTATTTGCCATTTTTCCCCTTTCCCCGGTTCTTTCGAATCGGAAACCCCTCAGCCATTCAATTCCTATGAAATCTATAGGAATTTGCCTGCGGGGATTAAAAGTATTGTAGTCTTCTTCAGGGAAAATGCAAGCAGGAGGAAGTTGAATCCGGATATAGGAAAAACCTATAGCTTAAATTGGTCCTCCCTCTTTCCGTTTTGGAAATTCAGCCGGGCAGCCGCTCCGCCCCCACCCTGGTGAAATGCCACTGGTACGCCTGATAGTCGGTCCGCGGCCGCGGCAGCGGAAGTCCCGCTTCCATCAGCGCGTCCGCCGGGAATTCGGCCCCGTCCTCCTCGCGGCGGTAAACCGCGCCGGGCGTGAGGCCGGCAAAGCGCACGTAAACCGTGGCGTCGAACTGCTGCTCCGTCCGCACGGCATTGAAAATCACCCGCGCCCCGTCCTTTGACGTGAAGGTCCAGGCTGTCACCGGATCCTCAAACGGGCTGGTGAGACGGCGGTAATCCCCGTGGAAGATGACCGCGGCGTCCCTGTTTCTCAGGCGGATCTGCTCACGGATCTCATCTTTCTCCTCCGCCGGGAGCTTCGCCGGATCGAGTTCATACCCGAAGGTGCCGGACATCGCCGTGATTCCGCGGGTCATGAGCGGGGTGATCCGCCCGTTCTGCTCGTTCGGGACTTTGGAGACATGCGCGCCCATCGCGTCGGTCGGATAGCCGAAACTGGTCCCGTACTGGATTCTGAGCCGGTCGACCGCGTCCGTGTTGTCGCTGCACCAGATCTGCCGGCTGTAGTACAGCATCCCGGCGTCAAATCGCCCGCCTCCGCCCGAGCAGGTCTCGATCAGCATCCGCGGATAGCGCTTCCCGACGCGGTCCAGCAGGTCGTAAAGCCCGAGGATATAGTCAAAGAGCACCCGGCCCTGGTCCCCGGCCGTGCGGGAATAGATATCGGCGATCGAGCGGTTGTAGTCCCACTTGATGTAGTCAATCCCCGTTCCGTCCAGAACCGCGCAGAGCTGGCCGAAGATGTTGTCGACGACTTCTTTGCGGGAGAAATCCAGCACCAGCTGGTTCCGGCTTCTCACCGGGCCCCGCCCCGGCACCTGAAGCGCGTAATCCGGATGCGCGCGGTACAGGCTGCTGTCCTCGCTCACCATTTCCGGCTCAAACCACAGGCCGAACTTCAGGCCCATCGAATGCACCCGTCCGGTGAGCTCCGCCAGGGACATGCCCAGTTTCCGCTCGTTGACCGTCCAGTCGCCGAGGCTGCTGTTGTCATCCTTCCGATTTGAAAACCAGCCGTCGTCCAGCACCAGAAGGTCAACGCCCAGATCCCTGGCCTCTTTCGCGAGCCCGAGCAGTTTGTCTCCATCGAAATCGAAGTAGAACGCCTCCCAGCTGTTCAGCAGAACCGGCGTCACCTTTCCCTTCCAGAAGCCGCGCATGACATGCTCCCGGATGCAGTCCGCCAGATGAATCGACAGCAGGGAGAACCCTTCGCCGCTGTAACCCAGCACCGCCTCCGGCGCGGTAAAGGTTTCGCCGGGTTTCAGCGGATAGCGGAACGCGTAGTCGGAGACGCCCATCTGAAACCGCGTGCACCCGAAAGGATCCTGCGCGGCCACGGCCATGGAACCGCCGGAGTACAGCATCTGCATGCCGAAGCAGGTCCCTTTCGTCTCCGTCGTATCCCGCTCCGCCAGGATGCAGAACGGATTGAACTGATGGGAGGACATTCCGCGGCGGCTCTGCAGCGTCTGCTCGGCGTGGCCGACCGGAATCCGCTGGAAATTGCGCTCCAGCGCGTGATGTCCCCAGAAACTGACCAGGTCGTAGTTTCCCGTGATGAAATCCACATTCGCGGAAAGAATCCGGCTGAGGATCAGGCGTCCGCTGCCTTCGTTGACCACGCGGACGCTGCGCGTGATGATGTCCAGTTCGGGAAGAACGCCGTAGAGCAGCTCTACCCGCACCGGGACCGTCTCGTCCCGCAGGGTGACAGTCAGGGTCTGCGATTCCCCGTCGTCAGCGTAGACGGCGGGAAGTCCCGGGAGGCTGTACTTTCCGTTCTCAATTTTGTAGGAAACGTATTTCAGGTCGCAGCCGTACCGGCCGTCCTCCGTTTCCATTTCGCAGGCCGGGGAGCGGAAATCCCCGGTTCCCTGGGTGGGAAATTCCTGCGGAAGGACAGCCAGCGAGTATGCCCGCTCGTTTCCGACGTCCGAAGGGTTCCCGCAGAAACCGCGGTCCCGGTAAACCAGAAGATAGTCCGTCACGCCCCCGGTGCGCCTTCCGTAATACAGATGGAGCAGGCGGTCATGCGCATCCGCCATCATCTGGTAGGTGCTGTTTTTCGTGTGGATCGTGAATACCCGTTTTTTCTCATCGTAAAGGATCGCCATAACTGTACTGTCCTCCGCTTCTGTCTCAGCCCTGGTATTTCAGGACCGCCGCCTGTCTTCTGGCTCTTCCGTTCAGGGTGAAGGTGTCCGTATCGTAACGGACGAAGGGATAAAAATCACATACTTTCTCAAAGGCGTCCAGTGTGCCGATCGCCGGATAGCCGTGCGCTCCGAACCGGTAATGCATCGGGATCACCACATCGGGATCCGTCTGCCTGAGGATCTCGCAGATCACTTCCGGCTCCGCGGTGAAATAACCGCCGACCGGGATCATCATCACATCGGCCTTTCCGATTGCCTCGACCTGCTCCTCCGTGAGGCGATGCCCGATATCTCCCATATGCACAATGCGGTTCCGGCCGTCGTCCAGCACGTAGATGGTGTTATTTCCACGCTTTGTCCCGCGCGCGTCATCGTGAAAAGAGGGCACTTCCCTGACCATGTACGGGACCTTGCCTTCCGGCACGATTTTCACCAGGTTTTTCGCGCTGTGATCCGAGTGGCCGTGCGTGCAGTACACGCGGCCGGCGGATACGCGCAGCTTCCCGTAGCCCGGCACGGATCCGTCCTCATACGGGTCGAAAACGGCCGTCGCCCCGTCCCAGTCAACTTTCATGCAGGAATGCCCAAGCCATTGAATTTTGATCATTTTACGCTCCTTTCCGCACAAGCCCTTCCGACAGTCCGCGGGACCGCTCCGATTCCGGTTTCGGTTCCGACCGCTATGCCGTTCCGGCGGTCCGCGGGATCTTCGCCGGAATGTGCCATCACAGTCCGCGGAACCGCTTCAGCACGTCCGCGGAACTATATTTCCGCATCCGTAAACCACCCCGGCACGTCCGACGGACCGTTCCGGCGGGTCTTCCAAACCGTTTCAGCACGTCCGCGAAACCGCTTCAGACGGGCATTTTCTGTATTCATTATATGCCCCGGCGGCATTTTCGGCAACCGGAACAAAAAAGTGAAAAATCTTTATATATTTTCTATTGACCGAATCGGTTCACTGTGCTAGAATTCGGCTGTATTTGAGATTTTGACAGGCAGACGCGGCGAATTCCGTTCCCGCGGCTGCTTCTCCAATATCTGTACAAATCATTCACATTCACACTAAAAAGGAGAGGATACAAATGGCTTCCACAGTCCAGAACCTGAAGCACTCCGCGGAGCGCGCGGCCGTTGGCGCGATGCTCGACGGACTTCTGAATCACCTCAACAAAGTTGACGACCGCATTCCTACTTATCTCAAAATCGTCGATCTCGCGCAGAAATTCATCGGGAACGACGAAAATAAGGCAAAATTCGAAAGCGTCCGCAAAAAGATCTCTGATCCCAACTACCGCTGGACCAAATTCCTGGACCGCGTAATCCAGGAAACCAACCCGCACGTCGCGAAGATGACGCTGCTGAACCTCGGGTACGAGGCGTTCCTGCGCGGCACCAAGATGATCCGCGCCAACCGTGAAAAGTACGGCTGCAACATCCCGTGGCTGATTCTTTTCGACCCGACTGACGCCTGCAACATGCACTGCGTCGGCTGCTGGTCCGGCACCTACGGCCACAAGGCCAGCCTGACCTACGACGAGATGGACAGTATCATCACCCAGGGCAAGGAACTCGGCGTGTACCTGTACATGCTCACCGGCGGCGAGCCGCTTGTGCGCAAGAAGGATATCCTGAAGCTGGCGGAAAAGCACAACGACGTTGAGATCGCCATCTACACCAACTCCACGCTGATCGACGACGAGTTCTGCAAGGAAGTCCAGCGCGTCGGAAACATCGTCTTCCAGCTTTCCATCGAAGGTTCGCCGGATACCAACGACGCCCGCCGCGGCAAAGGCCACTACGCCGCCGTCATGAACGCCATGGACCTGATGCAGAAATACGGCCTGCTGTTCGGCACGTCCATCTGCTACACCCGCCAGAATATCGAGGCGGTCACCGACGAGAAGTTCCTGCGCTTCATCTCCGAGAAGGGAGCCCGCTACGGCTTCTTCTTCCACTACATGCCGGTCGGCAACAACGCGGTTCCGGAGCTGATGCCCACGGTTGAGCAGCGCAGGCAGATCATCAAGACCCTCCGCCATATCCGTTCCGACGAGTGCGACATCGGATTCTTCCCGATGGATTTCCAGAATGACGGCGGCTATGTCGGCGGCTGCATTGCCGGAGGACGCAACTATTTCCACATCAACGCCCACGGCGACGCCGAGCCCTGCGTATTTATCCATTATTCGGACTCCAACATCCGCGAGAAGACCATTCTGCAGATTCTCCAGAGCCCGCTGTTCATGGAGTACCACGAAGGCCAGCCGTTCAACCGCAACCACCTGCGCCCGTGCCCGATGCTTGAAAACCCGGACCTGCTCCGCAAGATGGTTCACGATACCGGCGCGCACGGCACCAACGCCGAGTCGGAAGAGAGCGTTGAGCATCTGACCGCGAAGTGCGACGAGTACGCGAAGGAATGGGCTCCGGTCGCTGATGAAATCTGGTCTCACGAGGTCCACAAGAAGCCTTCGTATGAGAATTACACGAAGGAAAAGCGCGAGCACCCCGAACTTGCGGCATTTGAAACAGAAGCCGATTTAACCGGCGCAGGAGCAGGTTCCTCGTCCGCAGCCAAATAAAAGGAAGTGAAGCGGCCATGAATTCCCACTGTTTTGAAAGTCTCACCGAAGAAAAGCAGAAAAGGATACGTGACGCATCCCTTCAGGCGTTCGGGGCACTGGGATACAAAAAGACGTCCGTGCGCGATATCGCGGAGGCCGCAGACATTTCCAAATCCATGATATTTCATTATTTTGGCACGAAGAAAGATCTGTATCTGTATCTCGTCAATTACTGCAACCAGCAGCTCGGGCAGATCGCCCAGTCGGTAAATCCCGACACGACCGATTTTTTCGACCGCCTCGCGGAAATCATGTCCGCGCGGAGCGAGGTCATGGATATCTGCCCCCATATTTTCGACTTTGTCGCCAGCACCTATTTCGAGCGGGATCCGGAAGTCGCTGAAGACCTGAAGCGCAGCCACCTGACGGACAATCTCTCGAGCCTGCTGCTGCAGGGAACCGACATGTCCCGCTTCAAGGATGACGTCGATACCGGACTGCTTTTCCAGATCATCCGCTGGGTCACCACCGGCTACTACACCGAAGCTTCCCGGGAGGGAAATCTTCAGGTGGGCCGGCTGCAGAAGATATACACCAAGGCGGTCAATTTTCTGCGGCGCTGCGTGTACCGTCCGGAATACCTCAAAATCAAATAAATATCCGGCAATGAAAAGCCAGTAACGAAAACCGCGCCCGGATACCGTTTTTGCGGTATCCGGGCGCAATACTTCGGCGAAAAGAAGGCCGGCGCGGATCAGATCAGCGATCCGCGCCGGCCTTCTTCATTTTGGATTGATACTGATTCCGGCATCATCTGTTCCGCCTTCCCGGCGCCGCTCATTTTGCCTTCTTCAGCATCGACAGTGTTTCCATATCGTCCGCGGTGAGCCGGATGTTGGACACGTACGTTTTCCCGTCCGGCCTGGTCACCTTGAATTCGACGACGGAGCCTTCCTGCACCGCGTTTGCCGACACATCGGCCAGAAACGCCTGCATCTTCGGATGTTCCCTGTTGAAGAGATCCATCCTCTCCTTCAGCTTCATCATCTGCATGGGATTGATTGCCATATTCTCAGCCTTTCTTTCCGGCCGCCTGGCGATACATGTCCTCAATTACGATATCGAAAATTTCCCCGAGGGTGCTGCAGTACTCCAGGATTTTCCACGGCTCGTTCGTGTGGAAGTGGAGCTTGATCAGTTCCTCGTCGCCGACGACCAGCAGGCAGTCCCCGACGAAATTCCTGTCGATATAATCGCGGATGTCATCCTCGTCGAGGTCTTCCCCCTCAATCAGCAGCTGGGTGTCGTATCGGTAATTGATCTCCTCGTCGAGATCGGTCTTCATCTCTGTTGCCATCTCTCTCCTTTCACTGCCGGCTGCGGCAGGACGGGCCGCCGCCCTTTCCCTTTGATTTTGTATTGCTTGTGGATGCGGCCTTGCTTTGTACTATCATATCACAAAGCTTCTGTGCCCGCCACCGTCTGCCTGAACCGTGAAAGAAAGAGATCCGTGACTGAAGTTCCGGGTGCTGCCGGTCAGTCGCTGCTGTCATCTTCGCCGATCGCGTCGGTTTCGATGATGAACTTCACATTGCCGTCCATGCCGTCAAGCTTTCCGGAGTAAGTGCTGTACACCGCGTCGTCGCCGAACAGCGCCTTGATGGTGTCGTAAGCCTCCGTCAGCTCTCCGTGAACAGCGTCCGCAAGCTTTCTGGTGCCCTCGCTCTCGAACTCCGACATGCCGTCCGCGAGCTCGTCAGCCCCGTCGTACAGATCGCCGGTTCCGTCGTACAGATCCGACGCGCCGTCGGAAAGCTCGCCCGCGCCGGAAGCCAGGTCAGCTGCGCCGGAAGCCAGCGTTTTGGTTCCGTCGTACAGCGTCTTTGCCCCGCTGAACAGATCCTGCGTGCCGTCCGCCAGCGTCCGCAGGCCGTCCGCCAGGTCTGCCGTGCCGCTCTTCAGCGAATTCGTTCCGGAGAGAAGCGTGCCGGTTCCTGACCAGAGCTTGTGCGCTCCGTCGGTCAGAGTGGTAAGGCCGTCGGAAAGCTCGTCCGCGCCGGAGGAAAGTTTTTTCGCTCCGCTGTTCACCTGGTCCGCGCCGCTCTTCAGGCTCTTCGCGCCGTCAGCCAGATCGGAGGCTCCGGACGAAAGCTCGTCCGCGCCGGAGGAAAGCTCCGAAGTGCCGGCTGCCAGGTCAGAGGTGCCGGCCGCCAGGTCGGAAGCTCCGGAAGACAGGGTCTGAGCGCCGCTGTCCAGCGTCTCGAGACCCGATTCAAGACTCTGTGTCCCGGTCACCAGCGCCCCGGTTCCCGAGGAAAGCCTCTGCGAGCCGTCGTACAGGCTCGAGGTTCCGTCGGCCGCCGTGCTGATGCCGGCCGCCAGGTCGGAAGCTCCGGAAGAAAGACTGGATGCTCCCTCGGAAACCTGAGCGGTGCCGTCGGCAAGCTGGGAAGCTCCGTCGCGGAGCGCCTGGCTGTTTTCCGCGATCTGCGAAACGCCGGAGGTCAGCTGGGAAGCCAGCTCGCCCACGCCGGAAACCAGGTCTGCGGTTCCGGATTCCAGTTCCGTCCCCGCTTCGCTCAGCTTCTTCGCGCTGTCGGAATCGCTGTTCAGCGCCTCCGCGCCGGCGAGAAGCTTCTGGTTGTTCTCCCCGTTTTCGCCCTCCAGCTGGCTGAAGCCTTCCTGAAGGGAGGCGATCCCGGCCGACGCCTCCGTGTTCAGCGTATCCGCGCCGCTCTGAACCTGCGCGAACGCCTGCTGATATTGCGTGAGGCCGCTCTCCAGCTCCTTCGCCGCGTCGTTCAGGCTGGAAACGCCGCTCTGCAGCTGGGTCAGCTGGCTGATCATCGACTGCGTGTCAAGGTTCGTGAGATCCGGAGCCTTCGCCGCAAGGTCCTGATACGCGGTCATCAGCGAATTGGCGTTGGTCATCACCGTCTGGTAATTGGTCTGGATTTCATTCAGAAGCGCGGAGACGCCGCTGAAGTCCGGGATGGAGGCAAGCGCGGAAATATCCGCCTGCTGCGCCTCATCGATCGCGGTGACGTCCTGCAGGGAACTCAGCGAACTGATCGCGGTGCTGACCGCGGTTCTCGACGCGTCGATAGCCGCGAGGGACTGCTGCAGCGTCGCCGCAAGTTCTGTGTCGCCCGCCGCGTTCGCCGCCGCCAGCTGGCTGTTCACCGCGTCATACTGGGTATTCAGGGTATCCAGCTGCGCCTGCAGCGTCGCGGTCTGTCCCTTTGCCGTGCTCACGGCGGAAGCGTCCGCGTTGACGGCCGAAATCTGCTCGTTCACCGCCGCGGCGGCGCTCTGCACGGACCCTGCCGCTGTCTGGATCGCGGTGATCACCGAGCTCACGCTGTTCAGGCTATCCATGAGCGTCTGCGCGTCCGACATGATGGTATTCATCGGAACGCTGATCTGCGAAGGATCGCTGAGCGCCGTCATCAGGCTGGTCAGGTCGCTCTGGACCTCCGAAAGTTCGGTGAGAAGCCCGGACGCGCTGGAGACCGCGGACTGGACGCTGGTGTTCAGCTGATCCGTTCCCGCGGCCAGCTGGGAAGCACCGGGCACAAGGCCGGAAGCATTGCCGTCGCTGTCCGTGGTGCTGAGCCCCGCCGAAAGCTGGCTCAGCCCGTCAGACAGGGACTGGAGTCCCGAGCTCACGTCGGAAAGCTGGTCCGCGCCTGCGGAGAGCTGCTCCTCGCCGCTGACATAGCTGGTAATTCCGTCGGCCAGCTGGTCGGTTCCCTCAAGGTACTGGCTGACGCCGCTGACATACTGGGTGAGACCGCTCTGGAGCGTCTGCGCTCCGGTGAGAAGTTCGCTCCCGTCGCCGAGATTGGACTGCACCGCGGTATTGAGGGTATCAACGCCGGCGGTGTAGCTGTCGATGCCGGACTTCAGGTCGGAAGCTCCGGACGCCGCCGAAGCCGCGCCGGAAGCCAGCTGCTGCGCCCCGGAAAGCAGGGTCGAAGCTCCTGTCGTAAGCTCGCTGAACCCGCCTTTGAGGGAGGCCAGCCCGTTTTTCAGGGAAGCAGCCCCGCTGTCCAGCGTGGTTGAGCCGGAGACCAGCTTTTTCGCGCCGTCGATCAGCTGCGCGATGCCGCTGGTCAGCCTGCCGGCTCCGGAAGCCAGCTGCTGCGCCCCGGCGTCGACCTGCTGCGCGCCTTCGTCAACCGACTCGGCGCCGTCCGCGAGATCTTCCGCTCCGTCCGCGAGTTTCGCGGAACCGTCAACCGCACTCTGGGCGCCGTCCGCGAGCTCCTGGGTCCCGTCGGCGAGGTCCGACGCGCCGGAAGCCAGCGTGCCGGCGCCGTCAGACGCCGACTGCGCTCCGGTATACAGGGATTTCGCCCCGGACCTCAGGTCCTGCGCGCCGCTCACGAGATCGGAAGCGCCGGAGTCCAGCGCGTCCGCACCGTCAGACGCCGACTGCGCTCCGGAATTGACCTGGCCTGCTCCAGTCGACAGTTCCCTCGCACCGTCCTTGACGTCCGACGCGCCGTCGGAAAGCGAATCCGCGCCGTCCGCGAGCTCATCGGCTCCGTCCGCGAGTTCGCCGGCGCCGTCCTTCAGGTCTCCCGCGCCGTCCAGAAGGTCGCTTGTGCCGTCCACCAGCCTGAGGGCGCTGTCCTCCAGCTCGTCGACGTCGTCCTTCAGCTTGTCGATCGAATCCTGAACCTCGTCCTTTTCATCGTCATCCAGCTCCGTCTCCTCGGAGACGACCGGCAGGATGACCGTGAATGTGTTGTCCATCGAGAAGTCGGTGACGTCCGCCTCGATCGTCACGTCGTCCGTCAGGTAATCTTCCAGGTTATCGAGGATATCGGAGGAGGTGTCGGAATTCTCATCCTCCAGGCTGGCCCTCACGCCCGGAAGCGAGATGCCGGCGACAAAAGTGCGGGAACCGTCGGAGAAGATCTTTCCGTGGTCCACAGTGGGATTCGAGAAAACGTCGTCGTCCAGGATCAGCGCCGTGGCCGCCATGAACGGGGTGACGATCTCCTTTCTGGTATTGTCCTCCCCGACCGTGATGGTGTTGCTGGTATGGTTGGTATAGTGAATCACCATCTTCAGGTGGCCGCTCTTCCCGGCGAGGTCTTCCGGCGTTATTTCCGTGCCGTCCAGGTAATAGGTGATGGAGACTTCCACCGGCAGGTCCTGCTCTGTGGTGCCCTGATAGAAGATATCGGCGCCGTCGGAATCCCAGGTCAGGGTCCCGTTGTCATCCGTCACGGTCTCGTCGCCCTTGACGTTGACTATGTCGTCCAGGGTCGAGAAATCCAGGAGTTTTCCGGACGAGGTCATGTTTTTGAGCCAGTTGGAAACGGTGATCGCGGAGGCTTTTCCGTCCGCTCCGGCGAGCACGTAAACGGTTTCCTCCTTGGTAACCGCGCTGTCGGCGGAACTTGCTGCCTCATCCGTTGAATCATTTTCGGAGTCTTCCGCGGTATCCGCCCCGGATTCTGTATCGCCGGCGGATTCTTCGGATTCGGTTTCTTCCGCGCTGTCTTCCGCGGATTCCGACTGCGTTTCGTCCGCGGTATCATCCGCGGTACTCTCAGAGGAATCCTCCGTTCTGTTTTCCGTCTTCTCTGGTGATACCGCGGATGCGGACGTATCCTCTTCCGAAGAACTCTCCTCCGAAGAAGTCTTCCCGGCGGAGGACGCCGGAATGCCCAGGGCCGGAGCCACAATGGCCGCGGCCGCCACGCTGAGGGCCATCGCAACACTTACAACATTCTGCTTTTTCATATCCGATCAGGCCTTCCTTTCCTGAATATTTCTCTTTATCATTTCCGCAGCCTTATCCCGGCGCGCCTTCGCCTTCACTCCGAAGAAGTCGTACGAAGTCTTCACAATCAGTTTATCAAACACCATCAGCATGGACGGCAGGACAAAGATGACGGACACCGCGCTGATCAGGGCGCCGCGCGCCAGCAGCAGGCAGATCGAATTCAGGATATCGATCTGCGAATACAGCGATACACCGAAGGTCGCCGCGAAGAACGACAGGCCGCTGATGAAAATAGAGACCATGCTGTTCTGATGCGCGATGCTGATCGCCTCTTTTTTGTCTTTGCCGCGGCTGCGCTCCTTCTTGTAGCGGGTCGTCATCAGGATGGCGTAGTCGACGGTGGAACCCAGCTGGACCGTGCCGAGGATGATGCTGGAGATGAACGACAGGCTCGTCCCCATGTAGAACGCCACCGACATGTTCAGCATGATAGCGAACTCGATGACCAGAATCAGGATGATCGGCAGGCTGACCGACTTGAACAGGAAACCGATGATCAGCGCGACGATGATGATGGAAATGCTGTTGACATTCCTGAAATCGGTGTCTGTCGTGATTTCCAGGTCCTTCGTCAGAGGTCCCTCGCCGATGACCAGGGCGTTCGGGTCATATCCCTTGACGATGGAATTGATTTCGTCGATCTGCGCGTTGATCTCCTCCGTGCCTACCTTGTAGTCGGTGTTGACGATCATCAGCTCCCTGGTTTCGCTCTGCAGCATGGACCGGATGCTCTCCGGAATCATTTCCTCCGGAAGGGAGGGCCCGATGAAGGAGTTCAGGCCGATCGCGTAGGAAACGCCGTCGACTTCCTCCAAATCGTTCAGTATGGCCGTCTTGTCCTTTGAGGAGAGATCCTTATCCACCATCACCACGTGCATGGTCGCCGTGTCAAAGTCGTCCTGCATTTTTTTGGTCGCGATCTTGGACGGCATATCCTGCGGGATCTTGGAGGACATATCGTAATAAACTTCCACGTTGTTGTTGCCGTAAACCGCCAGAGGGAACAGGCAGATGAAAATCGCGAGCCAGATCCTGTAATGCTTTGTGATGAAGCCTGACGCCTTCGCCATGCCGTCCACCAGCGAGCGGTGGGTCGTCTTCTGGATGGCCTTGTCGAACAGGAGAATCAGCGACGGGAGAATCGTAATGCAGCTGATCACGCCGAAAACGACGCCCTTGATCATGACCAGTCCGAGGTCGAGGCCCAGCGTGAAGGTCATGAAGCAGAGGGCAACGAAGCCGGCGATGGTGGTGACGGAACTTCCGACGATCGACTGGAACGTGTTGGAAATCGCATGTCCCATCGCGCGCTCACGGTCGTCCGGGAAGCGCTTTTTGTTCTCCTCGTAGCTGTGCTGAAGGAAGATGGAGTAGTCCATCGTGACGCCCAGCTGCAGCACCGCGGCGATTGCCTTGGTGATATAGGAAATCTCCCCGAAGAAGAAGTTGGTGCCGAGGTTGTAGATGACCGCGTAGCCGATGCTGATCAGGAAGAGGAACGGGGTCACGAAAGAATTGCCGGTCAGCTCCATCACCGCAAGGCACAGCACGACGGCCAGCAGGACGTAAATCGGGACCTCCTTGTCCGCCATATGCCTCAGATCGTTCACCACGGCGGTGGAGCCGCCCACGTAGCAGTTGTCTTCGACTGCTTCTGAAATCTGGTCGACGGCGTCCATCGAATTCTCCGTGGACGTTCCGTCGTCCAGAAGCACCACCATCATGGTGGCGTCGCCGTTGAAGAAATCCTTTCGCAGCCGCTCCGGAAGCATATCCACCGGAAGGGAGATATCCGCCAGATCGTCGTACCAGAGCACGCCCTTGACATGCGGGATCGCCTCGATGTCTTTCTCGAGCTGCGCGACGTCTTTCAATACATAATCTTCAACGACGACCATGGAAAAGCCGCCGACGCCGAAGTCGTCGACCAGCTCTTCCTGTCCCTGCATTGTTTCCAGCGAATCGGGCAGATAGGTCAGCACATCGTAGTTCACTCTTGTGGCCTTATACCCGATAACAGAAGGGATAAGCAGGATCGTCGCAATGATCAGAATCAGGATCCTGTGCTTCGCGATCCACTTTCCAACTTTAACCATGAAAAATCCTCCCTGCTGTATCCTGGCGCGGCTCCCGCAGATTTTTCCGCCTGAAGCGGGCCCGCAGCCTGCGGATCTGCGGTCCACAGGTTTGCGGTTTGTACCTGTAATAAGCCTTCGGCGGAGTTCACGGCGGCTCTGCCCGTCCGCTGTGATCCGCCCGGCGGAAAAAGTTCCGGCAGCCGGCCATAGGCTATCATTTGTAAGATACCTGACAGCAGTACAAAGTATAGTAAAATTATGACCAACGGTCAATATTCGATTTGCACAATCATCGGGAGAGTGCTAATCTGACTGTTGGTCATTTTGCAGAAAAATGACTGATGGTCGGTTTTAGAATTGACTTTTTCCGGTTTCTGTGAAAAAATAAACGTGGTATCGCCGATGGCTGAACCGCGGCGATTTCTCTGCCCGTGATTCTTAGATACGTGGGATCTCCGAGCCTTCAGCCGGTCCGGAAACTCCCGATTTCCTTTTTCTGTAATCCGTACGCACCGCAGGCAAAGGAGCCTGCTGCACGATGGACGCAGCCATGCCGGCAGCACTGCCCGCGCTATCCGCGGGTATATCAAGCCCTGCCGGACTCCGGAGCGCAGCCGCTGCCTTACCGGAAGCGCTTTCCGCGGGTAAATCAGACCTGCAGCTCTCGGAGTACAGCCGCTGCTTTACCGCCCGCGTTTCCGCGGGCAGGAATCCCTGCGTCACGGCGGATTGCATCTGCAGGCTTTGCCTTCTCCGACAGAAAGACCAAAGAAGGAGGTTTCTTTATGGGTAAAGTTGAAGCGAACAAAATGGAAAAGAGCAACGCGCTGCTCTCGACGGCTTTCCGCCTTTTTACCAACAAGGGTTTTTCCAAGACGACAATCTCGGATATCGCGAACGAAGCCGGGATCGCCAAAGGGACTTTTTACCTTTATTTTAAAGACAAGTACGACATCCGCGACCGCCTGATCGCGAGCAAAGCCAGACAGCTGTTCACGGACGCCGCGGATTCCCTGAAAGGAAACAAATATGAAAATCTCGACGACCTGATGATCGCCTTTGTCGATTACATCATCGGCCGCTTCAAGGCTGACCCTTCGCTGCTGTCTTTCATCGCCAAGAACCTGTCCTGGGGGATTTTCCGAAACGCCCTGGACCGCGCGATCCCGATGGAAACCGCTAAGTTCTACCAGTTTCTTGACGATCTGATGAAACGGGACAACCTGACCTGCAGCCGCCCTGACCTGATGCTGTTCACGATCACAGAGCTCGTCGGATCGGCCAGCTACAGCTGCATTCTGTACAACCAGCCGGTTCCTATTGACGATTACCTGCCTTACCTGCACCAGTCCATCAGGGCGATCATTCACTCCTTCGCCGTCCCATCCGGTGAAACCGGACAGCCGGCGGAGACCGCTGCCGCAGGATCCGAAAAGGCGGCCGGCAGATCTGAAAAAGCTGCCCATGGATCTGAAGAAACCGCCGGCGGATCTGAAAAATCTGCCGATGGGTCTGAAAAGGACGCCGGCGGATCTGGAAAAACTCCCGGTGCGTCTGAAAAGCCCACCGGCGGACCTGACGAGGCCTAAGGCGGATCCCGGGCCGGCGCCGGGCCGCAGACAGCGGATTCCTGAGCTGGACCTGCCGGCGCTGCCGCGCCAGCGTTCTTTCGCTTCCGCGCCGCGGCCGGCTGCTTCGTGTGCCGATGATCTGCCGCTTCCGCGCCGCGGCCGGCTGCTTCTGCGCCAGCGATCTTTCGCTTCCGCGCCGCGGACGGCTGCTTCTTTACCGATGATCTGCCGCTTCCGCGCCGGTATCATGCGGCCGGCCGCAGCGCTGTCCTTAAACTGCCCGGAGCTTTACATCCTCCTCCCCCGATGCTAGAATAGCGGTGTTCAGCTGGGGGAGCCCTTCGGGGCTGAGAGGACAAAGATGTTGACCCTTACTACCTGATCCGGACAATACCGGCGAAGGGAAGCGAATGATCCACGACATCCGGGCACAGGGTCCCGCTCCGCGGGCGTGCCGCAGTTCTCACCCTTCCTGAAACAATTTTTTCGGGGAGGTTTTTTTATGCCTGTTTTTACCAGTCTTATTCATCATGCAGTCTCCGCCGCTGAATCCGCGGCGGAGACTGTCACCGAAGCTGTCACGGAGGCCTCGGCGGAGACCGCCGGCGCGCCGGCAGCCTCAGGTATCTTTTTCACCGACGGGGGAGACGGTTACGGCGTTCCGACAAAGGCCGGCTACGCGCTCATCATCGTGATCGCCATCGCGGTGTTCCTGATCGCGTGGGCCCTTTCCTCCAAATTCACGAAGCGCAAGAGCCTGAGCCCGAAGCAGCTGGCTTTCTGCGCCATGGCCCTGGCGCTCGCCTTCGTCACGTCCTATGTGCACCTGTTCAGCCTTCCGTACGGCGGATCCGTCACGCTGTTCTCCATGCTCTTCATCGTTCTGGTCGGCTACTGGTACGGGACGGCTGTCGGCGTCATGGTCGGCCTGGTCTACGGGATTCTGCAGTTCCTTCAGGAGCCGTATTTCCTTTCGTTCTTCCAGGTATTCTTTGATTATCTGCTGGCTTTCGCGCTGCTCGGCGTATCCGGCGTATTCCGGAACGCAAAGCACGGCCTGGTAAAAGGCTACATCGCCGGAGCCCTGCTGCGCGGCGTCTCCCACACCATCGGCGGATACCTCTTCTGGATGGAATACATGCCGGATAATTTCCCGAAATCGCTCACCGCGATTTACCCGATTGTCTACAACTATAGCTACATCCTGGCGGAGGGCGTCATCACCGTCATCGTGCTGTGCATCCCCGCGGTTTCCAAGGCCATGGCCAGGGTGAAGAAGATGGCCACGGAGTAAAATGCGCTGCCGGACGGGAATATGACCGGAAGTAAAAGGCATCTGCGGAACCATGAAATATCCGTTCAGCAGGTGAGATTCATTTCATTGCCGACGCGGCGCCTGCCGCTGTACAGCCGGGGCGGAAAAAAGCCGGAAATTTCCGCCTGTACCCGCAAAGTTCAAGTTGACAGATTTTCCCATTACTGTTAATCTTTTGCGGGGAATTTTTATCCGGGAGCTTTTGCGCACATTGCGGAAACGCAGGCAGTAAAAGTGATAATTTGCCGAAACGCCGGAAAGCACAGAACTTTCCGGCGTTTCTTTTTTTTAGAGAAAAACGGGAGGTGCTGTCCGGGCATGATTGAACTGAAAAACCTGAGTAAAACCTATCATACGAAACACGGGGACATCGTCGCCCTCCGGGACATCAACATCACGGTCAACGACGGTGAAATCTTCGGGATCATCGGACTTTCCGGCGCCGGCAAAAGCACGCTGGTGCGCTGCATCAACCTTTTGGAGCGTCCGACCTCCGGGGAGGTGCTGATCGACGGGAAGGACATCACGAAGCTGCCCAAGAAAGAACTTCTCCAGACCCGGCAGAACATCGGCATGATCTTCCAGCTGTTCAACCTGCTGGAGCAGCGCACCCTGCTGAAAAACGTCTGCTATCCGATGGAAATCGCCCACGTCGACAGGGACAAAGCGAAAAAGCGGGCCGCCGAACTCCTGCAGATGGTCGGCCTGGGAGACCGCCTCGATTCATATCCGTCCCAGCTTTCCGGCGGCCAGAAACAGAGAGTCGCGATTGCCCGCGCCCTGGCGACCAGCCCGAAGTATCTTCTCTGCGACGAAGCCACCTCGGCGCTGGACCCGAACACCACCCAGTCGATCCTGGAACTTCTGAAAGATATCAACCGGAAGATGGGCGTCACCATCATCGTGATCACCCATGAGATGAGCGTCATCGACCGCATCTGCGACCGCGTTGCGGTCCTCAACAAGAGCC
Organism: Lachnospiraceae bacterium; assembly: GCA_050944455.1. Taxonomy (GTDB): domain Bacteria; phylum Bacillota; class Clostridia; order Lachnospirales; family Lachnospiraceae; genus Anthropogastromicrobium. The sequence goes on from JBMNRC010000010.1 coordinate 23,772, forward strand.
GCATCGAGGAGATCGGAAACGTCAGCGACGTGTTCGCCTCCCCGCAGTCCGAGATCGCGCGCGACCTGATCATCCCGAAATCCGTCGATACGAAGCTCGGGCAGAAAAAGATCTGTATCTATTTCGACGGCTCCTCTTCCTACGAACCTTCCGTGGCCAACATGATTCTGGAGTGCGACGCTCCGGTCAACATCCTGTTCGCGCAGATGAGGGACGTCGGCGGGACTGCCGAGGGCCGCATGATCATCGGCCTGCCCGACAACGAGAAAATGACGGACAAGATCGCCGCCTGGCTCAGCGCCCACGGCCTTCGCTATGAGGAGGTGAAATAAGCGATGTCTGAAATGTTCATCAAGCTGTGGAACAACAACATCATCCAGTACGGCATCTGGGAAACCATCTACATGACGCTGATTTCCACGGGAATTTCCTATCTGTTCGGCCTCCCGCTCGGGGTGCTTCTCTCCGTCACATCCAGCGACGGCATTCATCCGATGCGCGTGCTCAACGGGATTCTCGGCGTGATCGTCAACATTTTCCGGAGCATTCCGTTCATCATCCTGATGGTCGCCATGCTGCCGGTCGCCAAAGCGGTGGTCGGAACCAGTCTCGGCAACCGGGCGATGATCGTCATGCTGATTATCGCCGCGACGCCGTATGTGGCGCGCATGGTCGAATCCTCCATCCACGAAGTGGGCAAGGGCGTCGTCGAAGCCGCCCAGGCCATGGGTTCTTCCACCTTCCAGATCATCATGAAAGTGCTGATCCCCGAGGCGAAGCCGTCCCTGATCAACGGCGCCGTCATCTCCATGGTCACCATTCTCGGCTACTCCGCGATGGCCGGGACCATCGGCGGCGGAGGCCTCGGACAGATCGCCATCACCTACGGCTACCAGAGGAGCAACGACGACATCATCTGGATCTGCGTTCTCCTGACCATCGTCATCGTCCAGATCATCCAGGTGATCGGGACGGCCATCCAGAACCGCACGGACAAGAGAATCGTCTGACGGCATATGCGAGTCGGCCCATCCGGCCCGCGGCGCCCTGCGTGTGCCGCTTCAGGCGGCAGACAGGAATTCCAGACAGTGAGGCAGTAAGGGAAATCTATGAATCTTGACATGACAAAGGGCAGTCCTTCAAAGCTGATTCTTCGTTTTATCATCCCGGTCATTCTGGGAAATGTGTTTCAGCAGCTCTACAACATGGTCGATACGATTGTTGTGGGTAGATTCGTCGGTCAGGACGCCCTGGCCGCCGTCGGTTCGACGGGCACCATCAGTTTTCTGCTGCTTGGTTTTATGATGGGACTTACCACCGGCTTTACGGTACTCACCGGCCAGCGGTACGGAGCCGGCGACTACGCCGCCGTCCGGAAAAGCGCCGGGAACGCGTTCGTGCTCAGCGCGATCATCACTGTCGTGATGACGGTGGGGAGCATGGCGGCCATGGATCCGATCCTTCAGGTGATGCAGACCCCGGAGAACATTTACGGCATGGCCAAAACCTACATTCTGATCATCTGCGGCGGCATGGCCTGCATGGTCGTTTACAACCTGGCCTCCAGCATCCTTCGCGCGGTCGGGAACAGCAAAGTTCCTCTGTATTTCCTGATTCTCTCGGCGGTGCTGAACGTCTTCCTGGACCTTCTGATGGTCCTGGTATTCCACTGGGGCGTCGCGGGAGCGGCCTACGCGACCGTCCTGTCCCAGGGAGTTTCCGGCGTTCTGTGCGTCGTTTACATGGAAGCGAAAATTGATTTCCTGCGCCTTCACCGGGAGGATTTCAGGCTGGACGGCAGAGTCGTGAAAAACCAGCTGCACATCGGTGTCCCGATGGCGCTCCAGTTTTCCATCACCGCCATCGGCACGATGGTGCTCCAGGCCGCCCTCAACACATTCGGCTCGACCGTCGTCGCGGCCTACACGGCAGCCACGAAAATCGAGCAGCTGATCTCCACCTGCTTCCAGGCGATGGGCGTCACCATGGCAAGCTATACCGCGCAGAACTGGGGCGTCCACGCGATCGACAGAATCCGGCAGGGGCAGAAATCAGCATTTCTCATGTCCCTGATCTACGCGATCGCCGCATATGCCGTCATCCTGCTGACGCTTCCGGCCTTTGCCAGGCTGTTCTTCAGCGGGGATATCACCGAGGTTTACGGCTATATCCAGACGTACATCCGGATCGCCGGGCTCTTTTTCCTCCCTCTCGGAATGATTTTCATTTACCGCAACGTGCTCCAGGCCTGCAATTTCACGCTGATCCCGACGCTCGGCGGCGCCGTTGAGCTGGCCGCACGCACGATCTGCGCCCTGCTCGCGATCCGCCTGAACAGCTACACCGTAGCCTGCTTCGCGACGGCCAGCGCCTGGTGCTCCGCCGGGATTTTCCTGTGGATCGCCTACCTTTTCATCATGCACCGCATCCTGCAGAAACCCGAGAAATGCTATCAGATGGCCGTCTGACGGAAAAAGGCTGGCGGCAGACCGGAAGATTTCAATCTGTGCAGGCGGACCGACCGGCCTGAGCCTGCTGTCTGCACTGCCCGGCTGAATACCGCACAGACACGCGGACGCCGCTTCGACGGCCGACGGCCATCCAGGAAGCCGCACAAACGCCCGGAGGCCGCTGCGACGGCCGACAGCCATCCAGGAAGCCGCACAAACGGAGGCCGCGGAAACATTGCTGTTTCCGCGGCCTCCGTTTATTTCCGTTCCCTGAACCCAGGTATCAGTCCTTGCGGTATCCCGTATCCCCGGTCTCTGCCGTTCCGCTCCCGTGCTCTTGTGATACATCATCTCAAACCCCTGCCATTCGGCAGCCCGGATACCTACTGTTCAATATCTCGCGATTTTGCTGTTCAGTACTCGGCGGTTACTTTTCCATGCCCCAGATCCTTAAGATTCAATATCCAAGATCCTCATCGATCAGGCACACTTCCATCTCCGATCCCGCCATGCTGTGCCACAGCACCTGCAAGCCGTTGCAGATCCGCTCAGGGCTGCTGCAGTTATAGCACCGGTCCGCGGACACGGCACACGGCGTCCTCCGGCCGAGCCTTCGGGCGTTCTTCGGGGAAGCGATATTTCTCGCGCGCCACAGCGCCTGTTCGAAGTCCGGCGCGATCTTGTTCCGCCCGATCACGAAGATAACCTTTTTGTGGCCGTAGAACACTGACGCGACCCGGTTGCCGGTGTAATCAATGTTGACGATCTCTCCGTTCTGCGAAACCGCGTTGGCTGAGGTGATGTAAACCTCCGTCCCGGCCGCCAGGTCCCGCATATTCCTGTCCGTTTTCCCTTCAGGGATATGCCAGTGGGAAAACACTTTATTATGGCTGCTGAGGGATTCGTAAAGCCCCATTTCCGCGGCTGTCACACATCCTCCGATACCGACGGTGGTGCCGTCCGTCTCTTCATTGATGTGCGCCGCGGCTTCCTCCCGGCTGGAAAATACTTCGGCGGTATAACCGAGCCGCTGCAGTCTGTCTCTCAAAGCCTCCAGTTTTTCATTCATACCGATCGCTCCTCCCTGTCCCCAGTATACGCAGCAGTCATCAGGCTGAAAGTTCTGCGACTTCCGCGATGGAAATCCGGACGTTCCGCCTGTCATTTCATCGCCAGTAAACGGCCTGAACCGCTCCGCCTGAGCCGCCGCTTGAACTGCCGCCTGAATTATAATCCTGAATTATCAATTATTGTATTGTATGGAAAAAGCCGGCAGCTAACGCTGCCGGCTTTGCAGAGGCGTGAACCAGATTTGAACTGGTGAATTGCGGTGTTGCAGACCGATGCCTTACCTCTTGGCTATCACGCCACAGACTCTCACGAGTGCTTACTAACTATATCATATCGCCTTTCGGATTGCAAGTTCTTTTTTCAGGGACGGGCAGGAATTCGCGATGATTCACAGCCCGCTGATATCCACCGAGCCGAAGGTCTGCGGCCGGATTTCATCCTGTCTGACTGAGACTTCTGTGAAGCAGAATGGCGTCTTCACTGCCGGTTTGCAGCTGAACTTTTCACCTCAGGCGGTGATGGCAGCTATCAGAGCAGCTGCCAGGTCATCAGCGGGTTCCTGTTATACAGAAACTCCAGAAAAGCGCTTTCGTTGATCCACTGCATGCACTGCTCGCCAAACGGGAATCCGGTGCAGGCAGTGATCAGCAGGAAAACCAGCCATACCACCACAAGCCCGAAAAACAGCCCGATCATGGCGCCCGCCACCGCGTTAACCTGTCTCAGCACCGGCAGCTTCACCACAGCGTTCAGCACCATGCCGACCAGGCTGACGGCGATTCTCACCGCGACAAACAGAATCAGCCAGGCTGCGGCCGTAAATACGATACCGGTGAGAGCGGCCGTGATCGCGGCTGTCACCGCGGACGCCGTTTTCGCCCCGGCCGACTCCACAGCCGTGAGGATCGCGTCGCTCACCACAGCAGGAAGGCTGAGCGCGTCCATCTGGCTGGTGAGAGAGTTTCCTGCCGCGCTCTGCGCCGACGAAACCCGCTCCTGCACAAAACCGGAAACCTGGGTTTCCAGGAAGTCATACATGCCGGTATTCTCCCGCAGGAAATTTTCGAAGGGCTTCTCAAACGCCATGACGATCAGAATGGTCACCACAGCCGCGGCCAAAGAAAAAAGGACTTTCACAAGTCCCTTTTTCCCGCCGGAAATCATCGAAATCAGCAGAATTGCCGCAATGGCGATTGTCAGAACGTTCATTCAAATGCTTCCTCGCGAATGATCAGACGTCCCTCGCGGTCATATCTGGACTGGAAAAGCTTTCTCTTTGCTCTGTCAGCCTTCATCACCGCCTGTTCCATCATTCTTTCCGTCTTATTATGTGAATCTTCCGGAGAATTCTTCAGAATCCCGTCGATCTTCTGCATTACCGCCAGCTCAGCCGCGTGATCCAGAACACAGTCCTGCGCTTCCGCATAATCCCGGGCAAAAGCAAGCAGCTCCGCCGCCGTGTAATGAATTTCCTCAAACCGGCAGGTGATGACGTCCGTCAGCTCGGGGTTTTCTTCGAAGAGATCCCTGAGATGGCTCTGCGTGTCGGTCAGGACGACCAGAAGGTCATGGTCATCCGGATCCAGAATCTCACAGAGCTCCCTGATCACCCGTTTTTCCATCTCCCCGGCGCCGATAATCACGGTCGTCTTACCGACGAGACTGTCATAGCCGCGGATCAGGTCCCTGCTGTTCAGCCGGCTTCCGGTGATCCGGCTCACCTTTCTCGGAACCCTGCGCGGGGATTTCTTCGCCAGCATGCGCAGGCGCTTCAGAACTTCGGCAGTGGGATCCGCGCCTTCCGGAACGGTGACCGCAAAATGCCAGACGTCTTCCAGGTTGCGGGGATTGAGAACGGGAAGCCCGTCCTCCTGTTCGGGTTCTTCCTCAAACTCCGGCCCGCCTTCAGCGCTTTCGGATTCCGGTTCCTCTTCGTACTCTTCCCCGGTTTCCTCTTCCGGCTCTTCCTCAGGTTCCTCCTCAGGTTCTTCTTCGGATTCTTCCTCAGGCTCCTCCTCGGATTCTGCTTCGGTTTCCTCCGCGGATTCCTCAGCTTCCTCTTCGGATTCTGCTTCGGCCTCCTCCCCGGATTCTTCCCCGTACTCTTCTTCGGATTCCGCAGGCTCTTCGCTCACCTCTCCGGCCTGTTCTCCGGAGGCAGCTTCTTCCCGGCCGTCATCATCCTCCGCGTACTGCTCCCCGTTATCGTACTCGGCATACGCCCCGTACTCTTCGTATTCGTCGGAGTCTTCGGTATCATCCTCGCAGTAATCCGAAATCGGCCCGCGCGCTTCGGCAGGGTTCTTCTCCGCGGGCGCTTCTTTCCCTGCTGCCGCACCTGTATCTTCGGCCGCGCCTGTATCCGCCGCCGTCTCCGTATCCGCCGTTTCCGCGGGTTGATCCGCAGCCCGGCTTACAGGCTGATGTACCTGCTGATCTGCCGACGGATTCGCAGCCTGATGGGAAGTCTGGGCTGCGGACGGATCCGCTGCGGTACCCGCCAGAATTGTTTCAGCGTCCTCAAACTGCGGAACGGCTTCCAGGGTATTGTCCTCGGAAATTTCCTCTGCGACGCCGCTCTCGACGCTCTCGCCGATCTCTCCAGCCACGATTTCATCGTAAACCGGCGGTACATAGGTAATATCCGCGAAATCCGCCTGTGCTTCGGAAGCCGGGGAACCTGCCGGTTTTGTCCCGGCTTTCGCGCTCGCGGCGGCCTGAACTTTTGCTGTTTCCTGTGCGGTCTTCTGCGCTGCCGCTTTCTGTTCCGCGGCCCTCCGCATCGCGGCTTTCTGTTCTGCCTGCTTCAGCGCCGCCGCTTTCTGTTCCGCCGCTTTCTGAGCTGCGGCTTTCTGTTCCGCGGCCTTCCGCATCGCGGCTTTTTGTTCTGCGGCTCTCTGTGCAGCGGCCTTCTGCGCCGCCTGCTTCTTCGCCGCGGCTTCGGCTGCTCTCACGGCGCCGGCCGGGAATGTTCGCGTATCACCGATATCAACACGGGTATTGCCCCGGGATCCGGAGCGCACCTGAGTATCTTCCGCCCTGGATTCGAAATCGCCGAGGCCAGTGCTGATCCTGGTTTCGCCGGCCGTATCTCCCGCGGATGCCGCGGAGGTCCCCGCCTTCCGGCCGGACGCGCCGTGTTCTTCCGCGAGCTGCTCCTTCATGATCTTCTCAATCTGGCTGCCCTCAATCGGTCCCTGGGGCATCTTCACGCCGCGGATGTCAAATTCTTTCTCGGCGTTCTCGCGCGCCCTGCGCAGCGATTTTGCCGCGCTTCCGTCCGCGTCCGCCGGCTGCGTGTTCCTCTGGACCAGAATATTCAGCTCGCGGGCATCTTCCCTGGCCTTGTGCCTGGCCTCGCTGTTTTCCGCCTGTTCCGCGCCTGCGGCGCCGTCCGTATCATTCAGGCTGGTGACAGTGACCTCCGGAGCTTTCCGGAACCTGCCGAGCACTTCGGCGGCGGAAGAGCGGTCAGTCCCGCCGCTCCGGGCTGTCTGCCCGTCTGCGGAGGCCTGCTCCCCGGTCCCGTCTGTCACGGCATTCCCGGCTGACCCGGCTTTCTCAGCCTTCTCGGCTTCCTCAATGATCCGCACCTGCCGCGCCGTGTTTTCCCCGACTTTCGCCAGCGTGCGGTCGACGTTCAATTCCTTCACCGTGGTCGGCACGCCCTGAATCCCGGCGATATTGTGGCTGCGCTCCTCGTATTCGCGGGCCTCGGCCTCGCGGGCCTTCGCCTGCTTCTGTTCCTCAATCTGCTTTTTCTTCTGCAGCTGCTCCGGCGTGAGGGAAACATATTTTTCCTTCAGCGCCAGCGCCTTCTCGACGTAATCGCCGAAACCGAACCACAGGATAATGTCATCGCACAGCTGGACGCATTTATCGCTGTCGCCCTTCCTGGCGTAGAGCTGGGCCAGCTCAAAGGCCCATTTTTCGTCGAAGTCCTCTTTTTTGTATTTCTCGAGGATAATGATTTTGTCGTCGATGGACGCTTTCTGGGAAATCGCCATCTTGTACAGCAGAATATATCGGCTCGGATCGTGCGGCGCGATCCTGCAGAACTCGTCAAAGTATTGGGAAGCCAGCTGGTAATTGCCGGACTGCAGGCCCAGCTCCACCAGGCGGTATACGATTCTCCGCCCGCGGGGCGAATTTCTGTACGCCTGCTCCAGAACGCTGATCGCTTTCGGATATTCCTTCACCTTCGTATAGACGTCAGCCGCCGTCTGCAGCATATTGACATCGCGGACGCGCATCCAGTCAATCGTATCGCAGAGCGACGCTGCCTCATCGTACTGCTTTTTCAGAGCAATCTGCTGAATATGCTCCGTTTTGAGCCGATATTCGTACTCATCCATCTTATCCTCCAAAACTGCGTCCCGTGCCGCTGCGTCGGACAGACGCCGGGAGAACTCACAGTTCCGTTCTTCCCTCCAGCGCTCTCGCAAGCGTGACCTCGTCAGTGTATTCGAGGTCTCCGCCTACGGGCACTCCGCTGGCAATCCTGGTAACCTTTATCCCTGTCGGGCGGATCAGCTTGCTTAAATACATCGCCGTCGCTTCCCCCTCAAGGCTGGAATTGGTCGCCAGGATAACTTCCTTCACTTCGTCCGATTCCAGGCGGACGAGAAGCTCCTTGATTTTGATATCATTCGGGCCGATCCCGAGCATCGGCGAAATCGCGCCGTGCAGCACATGATAGACGCCGTTGTATTTGCCTGTCTTCTCATACGCCGCGAGATCCCGCGTCGACTCTACCACCATGATGGTGGAATGGTCCCGGTTTTTGCTGCTGCAGATCGGGCAGATCTCTCTGTCCGTCAGCGTCTGGCAGCATTTGCAGTAGCGCACGTTCTCCCTGGCTTTCACCAGGGTATCCGCAAACTGCTGCACCTGCTCCTTCGGCTGGCTCACGATGTAGAAAGCCAGACGCTGCGCTGATTTCGCCCCGATCCCGGGAAGCCGCGAAAACTGCTCGATCAGCTGATTGATTTCCTTGCTGTAATACTCCATTTCAGAAAGGCATTCCTCCGCCGGGGCCGCCGAGCGAACCGCCCGTCAGTTTCGACACCATCGCCTGATTTTCCTCGTCAACCTGCGAGAGCGCCTGGTTGAACGCCGCGACAATCATATCCTGCAGCATCTCAACGTCATCCGGGTCCACCGCTTCCGGGGAAATCGTCACCGATTTCACCGAGCGCTTCCCGGTCATCACCACCGTGACGGCGCCGCCGCCGGCAGTTCCGGTAAACTCCTTTTCCTCCAGCGCTTTCTGCTGTTCTTCCATCTGGCGCTGCATGCGCTGCGCCTGCTTCATCAGGTTGTTCATGCTGCCCGGCATGCCGCCCTGGTAACCGCCGTGTTTTGCCATATCTGTCTCCCTGTTCTGTTTTCTGTGCTTTCGTTTTATCGGCCGGAATCCGGGGAATCCTCCTCGTCATCCTCCGGGCCGGCGTCCTCGACTTTCATATTGATCCCCGGAATGTCCGGGCCCTTCACTACCTTCGGGGCCTGTTCGCCGTGCGCCAGCACTCTCGCGAAGATCCGGAAGTTTTTGCCGTATTCCCTGTTCAGATACTGTCTCAGGTTCTCCAGCCTCGACCCTTCCTGCATTGTCCTGCAGCGGAAATTGTCCGGGAAGAGGATACAGAGCCCCTGCGTTTTATCATACCCCAGTTTGGTTCCTTTTAAAAGGCTGTAAATAAATGGATGCTGAGAGCCGCAGATTTTCTGCCAGTCCTTCAGCAGAAGAACGTAATCGTCGTACTCGGCCGGCGGAATCTCCACCGTTTCCGGTTCCGAAGCTTCCCCTGAAGCCGCGTCTCCCGCGGCTTTCGCAGTACTTCCCTGCTGCGGGACCGACGCGGTTCCATTCGCGAGGGCATACTCGAGTTTTTCGACCCGGACCCTCAGGCTTTCTACATCTTCGTCGCATTCGGGCCGCATCATCCTGATCAGCGCGGTCTCGGTCAGCACCCGCCGGGACGGGGAGAAGCGGATCCGGTTGGAGAGCTCCGAAAGAATCCGGATGTCCCGCATGACGGTATCCAGGTCCGTCTCCATCGCGATAGCGCGCAGCTCCTCGTAATCGTCTTTCTGCATGCCGAGCGTCTCGGCTTCCTCATCGCCGGTCTGCACCATCATCATATCGCGCAGATACCACGTAAAGTCGGAGACCACCTGGTTCAGGTCGGATCCCTGGGCGAGAATCTCATCCAGCTGGGAAACCGCGCCGCGGACGTCCGCCTTCAGAATGCACTGCATCAGCTTTCCGTACACCTGCGTCCGCACCGCGCCGAGAACTTTGAGCACGTTGTCGTAGGTGAGTTTTTCCCCGTAATAGTAGGAGATGCATCTTTCCAGAAGGCTCAGCGAATCGCGGAACGATCCGTCGGCAGTGCGCGCGATCAGCCTCACCGCGTAGTCCTCGGCCTCCACGTTTTCCGCCCTGAGGATCGCGCCCAGGTGGTCCGCGATTGTCCCCGCGTCGGCCCTGCGGAAATCGTAGCGCTGGCAGCGGGACTGCACCGTGACCGGAAGACGGTTGGGGTCTGTCGTAGCGAGAATGAAGATCACATAAGCCGGCGGCTCCTCCAGCGTTTTGAGCAGCGCGTTGAACGCGCCTGCCGAGAGCATGTGGACCTCATCGATAATGTACACCCGGTATTTCCCGGAAGTCGGCGGATACTGGACCTGCTCCCTGATTTCCCGGATGTTGTCGACGCCGTTGTTGGAAGCCGCGTCCATCTCGATCACATCCATCGACCGGCCTTCCAGAATCGCGCGGCAGTTCTCGCACTCGTTGCAGGGATTGCCGTCAACCGGGTGAAGGCAGTTGACCGCCCTCGCCAGGATTTTGGCCGCCGACGTCTTTCCGGTTCCGCGCGTTCCGCAGAACAGGTAGGCATGTCCGATTCTTCCGTATTTCACCTGGCTTTTCAGCGCCTGTACGATCGCGTCCTGGCCCCGTATTTCGTCGAACGTCTGCGGGCGCCACTTGCGGTACAGCGTCATATACGCCATTCTCTGCTGCCTCCTTTCCGCGAATCCGCTGATTATTCTGTTTTCTGAAGCCGGCAGTCCGGCCGCGCCATTGTCAGACATGTCAGAAACGGACATCCTGATGCCGGGTTTACCGATTTCCGGACAGCCGCTGTCAGACATCTCTGCGGCGCATGCTAAAAATCGCACGGCACACCGGCCGCCTTCAGATCCGGCGGCAGTATGCCGTGCACTCCGTTATGCCACTTCAGGTTTGTTCATAGTATCCGTCCAAAAACTTCATTTATCAAAAACTATCCGGAATATTGATTTGGAAAATCTGTCCGGAAAATCAGTACAAAATCAAGCCTGAAAATTTCAGAGGGAAGATCGGACCGGAAAATTTCAGAGGGAAGATCGGACCGGAAAATCCGGGGGAAAACCGGCCGGACCGCCGATCCGGATAAAGCTGTTCCGAAAAATCACTCGTCTCCGAAGCTGATGCCGAGCAGCTTTGCCTGTTTGACGATCTCGTCATCCGGGGAAACCATCTTCAGTTTGCCCGCAACGTCGCTGAGCGGAACTTTGACGATCTTGTTGTTCTTCATCCCGACCAGGACGCCGTACTCATGATTGACGATCATCTGGCCGGCGGCGGCGCCGAGACGGCTGGAGAGAACCCGGTCGTACGGGCACGGGCTTCCGCCTCTCTGCATATGGCCGGGAACCGCGACGCGGACTTCCTGCCCGGTGATTTTGCCGATCTGCGCGCCGATCTCATAGGAGATGGACGGGTACTCGCGGGTCGCAAGATACTGTCTGTAATCCTTCTTGGTCATCTCCGCCTGTTTCTTGGAGATGGCGCCTTCGGCGACGGCGATGATGGAGAAGCGCTTGCCTTCCTTCTCTCTTCTCTTGACCGCGTCCGCAACGACATTGATGTCGTACGGGATTTCAGGAATCAGAATGATGTCGGCGCCGCCCGCCATGCCGGCGGAAAGCGTCAGCCAGCCGACCTTGTGTCCCATGATTTCAACGATAAAGACACGCCCGTGGGAAGCCGCGGTGGTATGAATGCAGTCAATGGTCTGGGTGGCGAGATTCACAGCGCTCTGGAAGCCGAACGTCACGTCGGTTCCCCAGAGATCGTTGTCGATGGTTTTCGGCAGGCCGATGACGTTGAGACCCTCCTCGGAGAGAAGGTTGCTGGTCTTCTGGCTGCCGTTGCCGCCCAGGACGACCAGGCAGTCAAGGCCGAGCCGGCTGTAGTTGTCCTTCATGGCCTTCACTTTGTCCAGGCCGTTCTCATCCGGCTCTCTCATCAGCTTGAACGGCTGGCGGCTGGTGCCCAGGATGGTGCCGCCGAGAGTAAGAATTCCGGAGAAATCCTTCGGTTTCATGATTTTGTAATTGGAGTAGATCAGGCCCTTGTAACCGTCGATAAATCCAATGATTTCAACATCATCCCCAAGCAGATGATAAAGGGATTTCGCAACTCCGCGCATCGTAGCGTTCAGGCTTTGGCAGTCGCCGCCGCTCGTCAACATTCCTACTCTCATTCAGGCATGCTTCCTTTCAAAGGTTCCGGCACCAGTAGCAATATGCGCCGCTTTTCCGACAGGTGAAGGGAACAGCGCCGGCCTGCCGGGTTCCGTGGAAAAGCGCGGACAGACAGGCCGAAACTGAGGGCCCTTTGAAAATATTATACAAAAAAAGAGCTGTCGTTGCAACGACAACTCACCCAGACAGAAAACGCGCATCCCGGCTTCGAATGCTTTCCCCGGACGCTTTCCCGGCAGCCGGCTCAGCCCAGGCGCTCCCACGGCACACAGAAGATTCTGCTTAGTGCTGCTTCATTCCTGACCTGACACGGTTCACAGAGATCTGTTGCGCGGGACCCAGACGTCAACACCGCTTACCGGGGGCTGCCCCGGAGTCAGCCACCCTCAGCCGGGATATGACCCCTCCTGTAGCGGATTGAAGGTACAGGGCACCGCTGAAGCCCCGGCTGCGCGGATTTTATTCTAACGAAAATCCCGGCTTCTGTCAACCGGGCTTCCCTGAAAGGAGCAGGCGTCCGCCGGATAATCCCCGCGCATCTCCACTGATTCCGGCCGGCTGCGTGAAGAATCACTCCGTTTTCTGTTCCCTCAGCCGCGCGAAAAAGCTGCTGAGCATCTCCGAGCACTCGTCCGCCAGCACGCCGCGCTCAGTCTCGACCCGGTGGTTGAACTCCCTGACGTCAAAAAGATTCAGGATGGACCCGGCGCAGCCCGCCTTCGGGTTCATCGCGCCGATCACCACCCGCCTGATTCTCGCCTGAACACAGGCTCCGGCGCACATCTGGCAGGGTTCCAGCGTCACATACATCGTGCAGTCCGAAAGGCGCCAGTCCCCAAGCCTTTTGGAAGCCCTGCGGATCGCCGCGATTTCGGCGTGTCCCAGCACGGATTTCTCCGTATTCCGGCGGTTGTAGCCGCGGGCGATGATCCCGCCGTCCCGCACGATCACGCAGCCGATCGGAACCTCCCCGATGGCCGCGGCCTTCCGCGCCTGGCGGAGGGCTTCCCTCATATACCGCTCGTCCTCGTCCCTGATCTGCCTTGCGCGCGCTTCCCGGTCTTCCTCCCCGCGCGCTGCCTTCTCGGCCTTCAGGCGCTGCCTGCGCTCGTAGGCAAGCTGCTTATACCGCGCCTGCTCCTCCGCGGTCGGCTTCTTTTTCCCGCTTTCTTCCGTCATTCCTGGGTTTCCTCCCTGCAGGGTTTCTGTTTACTGTCCAAAACTTTACTGTCTTCCGCCTTTCAGCGCCTGGCACTGCCCATCCCCGGAATCCCGGGGTCTTCCCAGAAAAAGCCGGCTTCCGACGCTCTGCCGCTCATTCCTGCCGGCAGGTACAGCCCGCTTCCGTAAACGCGTCCGACAGCTTCGCAAACTGCGCGAGCGTCAGCGTTTCCCCGCGGATGTTTTCCGCGAATCCCGCGCCGGTGAGAATTGCCGCGATCTGCTCTTTGCCCAGATCAGACAGTCCCGCGTTGTACACGGCGTTGACCAGCGTCTTGCGCCGCTGGCCGAAGGCCGCCCTGATCAGCGCGAACATCTGGCTTTCATCCCGCACATCGACCGGCGGTTTCCCGTGAAGCTTCAGGCGGATCACCGCGCTGGCCACGTTCGGGCGGGGGATGAAACAGTTCTGGGGGACGTTCGCCGCGAGATACGGCTCCGCGTAATACTGAACCGCCAGGGAGAGCGCTCCGTAATCCTTGCTGCCCGGCCCGGACTGCATCCTCGCGGCAACTTCCTTCTGCACCATCACCGTGATGCTGACCGCCGGAACATGCCGCTCGAACAGTCCCATGATGATCGGCGTCGTGATGTAGTAGGGGAGATTCGCGACAACTTTGACCGGTTTCCCCCCGTTCTCCTCCTGCACCAGGCGGTTCAGGTCCAGCCGGAGAATGTCGCTGTTGATAATCTTCACGTTGCCGCACCCGGAGAGGGTGTCCTCCAGGATCGGGATCAGGCGTCCGTCCAGCTCCACCGCGACAACTTTCCCGGCGGCCCTGCTGAGAGCCTGCGTCATCGTCCCGATTCCCGGCCCGATCTCAAGAACACAGTCGTCCTTCGTGATCTCCGCCGCGCTGATGATCTTCTGGAGGACATGGGAATCGATCAGAAAATTCTGCCCGAGTTTTTTGTCAAACTGAAAGTTGTATTTCCGCAGAACCGCGATCGTGTTCCCGGGGTTTGACAAATCTTCCATTCAAAAGCCCTTTCTGGTTTTCTTTCTCTTCAGCGGAGGCCGTACAGCTTTTCCGCATTATTCCAGGTGACGTCCTCGACTTCCTCTCTTTCCAGCCCCTTCAGCTCGCAGACCGCCTTCACCACAAACGGCAGGTTCAGCGAGCTGTTTCTCTCCCCGCGGTGCGGAACCGGCGCCATATAGGGGCAGTCCGTCTCCAGGACCAGCGAGGTCAGGGGGATTCTCCGGACGACTTCCTTGATCACTCTGGCGTTCTTAAAAGTGACAACCCCTCCGATGCCGAGATAAAATCCGCGCCGGACGTACTCTTCCGCCATCTCGGCCGAGCCGGAATAGCAGTGGATGACGCCGCCGGCCTCCTCCGCCTTTTCTTCCGCGAGGATATCGAAGGTTTCCTGCGCGGCGTCCCTGCTGTGGATAATCACCGGGAGCCGCAGTTCCCTCGCCAGGCGCAGCTGCCTTCGGAACCATTTTCTCTGCAGTTCCGCGTTCTCTCTGCCCCAGTGATAGTCGAGCCCGATCTCGCCGACCGCGCGCACTTTCGGATGTTTTTCCGCAATCTCAGCAAACTCGTCCATGCTCTCCTCCGAAAGTTCGGAAACGCTGTCGGGATGGGCGCCGACGGAGGCATACACGAAATCGAACCTCTCCGCCAGCTCAACCGCTTTGCGGGCGGTTTCCATGGACGACGCGACGTCCGTCACGGCCCCGATTCCGCCTGCGGGCAGAAGCCTCAGGATCTCCTCCCGGTCGGCGTCGAAAGCCTCATCCTCATAATGCGCGTGCGTATCAAAAATCATTCTGGTTCCTTTCTTTCCGCTCTTTCCGCGTCTGATCCGCCGGCCCGCCGGGCCTGTCCGCGGCCTGTATCCAAAGCCTCCCAGCGGCCCCGGCTGCCGGCTGGCTCATCACCGGTCCCTCAGGCCTGCGCCGCGAGGCGTTACGACCGGCGCTGTCTCCCTGCCCGTGCATCCGGCCCGGCTTTTTCCGGCATCCGGCCTGTGCCGTTTTTTCCACCAGCCGGCCTTTCCGGCCCGCTCAGCTGTTCCCCCGTCACTCCGGCAGCACGCCGGTATTGTCGAATGCCGGGATAAAACTTTCCGCCGCGGTTTTCGCGTCCTGCACAAAGCCGTTCTCCACACCAAGGTCCAGCGCGTAGTCCACGACTTTTTCGTATTCCCGCTTCGTCACGCGCCTGCCCAGCTCCGGGAAACACTGCCCGATTCCCTCCATCGGCGTGTACTGCCGCATGATGCTGATAGCTATGGAATTGCCGAAGTTCTCATACAGATACCGGATCACTTTCTGGGATTCCTTCACATGCCCGGGCAGCACCAGATGGCGGACAATCATGCCCGAGACGATCATTCCCCGGCTGTCGAACCGGAGCGGCCCCGCAAGCTCCGCCATCTTATTCAGCGCCTCGGCGCTGCGCTCCGGATAATCCGGGGCGGAAGAGTACTCCGCGGCGATCTCCGGCGTCCGGTACTTGCAGTCCGGAAGAAACACCGTGACGAGGCCGCGCAGGCACTCCAGCGCCTCTGGCCGCTCATAGCCTCCCGAATTGTAAACCACGGGAATTGTCAGCCCGCGGCTGCGCGCGGTCCTCAGGGAGCGGACCACCGACGGCAGGAACTGTTCCGCGGTCACCAGGTTGATGTTGTTGGCATGCTGCGCCTGGAGTTCCAGGTAGATCTGCGCCAGCCGCTCATCGGTAATCCGCACGCCGCGGCGGGCAGCAGCGATATCGGCATTCTGGCAGTAGGCGCAGCGCAGGCTGCACCCGGAAAAGAAAACCGCGCCTGAGCCTTCCTTCCCGGAGATGCAGGGTTCCTCCCAAAAGTGGAGAGCAGCCCTGGCACACACCGGATCGAGGGGCACTCCGCAGAATCCGGCGGCTCCGTTTCGCCGATCGGCTCCGCATTCCCGCGGACAGAGCCTGCAGTTCCCTTCCAGAGCTTCCCGGATGATCCCGGGTTCACCGCGGGAATCCGGATTCACAACGGCGTCCGCCGGCACATCCATACTGCCTCCCTCAGCGCAGCGGCGGAAATCCGCCGCGGTCGCTTGTTCCTCCACCGGCCGTTCCGCGGCCGGGGTTGTAAGAAAATCTTAAGCATTTCGCGGGATTGTCTTTCTCAAATCTGAAAACCGGTATGATATAATACAGGTGAAACAGAGGGGGAAAGTATGTCCCGCCGCGCTGTTATCCGTGCCGCTTCCGGCACCAGTGTTAGTGTTACTGAAGTATTATATCTGATTTTATCCAGAGGTTAAACATGAAACGGAGTTCTTTTCTGACAGTCCTGGCCGCGGCCGTACTGGTTGTGTGTCTCGCCCTGACGCCCCGTGGAATCACGGCGCAGGCGGCGGAGACCGGTACGCCTTTTGCTGAACACGGCACGCTTTCTGTTTCCGGTTCGGTCCTCACGGACGCCTCCGGGAACACCTTCCAGCTCAGGGGAGTTACGGTACACGGCATCTCGTCCGCCGCTTCGCTGACGGACGCCTCCCTCCAGATTCTGAGAGACAGCTGGGGGATGAACACCCTCCGGGTGCGTCCGACCGATGAGGAGCGCGACGCTGTCACGGCGGGCGACGGATCCGACGCGTCCCTGTACTCCCTTCTCCAGCAGACGGCTGCGCTGTGCAGCAGCACCGGCATGTACCTGATTGTCGACTGGTATACGGACGACACCTGGGACGCCGCCGCCGAAAGCACAGCCGCGTACAGCTATTTTTCCAACGCGGCCGAAGCGGTCTCCGGTTATTCCGGCGTTCTTTTCGAGATCTGCGGCAGCGGCCTTCCTTCCTGGAACGACATGCGGGAATTCGCCCCGGGCGTCATCGACGCCATCCGCGCGGTTTCGCCGCAGGCAGTTGTGATCGCGGGAATCCCCGGCAGCATCGAAGCCGCCGATCTCTCGCTTTCCCAGCCTGTCGACCGCAGCAACGTGCTGTACGCGGTTTCCGTCGACGCCTCCAGCGAACAGGAGAGTTCCATCGACAAACTCACGCAGGCGGCCTCGGGCGGAATGGCCCTGTTTGTTTCTTCCTTCACGCCGGAGGATAATCCCGGCGCGGACACCGCCAGCGCCAGATGGATAGACTTCTTCAATCAGAATTCCATCGGCTTTATGGCGGGCTACCTGTTCTCCAGCACGACAGACACGGGGCTTCTCAAAGAAACCGCTCCGACGGAGGGATGGACGGACAGCGACCTGACAGACCAGGCATCCTGGCTTCTGCAGTACATGGGAAGCGGTTCCGCCGGCACCGCCGGCTTCACCGCCTCCGCGGAATCCGCCCAGCAGCTCGTCTTTGATCTTGGCACCTGCTCCGTCACCGTCACCGAAACCTTCGGCAGCTATTACGGCCAGCCTTCCTGCCAGTATGACTTTATCATCACCAACGTCAGTTCTTCCGATCTGAACGGCTGGCGCCTGAAGGCCGACTGGCAGAACAGCGATCTCGCGCTGTACGATTACTGGAACTGCGAGGCCGGCGCTTCCGGAAGCAGCGTGATCCTGGTTTCCAGCGATTTCAACGCGTATATCGCGGCCGGTTCCAGCCAGTCCTTCGGCATTATCGTCACTTCCTCCGCGTCGCCGCAGCTGATTTCCGTTGGCTTTGACTCCGCGGGCTGATCTCACTCCGCGGGCGGATTTTGCTCCGCAGGCGAACCTTGCCCCGCAGGCGGATCTCACTCCGCAGGCCGATCCTTTTTCCGGATCAGCCGGGCAGATAACCGGTAAGGCAAAAGAGACTGAAAAGGCCGATGCGGCAGGAGAACATCGATTAATAAATAATAAACATTAAAAGATAAGCGCTAACAAACCAATGAACATGAATTCTTCAGATAATGAACCGAAAAAAGCCGCGGAACAGAGCGGCAGCGAACCCTTTGTATCCTCCCACAGCCGGGGAGAGCGCATTGCCGCCGTGATCGGCATTATCGTGATCGCGGCGGTTTACGTTTCCGCCATGATCTGCGCCCTGATCGACAGCCCGATAGCTACCTCGATGCTCGCGGCCGCAATTTTCATCACCATCGCGGTTCCGGTGCTGATCTATCTTTTCCGCTTCTGCGCAAAGCTGTTCAGGCGCCAGCCGGATTCCGGCGCCAGTCCGGACGGTGCTTCCGGCGCGGACAGGACAGGCGGTTCCGGCGCGGGCGCTGCCGGCAGTGCTTCCGGGAACCAGGATTCCAGCAGGAAGAAGAGAAGCTGAGGTCCGCGGTGAGAAGCGCGACCCCTCGGTGCCCGATGCCGGAAACGCTTCCAGGTTCCAGCGGGCGGAAGAGAAGCTGAGGTCCGCGGTGAGAGGCACGCCTCCTCGGTACCCGATGCCGGAAACGCTTCCGGGTTCCAGCGGGCGGAAGAAAAGCTGAGGTCCGCGGTAAGGGGAACACCCCGGTGACGCGGAAACGATACGCAGCAAAAAGTAAAACAGCAGAATAGTAAAAGGGACCTTCCGAATCTGATCGGCGGGTTTCCCGGCTGCCGGACCATCCGGCGCCGGGGAAACTCTTCCGGATTCGGGAAGGTCCCTTTTTCTGCGGTTTTTCCGATATCGATTTTCTGATATCGCTTATCACCGTCTGTATGTTTTCTGAGCCGGACCGGCCTTCACAGGCTCTCGCCTGTTTTTGTGCGCCTGCCCATTTTCGCGTGACGCCGTCCACGGACGCCAGTTGATCCGCTGCTCAGTGTGCCGGACACGGTGAAACGCGCCGGGCCGGCAAAACCTCGGCGCCGCACAGGCGCTCTGCCGCACAGGCGCCCTGTCTCTCAGACGCCCTGTCTCACAGGCACCTGCCCAGGCCCTGGCCTTTTTTGACCAGCTTGTCCCGGTCTTTGGTGATCAGGTCGTCGTCGATATCAATAATGTACTTTTCGTAGGCATTGATGATCTGGGTGTTTTTATAGGAAGCTTTGCGCTGGAAATCGCTGCCGTACGAGGCGTGCACATGGCCGTGCACCAGATACATCGGTTCGTATTTGTCCATCAGTTCCAGGAATATCCGGAAACCCTTGTGGGGAAGATCGGTTCCGTCGCCGATGCTGTAGGCCGGGGCGTGCGCCACGAGAATATCAAACCCGCCGGTTTTGCGGAACTTGAGCCACAGCTTGTGCACGCGCTTTTCCATCTCCTGCTCAGTGTACATATACGGCCCCGGCTTGTACCGCATCGATCCCCCCAGCCCCAGGATTCTCAGCCCGTGGAAATCGTAAATCTGATCGTCGATGCAGATGCAGCCTTCCGGCGGCACCCTGTCGTAAGTGACGTCATGATTCCCGTGAACATAAAGAACCGGGGCTTTCGTAAACGTGGCGAGAAACGAAAGGTATCTGGGATCCAGGTCGCCGCAGGAAATGATCAGGTCGATCCCTTCCAGCTTGGATTTGTCAAAGTAATCCCAGAGGCTTTTCGATTCCTCATCCGCAAGTACCATTATTCTCATAAATCATCACTGCTTTTTCCCGGCGGTCCCGCGGGGTCCGGGCCGACGATCGCGATTCCCTCGTCACTTTCCAGATCCGCATTCGCGTTCTCCGCGGTTTTCTCATTCTGTCCGGCGGTTTCCGCTTTCTCGACTTCTTCCTTTACCACTGCCTTCTCGACCGGAGCGGTACCCTGTACTTTCACAACGTTCTTCGCTTCCGCGCTGAGGTCTCCGGCCTTCGGGAAACTTCCGATCACGTTCTCCGCCAGCCAGTCCATGGTAATGATTTTCTCCGGTGCGAGCGCTTCATTCTCCTCCTGCTCAATCTTTCCGTTCTGCGTGTAGAGCGTTCCGGAGAACGGGCGGAAGGCGCCGCTCGTGATATCCTGGCGGACAAGATCCACCAGGCGGACCACTTCCCTGGGAACATGGTCAGAGCAGATCAGCTCGATCGCCCCGGCGGACAATCCCCACCAGTATCCGAGCGCAAGCCCGTCCGGGTCATCCGAATCGTAAGTTCCGTCCAGGATCGACCGGGTCAGCCGGTAGTACATCTCGCCCCAGTGCCACATCGGCATCGCCAGGTTCACCACTTTATCGCCGTCCTGAATGTCCACCAGGCCGAAGCGGCGGGAACCGGAATCCAGATTCACCATCTCCGGCCCGGAAATGATATGGATGCCATTCTCCCCGAATCTCTTTTTGATTTCATCTTCAGCAGAGGTGCTGCTCCACTCCAGGTAGATCTTCGCGTTCGGGTTGGTCATCTTTGCGCCGTAGGCAAACGCGTTGATGTTGGCGATCATTCCGTTGATCGGATAATCGGCGATATAACCGATCTTTCCGTCAGAGCTCATCACGCCCGCGATGATGCCGGAGAGCAGTTTGGCCTCGTACAGTCTCGCGTAATAGGTGCGCACATAATGGGTGTTCGCGTTGACGGAACAGTTGAGGAACTTGATCTCCGGATGTTTCACCGCCTCTTTGACGCTGGCTTCCAGGAACAGCGGCGAAGTGGTGAAAATCACGTCGCTCTTGTCCGCGTAGGCCGCCTCAAAGGCGTGGTCCAGCGAATCCCCGGGCTCCACGTTATCCTGGTACATCGTCTCGACCTGACCCGCGAACTGCTGCTCCAGATACATTCTGCCGAGCTCATGGCTGTAGGTCCATCCCGACGTCTCCCTGCTCTTTTCGTGGATGAAAGCGATCCTCAGCTTTCTCGCGGTTTCATCTCCGGTCAGAAGACGGGCAATGATGTTTTTCTTCGGAGCCTCGGGAGCCGGCTCCGTGACGATTTCCGTCTGCTGCTCCCTGGACCTGAGCCTGAATTCCTCACCGATCCGTCCGATATCTTCCTTCAGTTTGGCCGGCATGGCGTCCTTCAGCTCGTCATACGAATACATCCGCATGTATTCGAGAAAAGCTTCCGACACCGGGAGAGGTTCGCCGTTCTTATACACCTCCCGATAGGCGTTGCTGAAGCGGACATACGCGGAGCGCAGATCGGTAAGCTCATCCTCGGTGTAGGTGTCGCCCGGGCCCTTCCCCATCATCTGCTCCAGGCGGACATAGCACCCCGGCTTGCGGAACACAATGTAATTCACATTGGTTCGCTGGTAAAAATCCATGAACTCGTAGTAGGCGATGTTCTCCGGGTCATCTGTCCTTCTCGGGACAATCCGGGTCACATTTCCGGGGATGGAGACGGCGCCGCAGTACTTGAGAACGCTGACCCGCTTGTTTCCTTCCTCCACATAATAGCGGTTCATGAATTCATAGCACTTGATCGGATCGCGGATGCCTTCGCTCAGGTGGATCTCGCACAGATTGCTCCACTTGTACGCGAATTCGGACTGCGGTGACAGAAGCGGCATGTAGTTCGGCGCGAACGCCGTGCGGCGCCCCGCGGTGAGCGTTCCGACGATCAGGTCGGCCGGAATCTGCTGCAGGCCGAGCCTGACTTCAGAGACGGTATCCGTCTGGGACAGGATTTCATCCAGCACCTGCAGATAAGGGTATTTTCCTTCCATCAGACACTGCGAATAGCTTTTCTTGCCCAGCCTTCTGGCTTTATCGTAATCTTCTGACATGTTCAGTCCTCCCCGTGTTTTGTCAGTTCCTGTTCCATTATACCATTGCGGGGCGCTTCCCGATACCTGCCCCGGAACTTTTCACCCGGCGCGGACGGGCCGGGATTTCCTCAGTCTGGCCCTGCCCGCCATCCGGGATACAGGATACAGACAGGCCGGATTCCAGACACGCCGGGAGAATGTTTATGTCAGGTTGTTCCGTTCGGGAGCTGACAGCCGGGGACAGCCGGGCGTTCCTGTACGAACTCTTAAAACTTCCTTTCAGAAATCGTTGTATTCTTGCGTTAAAAGACAGTTCAGGATATAATTTCCTTATTCAAGAGCCGGTTATCCGGCGCTGTTTTACCATTGCTGATTCATGGAGAACCCGGGAGATTCCCGGGCTGTACCCGAATAAATTTATCCTGCCGCGCGCCTTCCGCGCCGCAAGGAAAGAGAGGGAAATACAATGAGAAAATCCAATGTCCTGAAAGGCCTTGCCCTGTCTGTGTGTGCCGTTTTTCTGCTATCAGGCTGCTACCAGGTTTCGACGGGCGATCCGGAAATCCCGACTGTCGCTTCAGCCACCGTTGCGGAGAATACCATAGAGGAAACCCAGACGGAGACAACCGCCGAGCCGGAATCTGAAACGGAAACCGTGACGGAAGAAGCCGAAACCGAAACCGAAACGGCGGAAGAGGAGACAGAGACGGCAGAGACTGAGGAATCCGGCGCCAGCATGGACGTCGGCGCAAAGTGGTATGTGAACGCCGATACGCTGAACGTCCGATCCACCCCCTCCACGGACGGGGAGATCGTCGCGAAAATCTACCGCGGCTTTGAGGTTCTGATTCTGGAAACGAGCCCGGATATCGATCCGTGGGTCCGCGTGATGTTCCAGAACGACGACGGAACCAGCGGCGAGGGCTACGTCAGCAGTACTTACCTGGTGAACACAAAGAGCCAGACCCAGAGCTCCAGTGACAGCAGTACGGCGGCGTCAGCCGATACTTCCTCGGCAGCGGCGGCATCCACAGCATCCACAGCAGCGGCCGCAACTACAGCCGCGGCCGCTGCCACAACCGCGGCAACAACCGCGGCAGCCGCCACAACGGCGTCAACCACTGCGGCCGCAGCCACAACAGCGGCTGTCGTCACAACAACAACCACGGCGGCCGGCGCCTCGAACGGGCACATCGTGTGCATCGACGCCGGCCATCAGGCCTACGGCATTTCTGAAACCGAGCCAAACGGCCCCGGTTCCACGGTTATGAAAGCCAAGCTCACCACCGGAACCTCCGGCGTGGTCACCGGCGTGGCGGAGAGGGATCTGAACCTGACCATCGCCCTGAAGCTCCAGACGGAGCTCGTGAACCGCGGCTATCAGGTCGTCATGATCCGCACAACCAACGACTGTACGCTCAGCAACGCCGAACGCGCCCAGGTCGCCAACAGCAGCGGCGCCGAGGTCTTCCTGAGAATCCATGCCAACAGCAACACCGATTCGAGCATCAGCGGCGCGCAGTTCTACGCGCCTTCACCCGCCAACCCTTATATGAGCGCCGACGTCATCCAGGCCAGCAACAACCTTGCCAACACCATGCTGAACGCCTACTGCGCGGCAACCGGATGCGCCAACCGCGGGATGCTTCAGGACGATACCATGACCGGCATCAACTGGTGCACCATCCCGGTTACGATCGCCGAGATGGGCTTCATGAGCAATCCCACCGAGGACGTCCTGATGGAAGATCCGTCCTATCAGGCGCTGATGGTGCAGGGCCTGGCAAACGGACTTGACGCTTACTTCGGGCTTTGATTTCTGTCTTACCCGCTGCCGGGAGAGAATCGGCCGGAAATCTGCAGAGAATCACCCGGAAAACGGAAGATAATC
Organism: Lachnospiraceae bacterium; assembly: GCA_050944455.1. Lineage (GTDB taxonomy): Bacteria > Bacillota > Clostridia > Lachnospirales > Lachnospiraceae > Anthropogastromicrobium. Next base: position 47,440 of record JBMNRC010000010.1, read on the forward strand.
ACTCAGATTCCGAAAAATTCAATCCGCTGCCTGAAGGATCAGGATCAGAACAATAAACTGAACCTCCAGATGAATATTCCTGCAGGCTGAAATGGCGAAGGGCCGGAACCGATCAAGGTTCTGGCCCTTCGTTTTATATTGATTTTCTTCTTATTATTGCTTCCCCCCGGAAACGACCGCGCGAATTGCACTGTTCCGCTTCAGCCGGGTTCCTGACTTCGGCTCCGATAATCGCGGCACGGCCCGCGTCAGGCGCCGGATCACTTTTTCTTCTTGTAGGAATCGACCTTCAGAATCTTCTTTGCGAGAGCGATCTGCTCGTCGGTCGGCGGCTCGACGCCTTCCAGCGTGTACGGGATCTTGAGCTCCTCCCACTTGTAAACGCCCATCGTGTGGTACGGGAGAATATCAACCTCCTCCACGTTCTTCAGCGTCGCGATAAAGTCCGCGGTTCTCTGCAGATCCTCCTCGTCGGTGTTCACGCCCGGAACCAGCACGTGGCGGATCCACACGGGCTTCCCGATATCGGAGAGATATCTCGCGCAGTCGAGGATATTCTCATTGGTCTTCCCGGTGAGCCATTTGTGTTTCTCCGGATCGATATGCTTGATGTCGAACAGAAGAAGATCCGTGACCTTCATCAGCGTCTCAAACTTCGAGAAGAACGGCTCCTCCCGGGTGAAAGGCTGCGCCGCGGTATCGATGCAGGTATTGATTCCGCGCTCATGGGCCTTGGTGAACAGGTCGATCATGAAATCCATCTGCAGAAGCGGTTCGCCGCCGCTCACCGTCAGGCCGCCCTTGTCTCCCCAGTAGGCCCTGGTGCGCTCGACCTTGTCCAGAAGCTCGTCAGCCGTGTACAGCGTAACGTCTTTTCTGGCCCAGGTGTCCGGATTGTGGCAGTAGCGGCAGCGCAAGTTGCAGCCGTTCACAAAGATAACATAGCGGATTCCCGGTCCGTCGGATCCGCCGAAAGATTCCAGCGAATGAATAACTCCCTTAATAGGTTGCTCAGCCATTTTCTGCCTCCTGCCTGTATGTGAAAACCGGTTCCCTGAACGGTTGACCGGCCGCACCGGCTGCTTGATGATAAAAACGGGGGCAGGTTTTTGCACCTGCCCCCCTGATAAGTCAGTTCCGAGAACTGTCAGGCCCGAATCGTAAGATTAAAGGGTCTTGTGGCAGGTTCTCTTGATGACATCCAGCTGCTGTTCCTTGGTCAGGCTGATGAACTTGACCGCGTAACCGGAAACACGGATGGTGAAGTTAGCGTACTCCGGCTTCTCCGGATGGTTCATGCAGTCGACAAGCTTCTCAGTGCCGAAGACGTTGACGTTCAGGTGATGAGCGCCGCGGCTGAAGTATCCGTCAAGAACATTGACCAGTCTGTCAGCACGCTCGCCGTCCTCGTTGCCGAGTGCGCTCGGGCTGATGGTCTGGGTGTTGGAGATACCGTCGAGTGCGTACTCATACGGAACCTTAGCGACAGAGTTCAGGGAAGCGATCAGGCCGCTCTTCTCTGCACCGTAGGACGGGTTGGCACCCGGAGACAGCGGTTCCTTGTCCGGACGTCCATCCGGAAGAGTACCGGTAGCCTTGCCATAAACGACGTTGGAAGTAATGGTAAGGATAGAGGTAGTCGGCTCGGAATTGCGGTAGGTGTGATGCTTCTTGATCTTGGTGATGAAGGTGCGAAGAAGCCATACCGCGATGTCGTCCGCGCGGTCATCGTCGTTGCCGTAACGCGGGAAGTCTCCCTCGATGACGAAGTCGGTAGCGATGTTGTCAGCGGAGGTAACCTTTCCGGTCTTCGGGTTGGTTACGGAAACCGTGGTGCGGACAGGCTTAACCTTAGCGTACTTGATTGCGCTCAGGGAGTCGACAACGTGAGAGAATCCTGCGATACCGGTTGCGAAGGTTCTGCGGACATCGGTATCGATCAGAGCCATCTCGGCTGCCTCATAGTAGTACTTGTCGTGCATGTACTGAATGAGGTTCAGGACGTTGACATAGATGCCGGCCAGCCACTCAAGCATGACGTCGTACTTCTTCATGACATCGTCATAAACAAGATAGCCGTCGCTGTCTTCCTTGGTCGGCTGATATGCCGGAGCAACCTGCATTGCGGTGTGCTCGTCAACGCCGCCGTTGATCGCGTACAGAAGAGCCTTTGCCAGGTTAGCGCGGGCACCGAAGAACTGCATTTCCTTACCGGTCTGGGTAGCGGAGACGCAGCAGCAGATGGAGTAATCATCGCCCCAGATCGGTCTCATGACATCGTCGTTCTCATACTGGATGGAAGATGTCTTGACGGAGATCGATGCGGCGTAGGTTCTGAACGCAAGCGGAAGTCTCTTGGTGTAAAGAACAGTCAGGTTCGGTTCCGGAGCCGGTCCCATGTTCTCAAGGGTGTGCAGGAAACGGAAGTCGTTCTTGGTGACCATGTTGCGTCCGTCCTGTCCCATACCAGCTACCTCAAGAGTAGCCCATACCGGGTCGCCGGAGAACAGTTCGTTGTAGGACTTGATACGGGCGAACTTGACCATACGAAGCTTCATGACGAAGTGGTCGATGAGCTCCTGTGCCTGAGACTCGGTGATGACGCCGTTCTTGAGATCTCTCTCGATGTAGATATCAAGGAAGGTGGAGACACGGCCGACGGACATTGCGGCACCGTTCTGGGTCTTGATCGCCGCAAGATATCCGAAGTACAGCCACTGAACAGCTTCCTTCGCGTTCTTTGCCGGCTTGGAGATATCGAAGCCGTAACTCTGCGCCATGACCTTCATCGCCTTGAGGGCCTTGATCTGATCAGCAAGCTCCTCTCTCTGGCGGATGACGTCATCGGTCATCGTTCCGTCGCCGCAGTTAGCGAAGTCGTTCTGCTTTTCCTTGATCAGGAAATCGATGCCGTAAAGAGCGACACGGCGATAGTCGCCTACGATACGGCCGCGGCCGTAGGTATCAGGAAGACCGGTCAGGATCTTGTTGTGACGGCAGACCTTCATCTCAGGGGTGTAAGCGTCGAAAACGCCGTCGTTGTGCGTCTTGTGGTAAACCGTGAAGATCTTGTGCAGCTCGGGATCCGGGGTGTATCCGTACATCTCGCAGGATTCCTCAGCCATCTTGATGCCGCCGTACGGCATGAACGCTCTCTTCAGGGGCTTATCGGTCTGAAGGCCGACAATCTGCTCGAGATCCTTCATGTCATCGTTGATGTAAGCTGCGCCGTAAGCGGTGATATCGGAAACGACCTTGGTCTCCATATCAAGCACGCCGCCGTGATCTCTCTCAGCCTTCTGGAGTTTCTGAACCTCGTTCCACAGGGTTGTGGTAGCGTCGGTCGGGCCGGCAAGGAAACTGGAATCACCATCATACGGAGTGTAGTTATTCTGGATGAAATCGCGGACATTTACTTCTGACGTCCAAAGTCTGCCCTTGAAGCCATCCCACTCTTTAAACTGTGCCATTGTGTTACCTCCTTATAGTAACTATAAGTGCCGGAGAACCTCTCTCCCGGCTCTGCACATAGTTTAGCATATCGATTTCGCCATTACAAGGGTCGTAAAGCGCCAGATTGTTCTTTTTGAGAAACATTCCCAAAATTATTTTGAGAATTATTCTCATTTTTAATTTTTCCCTTTCGCTTCGCCGGTCAGATGGAAACTGCCGCTTTTTTCCGCTAAAGTGCGGCTCCATTTTCAGGCATGAGGAACAGGCGAAATTTCAATCTGAGAATGATTCCTGATTTAAACTCGTTTATTCTTTTGAATTGTACATCTGTGCCTTGCGGCACCATCGCAGCCAGCCCTATTCCGGTCTGTCCTGCTTTTTGTGCTGTGGAGCTGATCCGCTCGGCTGTATCCCGCAGCCATCGCGGGCCGTTTCAGACTGCCGGAAACAGCGCATTCGCTTCGCTGGCACAGCATCCCGCGGCTATTGCGCGGCGTTCCCGGCCGTTCCCGCGCCGTCAGTCTCATTTTCCAGCTCTTCAGGCAGCGTATCCTCCTCGTCTCCGTCCTGAATCTGGAAATCAGGCCTGGTGTCCATTCCGGCCTCCTGGTTTTCTTCCGTCTCCGCCGCCGAAACCGCGGGTTCTGTCCATCCGGCGGTTTCCGCTTCCGTTTCTGACTCCGCCGAATCCGCCTGCATGCCGTCCAGCACCGACCGGATAAATTCGTCGCGGTCCACGCGGTACATGACCTCGCGGGCCAGGATCGGATAATCCGTGATCACCATGTCGACGGAAAGGCGCTTCATCCGTTCCATCTCCTCCCGGGCGTCCACAGTCCACGCGTAGATCTGCTTGCCGGATTTCCGGATTTTGGAGACAACCGACCCGGTGATGAAAGCCGACCGCACGCTGAAAAAGTCCACATTAGGGTTCGACGTATACGCGTCGCCCAGAGCCAGCGAGACAATCATCCCGCACGTCAGGTCCGGGTTGATCGTTTTGAGCTGATACAGATACCGGTAATCCGCTGACTGGAACAGGCAGCTGTTCTCCATGCCGTATTTTTCCACCAGGTTGACAACCTTCTCCGCCAGGTCGTCGCTGACTTCATTCCGTTTCAGTTCAATGATCAGGCCGATTCTTCCGCGGGCGTATTCGAGGGCGTCGCCGAGCGTAGGCACGCGGGTTCCCGCATATTCCTCTCCATATCCCTCTCCGAGATCGATCTGTTCGATCTCAGCCAGCGTCATATCGGACACCTTTGTATTCTTCCCGGTGAAACGCTTTACAGTCGTATCGTGAAACAGAACCACCTGTCCGTCCGATGTGCACTGTACGTCGATCTCCGCGTAATCCGCCATAAAGTCGATGGCCAGTTCGATGGCCGGCAGACTGTTTTCCGGAGCGGCCGAGGAGAAACCGCGGTGCGCGGCAATCTGCGACGCGGCGGCCGAACGCTCCGTCTGGATGGCGCCGGTGTACATTCCATACAGCGGGATAACCATGGCTGTCACGAGCGCGGTCAGCAGCGCCAGGGAAATTCTCCTGGTGCCTGCCGTGGAAAGATGCTGCGTTGTCCGGAGGTTTGCGGACGGATCCGCGCCTGTATAGCTGTAAAATTCCGCCGAAAGCAGTTTCATGTGCAGGAAAGCCGCGAATACCGGCGCAATAAAAAGCGTGATGATCGAGACGTACTGTCTGAGCGTCAGTGAGAGAGCGGTGCGCAGATCCGGCGCGGCCAGCAGGCGGCAGGAGACAGAAATCACTGCTGATATGGCGAAACGGACGGCCGCCCAGGCGAGAACCGCGATAATTTCAGCAGCGGCAAAGTCCACAATCCGGATCAGCGCGGATTTTACCGCAAGCTTTTTCCCCGCCCGGCGGCTTTCCCTCTTCGAAAGCCCAAGCCCGGCGCGATACCAGACACTCTGAATTCTGAAAAACGAATAGACCGCCAGAATAATAAGCAGGGCAGCCAGTCCCATCTTTACCGGCCTTTGATTCAGGAGTTTCGGCAGGTAGGTCGAGTACGGATTGATCCGGTAGCAGAGTTCCAGAAAGAACGGGAAATCAGCCACAAAGCCGTAGGAGAGCAGCGGGAATGTCAGAAAGGCCAGACTGTGCCTCAGATTTACCGCGCCTCTCGCGAAACCGCCCGCGAGGGTCTGCACCAGATTCATCCGGACGCCGGCGCAGCCGGCCTGAACCCCGTTGAGCAGAATCATCTTCTCAAAATAGATCGCCAGCAGGACAGCGGCCGCAAACACCGCGACGCCCGCGATACCCGCCGGGGTCAGAATGAATTTCCGCAGATTCTGCGCCGTCACATAGCTGTACTTTGTGAATTTCAGCGCGAATTTCACGAGCGCCTGATAAAGATAATACAGGGCTACTCCCGATGAAAAACGGTAGAAAAGCGTGCCGAAAAACAGGCCGGTCCAGTTCGCGCGGAAAACTGCGCGGCTGAATTTTCCCCTTCCCCAGGGAATGCGATGGCGCGTGCTGCCGTGCCGCCTGGAATCTGATCTGTTCAAAGAAGTCAATGGGTATTATCCTTTCTCAAAATCTGCAGCTCTGTCCGGAGGTGCAGAAAAAAAGGCAGCCTACTTTACAGCAGTACCGCCTCTCTGCGTACAAAAATCAAAACAGTTTCAGCCGCATATCGGCAAAACAAAAAACGCGGGATCTCCGCGGTCCGGCAGCGATCTGTCTATCTGCCTGTCCGCCGCGTCCGTCAGGCAGAACTGGCGCTCAGAAACTGGCGCTCAGAATTTCCCGCTTACAACTCTGCTTACAGCTTTCTGATCAGAATTCTGCCTGACCGGACAGGCCGCGCTGACGCGCTGCCAGCCACTCCTCATACAGCTCGCGGATATCAGGGCAGACAATCGAAGCATGGTAGGGGCTTGCCTTTTCCTCAGCGCTGTCCGCCTCGCCGGTCAGCACCAGCGCCGTGTCCGCACCGGCATTGACTCCGCACAGAATGTCCGTGTACATCCGGTCCCCGACGACAAGCGTCTGCTGTTTCGTGAAACCGGTCTGCCTCATCGCCTCATAAACCATCCCGGGATCAGGCTTCCCGATAAAATAAGGCCTGCGCTTTACCGCGTTCTCCAGCATCTGGCAGATCGAGCCGCAGTCCGGGACAAACCCGAACTCAATCGGACACACAAGATCGGGATTCGTCGCCAGAAAGTCCGTCTTACGGGTTGAAAGCACGCGGCAGCATTCCACCAGTTTGGCATATGTCAGTTCACTGTCATAGCCGACCAGGACGCAGCTGATTTCGGGATCCGCGCTGTCTGTGGTGACACGGATGCCGGACTTTCGGAGCTCCTGTTCGAGGGAGACCGTTCCCATCAGATAGATCAGCCTGCCCGCGTATTTCTGCTGAAGCAGCTTCACCGTCATGTAGGACGCGGTGATAAAATTTTTTTCCGAGGTCGGGATCCGCCACGCGTCGAACTTGCGGACATAGTCCCGGATACTCTTCGTAGAATTGTTCGTGATAAAGATATACTCGCCGCCGGCTTCATGGATTTTCTGCAGAAAATCGGTCGTTCCGTCGATCAGATGAGTCCCATTTGCGATCGTCCCGTCGATGTCAAACAGAAAAAGCTTCTTTTCAGCCAAATTCATGAAGCGTGCCCTCCGGCCGATTTCCAACAGAATTACCGTTACAGGCTCTTGCGGAGCCTCGCCGCTTCCTGGGCGGCTTTCTCTTCACGTGCGGCCTTGGCTTCGGCGTTCTTTTTCTTTACCGCGGCAGCTTCGTTTCGCTGCTCACGGCGCTCGTTATCCTCGGCCTCGAACTGTTCGTGGCGCTCATGCTTTGCGGTATCGACAGCTTTCTGAATTTCGCCGGCCGCCTCCTCCGCCTTCTGCTGAAGCCCCTCATCCTCATATTTCAGGAAAGAAGTGAAGGCCTGCGGATTCAGGAAAATCTTTTCCGCGCCGGAGTCGAAGCGGACAGTAACGTGTTTTTCATCAATTCCGGTTACTTCGCCTTTGCCAAACTTCTTGTGGACAACCCGTTCTCCTGCCATATACACTCCTTTCACGCACGCGTCCCGTGCCTGTATTCTTTGTTGCTGCAGCGCCTTACACGCATATAATCAGAATTTCTGTATGATATTATAACATTGTGCCCAGACTATTGTAAAGTTGACCGGAAAAGTCCAAAAATTCAGGCGTTTGTGAGATGCGGAAAAACCCGCGCACCGTCCGTCGGAAAACCTGACGGATGACGCGCGGGTTCATAGGTCCGAAAAGTCCGCCCCTGCAGCTGCGGGCGCGAAACCCATGGTTTTAATCATGGGATGAAAACGTATTTTTCAGGCAAATATTTTCAGGTAAATATTTTCAGGTAAATATTCCTGAGCCTGTATTCACAGATTGGTGAAATGGAAGGTATCCTTCAGTCCCTTCCAGTTCTGGTCGCGCTCATTGATGTTGAGCTTCGTGCCGTCCTCCAGCGTATATCCCTCGCTGGAAGCGGAACCGCTGTAGGATCCTCTGAGCTCCGGCCACTCGATGCCGATCTCCGGATCGTTCCACGCGAGGCCGCCTTCATCGCCGGGGTGATAGAAATCCGTGACCTTGTAGCAGAACTCCGCCACATCGCTGAGCACCAGGAAGCCATGCGCGAATCCCGGGGAGATGTAGAACTGCTTTTTGTTCTCCTCGCTCAGTTCCACGCCGAACCACTTTCCGTAGGTTTTGCTGCCTGTGCGCAGGTCAACCGCAACGTCGAAAACCCTTCCCCGGATCACGCGGACCAGTTTTCCCTGCGGATACTGCTTCTGGAAGTGCAGCCCGCGCAGTACGCCCTTGGTGGACATGCTCTGGTTATCCTGCACGAAAACCATGTCCAGGCCCGCCTCATGGCAGTCATTCTGGTTATAGGTCTCCATGAAATATCCGCGCTCATCGCCGTGCACGGTCGGCTCGATAATGTAGAGTCCCTCGATCGGAGCTTTTGTCACAGTAATCTGTCCCATTTCACTGACTTCCTTTCCTGGATTTGTTTTCTGGATTATCTTTTTTGGATTTTCTTTTTGGATTTACTTTCTTTTATTCACTTTCTCAGGTTCAAATCATTCATTTTCTCAGATTCAATGATTCACTTTCCTGGATTCGATTTTTGCTGTGCCATACTCAGGCTGCGAAACGGTGAGTGCGCATCCGCGGGCGCCCGCTTGTTTGCAGGCGTCCGTCCCGCCTCTGCGCTCATCCTGATCCCTTATCCGCCGGCATCAGATTCCGCATACGGCAATACCCATACGGCGGTTTGACCGTCCGTCAGTACAGTCCCTGCTCCTTCAGCACTTTCAGATATCTGGAAAGCGCGTCCTTCCAGTCCGGAAGCGGCGTGAACCCGTTCCTGACAAGTTTGCTCTTATCCAGCCTGGAGTTGAACGGCCTTGCCGCTTTGGACAGCCCGTATTCCGCGGTCGTAACCGGCGTCACCTTTGTCTTCAGGCCGGCCTGGCGGTAAATCTCCCGGGTGAAGTCATACCAGGAAATGTATCCGCCTTCATTCGTCACATGGTAATAGCCGTATTTGTCCGTTCCGATCATATCGACCAGCAGGCGGGCAAGATCGAGCGTGTAGGTCGGGGTGCCGATCTGGTCGTTCACCACGCGCACTTCGTCATGCGTCTGCCCGACTTTCAGCATTGTCTTGATAAAGTTCCTTCCGTTGACGCCGAACACCCAGGCGATGCGGACAATGAAATATTTCGTCAGAAGCCCGGATACCGCAAGCTCGCCGTCCAGCTTGCTCTGCCCGTAGACATTGAGCGGGGCGTAATCCTTGCAGTCCGGATCCCACGGCGTCGTTCCCTGACCGTTGAAGACATAGTCCGTGCTGATGTAAACCATCTTCGCGTCAAGCTCATGCGCGGCGTCCGCGATATTCTTTGTCCCGTCAGCGTTGATGGCGAACACCTTCGCCCGCTTATCCTCATCCTCGGCAAGATCGACGGCCGTCCAGGCCGCGCAGTGCACGATGACGTCCGGCGCAAGCTCTTCCAGCGTTTTTCTGACCGCTCCGGCGTCCGTGATGTCCAGCTGGACATAGGGCATCGAAGCCACCGCCGCTTTCTCCTCCGGGTGCGGGTAAGCCGGCAGGATGTCGCTTCCGATTCCCTCGATCCCTCTCTTCGCCAGTTCGTTCATCACGTCGTGGCCGAGCTGCCCGCCGACGCCTGTCACAAATACCTTCATCGCATCCTCCTTCATCCTCAGTCTCTGATTAATGACTGCCGAAACCGCCGGCAGCCGCTTTTTTCTCCGGCACCAGCCTTTGTCCAGACGCTTCAGACCGCTGTTCAGTTCAGGCTGCGGCCTGCCGTTCAACCGGACCCTTCCGGCTGTTCCGACGCCTCAGGACGCTGTTCCGCCAGGCCTGCAGCCTGACATTCCGCCGGATTCTGCTGTTTCCGGCGCTCCGGACGGCTGTTTCACCGCCTCAGCTTTTGCTGATATGCTCCTCAAACCAGTCCTGGATTTCCTTCAGGCGGCGGACCCGGAGAGACGGCTTTCCGCTTCTGGAAAGCTCGTGGTTTTCGCCGTGGAATACCACCATCCGGGTGTCCACGCCGTTCTCCTTCATCGCCGTGTAAAACTGATAGCCTTCGGAAACCGGGCAGCGGTGATCCTCGCTGCTGTGCAGAACCAGCGTCGGCGTCGTCACGGCCTTCACATATCTGAGGGGGCTGTGCTCCCACATTTTCTCCACGCCGCCGTCCTCGAAGAATTTCGCGCCGTTCTGATCCTCCGCGAACATCGGCCCGATATCCGAAATGCCGTACATCGATACCCAGTTGGAGATGGAACGCTGGGTTGCCGCCGCGGCAAATCTCGAAGTGTGCGTGACGATCCAGTTGGTCATGAACCCGCCGTAGCTTCCGCCGGTGACGCAGAGTTTTCCCGCGTCCACCGCCGGGATCTCCCGGACGATCAGGTCCGTGAAATCCATGATATTCTGATAATCTGTCGTCCCGTAGCGTTCCGCCATATAGGCGAACCTGTTGCCGCGTCCATCGCCGCCGTACGGATTGCAGAACAGGACGATGTATCCCGCCGAAGCCCACACCTGCATTTCATGGAAATAAACCTCGCCGTAAGCGCATTTGGGTCCTCCGTGGATATCCAGGATGGCGGGATATTTTTTCTCCGGATCAAAATCCTTCGGATACAGAACCCAGCCGTCAATGTCCCAGCCGCAGCTCTGTACGGTGAACTTTTCGGGCTGCGCCACGTACGTTCCCCGGAGAAGCTTTTCGTTGACCCTGGTGACCTGGCGGAACCCCTTCTCCCGCTCCCAGGTGTAGATTTCCTCCGGAAGCATCCCGTAAAGCGCCGACAGGATAACCTTTCCTCTGCGGATATCGAAGTCCCCGATGCTTCCCTCACGGTCAATCAGCGTCGTCATCGTTCCGTCCGGCGCGATTCCGCGAAGCTCGATGTGATTGCGGACCGTCGTCAGGAAATATAGGATATTTCCATCCGCGTGGACATTGTTCATCTCGTTGTAGGAAACGTCCGTCAGGACTTCATGTCCGATGCTGATATCCGGGTCGGCGATCAGCTTCAGCTGTTTCGCCTCAAAATCATAACAGAAGAATTTCGGGTTTTCATTGACGCCGTATCGTTTTTTGTCGGTTGCCGCCGCAATCAGCTTTCCGCCGGCCAGCTTCACCAGGCTGAAAGACAGCTCTTCATCTGGGCTGACCAGAAGCTCCGCGGGGCGGACATGCGGTGTCCCGGCATGGGCCTTCGCAGGCTCCGCCGACTCGCCGCTGTCGATGCGGACTCTCCATAAGGCTTCTTTCCAGGTTCTTCTCCCCCTGAATTTCTCGCCGGAAAAAAAGACCCACTTGCAATCGGTATCAAAATAGCTGACGTCGGTCTCCGGGTCCGTGAGAAGTTCCGTCTTTCCGCGGCCGCTGTCAAACAGATACAGGGAAGATCTCTTTCCGCTGGTCATTCCGACGCCGTTCGCGCTCCAGGGATCCTCATCGAGCACATCCACTCCGCTGCTTTCCCTGATTTCCTCAGCAGTCTTTTTGCGGTTTTTCAGGCTCTGCCGGTAAAGATCCGGGTGCCTGAGGTCCATTCCGCCGCAGAAAAGCCAACGGTTTGCGGAAATCTTCCGGACTGACGACGCCGTGAACGGTACCTCAAAAGCAGGCTCCGCCTCGCCGCCCAGCACGGAGAGACGATAGAAAGCCGTGAAGGGTTCACCCTCTTTTCTGCGTTTTTTCTGCTCCTCCGTGCGGTCCGCTGCAAAAAGAACCGTACTGTCGTCTTCCCAGATGTAGAAACTGACGTCCCCCGCCCAGGTCAGGCGCCTGGCCGATCCGTTCTCAGCCAGCCAGAGATCCGTGCTGTACGCGTCCTTTGCGCGGTTTCCCCGCGCGCAGATCATCGCGGCGCGGCTTCCGGAAGGATTGTACTGAACCGAATAAAAAGAGCTGTAATCATACAGCAGATCCGGCGCGACACTCTTCATGCGATTTCTGCCTCCTCACTCAATACAGACGGCTCTGAATCAAAGCCGATGGATTCAGGTCAGCAAACCGGCCCTGCAGGAGATTCATTGCGGCCGGACGCGGTGAACATGCGGTCCTGCGTAAATCTCTTCCGCCATCCCCCGGATATTGCCGGGATACTGCCAAAACTGATCCAGGACGGCCCCGGCGGATACGCCAAACCCCCGGATATGACGGGATACTGCCGGATCCCGCTTCCGGACCGTCATTTCAATACGATGTTCATCTGCCCGGAAGGAAAGTCCATGATCACGCTGCCCTGAAGCCAGATATCTGCTTTAAAGCGGTATCCGACCGCCGGGACGCCCATCAGCTCGTCCGCGGAAATGGCCAGCCGCATCGGAATCTGGTTGCTCACGACCTCCAGGATATAGATCTTCTCGCCCGTCAGCGGATTGATGTTTGAGGACACGGAGATGATATAGCCCATGATCGTGTACTGATCGCACTCGACTCCTCCGGGGAGAATAAAGGTCTCGACAACCGAATAAATGTCCGTTTTCTCCAGCCTGGTGCTCACGCTGGAGTAAGTGTTCATGTCATCGTAGGTAAGCTCGTCCATCGCCTCCTGGTCGCCGTTCATCGCGGCGTCCATCAGCTCTTCCGAGCGGAGCTCCTGCTTTTCCTGAATTCTGATCTGATCCTCGGTTTTGTACACGGGGAGCAGAACCTTCCCGTTCACCGCGAGTCCCGACAGGCAGACGCCGTAGATATTGGGCGCCATTCCCCCCGCGGATTCGCGCTTCCGGTAATCCATGGCGTTGAGAACAAAGAAAATCAGGTTCATCCCCAGGCGATGATCGTCGCAGATTCCGCTCCAGGCTTCCTTCTCCGTCTGTTTCTCGACGCTGCATTCCGCCACAGTCGAGCAGAAATGGCTGTCGATATACGGATAATAATATTCCGTCTCGAACGCGCCGGAGGAATCCACCGTTCCGTACACGCCAAGACCGGTATCCTCGCCGGTTTCCAGAACAGCGAGTTTGCAGAATTCCCCGTCGTTCCGTCCCGGGAGGATCACTTCGCGGTCCGGGGAGGCAATCACGCTGTTCAGAAGGCATTTCAGCTGCTTTTTTCCGTCGATATGGGAAAATCCGATAGACGAAAGATATCTGTTCATACTGCCTCCTTCCGGGAAATCTGTTTATCTGTGTGATTTCATTATAATGCATGGCGGGTGTTTCCGGCCCGCCGGAGTCCTGAAGTTTATAAAACTTTAAAAAAGACCGCATCGCCTCAGGTCGGACGCGGTCTTATTGTCCGGATTTTCCGCCCCGCGGCGCTGGAATCCGGAACGAAGAATCAATTTATCTGAGTCAGGCGTCAGCGGGTTTTCTCAAGGACAGCCTTACCGCCCATATACGGACGAAGAACCTCCGGGATGCGGACGGTGCCGTCGGCCTGCAGGTTGTTTTCAAGAAGGGCAATCAGCATGCGCGGCGGCGCGACAACGGTGTTGTTGAGCGTATGCGCCAGATAATTTTTGCCGTCGGCGCCCTTGATGCGGATGCCGAGCCTTCTTGCCTGCGCGTCGCCGAGGTTGGAGCAGCTTCCGACTTCAAAATACTTTTTCTGCCTCGGGGACCACGCCTCAACGTCGCAGGATTTGACTTTCAGATCCGCCAGGTCCCCGGAGCAGCACTCAAGCGTGCGGACCGGGACATCCATGGAGCGGAAGAGTTCCACGGTATACTTCCACAGGCGGTTGTACCAGGTCATGCTGTCCTCCGGCTTGCAGATGACGATCATTTCCTGCTTCTCAAACTGGTGGATGCGGTACAGGCCTCTTTCCTCGATACCGTGCGCGCCTTTCTCCTTGCGGAAGCACGGGGAATAGCTGGTCAGAGTGTAGGGAATCTTATCCTCCGGCGTCACGGTATCCTTGAACTTTCCGATCATGGAATGCTCGGAAGTGCCGATCAGATAGAGGTCCTCGCCCTCGATCTTGTACATCATCGCGTCCATCTCGTCAAAGCTCATGACGCCGTCCACAACCGCGCGGCGGATCATATACGGCGGAATGACGTAGGTGAAGCCTTTGTCGATCATAAAATCCCTGGCGTAGGTGAGGACAGCGGAGTGCAGGCGCGCGACGTCGCCCATCAGGTAATAGAAGCCGTTTCCCGCGACTCTCCGCGCCGCGTCAAGGTCGACGCCGCCCAGGCTTTCCATGATATCCAGATGATAGGGGATCTCATAGTCCGGGACAACCGGATCGCCGAATCTTTCGAGCTCGACGTTCTCGGAATCATCCTTGCCGATCGGGACGGACGGATCGATGATGTTCGGGATCACCAGCATGATCTCGCGGATCCTGGCCTCGACTTTTCTTTCTTCCTCGGTCAGTTCTTCGACACGGCCCGCATTCGCGGTAACCTGGGCCTTCACCTTCTCGGCTTCTTCCTTCTGACCGTTTTTCATCAGGCCGCCGATCTGCTTTGAGAGCCTGTTTCTGTCGGCTCTGAGCGACTCGACCTCCCCCTTGATCTCGCGGTTTTTCTTATCGAGCGCGATCACTTCGTCGACAAGCGGAAGTTTCTGGTCCTGAAACTTGTTTCTGATGTTCTGTTTTACAATTTCAGGGTTTTCCCTCAAAAATTTTATGTCAAGCATTGTTTTCTCACCTTCCGGACAGCCGGGCCGTCCGTATTCTGTGCAGAAAACCGAACTCTGACGCACCGCCGCGGCCTGTTTCCGGTTTCCGCGGTTTTGCTCACGGCGTTTCGGTCTCCTCTGCCTGTCCTCCGATTCTGTTCCCCCGGCACCGCCCGGCTTCACTCCGGGAAAAGTGCCTGTCCTATTATATCTGAGTGCCCTTTTGTTTTCAATCCTGCCGGGTGTCGGCAGGGCTTTCTTCCGCGGGGATGACAAGATCAGAATTCATCGCCATGTTGAGCGCGTCCTTTTCCTCATTGCTGAGAATCGCGTGGGACTCCCCGTGAATGATCTCCTTCAGATAGCTGTAGCAGCCGTCCTGCGTGTGCATGCTGGTCAGCACGAAACCGCTGTCCTCACCGTCCAGCAGGGCCAGGGAAAAGCTGAGTTTCCCTGTCATTCCCCGGAGCGTATCGTACTTGACGATGCCGATTTTTTTGTAGGAATCTTTCAGGCCGCGCTTCATTTCCGCGATGGCCTGGATATCATTCCTGCATTGTGCCTTTACCCGTTTGTTGTCCTCGACAACCTGCGTGAGAATCTCTTCCAGCGATTTTCCGTCCCGGCCCTGCATGAATTCCTCGTAGGCCTCCTTCAGGTCGTTGAACTTCGCGAACAGAATAACCGTGAGAATAATCAGCACCACCAGCATTACGAGCAGGACGCAGATGATGTAGACGGCGTTCGCGTTCAGAAAATTCTGTACAGTGTTCAGTACATTATCCATACTTTTCTTCCTTTAGATTCGTTGATCCGCAGCATTGACCCGCAGTGCTGATCCGCAGTATTGACCCGCAGGCTGATCTGCAGTTTCCGTTCGGGACCTGCGGAGCCTGCGCCGCCTCCTGTCAGACCGCGGCGAGATGTTTATCCGCGGTTTCCGCGCGAGACCGCGGAGCCTGCGCCGCCTCCTGTCAGACCGAGGCGAGGAGTTTATCCTCGGTTTCCGCGCGAGACCGCGGAGCCTGCTTTCTCAGCTGCGCGCCCGGGTCGGCTCAGATGCCGATCAGATCCAGGATTTTCTGCAGATCCTCGTCGGAATAATACTCGATCTCCACGCGGCCTTTGTTTTCGGCCTTTCTCTGGATCGTAACTTTGGTTCCGATTCTGTTCCTGAGTTTTTCCTCATACTCATTGTAGAGACTCTGGTTCGAGAGTTCCCTGACCGGCTTCGGCGGCTTCTTGTTCAGAAGCTGCTTTACGATCTTTTCTGTTTCCCGGACGCTCAGTCCCTCGTCCATGATTTTGTTGGCCAGATCCAGCTGAACTTCCCCGTTCGGGATCCCGAGCAGCACCTTGGCGTGTCCCTGCGTGATCAATCCTTCGGAAAGCATCTTCTGAACCTCCGCGTTCAGCTTCAGCAGCCTCAGGGAATTCGTGATGACCGTGCGGCTTCTGGAAAGGCGGTCGGCAATCTCATCCTGCGTCAGATGGTACGTTTCGATCAGCGTTTTGTAAGCCTGCGCCTCCTCAATCGGATCGAGATCCTCCCTCTGAAGGTTTTCGATCAGCGTAACCTGCGCTTTTTCCTGTTCCGAATAATCGCAGACAATCGCCGGAATTTCCTTCAGCCCAGCCATTCTCGCCGCGCGCCACCTTCTCTCACCGGCTACTATTTCGTAAAAATCGCCGCTTTTCTGGACCAGGACCGGCTGGAGCACGCCGTAATTCCGGATGGATTCCGCCAGTTCTGTCAGGCTGTCCTCATCGAATTTTTTTCTCGGCTGGTTTTTGTTGGACTCAATCTGGCGGATCTTGAGCATGACCACCTGACCGTCCGCGGTCCCGGCGCCGTAATCCGCTCCGTACCCGTTCACCTCCGATGAAGCAGCCGGAGAGGGCTTCACATCGGATCCGGCCGCGGACACAGTAAGGGATTCGGACTCAGGTGCCCCGGATACCTGACCGGAAGCGGATGGCTGAACAGATTCAGCCGTCTGGCCGGAGCCATTCAGCCCGCCGGAAGCGGATGGCTGGCCGGATTCAGCCGTCTGGTCGGATCCATTCAGCTGCCCGGATCCATTCAGCCCGCTGGAAGCGGATGGCTGATCAGAATCGGCTGATGGCGCGGTTTTTGACCGTGAACCGTCAGACAGACGGGTTTTTGAAGTCTTCGGCGTCTTCCGGGATTCTGACAGTCTGTTCCTCTCTTTATCTTTAATGTTTATATTTATAGACGTTTCGCTATTTTCGGAAGAAGACTGGCTGGACGGTTTTTCCGCCTGCTCCTCCGCAGGATTTTCTGAGTTATCCTTCCTTATATAATTGGTTGGGAACAGCGACCCGATTCCCCGGCCCAGGCCTCCTTTGCCTGAACCTCTGGACGCCATACCTTTTTTAACCGCCATTCAGTTCTCTTCCTCCTCAGTTTTTACGAAAGTTTTCGGATCAGTTCATCAGCAAGCTGTTCGTAACTCACTGCCCCGGTCGACCTGCTGTCATACAGGTTGATCGGAATTCCATAGCTCGGCGCCTCCGCCAGCCTGACATTTCTGGGAATTTTCGTCTCAAAAACCGGCACATTCAGATTTTCTTTCACGTTCTGGACAACCTGGGCGGATAGGTTTGTGCGGGCGTCGTACATGGTAAAGACGATGCCTTCGATCTCCAGCCTGTCATTCAATCTTTCACGTTCCAGATCTACAGTGTTCAGCAGCTCGCCCAGTCCTTCCAGGGCATAGTACTCACACTGGATCGGAATCAGCACGGAATCCGCTGCAGTCAGTGCGTTGATGGTAAGAATATTCAGGGAAGGCGGGCAGTCTATCAGAATCACGTCATAACCGTCCTTAATCTCATCAAGTTTGCTCTTCAGAATAAATTCACGGCGATCCCTGTCCATCAGTTCTACTTCGCATCCGGACAGATTGACATTGGAACTGATGACGTCCAGATTTTCATAGACGTCCTTCAGGACCGCCTCCTCCGGCGCACACTTATCAATCAGCATCTCATAGGCTGTATTTTTCTGCCCGTTCTTATCTATGCCGAGCCCGCTGGTCAGGTTTCCCTGCGGGTCCAGGTCTGCCGCAAGTACCTTTTTCCCTTTCTCAGCGAGAAACGCGGATAAGTTGATAGCCGTTGTAGTCTTGCCAACGCCGCCTTTCTGATTTGCAATAGCGATAATTCTGCCCATCTTTCTTCCTTTCTGTAACTGATTGCGTTTTTCAGTATAACATTTATCCCCTGCAATTTCTACCAAATACAGGGTAACGGAATTCCGGACAGGATTCCGTCCCGGCTCCGGCCTGATTTGTGCCCGGTTCCGGCCTGGTCCCGGTAATCACGGTCCTTATTTGGTCCGGTATTTTCCGATCACCCCGGCCGGAACTCAGAAGATTCATCCAATTCATTCCGTGTGACGGCATTCCGGCATTTTGTATATCGTTCGCCTTTCCAGATATACTTAATGACTTTTCCCTGAATGTTCCACGTGGAACATTTACCGGAAGGTCAGGAAATCATCAAATCATTCCGGTATTTCATCCGAGATGATTCAGCTCTGTCTGATTGACAATTTTTTTCAGCGATGTAAAATATTTTTTATGTGCATATTAATAATTACTATCATTTCTCTTCGGACTGGCAATGCACGAAAACTGCCGCATTTTTTGCTTAACTGAATTATCGATGAAGCCTGGAAATTGCAGTTGCCCGCTCAGTCCGAAGATTCACTTACCGGAGCATTTGTATGAAAAAGATTATTCATAAAATAATCCCAGGTGTTCTGACGGTTTCGATGCTTCAGTCTGTTCCTGCGGGGGTATTGGCGACCGAACAGACCGAACCGGCAGAATCATCTGTGACCGCGGCTGAACTGGTTACTGAAGAAACCAGTGAAACCGAAGAGGAAGAAACTGAAACTTCCGAAGAAGAGACTGAAACTTCCGAAGAAGAAACAGAGACCTCCGAAGAGGAAAGCGAAACCTCTCTGGAAGAAAGCGGGAGTTCTTCCGAATCCGCTGCGGATTCCGCGGCAGAATCCTCTTCAGCTGCGGAATCTGACGGTGAAACTCAGCCGTCATCCGTTACCACCGAAACGGAAACTTCCCTGGAAACGGAATCTTCCGCTGAATCTGAGAGTCCCGCTGCTTCTGAATCGTCTTCCTCCGAAGCTGATCCTGGAGAATCTTCCGAAAGTACTGTAGAAACTACAGCGACCGCTGAGGGAACCTCCGAAATTGAAGAAGGGACTTCCGAAATCCCTGACGAGACTGCTGAAAGCGCAGAAGAGACTTCCGCCACTACGGAGGAAACCTCTGAAAGCGCGGAAGAGACTTCCGGAACCGCTGAGGAAACCTCTGAAAGCATAGAAGAAACTGAAACTCCTGAAGAAAGCGCAGAAGAAACAGTCGAAGAAAGCGCTGAGGAGGAAACCTCCGAGGAAAGTACGGAAGAAGAAACTTCTGAGGAAAGTGCGGAAGAATCTGTCGAAGAAAGTACTGAGGAAGAAACTTCCGAGGAAAGCACAGAAGAAGAAACTTCTGAGGAAAGTACAGAAGAATCTGAAACCGATGCCGAAAATGAAGACACCGAAGACTCCAGTGAAGACAGCGAAAGCTTTGTCAGTCTCTGCCTGATGTCTCTGACTGCTGCAAGTCTTCCAACGACTACGGAATTTCCGGACTCTTACAAATCGCTGATTGAAGAGCTTCAAAAGAATCATTCAAGCTGGAATTTCGTTGCTGTGCTGACGGGTGATACTTTTGAGAATGCCGTCATCCGTGAAGACGCGCTCGCAGGAAACGCGCTTGTTGCCATGAGCCTCGGCGAAAGCCTGCGCTCTCTGCTTGACCGCGATTACTCGGCGGAAACCAACACCTGGAAGGAATATGAACCCGGATGGGCCGCAGCCTCGGAAGACATGATCAAGTGGGCGATGGACCCGAGAAACTTCCTTACGGAAGACAACGTTTTCATGTTCGAATCCCTTTCGTATGAGAACCAGACGGAGGAAGCGGTTCAGGCGCTGCTGGACAATACTTTCATGGAAGGCAATGTCCCCGGAGAAGATTATACATACGCCTGGCTGTTCTGCTGGATCGGCGAAAAATACAACATCAACCCGACAGCGCTTGCCAGCAGATGTATCCAGGAACAGGGTACCACCGGAACTTCAGAACTGATATCGGGAACTTATGAAGGTTATGAAAACCTTTATAATTATTTCAACATCGGTTCCACCGGATCCACCAAAGAGCAGATTATCACAAATGGGCTGACAGAAGCGCAAACCGGTTCCACCATCGAACTTCCGGACGGCACCACTTACACCGGTTCCTGGGATACGCCAGCGAAAGCAATCATCGGCGGTTCCCTGAAATTCGCCAATCGGTATATCGAGCGCAATCAAAACACCCTGTATGCGCAGAAATTTGATTACGACAGCGAATATGACGGCCAGTACTATCATCAGTACATGACGAATATCACCGCTCCGTATACCGAATCCAAAATGGTGAAAAAGGCCTATACAGAAAAGAATCTGCTTGACCTGAGCTATACCTTCTATATTCCGGTCTACGATGATATGCCGGAAACGATTTCCGCAAAACCCGCGGACCGCAAGAATGGAAACAATTATCTCAGATCCATTACGGTAAACGGAGATGAAGTCATTGAAACTTTCAGTACTTCGACGACTTCATATACCTATGACGCCGGTGAGATTACATCCATCGATGTCGAGGCTGTAACTTCCGCTTCCACTTCATCGGTTTCCATCATCAACAAATCACTGTCCGATACCTCGGCCGTCTATACTCTTACAGTCACAGCTGAGGACGGAACAACTCGGGCTTATACTCTCACCATCAATTATTCGTTCCCGGCGGTTTATGACAAAACGGATTATTCGAGTGTGTTCAGCATCAGCTATTACCTGAGCAACTATCCGGAAGTTCAGAGAAACTGCGGAATGGATTTTCAGGCTGCTCTGGAGTATTTCGTGAATGAGGGTATTCTGGAAGGACATCAGGCAAGCGCTGAATTCAGCGTAAAGATCTACAAGGAAAATTATGAAGATCTGCGCAAGGCTTTCGGCGATGATTACGCTGCTTACCTGAATCATTATCTGACTCATGGAAAATCCGAGAACAGAATCGCCTCCCGGCTGATCAGCTCTGATTCCAGCTCCAGTTCAGGATCCGCCACAAATTCAGGTTCCAGCACCAGTTATCCGACCGTCTACAACGGCGTGAACTATGCTGACGTCTTCAACGCGGCTTATTATCTCAATAAATACCCAGATCTGAAAGCGGCTTTCGGTACCGATTACAAGGCTGCTCTTGAGCATTTCGTCAAGCACGGAATCGCGGAAAGCCGTCAGGCAAGCGCTGATTTCAGCGTCGAAATCTACAAGCAGAATTATGCTGATCTGCGAAAAGCCTTCGGAAACAATAATGCCGCTTATGTGAATCACTACCTGACTTATGGAAAATCCGAGAACAGAATCGCTTCAAAGCTGATCAGTTCTGATTCCAGCTCCAGTTCAGGTTCCGGCACAAGTTCAGGTTCCAGCACCAGTTATCCGACCGTCTACAACGGCGTGAACTATGCTGACGTCTTCAACGCGGTTTATTATCTCAATAAATACCCGGATCTGAAAGCGGCTTTCGGCACCGATTACAAGGCTGCTCTTGAGCATTTCGTCAAGCACGGAATCGCGGAAGGCCGTCAGGCAAGCGCTGATTTCAGCGTCGAAATCTACAAGCAGAATTACGCTGATCTGCGAAGTGCTTTCGGCAGTAATAATGCCGCTTATGTGAATCACTACCTGACTCACGGAAAATCCGAGAACAGAATCGCTTCAAAGCTGATCAGCTCCGAGTCTGGTTCCAGCACAAACTCAGCTTCCAGCGTGAGTTACCCGACCGTCTACAACGGCGTGGATTATGCTGACGTCTTCAATGCGGTTTACTACATCAGCAAATATCCGGATCTGAAGGCTGCCTTCGGCACCGATTACAAGGCTGCTCTTGAGCATTTCGTCAAGCACGGAATCGCTGAAGGACGCCAGGCAAGCGCTGATTTTTCAGTCACCGCTTACAAGGCAAGGTATGCAGACCTTAGAGCTGCTTTTGGAAACAACAATCTTCTGTATGTGAATCATTACATCACACTCGGCAAGAAAGAAAACAGAAAGGGCAATTGATCCGGACAAATAACCTGTTTCTGATAAGGAAAGACCTGTCAGAAGAAAATCAGGGAATTGCAGTAAAGTTCCACGTGGTGGACATTCGAAACACACAGAATGTTCCACGTGGAACTTTTTTATCCAAAATTTTACTGTAATTGCGGACCAATCGATTCATCTGATACTTCAAATGGAATATTTACTATAGGTCTTCATCTATTTCCTTTTTTTTCAACATCCAGAAGCTTTCATTGACAGCAGGAATACTGAATGTTCCACGTGGAACATTTATGGTTTTCTCCAGTTCCTGATATCTCACATACCGAAGTTTCATTTGCTGCAAGAAGGTAGAATGTTCTACCTGGAGCATTTATGGTTTTCTCCAGTTCCTGGTATCTCGCATACCGAAGTTCCATTTGCCGACCAGAATGTAGAATGTTCCACGTGGAACATTTCATTGGCTTTTTCCGATCCCCTGATCCCACTCGCCCAAGTTTCATTAACAGCATGAATATATAGAATGTTCCACGTGGAACATTTCTTCCTTATACAGTAAGAGGGAGACCGCTGAAGAAATCGGCGGCCTCCCTCTTCATGTTTTTTGCTTCAGTTCCAATGATTTTTTCTTTTCTCACTGCGTCGCCCAGCCCTCAATACTGGTAAAATCACGAAAGCGGATTTTTCAGCGGTGTCCCGGCTTTCCTCGGATACTTGCCAGGCGTGCTGTGAACCTTCTTAATCAGAATAATTTCCCTTTCGATATCTGTATTTGGAATTTTACCGGTCAGCACCTCTTCAACTTTTCCTCCGAGCAGCTGAATTGCCGGCTCAGCTTTTTCAAGTTCCTCTTCTGAAGCAATGCTTTTATACGCCGTAAAGTATCCGTTCATCTTCACATAAGGAATGCAGTATTCCGAAAGTGTCGACATATTGGCTACCGCCCTCGACACGACAAGGTCAAATTTTTCTCTCAGGCCTTTGTCTCTTGCGCCGTCCTCCGCCCTGTAATGCACCGTCCTGATATTCTGCAGGTTCAGATCGCTGATCGCATCATTCAGGAAAGGCAGCCTTTTATTCAGGGAGTCCAGCAGCACCGTATCAAGTTCCGGGTAGACAATCTTCATCGGTACGCCCGGAAAACCCGCTCCGGTTCCGATATCGATCATCCGGATTCTTTTCGACGGATATCTGGCGAGAACTTTGTCGGAAAAGATCAGGCTGTCCAGGTAATGTTTGATCACGAAGTCTGAAAACCCGGTGATTGAGGTCAGGTTCATCACCTTGTTCTTCTCGACGATCATTTCATAAAAAGCCAGCAGCTGCTCTGTCTGAATACTGCTGAGTGAGATATTCAGGCTGGCAAATGCGTCTCTGATTGCCTGTTTCTGTTCATCGGGAGTCATATTATCCAATCCTATCTGTTCTGATCTGATTTCTGTTCTGATCTGATTTCTGTTCTGATCTGATATCTGTTCTGATCTGGTTATTGTTTTTGTTATGATTGTTTGTTTCCCAGCCGGTCATTCGGGATTTTTCCGGTTCTTCAGCCAGATCAGCAGCACAGAGATATCCGCCGGGGAAACCCCCTGAATTCTCGAAGCCTGGCCGATGGAAGAAGGCTTGTAGTCATTCAGTTTCTGGGCTGCTTCCAGCCGGAGATTGGATACCGTTGAATAATCTATATTTATAGAAAGTTTTTTGTTCTCCAGTCTCCTGAATTCCTCAACCTGTCTTCTCTGCCGGGAAATATAGCCTTCGTACTTGATTTCGATTTCCGCCTGATTCCATACTTCTCTCGGGAGATCCGGCCGTCCGGGGTCGATCGGGGCTGTATTTTCATAGGTCAGTTCCGGCCTTTTGAGCAGGTCGGCCAGCGTGCACCCGGTCGTCAGTCTTGTACTTTTATTTTTATCGAGAAACTCCTGTACTTCAGCGGAACCGCCGATGTTTATCGATTTTAATCGAGATATTTCTTCTTCAATCATCTGTTTCTTGCGCAGGAATTTCTGATACCTTTCCTCCGAAATCAGGCCGACCTGATGTCCGATTTCCGTGAGCCTGAGATCGGCGTTATCCTGGCGCAGCAGCAGCCGGTATTCCGCCCGGGAAGTCATCATCCGGTAGGGCTCCACGCTCTCCTTGGTAACGAGGTCGTCCACCAGCACGCCGATATAGGCCTGCGATCTGTCCAGAACGATCTCATCCCGGCCCAGCGCTTTCATCGCGGCGTTGATTCCCGCAAGGATCCCCTGCGCGGCCGCCTCCTCGTAGCCGGAGCTTCCATTGAACTGACCCGCGCTGAAAAGCCCTGAAATCTTTTTGAACTCCAGCGTTGGCTTCAGCTGCTTCGGGTTGATGCAGTCGTATTCAATGGCGTAGGCGTCCCTGACAATCCTGACATGTTCCAGGCCGGGCACCGTCCTGTACATCGCGTACTGGACGTCCTCCGGCATTGAACTCGACATTCCGTCGAGATACATTTCATTGGTATAAAGGCCTTCCGGTTCGATAAACACCTGATGGCGGTCCCTGTCCGCGAACCGCACAACCTTGTCCTCAATGGACGGGCAGTATCTCGGCCCTTTTGCCTTGATCTTGCCGGAATACAGCGGGGACCGATCGAGGTTTTCGCGGATGATCCTGTGCGTATTCTCGTTCGTGTACGTCAGCCAGCACGAAACCTGGGGTTTCTGGACGGAAGCCGGATCAGTGGTAAAAGAGAAGGGAACGACAGGAACGTCGCCTTTCTGTTCTATTAATTTAGAAAAATCTATGCTTCTCTTATCGACGCGGGCAGGGGTGCCTGTCTTGAATCTTCTC
The DNA here is from genome assembly GCA_050944455.1 of Lachnospiraceae bacterium. Classification (GTDB taxonomy): domain Bacteria; phylum Bacillota; class Clostridia; order Lachnospirales; family Lachnospiraceae; genus Anthropogastromicrobium. The sequence goes on from JBMNRC010000010.1 coordinate 72,062, forward strand.
ATCTCGATCCCATGGTCGATCAGGGACTGCGTGAGATGAGTCGCTGCCATCAGCCCGTTGGGTCCGGTGTATGTGCTGACGTCGCCGGTAATGCATTTCGCGTTCAGATATACGCCGGTGGCTATGACCATGCACCTGCAGTGATAGATTGCCCCGGTAACCATTTTCGCTCCGGTGATTTTCCCGTTTTCCGTGATGATCTCCGCCACTTCTCCCTGCCGCACAGTCAGATGATCCGTGTTCTCCAGCGTATGCCGCATCTGCTGGGAATAGGCCCTCTTGTCGGCCTGCGCGCGGAGAGAATGAACAGAAGGGCCTTTTGAGGTATTCAGCATCTTCGACTGGATAAAGGTCTTGTCGATGTTGACCCCCATCTCGCCGCCCAGGGCGTCGATCTCCCGGACCAGATGGCCCTTGGATGTTCCGCCGATGTTGGGATTGCAGGGCATCATCGCAATGCTGTCAACACTTACCGTAAATACAATTGTCTCAAGACCGAGCCTCGCGCAGGCAAGCGCAGCCTCACAGCCGGCATGGCCTGCGCCGGTGACAATCACATCGTAGGTTTCTTCTACAACAGGCATTCTTTCATTCTCCCATATCCGCCGGACTGTTCACGGCCCGGATTACTTTCCCATACAGAACTTTTCAAAAATCCTGTCCGCCAGGTCGTCCTCAACTTCCTCACCGATGATTTTTCCCAGGCTGGCATAGGCGTCCATCAGATCCACGGTCAGCAGATCTTCCGGCATTCCGGCTTCCAGGTTTCCGATGACCAGGTCAAGGCTGCCGACAGCTTCGTCCAGGCATTTCTTCTGCCTTTCGTTCGTCAGAATGACTTCGTCATTATATGCGATCTTTCCGCTCTCGAACAGGCCTGTCATCAGATTTTTCAGCTCATCGATACCGCTGCCGTTCCTGGCGGAAATCCAGAGCACCGGAAACTCCGGGAATTCTTTCTCCAGTCTGGCCCTGAGCTGTTCGGGATCGGTTCCGGGTGAAAGATCCGACTTGTTCAGCAGGATAATGCATTTTCTTCCCGCCAGATTCCGCAGGCTCTGCTTGTCCTCCTCATTCAGCTCCGCGGCGCGGTCAGCGCCGTCGATCATATACAGAATCAGATCGGCCCTGTCCGCCGCGTCCTTCGCCCGGTCAACGCCGATTTTCTCGACCTTGTCCTCGGTATCCCGCAGGCCGGCGGTATCCGTGATGATATAGCTGAGGCCGCCCCATCGGATGCTTTCCTCCAGGAGGTCCCTGGTCGTCCCCGGGACATCCGTGACGATCGCCCGCTCTCCGCCGTAAAACGCGTTGAGAAGGGAAGACTTTCCCGCGTTCGGACGCCCCAGAATCACCGTATGGATGCCTTCTTTCAGGATCCTTCCATCCGTAAAGCTGTCGGACAGGCGGGCCATCTCAGCTCTGACTTCCCGAAGCGTTCTGTCAATCGGGTCGTGAAAATCATCGATCGAATAATGCTCCGGATCGTCCAGCGCGGCTTCAATCTGCGCCGTCACATCGAGAATTCGTTCCCGGTAATTCCTGACTTTGCGCGATATGCTGCCGGAAAGCTGGGATTCGGAAGAAGACAGGGCAAAATCATTCTGAGCGCTGATCACGTCCATGACTGCCTCGGCCTGGGACAGATCGATCCGTCCGTTGAGGTAGGCCATTTTCGTGAATTCGCCTGGTTCGGCAGGCTGTGCCCCCGCCTGAAAAATCGCTTCGAGGACTTTCCGGGTGACCAGAATTCCCCCGTGGCAGTTGAATTCAACCGTATCTTCACGGGTATAAGTTCTCGGCGCTCTCATCACGGAAACCAGCACCTCATCCAGAACGTTTCCGTCCGCGTCAACCGCATGGCCGTAATGGATGGTGTGCGTTTTCTGGCCGCAAAGTTTTTTGCGCCGGCCAGGACTGACAAAAACCCTGTCCGCGATTTCCAGCGCCTTCGGCCCGCTGATCCGGATCACGCTGATCCCGCTCTCGGTGAGTCCCGAGGAAACCGCCGCTATCGTGCGGTCAATACTGCTGTCCATTATCCTGCTGCTCATAGTCCTGTCTTTCTTGCCAAATCAGGAAATAAGCCGCCAGAGCCTCCCGCTGTAAGTGGAATGCCCTGGCGGCCTTCATTTCGTGCACCGACGGTACGCCGGCCGGTGATTCACTGGCTGCGGATGATCCGGCCGGAATCAGCCGTGTCCGCCTCTGTCAGCCGTTCTCCGTGTCCCCGGAATCATCGCTGTCAGAATTCACGGCGTCATTGGCGCTCCCGGATTCTGGCTTTGCTTTTCTGGCTCTCTGAGCGGCCAGATATTCCTCATAGGTCTGTCCGTCCGTGTCGCCGGTTCCCTCCAGGGTATCCGCGTAGCTGGAATAATCCCTGTGCTGTCTGTTTCCGGAGCGGCTGTAGCTTCCGCGGTTTCCATAACTGCGGCGCCCACCTCCGCGGCGGCTGTCATACTTATTGTATTTCGGCATCGGAGCGTCGTCGCTCAGGCATACCACGACATGGCGGTAAGGTTCCTCACCCTCGCTCTTCGTATAAACGTACTTTTCGTCCTGAAGGGCAATGTGAATGATCCTGCGCTCATAAGGGTTCATTGCCTCAAGGGCAACCGGCTTTCTGGTGCGCAGAACTTTGGCCGCAACGTTCTTTGCCAGCATCTCCAGGGTTTCCTTGCGTCTTTCCCTGTAGTTTTCCGTGTCCATCTTTACCCGCAGAAAATCCTCAGTACTGCGGTTGATGACCAGGCTGACGAGATGCTGGAGGGAATCCAGCGTCTGGCCGCGTTTTCCGATCAGAACGCCCATGTTGTCGCCGGAGAGGTTGATGGAAACCGTTTTCTCCGCCTCATCATAGTTCATGTCAATACTGACCTTTAAGTTCATCTCACGGAAGACATTCTCCAGAAACTCCCTGCCGCGCTCCAGCGCCAGCTCGGTTTCCGATTTTTTCAGCCTTGCGCGGATTTCCGCCGGGCGCGCCTTGAAACCGAGAAATCCGCTTTTCCCCTCGTCAACCACTTCGTATTCGATCTGGTCTTCGGAAGCCTGAAGACCAGCGAGAGCGGACGCGAGGCACTCCTGCACGTTTTTTCCGGTGTAGGTTTTATATTCGTTCTCTGCCATATGAAATTACCCCCATATAACAGCTGAGACCCATCCCCGAGGGATCATCTCTTCCTGTTCTTTTCATGCTTCTCGTTGTACTGCTGCACCATATTTGCCCTGGAAGCGAGCTTTCCTTTTTTGGTATTCGTGCTCTTGTAATACTCCGTGGATTTTTCAATATGGGCGCTCGTGCGCTCCCGGATTTCAGTTTCCTTCTTCTTGCGGGCTTCTTCCTGTTCCTCAATGGTGTGGACATTCATGGCCGCCTGCGCGCGGATCGGCTTCTGGCCCCTCTTCACGCGCTTCGCGTTCGCCTTCTGGACATTCTCCTCGACCATCTTGTTGATATCGACGGTCTCCATGTACTTGTTGACGATCAGCTGAATGATGATCTGCACCACTGCGGAGGCAATCCAGTAAACGCCGAGGCCGGCGGACAGGGTAAAGCAGAATACGACGGAGATCAGCGGCATGATGATGTTCATCGTCTTCATGGTCGCCGCGGTTCCGTTGTCGTCATTGTCCTGAGGCTGCTCAACCATCTTGGAGCTGAGCCACTGGGTCAGGCCCGCGAGAATCGGAATGAAAATCCCCGGCCAGAGCTGCTGGCTCGGCGGGGTCGCCAGATCAACGCCGAGAAAATAGTTGATTCTGTTGATCTGCGGCAGGGCCTGGTTGATCAGGTCGGTCAGCTGCGGGAACATGTCCGTAAACTGGGACCATTCGGATTTGCTGAAGTTGTAGAACATATCGATGATATGTTTCAGTTTCTGCGTATCCGAGTAACCCTCGAACTTGCTGACATTGATCTCATTCTGGGAAGCGAGAGACTGAAGCTCCTCGGTCCAGTAGCCGGAAATCCCGACCAGCCCTTCAGCGACCGGCTTGTAGATGTTGTAGATCTTTGTGACGTACCCCGGAATTTTGTAGATAACCTGATACAGGGCGAACAGGATCGGCATCTGAATCAGAAGCTGGAGACAGCCGCCGGTCGGGCTGGTTCCGTACTTCTGGTAAACCATTTTCATGTCTTCCTGCTCCTGCATGAGCATCTGATTGTATTTCGGGCTGTTCTTATCCAGATTTTTGTATTTCTCCTGGATGGCCTGAATTTCCGGCTGCATGACCGTATTCAGTTTGGAGAATTTCTGCTGACGAATCGAAAGGGGAAGCATCAGCGCCTTGATGATGATGGTAAAGAGGATGATCGCAATACCGATGTTGGGAATCCCGATCAGATCAAGAAACTCGTAGATCCAGTTCATCAGAAATCCGAGCACCTTTGCGATCGGCCCGATGATGAACCAGTTGCTTTGTGTGAGTGTTAGAAATTCCAATCTCGCCCTCCCTGCGGGATCCCGTCCCGCCGATGAGATATCTGCCAGATCTGACTAGATGCTTTCCGCGCCTGAACGTTAACGCGGTTTTTACGGAACAGGGTCATACCCGCCCTTCGCGAAAGGATTGCACCGGAGAATTCTCCAGAAAGCCAGAAGGGAGCCTTTGAAAGCGCCATACTTTTCAATGGCTTCGATAGCGTACTGGGAACACGTCGGTGTATAGATGCAGGTGGGTCTTCCCTTGAGTTTCGAGAGATACTTCTGATAAAAATGAATACAGGAAATCAGAAATCTTTTCATCTTTCAGTACAGTTTACAGCTGTCTGCCGGCCGCGCCGGTTTCCCCGGATTCAGCGGCATTCCCGGCCTGCGGCTGCCCCGGGCTTTCCGCCCGGATTCCGGGTTCATCTGCCATAAAAACGCGCAGAATCTTTCCCGCGTGAAAAAACGCACGTTCAATTTCCAGCAACCCCTGTTCTTTTGCCTGCATTCTAGCAACAATGACGATGTCCAGCCCCTGTTTCAGTTCTTTTTCATGAAGCCTGCAGCATTCGCGGATCACTCTGGTAACACGGTGGCGCACAACGCTGTTTCCCACTTTTTTGCTGACAGAAATTCCAATTCGGGTGTCCTCCCGGCCGTTAGGCATCGCGTACATCACCAGAAGCCTGTCGACAGCCTTCTGTCCGGATCCGTAAACCCTGCAGAAGTCCCTGTTGTTTTTCAATGAGTTAATTGAACCCATTCCGACAAACCTCCTGATGTTTTCCTGATACGCAACAGGGTGGATGTTTTTCCCTCCGCGCAATACTGCGCCCGATGGACGCGGTGAAACTGCGGGAGAGTCAGACATCCACCCTGAGAGTAACTACCGAACAGATGAAATTCAGGCAATCTTCTTTCTGCCCTTTGCCCTTCTGGCGGAAAGGACTTTTCTGCCATTGCTCGTTCTCATTCTCTGACGAAAACCATGAACTCTGGCATCAGACTTAGCCTTCGGATGCCATGTCATCGTACCTTTTCTCATGCTGGAACACCTCCTCGCTTAATTTTAATGAATGATATGTCCCGCGCCTGCAATTCCCCGCGGCCATTCATTCCAGAAATTTTGAGAAACAAAATCCGGACATCTATGGAATTATAAGTCACAAAACGGAATTTCGTCAAGTGAATTTGCGCCGTTTTTCCTCATTTATCGCCTCTCCGGGGCCCGTACCGCGGGAAGCGGCGCCCCTGAACAGGATCTGACTGAATCCCGGGAGCAGAACAGCGGATTCAGGAATCATCTTATTCCCTTCATATCTTCATTCCCCGTTTCCGGACAGGCTGAAAAAAATTTTTTTCTTTTTCCGGATACCCATTAATATGGAAGCAATTTTTCCGGCCTGTCCCCGGCATCCACAGAGTTATCCCACATCAGTGATTCAATTCTGCCATCCGGTTTTCGAAATTCACAGACAATCAACAGGAAGCGGTCCCCTGCGTCATCCTCCGGCGGTTTATCCACATTGTTGGGGATATTTTTGTGGATATCTTTTTCTTTCTCCCGAAATCGGCGGCAAATCACGATTCCGGTTTGTTTCTTCTATGCGTTTCGAAAGACTTTATCCGCATTCCGTCCACGGATTCCGGAAAAAACATCCACAAAATGTCCCTGTCTGGAGTTATCAACTAATTTATCCACATTATCCACATTTCTCCGATTCTGCACAATCCTGCTGTCCACCCACTTTATCCACATTTTTGTGGATAACTTTTCGATTCTTCCACCAGCCGCTTGAATTATCCCCACTCTTCTGATAGAATTCTCATCACCGGCAATTGACCGCAGATGTCGCAGGCTCATCCGGGGATTCATCTTGGGGGTTACTTATGTACGAACATACGAACGAAGACTGGGATAAAATCGTCTACGAAAACTGGGACCGGATAAAACAGGAAGTGCGCAGCCAGATTTCTGATGTCGCCTACAATACCTGGATTGATCCGCTGGAATTCAACCGCGTTGAGCAGAACGTGGTCTATGTGCTTCATCCGGACTGGACCTATGCCATGCCCATCGATTACCTGAAGAACCATTTTGAAATGGAATTCAGGACCGCGGCGCTCAGGCTGCTGCATTTCAACTGCACTTTCACCTTCATCCAGCCCGAGGATCTCTCCAAAGAACAGCTCAATCACTACAGGGAAAGACTGTCGCCGAAGGTCAGCTCTTACGCGGAGGCCATGGCCAACGCTAACCTGAACTCAAAATATACGTTTGAGTCTTTCGTCGAGGGCAACAGCAATAAATTCGCGCTGGCAGCCGCGGTTGCGGTCGCTGAAAAGCCGACTACCTACAACCCTCTTTTCATCTACGGAGGGCCCGGACTGGGGAAGACGCACCTGATGCAGGCGATCGCTCACGAAATTCTGCAGAAAGATCCCTCAAAAAACGTACTGTACGTAACCAGCGAGAAATTCACCAGCGAGCTGATCGACGCCATCCACAACAAGTCGAATATTGCCTTCAAGGAAAAATATCGCAGCGTCGATGTGCTGCTTATTGACGATATTCAATTTATAATAGGAAAGGAAAGTACGCAGGAGGAATTCTTCAATACTTTCAACCACCTGTATGAGAACAACAAGCAGATCGTCATCTCGTCCGATAAGCCGCCCAAAGATTTCACCACGCTGGAAGAAAGGCTCAGCTCGAGATTCTCTTCCGGCCTGATCGCCGATATCTCCGCTCCCGATTACGAAACTAGAATCGCCGTTCTGCGAAAGAAAGGTGAGGAATCCGGTTATTACAGCATCGATGATGACGTTTTCAGCTATATCGCGAAGAATATTACTTCCAATATAAGGGAGCTGGAAGGAGCGCTCACCAGGGTCATTGCGTACGCCAGGCTGAACAACAGCAAGGCGACTCTGGAAATCGCGGAAAAAGTTCTCAGGGATATGATCCGGCAGTCTGACGACAGCCGGCAGATCACTTCAACAAAGATTCTCAACGCCGTCGCTGACCACTTCGGCTGCGACCCCTCCGAGCTGATCAGCCACAAGCGCAACAAGGACGTCACCATCCCGAGACAGATCGTCATGTATCTCTGCAGGCAGCTGACAGACCTGCCCTTAAAACAGATCGGCCAGGATCTCGGCAACAGAGATCACACGACGATCCGCCACGGCTGTGAAAAAATCGCGGAAGAAATCAAGTCGGATCCGAATATGCGGGACACCGTCGAGACTCTCACCAAAAAGATCAGGCCCGCCAGCGAATAATTTGCGGCTTTCACGGATCTCTTCCACCGGAAATCCGTCGAAACCTTCCGTGTATTTTTCAGAATGAAAATGAATTGACAGAATGTTTCGGGAGGTTATCCCCCAAGTTATCCACAATTATGGGGATAACTTTTCCGGAAATCCTTGAAAAATCGCGGAACCCGATGGGGACAGATCTGGGGAAAATAATTTCGCCGGGCTGAATATGCAGAATATGCATCAGCGGCTGTTTAAAGCTGAAAGCTCCCGGAAAGTGGATTGCGGCTGTTCTGTCAACCGCCTGTCCAACGCGCCGTCCCAATCCGGAACGGTGTGAAAACAGGGCTTTCCATGCCTTTTCCCCCTGTCCGCCCCTACAGCATCAGCAACAGCAGAATAATTACTGTTTATTTATCCGGTCCGGCGCGCGCCATGCCTGCCGAAAATGTATAAACGGTCCGGAGGGGATGCCAGGCTCCTGAACCGGAGCAGGCTGAAATTGCCATCAATCATTGACAGAACCGTTCAGACAGTCAGACGGATGTCCTGTCTGGCAGATCTGACAGATTCAAAGACAGACCAAAATATCATAGAAAGACCTTATTCAGGTCCTGGGAGGAACAATGAAAATTCTTTGCCCGAAAAACGAACTGCTCAAATCCATCAACTCCGTATCGAAAGCGGTTTCCACCAAGACGACGATGCCGATTCTCGGCTGCATTCTGATCCATACGAAGGAAAACCGCATTTTCATGACGGCCAATGATACGGAACTGGGCATCGAGACGGAAGTCACCGGAACCATCGACGAATTCGGGAGCGTCGCCGTCGAATCCAGGCTGTTCTCCGAAATCATCAGGAGACTGCCGGACGCTATGGTTGAAATCAAAACGGATGATTCCAACAATGTGCAGATTTTCTGTGAAAAAGCGAAGTTTTCCGTCGCGGGCAGGGACCCGGAGGAGTTTTCCCACATGCCAGAGGTCGAAAAGAGCCAGTTCATCAAAATTTCCGCCCTCACGCTGAAGTCGGTTATCGACGAGACGATCTTCTCCGCGGCGGAATCTTCCGCGAACATCATCATGTCCGGGGAACTTTTCGAACAGAAGGACGGAAAGCTGCGCATCGCTTCCCTGGACGGCCACCGCATTTCGATCAGGAATGTAGAGCTGAAGGAAAAGTATGAGCCGGCCAGCGCCATCATCCCGGCGAAAACGCTCAGCGAACTGTCCAAGATCCTTCCGGACGACAGCGAGTGCATGGTGACGGTCTATTTTACCGTCAACCACATCCTCTTTGAGTTCGACAGCACCAGGGTTGTCTCCCGCCTGATCGAGGGAAAGTATTTCAACCTGGACCAGATGCTGATGCATGAGTTCGGAATCCGGCTGACGATCAACAAGAAGGATTTCGCGGCGTGCCTGGACAGAGCGATGCTCCTGGTTCATGAGAATGACCGCAAGCCGCTGATTCTCACAATCATGGACGACTCCATGGAGGTCTCCATGCGCTCTTCCTACGGCGAGATGCTGGAGGATATTCCGATCGAGAAGGAAGGAAAGGACCTGAAAATCGGCTTCAATCCCAGATACCTGGCGGACGCGATCCGGGTGATCGACGACGAGAAGATCGATATTTTCCTGATCAGCGCGAACGCGCCCTGCTTTATCAAGGATGAACAGGAAAGCTATATCTACATGATCCTTCCGATCAATTTCAACGTATAAATCTGACGCATAAAACACGTAGGCGGACGGCCGGGTTCCGTCTGCCGTCAGGCAGAGGTACCCCCGATTTTGAATTCAGGGGGTGTTAGGAGTATAATGATTAAGATCAGGATCAGAGACGGGGAAGAATTTATCCGTCTCGGCCAGGCCCTGAAGGCTGCCCGCCTTGTCGGCGAGGGAGTTGACGCAAAGTACGCCATCAGGGACGGCCAGGTTAAAGTTAACGGCGAAGTTGAGCTCCAGAGAGGCAAAAAGCTTCACGGCGGAGATATTGTTTCCTACCGGGATGAGACTGTTGAGATCGTCGGACCGGAAACTGAAGCCTGATGTTCATCGAATCGCTGAGTCTTGCGGATTTCCGCAATTTCTCCCGGCAGGAACTCAAATTTTCCCGCGGGATCAATATCTTTACCGGGGATAACGCGCAGGGAAAGACCAATCTCCTGGAAGCCATGTCACTTTGCTCCACCGGGAGATCGTTCAGGGGTGCAAAGGACCGGGACCTGATCCGGTTTGGCTGCACCGAAGGCCATATCAAGCTGACGGGAGAAAAAAAGGATATTCCGTATCGGATTGATATTCATCTCAGAAAATACGGAAACAAGGGTATAGCCGTCAATTCCGTCCCGATCCGGAAAATTTCGGAACTGTACGGCCTTCTTCATATTGTCTTTTTTTGCCCGGATGATCTTCAGCTGGTCAAAAGCGGCCCGTCCGAGCGCAGAAAATATCTCGATATGGAGATGGGCAGCCTGGATCGGGGCTACCTGAAGGACCTGATTGCCTATCACCGGTGTCTGGATCAGAGAAACGCCCTGCTCAAAACCATCGGTTTTGACGGCAGGATCCCGGATACGCTGGATGTGTGGGACAAGCAGCTGGCGGAAGCGGGAACCAGGATTATCAGGGCCCGCCGCCGGTTTGTGAAGGATCTTTCCCCGGTAATCCAGGAGATCCACGCCAAAATTTCCGGCGGGAAAGAAGAACTCTACACGGATTATGACCCTGACGTCAGCGAGGAAAATTTCAGCAGCCGGCTCAGGGAGAACCGGGAGCGGGATCTGAAATTCCGGACGACGGGCGTCGGACCGCACAGAGATGATCTCGTCTTTTCGGTGGTTTCCGTTTCGGGCGGAAACAGTTCCTCCCGGACGGACCTGCGGGAGTTCGGCTCCCAGGGACAGCAGCGCACTGCCGCGCTGTCCGCCAAGATGGCGGAGATCGAGATGATCCGGAAGTTCGCGGGCGAATCGCCCGTCCTGCTTCTGGACGACGTCCTGAGCGAACTCGACGAGCGGCGGCAGAAAAGCCTGCTCAATGAAATCAGGGATACACAGACAATGATCACCTGCACCGGACTGGACGATCTGATCCGCAGCAGGCTTCACATGGACCGGATTTTTCTGGTCAGAGCCGGAACGGCCGCGGAGGCCCCGGAAATCCCCGAAGGCACAGAACCCGAAGGAGATTTGACAGAACGGAAAGCAGAAACGGAGGACAGCAATGAGTGAATATGATGCAAGTCAGATCCAGATTCTGGAAGGTCTGGAGGCTGTGAGGAAGCGCCCCGGCATGTACATCGGCAGCACTTCGGAACGCGGCCTGCATCATCTGGTATACGAAATCGTAGACAACTCGGTGGATGAAGCGCTGGCGGGAGTCTGCAAAAATATCGAGGTCACGATCCAGAAGGATAACGTGATCTGCGTTGAGGACGACGGAAGAGGCATTCCGGTCGGCATTCACCCGAAGGCGGGCATCCCGGCGGTGGAGGTTGTCTTCACGGTTCTTCACGCCGGCGGAAAATTCGGCGGCGGAGGATACAAGGTCTCCGGCGGCCTGCACGGCGTCGGCGCGTCCGTGGTGAACGCGCTGTCCGAATGGCTGGAAGTGGACATCTGCCATGAAGGAAAAATCTACAGGCAGAGGTATGAGAGAGGGAAAAAGGTTTACGACCTCAAAGTGGTCGGCAGCTGCGATCCGGAAAAGCACGGGACAAAAGTTACCTTCAAGCCTGACGCGGAGATTTTCGAAACCGTTGTTTTTGATTACGATACGCTGAAGGAACAGCTCAGGGAAACCGCCTTCCTGACCAAGGGACTCCGCATCACGCTCACGGACGAGCGCGGGGAGGAAAAAAAGCAGGATGTCTTCCACTACGAGGGAGGCCTGCGCGAGTTTGTAAAATACCTGAACAGATCCAAACAGCCGCTGTACGACGATATCCTTTACTTCGAGGGAACGAAAAACAACATCCTGGTCGAAGCGGCCATGCAGCATAATGACTATTACGACGAAAAAATCTATACGTTCGTCAACAACGTCAATACGCCGGAAGGCGGAACGCATCTCACCGGCTTCAAGACGGCGCTGACCGACACTTTCAACAAGTACGCCAGGGCAAACAAAATTTTAAAGGACAGCGACGAGGCGCTGACGGGCGAGGATATCCGCGAGGGGCTGACCGCCGTGGTTTCCATCAAGATGGAGGACCCGCAGTTTGAGGGCCAGACCAAGGCCAAGCTCGGCAACAGCGACGCCAAGACCGCGGTAGCGGCGGTTGTCTCCGAACAGCTCACCTATTATCTTGAGCAGAATCCGAAGGTCGCCCAGACGATCTGCGAAAAATCCGTCAATGCGGCCAGGGCGAGGGAAGCCGCGCGCCGGGCGAGAGACCTCACCCGGAGAAAGACAGCGCTGGACGGGCTTTCCCTTCCCGGGAAGCTGGCCGACTGCTCCGACAAAAATCCGGAGAACTGCGAGATCTTCCTGGTTGAGGGAGATTCGGCAGGCGGTTCCGCAAAGAAGGCGAGAAGCCGCGCGACGCAGGCGATTCTCCCGCTGCGCGGAAAAATCCTGAATGTCGAGAAGGCGAGGGAGGAACGAATTCTCGCGAACGCGGAAATCCGCTCCATGATCACGGCTTTCGGAACCGGCATCAACGAAGATTTTGACATCACAAAACTCAGATATCACAAGATTATCATCATGACCGATGCCGATGTCGACGGAGCCCATATCGCGACGCTGCTTCTGACTTTCATCTACCGGTTCATGCCGGAGCTGATCAAGCAGGGCTACGTCTATCTGGCGCAGCCGCCGCTGTACAAACTCGAGAAAAACAAAAAGGTATGGTACGCCTACTCTGACGAGCAGCTCAGCCGGATTCTGAATGAGGTCGGCCGCGACCAGAACAATAAAATCCAGCGGTACAAGGGGCTCGGAGAGATGGACGCCGACCAGCTCTGGGAAACCACCATGGACCCGGAGCGCCGCATCCTGCTCAGAGTGAACTTTGACGAATCCTACGCCGCGAATATCGACGTGGTATTCAGCACGCTCATGGGCGACCAGGTCCAGCCGAGACGTGAGTTTATCGAGGAACACGCGAAAAACGTCAAAAATCTGGATGTCTGACCGGCAGGACGGTACAGAAATCCCGCGGCACGTCCCGCAGGCGGCGTGAGCCTGCCTGGCAGGGAATCAGAAAGATCAATCCGGGAAAGGATAAATGATGGACGACACCATATTTGATAATATTCAGGAAGTCGATCTCAAAAAGACGATGGAGCAGGATTACATTGATTACGCGATGAGCGTCATCTCTTCCCGCGCCCTTCCTGACGTGAGGGACGGCCTGAAACCTGTTCAGCGCCGCGTCCTGTATTCGATGATTGAACTGAACAACGGCCCCGACAAGCCGCACAGAAAATGCGCGCGTATCGTCGGCGATACGATGGGCAAGTACCATCCTCACGGAGACAGTTCAATCTACGGAGCCCTCGTCAACATGGCGCAGGAATGGTCCACCAGGTATCCTCTGGTCGACGGCCACGGAAACTTCGGGTCGGAGGACGGCGACGGGGCCGCGGCCATGCGTTACACTGAGGCCAGGCTCTCCCACATTTCCATGCAGATGCTCGCGGATATCAACAAGGACACGGTCGATTTCCAGCCGAACTTCGACGAGACGGAAAAGGAGCCGACCGTCCTCCCGTGCCGGTATCCGAACCTGCTGTGCAATGGTTCCAACGGAATCGCGGTCGGCATGGCCACCAACATCCCGCCGCACAACATGCGGGAGGTTGTCGCCGCGATCGTCAGGATGATCAACAACCGCATCAATGAAAACCGCGAAACCTCCATCGAGGAAATCATGGAGGATATCAAGGGACCGGATTTTCCGACCGGCGCGATTATCGTCGGCCGCCGCGGGATCGACGAAGCCTACCGGACCGGCCGCGGAAAAATTATCGTGCGTTCCGTCACGAATATCGAGCCGATGGCGAACGGCAAGCACCGGATCGTCGTCACGGAGATTCCGTTCGGAGTCAACAAGGCCAAGCTGGTCGAGAGCATCGCCGACCTGGTCAAGAACAAGAAGGTCGACGGCATCACCGACCTGGCTGACCAGTCCAGCCGGGAGGGCATGCGCATTTCGATCGAGCTGCGCCGCGACGTCAACCCGAATATCATTCTCAACAAGCTGATGCGCCACACCGAGCTTCAGACGACTTTCGGCGTCATCATGCTGGCGCTTGTGGACGGACAGCCGAAGATCCTCACTCTTCCCGAGATGCTGACGAACTATATCTCGTTCCAGGAGGAGGTCGTCACCAGGCGCACCAGATACGACCTGAACAAAGCCCAGGAGAGAGCCCACATTCTGCAGGGCCTTCTGGCAGCCATCGACCAGATTGACCTGGTTGTGAGCATCATCCGCGGTTCCGCCAACGTCAACGAAGCCAAGGCAGGGCTGATGGAAGCCCTGAAGATCGACGATGTCCAGGCCCAGGCGATTGTGGATATGCGGCTGCGCGCTCTGACAGGTCTGGAGCGGGAGAAGCTGGAAGCCGAGTTAAAGGATCTGGAAGCGAAAATCGCGGAATTCCAGGCGATCCTTTCGGACCGGAACAAACTGCTCGGCGTGGTCCGCGACGAGCTGCAGGCGGTAGCCGACAAGTACGGCGACGACCGCCGCACGCGCATACAGAACGAAGAAAACGAGATTACGGACGAGGACCTGATCGACGACAGCGAATCCGTCATCACCCTGACGAATCTCGGATATATCAAGAGAATGTCCGGAGACAACTTCAAGGCGCAGGGACGCGGCGGCAAGGGCGTCAAGGGAATGCAGACGCTGGATAACGACTATGTGCGCGATATCCTCACCATCAGCAACCTGAACGACGTCATGATGTTCACAAATCTCGGCCGGGTTTACCGCCTGAAGGCTTACGAGATCCCGGAATCCGGGAGAACCTCCCGCGGAACGGCGCTGATCAACCTGATTCCGCTGCAGGGAGGCGAGAGAGTGACTTCCATCCTGCCGAATGAGAACATGAATGAGGGATATCTCTTCATCGCGACCCGGCAGGGCATGGTCAAGCGCACGAACCTGGACGCTTTCGCAAACCTGAGAAAGAACGGCCTGACGGCGATCAGCCTCCGCGAAGGCGACGAGGTGGTCAATGTTGTGGTGACCGACGGAAACAAAAAGATTTTCCTGATCACCCGGTACGGGCAGAGCATCTGCTTCAGGGAGAAAGATATCCGCCCGACGGGCAGAACGTCCATGGGCGTGAAGGGAATCGATCTTCAGGGAGACGACGAGGTTGTCGGAATGCAGATCGGAGAGCCGGACGGCAGGCTGCTGTTCGTCTCCGAATACGGTATCGGCAAACAGACGGCCATGAGCGAATTCTCAGTGCAGCACCGCGGCGGAAAGGGCGTCCGCTGCTTCCGCGTGAATGAAAAGAGCGGAAAACTGGTCGGCGTGCTGACAGTTCAGCCCGACTGCGAACTGATGATTATCACAAACCAGGGAATCGTCATCCGCATCCGCGAAAGTTCGATCTCTCTTCTGTCCAGAAATGCGTCAGGAGTGAAGCTGATCAATATTGACCGCGGGGAAGATGTGCGCGTCAGCTCCATCACATCCGCGGAGGAGACGCCGGACGACGAAGTTTCCGATGCTGTGGAAAAGGCAGCAAACGCTGACGGAACATCTGAAACCGATGATGATGAAGATGAAACTGAACCGGAAGATGAAAATCCGGACGGGTCCGGGGAAGAGACTGAAGATGAATCTGAAGAAGATCTGAATGATGAATCTGACGGCGAGTCAGAAGAAGATCTGAATGATGAGTCGGATGACGGATCGGAAGATGAATCAGATTAACCGGATGATAACACGGACCATGAAACCGTTGACGAGTGCTCAGACTGAACCGCCGCAAAGACGGAAGGAGGAACAATAATGAAAATACTGTTCTACGATACCAAAAAATACGATAAGGATTCTTTTGAGTCCATTATCAGCGAGTATCCGGAAATCCGCCTGGAGTATCTGGACGCGGATCTTTCCGTCCAGACAGCCGCACTCGCCAAGGGATATGACGCGGTCTGCGCCTTTGTGAGTTCGGATCTGAGCGCTCCGGTTATCGATGTCCTTGGAAAGGCGAAAGTTCCGCTTCTTCTGATGAGATGCGCGGGCTACAACAACGTTGATCTTGAGGCCGCAAAAGCAGCAGGGATCACCGTACTGCGCGTTCCGGGCTATTCCCCGCAGGCAGTCGCCGAGCACGCGATGGCTCTGGCGCTGGCGGTCAACCGCAAGATTCATAAAGCCTATATCAAGGTCCGCGAGAATAACTTTTCCCTGACCGGTCTTACCGGCATGAATTTTTACGGAAAGACGGCCGGAATCGTCGGAACCGGAAAGATCGGCACCGCGATGTGCAAAATCTGCCAGGGCTTCGGCATGAAGGTCATCGCGCATGACGTTTACCCCAACAAGAATCTTGATTTTGTGGAGTACGTGAATCTCGACACCCTGCTGGCGGAGAGCGACCTGATCTCGCTGCACTGCCCGCTGACGAGCGACAACTACCACATGATCAACAACTACACGATTTCCAAGATCAGAAAACATCCGGTGCTGGTCAATACGTCCAGAGGAGCCCTGATCGATACGGAAGACCTGATCCGCGGAATCCGCCAGGACAAGTTTTTCGGCGTCGGGCTGGATGTGTACGAGGAAGAGACGCAGAACGTCTTCGAGAACCGCGAGGACGATATCCTGCAGTCCTCGATCGTCTCCCGCCTTCTCTCCTTCCCGAATGTCATTGTGACTTCCCACCAGGCATTCCTCACGGAGGAGGCTCTGGAAGCAATCAGCCGCACGACGCTTGACAACGCGAAAGCGTTCGCGGCGGGAAATCCTGATCCGAAGAATGTGGTTACAGCCTGATTTTGAGGGTCATCTGACCGGAAAGCATGGCTGTCGGATCTCATTGAGAATGAAGCTGCAAAACTGATCGGGCCTGTTGTCAGGGAATGACCGCGTAACGTTATCGGAACACTGATTGGAAAAACCGGTCACCGATGATGATCGGAATCTGATCGGAAATAGGCTGGCAGGCCTGACCAGAACCGAAAAAATTTATATATACGCCAGAATACTCCGCCTGAAAAGCGGAGCGTTCAGACGGCGTAATTCACCGAAATAAATTGAAAGAATCTGAAAGAAAAGAAAAATTTACCACCGGAGGCACAGAGTGTCTCCGGTTTGGTTTTCCTGGCGCGCGTCGGATCCTTCTGTGGCTTACGGGTGACGATGAACAGGATGCCGTGGATACCGTCGACAGGATCGTATCGGAATCCTGCGGGACGGACTGGCAGATCATCGCCTGCGAAATTCCGGACTGGTATCGTTCTCTCTCGCCGTGGCCGTCGGACCCTGCCTTCGGGAAGATCCCATTTACGGGAAAAGCGGGCGAGACGCTGGACTGGATCGGGCAGAGCCTGCTGCCTGTCCTGACCGGAAATGGCGGAAAAAAGCCGGAGTATTTCATCGGCGGCTATTCGCTGGCAGGCCTTTTCTCGCTGTGGGCCTTTCTGGAAACCGGATGTTTTTCCGGAGCCGCCAGCATGTCCGGGTCCCTGTGGTACCCGGGCTGGGAAAAGTACGCGCTCCATAAGCGAGCGCCGGAGGGAAGCATGGTCTACATGAGCCTCGGCGACAGGGAGGAAAAAACCCGCAACGCGAAGATGAAAACCGTTGGAGACGCTACCAGGCGCCAGGCGGAGATTTTCAGAAACGATCCCGGAGTGAAGAGATTTCTTCTGGAATGGAACCGCGGCGGTCACTTTGACCATCCGGACGAGCGGATTGCCCGCGGATTTTCGTGGCTGCTGTCTTAAAAAGACGATAAGCCGGGAAAAATAAGAAAGTGTTTGACAAGCCGGTCTCCGGAGAGTATAATACACAATGCTTATGAAACATAAGTTTTTTAAACGGATGGAGAAATACTCAAGAGGCTGAAGAGGCGCCCCTGCTAAGGGTGTAGACCGGCATTTCCCGGTGCGAGGGTTCAAATCCCTCTTTCTCCGTTTCCTTTAAAAACAGATAAGCGGTATTTTGAAAACGAAGCTGATTTGTCAATTTATTGTTTAAGAATGGACGCACAACAGATGCCGTGAATTTCCTGCAATGAATTTGTAAGTTTCTTCGAAGTAGAGATCCAGATTATCCATATGTTTTATGAGTGCCTTTCGAGCGGCTGGTTCGAAGGGTATTTTTTATTCCATAGATGAACCGCGGAAGAAGGTCTTCCGTTCCTTCAGGAACAGTTTGTTTCTCTTAAGGATCAATATAGTTGTTCTACAATGATCGTATAAATGATAATTTATGCGGTAAAAGGGGAACGAAAACGGCTGTTACAAGAGTACTTCAAAAAATAATTTAGTTTTTTTGAAAAAACTCTTGACAGAGTTTTCTGCCGGTGATACTATGGATAAGCTGTCTGAGAGACAGCGCCCCGTTTTTCCACGCTTTTTCTGATGAAAACCGGAGAAAAGCAGGGAAACAGGACATCGCACCTTGATAACTGAACAGTATAACCAATCCCTGAAAATTCTTTTGAAAAGCAAAGAAGATTCAGAAGATTTTCATTTGCCCGCAGCGATGCGGGATTCGAGTGAATAATCCCAGACAT